>DASYXW010000065.1:0-33951 GCA_035934405.1 Terriglobia bacterium
TTTTCGAAGCGGCGCTCCAGGCGCTCCTGGGCGAGCGCGATGCGGTCGGGGTCGGGCGAGGCGTAGAGCATTTCGCACTCCACCTTGGGGCCGGCGAGCTCGGCGCGCGCCTGCCGGTCGGCGGCGGCGCGCTTCTCGAACCAGGCGATCTCTTCTTCCAGAGCTTTCCGGAAGCCGGCGCGGGCGGCTAGAATCCTAGCCGCCCGCTCGGCCTTTTGGACGTCGTCGTCGCCCAGGGGCGCCTCGTCGGCCGCCAGGTAGCTTTCGAAGCCGCCGATCAGGCTTTTGCCGGCGGGACTGGGCGCGGGGCCGTAAAGGTCCTGGAGGAAGGCCACGCCTTCGCGGCCCAATTTGCCGTAGCTCACCAGCACCCCGAACATCTTCAGCAGCTCGAGGACGCGGTAAAACTTGGCGGGGGAATCGGGCAGGCCGGTGAAGCCCACCAGGGCGATCATGGCCCGCTCCGGGCCGCTCAGCGAGCCGCCGTTTTCCTGCCCGGCGTTGAGCTGGTCCTGGTGTTGGAGCGCGCCGCGGCGGCGCTTGGCCTGGTGGGCGGTCTCGCCGCGAATCGAACGGCGCAGGCGCCAGTGGAGGTCGGCCATATCCTGCACCAGCAGGGTCTCGAAGTGGTCCTCGGGGGCGAGCGAGCTGCAGAGGCCGTCGAGGGCGTCCTGATATTCCGCCGCCGCTTCGCCCAGCGCGGGCATGAGGTCGCGCATGGCTTCGGCGCGTCCCCAGTGCTTCAGGGCGTTGCAGCGGGAGGCGGACTTGCCGCGTTCGGTGCGGGGTCCGGTGGAGCGGCCGGCGTTGGCGCGATTGGCGGCGGCCATGGCCGGGGTGGTGGAACGTTCTACCAGTTGTTGCATGGATTTTTCTCCTGGGTTTGAAGATGCCATCGCCGAAGCGAGGGTGAAGTAGGGCTGAGGCGCGGAAAGTCCGCGCGGGGGCCGTCGAAGATGCCAAGGTGAGCGGGAATAACGGGGAGAGTATTACATACTAGGTACTATTTGTCAAGTACTTTATTTGACGGGCGGAAAGACCCCTCACCCGTCCGCCACGGCGGACACCCTCTCCCCTGGGAGAGGGGTAGTGTTCTGCCTTTCCAAAGCTTACAATATGGCGTTCGCGCAGGCGAGACGGAACGCGGATGGAAAAACCCCTCACCCGTCCGCCACGGCGGACACCCTCTCCCCTGGGAGAGGGGAGTGTTCTTCTTCCGGCTCGGTCGCCGCGGCGACCTCGCCACCCTCTCCCCTGGGACGGGGGTAATCCTTTTTGTTCCCATCAGCAGACTCTCGCAGACATGCTCCTCATCCGTGCAGCATGGCCCTCTCCCAGGGGGAGAGGGTGTCCCGACTTGTTGGGACGGGTGAGGGGTCTTTGCCCGCGTGAAGCTAGAAGGGCAGTGCTGCCTCGCGCACCTTGCTGACGAAGTCTTCCGGGGCTTCGAGCACCATGCCGTTCGGCAAGCGGAGCACACGGATGCCGAGGCTCCTCAGATAAGCATCCTTGACCTTGTCCTTGCTGATCCGGCTCGGCTGCGAGTGGGCGCCGCCGTCCAACTCAATCGCGACCCGCGCCTCAAAACAGTAAAAGTCAACCACGTAAGGCCCGATCGCATACTGGCGATGAATTTTCAGGCCGATTCGGCGGTTGCGCAGGAGCCGCCAAGCGCTCCTCTCTGCGTCGGTCTGGTGGCGTCTCAACTCGCGGATTCTTTCGGTAGGCACTCGCATGAAAGACCCCTCACAGCGGATGGAAAGACCCCTCGCCCGTCTCGACAAGCCGGGACACCCTCTCCCCTGGGAGAGGGTAGTGTTCTGCCTTTCCAAAGCTTACAAGATGGCGTTCGCGCAGGCGAGGCGGAACGCGTATGGAAAGACCCCTCGCCCGTCCCGGCAAGCCGGGACACCCTCTCCCCTGGGAGAGGGGTAGTGTTCTTCCTTCCGGCTCGCTGCGCTTGCCACCCACGTAGTATCCACTTCGCCAGTTACTCTCTGACGACTTGTGCGGGAACCGCTTCCGGCGTATAAGCAAAAGACCAGTGTCGTTATGGGGGACGGAGCGCCGGGACCGGACAGTGGGTACCAAGCCCGACCACCTCATGTGGGCGCTTGTTGCCGGCAACTAAGGAGACCCATGACCACGGCAAAGTGGTGGATACGCGGCGGCCTGTTGGCAATTTCTGCCGGATTGTTCCTGGTGTCGAAGCCGGCACGGTTGGTTACTTTTGGCGCGTCGGGCGCCTCGGGCCTTTCGGGCCTTTCGGGCCCTTCGGGCACAACGAATCCGGTGCCGCTGGTTAATCAGCCGCTGGTGCCCTCGGCCGTCGCGCCGGGCGGGGCGGGGTTCACGCTGACGGTGAATGGCACGGGATTTGTATCCGGGTCGGTGGTGAAGTGGAACGGCGCGGCGCTCGTGACCACTTTTCTCAACAGTGACCAAGTGACAGCCGCGGTCCCGGCGAAAAACATCGCCGGTTCAGGCACGGCCCGAGTGAATGTGGAGAACCCGACTCCCGGTGGGGGGAGGTCAAACGTCGTGTTCTTGCCGATCGCGAGTCCCCTCTCGACAGTCGCATTTGGGCCCGGCTTAACCTCGGCCTCGGGGGGCGTTGCGTCCCCAATGGCGAGCGGAGATTTCAATGGGGATGGCAAACCTGATCTGGTGATCATGGATGGCTACACGAACGGATTGAATGTGTTGCTCGGTAACGGGGACGGAACCTTCGGGGCACCGCTGCTATTGAGGGGGGTTAAGGCACCCGTGGCAATCGCCACCGGGGACTTCAACGGTGATGGTAAGTTGGACCTGGCAGTGGGCACGTGTGGCAACGACAATCTGTGCGGCAAGGATGACGAAGTAGCAATCTTTCTCGGTGCGGGAGACGGCACCTTCGGCGCGCCTCGCGAGTTCAAGACCGGCGACGGGGCGTGGGAGATCGCGACAGGGGACCTCAACGGTGACGGTAAATTGGATCTGATCATCACGAGCAGCGACTTCACAGTCAGTGTGCTCTTAGGGAATGGCGATGGCACCTTTCAGAGCGCCGTGGCATATTCGGTGGGCACACTGCCGGACTCTATAGCTGTGGGCGATTTCAACGGGGACGGCATTCCTGACGTCGCGGTGGCGAATTATTGTGGTCCTTCATTTCCCTGTGTAAATCCAGGGTCGGTCTCCGTTCTTCTGGGCAATGGCGATGGCACGCTGCAACCCCAGGTCACCTACGCGACCGGAATTGGGCCGGGAGGGCTGGTCACGGCGGACTTTAACCAGGACGGCAAATTGGATTTGGCCATAGCGGACTCCAACTATCCGAATCTCACCGGAAGCTTGGGTATCATGCTAGGAAATGGAGACGGCACCTTCCAGCCAGAAGTTGAATACGCCGCGGGAGAATTTCCCGGTGGGCCAGTGATAGCGGCTGATTTCAACAACGACGGCAAATTGGATCTGTTGTCAAACACCGATAACGGCTCCGGTTATCTCAATACTTTTTCTCTATTCCTTGGAAATGGTGACGGCACCTTTGCGCCACTGAGCAGCTTTTCAGCACAGCAAGCGGAAGCGTACGTAGTTGCGGACTTCAACGGAGATGGGAGACTGGACTTGGTGACCGGAAGCAAAAACGGCTCGACCTTCGATGTGGTCGCCCTCTTGCAGACTACTGTAACGGCCACGCCGAGCGCGATTGCGTTCGGCGACCAACCCGTAAATACTACGAGCCCGCCGCAGACCGTGATCTTGACCAATTCCGGCAACACGGATCTCCGCATCACGAACATCGCGATTTTCGGAACCAACCGAGGTCAGTTCAGCCAGACGAATAATTGCGGGCAGACGCTGGCCGCCGGCACGAGCTGTCAGATTAGTTCGACGTTTTCTCCCAAAGTGAGAGGCTCGGACACGGCTACGCTTTACATATACGACAGCGTGAAAGGCAGCCCCCAGACGGTGGCGCTCACCGGTACCGGGACTTCCGGGTCGAAAGCGACGAATCAGCCGGCGGTGATGCTGGTTCCGTCCAGTCTGACTTTCCCTACCGAACTCTTGGGGCAAAAGAGTCTCGTGCAGACGGTGACGCTGACCAATACCGGCAATGCGACGCTCAATCTCACGAGCGTCGCGATCACCGGGAGCGATCCCGCGGACTTCCACGAGGCCACGACGTGCGGCCACACGCTCGGCGCGGGGGCGAATTGCACGTTCAGCTTGTATTTCCAGCCCACCAAGAAAGGCAACCGGACGGCGTCGCTCACGCTCACCGACAACGCGCCGGGCAGCCCGCAGAGCGTGCCGCTCTCGGGCGCGGGCACGTTCGTCAAGGTAGCGCCTAGCAGCATCAATTTCGGCAGTCAACCCGTGGGAACGACGAGTAACCCGGCAACCGTGACCGTGACCAACATCTCGACCAACACCACGGTGAACATTTCGCAGATTGTGATACCGGGCACGGGCGGGTCGTTTGCCGAAACCAACAACTGCCCGGCGGGCCTCGCGCCGAAAGCAAGCTGTACGGTGAGCGTCACGTTCACACCCATCAGCAAGGGAGCCAAGAGCGCCACGCTGCAGATTTTTGACAACGGCGGCGGCAGTCCGCAGTTGGTGGCACTGAGCGGGACGGGAACGTCGAGCTCGAAGCCGAGCGATCAGCCGGCGGTGACGCTTTCCCCCACCAGTCTTACCTTCCCCACCGAACTGCTGGGGCAGAAAAGCACGATCCAGACGGTGACGCTGACGAACACCGGCAACGCCACGCTGAATCTGACGATGGTGGCCATCACCGGGACGAACGGCACGGACTTCCACGAAGGCACCACTTGCGGCAAGACGCTCGCGGCGGGGGCCAGTTGCACCTTCAGCGTGTATTTCCAGCCCACCGCCAAGGGGACGAGGACCGCGGGCCTCACCATCACCGACAATGCGCCGGGGAGTCCGCAGAGCGTGCCGCTGACAGGGGTCGGGACGATTGTGAAAGTGTCGCCGACCAGCATTAACTTCGGGCAGGTGCCGGTGGGCATGTCAAGCTCGGCGCAAACCATTACCGTGACCAACACGTCGGTGAACGCGACGCTGAACATCACCAGCATCACCATCGCGGGCGCGCCGGGCTTTGGCCAGAACAACAATTGCCAGCCGACGGTTGCTCCGCTCGCGAGCTGCATGATCAGCGCCGCGTTCCAGCCGCAGTCCACGGGCGTGAAGAAGGCCACGATGAGCATTGTGGATGACGGCGGAGCGAGTCCACAGAAGGTGCATCTTTCGGGGACGGGAACGTAAAGGCAGGGGTCAGGGGCCGGGGGTCGGGGGTCAGGGGCCGGGGGCCGGGGGCCAGGGGTCAGGGGTCGGGGGACAGGGGTCAGGGGCCGGGAGACAGGGGTCAGGGGCCGGGAGAAGAGCGAGGGAGTAGGGAATAGGGAGTAGGAAGTGGTTTGCCGGTCCGCGAAGGGGCGGGCAGAAATCAAGCGAACGATTCCAGCCTGGAGGGGAAAACTGTGATTCGCATGCGAAGAGTGGTGTTGGGGATTGGGACGGGCCTGGTGGTTGGGGCGCTGGCGGCCGTCGTGGTGTTATGGCAGCCGGCCGCGACGATGGCTTTAACGGGGGCTGCGGCGGGCGCCAAAATGGGGCCTCAGACGGGGGCGCGGGCGGCGGGCAACGAGGGGGCGATTCGCGGCAGGAATACCGGCAACAATCCCGTTCCGCTCATCAATCAGCCGCTCTCGCCGGACGTGGCGGCGCCGGGTAGCGCGGCGTTCACGCTGACGGTGAACGGCTCGGGCTTCGTGCCGGGATCGGTGGTCAACTGGAACGGCTCGGCGCGCACCACCACGTTCGTCAGTTCGCTCAAGGTTACCGCCAGCATTCTCGCTTCCGACATCGCGGCGATGGGCACGGCGTCGGTGACGGTGGTGAACCCGGCGCCGGGCGGGGGCGCGTCAAACGTGTGCTTCTTCGCCACCACGGCGTCGGAGAGCAGCGTGACGCTCAACCGGACGGACATCGGCGTGGGCCACGACCCCGCTTTCATGGCGGTGGGTGACTTCAATCGCGACGGCAAGCTGGACCTGGCGGTGACCAACGATACCGACAATACGGTCTCGGTGCTGCTGGGAAAGGGCGACGGCACGTTCAACGCTCCGACGACGGTAGCGGTGGGGGTGGATCCGCTGGGCATCGTGGTGGCGGACTTCAACAACGACGGCAAGCCGGACCTGGCCGTGGTGAACGACAACTGCGGCGCGCCGCCGTGCCAGCCGGGTTCGGTCTCCATCCTGCTGGGAAACGGCGACGGGACATTCCAGACGCACGTGGATTTCACGGTGGGCACGGGCCCGGTGCATCTGGCGGCGGGCGACTTCAACGGCGACGGCAACATCGACTTGGCGGTGACCAACGAGATTGACGACACCGTGTCCATTCTGCTCGGCAACGGCGCCGGAGGGTTCTCGACGGCGGTGGCCTATCAGTGCGCGCTGGGACCGATCAGCGTGGGCGCGGGCGATTTCAACCAGGACGGGAAGCTCGACCTCGCGGTGGCGGGCCTGGTGGACAGCCGGGTGTCCATTTTGCTCGGCAACGGCGACGGCACGTTCCAGTCGCCCGAGTATCTCGCGACCGGCCCTGAACCTTTTGGCCTGGTGGTGGCCGATTTCGACAACGACGGCATCCTCGACATTGCCGTCACGGACATCGGAGTCAATGACGTTGCGGTGCTGATTGGGCTAGGCAACGCAAACTTTTTCCCCGCGGCGATATATCCCGTGACCGGCGGGCCCTTCGGGCTCATCGCCGGCGACTTCAACGGTGACGGCATCCTCGACCTGGCGACAGCAAGCCACTCGGCCCCCGGCGCGTCCATTCTTTTGGGCAGCGGCGGCGGGAAGTTCCAGGCGGCGACCACGTACACGACCGGCGCGAATCCGGTCTCGGTGGCGGCAGGCGACTTTAACGGCGACGGCCGGCTGGACCTGGTGGCGGCCGACGAAAGCGCCGCCGCGGTTTCCGTGCTGCTGCAACCGGTCTTGGCGCCGGCGGTGACGCTCTCACCGACGAGCCTCAGCTACCCGGATCAAGGGCTGGGGATTCCGAGCCCGCCGCAGGTGGTGACCCTGACCAATAGCGGGACCACGGCCCTGAGCATCACGAGCATCGGCATCACGGGCACCAACAGCGGCGACTATTCTCAAACCAATACCTGCCCGATTTCTCCCTCCACGCTCGGGGCGGGCGCGAACTGCACCATCAGCGTGGTCTTCACGCCGACGATGAAGAACACTCGAACCGCTTCGGTGAGCATTACGGACAACGCGCCCGGCAGTCCGCAGACGGTGTCGCTCTCGGGCATCGGCACTCAAGTCACGCTGACGCCGCCGAGCATCAACTTCGGCAACCAGACGACGGGCACGTCGAGCAATCCGGTGCCGGTAACGGTGACCAACGTGTCGAAAAACGCCACGGTGACCATCACCAGCATTACCGTCAGCGGGACCAACATGAGCTCGTTCAGCGAAACCAACAACTGCCCCATCTCTCCTTCGACTCTCGCGGCCGGAGCCACCTGCACCATCAACGTGGTGTTCACGCCGCAAAGCACGGGCGCAAAGAGCGCCATGGTAAACGTCAACGACAACGGAGGGGGCAGCCCGCAGATTGTGCCGCTGTCGGGGACGGGAACGTAGAGAAACAGTGGCTAGTGGCTAGTGGTGCCTACTTGGGCAGCGGGACGTTCCTGTAGACGAGCACGAGACCCAAGGCAAGAAGCAGGAACACGACGAGTGTTCGAAAGAACGGGCTCGTTTCCGCTTCCATGAAGGGGCAGGCGGCGTCGCGGGTGCGGCGGCGAGCCAGGTACCACGGAAAGATCACAACCCACACGACGAGCGCGCTGATGGCCCAGCGCCACGGCTTCGGTATCCGCCTCTCTCGCGCGTCGTAAAAAATCCAGGCGGATAAGAGTAACTGCGCGAGTCCGAACACGAGCTGAAAATCCTTCGGGCCGAGGAAGTGCAGTGTGGCCCCGGCGGCGAGCCAGGTGAAGCCCAACACCAGGAAGAACAGTCCCCACGGAAAAGGCACGCTCGGCACCACGGTCCGCGGCGGCGGCTTGAATTCGCTGGGCGCCGCCACATTGACCGGCGGCTGGGCCTTGATTCGCGCCGGGTCGATCGGCTCCTTGCAGGCGACGCACACGCGGCATGCCGGGCCGAGCAATTGGCCGCAGGACGGGCAGGCGAAAGGCTCGGCGGGAAAAACGGCGAGCGAGGCGGCGCCTTCGTCGCCGGCGGCCGTGGCGCTTATGGCCTTCACGGATTCTTCCAGGGCTTCACTCATGGGCTAAGGTTTGTCGTTCCATCCCTCGTGCTCTTTCCAGTCTAACACTTCGCGGTAGGGCTCGCTGCGCCGCAATTTGTCGAAGTCGTGCAGGTAGCCTTCGGCGCTGGTGGCGCCCTGCGACTGGTAGAACCAGCCCGCTTCCTGGGCCAGGGCCGCGGCTTCGCCTGAGACGTAGAAATCGTGCTGGGCGTAGTGATAGGGCGTTGCGGGCATCGTCTTCGGATCGTAGACGCGGTCCACCAACACCTTGACCTCCGGCGAAACGGCCCCTTGGCGAAGCAGTTCCTGGAGCGCCTTCACCACGAAATAGTTGTTCACAATATGGTCGATGTGGCCTTCGGCGGGCGGATGCGCGGTGATAATGACCTCGGGCTGGAACTTCCTGATCAGCTCTTTTACAGCCTCGACCACAGTATCGCGCGCGTAAGCGAGATTCGGCCGGTAGAGGCCCTCGTAAGGCGCGTGGTCGCCCGCGAGCAGCACGGAGACGTACGGATTTGACTCCGGCACGTGGTCGTACCAGATCTTCCCCGAGCCGCCATCGGGCAGGCCCAGGAAATCAATGTCGTCGCGGGGCACGCCGAGGTGTCCGAGCACGGCGCGCGTCTCGTCCATGCGAATGGCGCCGAAGTTCAAGGCTTCGTCCGGGCCACAGGAATGCTCGTAGTAGCGGTCGCAGGCGCCGGCGTCGCCGCTGGTGAAATACACGAAGTGAATCGGGATGTGATTCTCCACCGCGGCGCGAATCATGCCTGCGTGGCCGCCCTCGTCGTCCTCGTGGGCGCAAAACACCATGATGGATTTGGGCAACGGGTTGGCGGCGAGCTCAAGCGCGCTCGCGGCCAGCAGGTTACCGGAAGCATCCGCCGCCGTGACCTCGACGCGATAGACGCCGGCGGCAGCGGGAAGCTTGAATGCCAGGCTCTTATTCAGCGGCGAGCCGCCAGGAGCGAGATCAGCCGGTTCCGCCAACGCTTGCTTCGCGACCTCTGAGCCGTCGGCTGCAAGTAGTCGGGCGCCAATCGAGACCCCATGCCAGGGCTTCGAAGTCGGGTTGCGAAGCGCCAAGCTGATCTCTGCCGACCCGCCGGCCGGGAACATAGTGTGCGAGCGGTCGAATTCGATGGCGGCGGAATCGAGCGACGGAGGATAGAAGTGACGGTAAGCGTCGAAATGGACCGCGCCCAGGTTGGGATAAGCGTACTGGCCGGGGTACGGCCGCGGCGAATCGACACCCATCGGATGAATCAACGTCAGCTTGCTGAAAGCGATGTCGAGGACGTTCTTGCGGTCGTGGTCCCATACGACAACGCCATATTGATGTACGGTGGGCTGCTTCACCACGGCGGCCACACCCGCATGAGCGGAGCGAATCTCGCGCGCTTGGCCCGACGCGAGAGCGAGGTTGGTCGAGAGCGGCACGATACTCGACTTCGCTTGGTCGGCAGGCCCGGCAATCCAGGGCCAGTAGCGGTCGGAGAATTCCACGCGCAGACCCTTGAGCGGCTTCGCGGTGAGATTCTTGACGATCACGGCACACTCGACGGGATCTCCGGAGGTGTAAAAGGTCTTACCTAATTCGATCCTCTCGACTTGGACGAGCTTCCGGTAAATCACAAACGACGCCGCATCCGTTCCGCTCGCGCCGTCGAGGTCAATCTCGTAGCGTCCCGCTCGCGCCGAGGGAGGGATTCTCCACAGGGGCGCGTAGACCGCGGACGTCTTTGAAGTATGTGCCGCCGCGGCGCGCAGTGGGATGTGGCTGGCGACGGGTTGTGTCTCCCCGGCATAACGAATGCTCGCGGCGAGATGAGGACCGGATACTGACTGATCTGGCATGGGGACGACTTCGACCCGCACTTCGGAGCCGGCATTGTAGCTGGGCCGGTCGGTGACAACCCTGACCGCCTGCGCGCCGGCGTCAACCGAGGCCAGCAACAGGCCGAGAACCGACGCGACGATCCACCTTACGAGCAGGCGTGGACTGGCGACTCCCGACTCCTGACTCCCGAATCCCCTCATCCTTGTACCTCCACGACCGGCGGCCGCAGTCCGACCTTCGAGAGCGCGAAGTACACCACGAAGCCGGCGATGAACGAGAATAGCACCTCGGGACGGTCGGCGCGCACCGCAGAGGCAGGAACGCCGGGCATCTTATCGAGAACGCCGACCACGAATCCTACCGCCCAGGCCGCGTAGCCCGCCCAGTTGATTCCTCGCCGCGGGCCCGACCACTTGTAACCGGCAAGGACGTAGTCCGCCGCCATCGCGCCGCAAATGGGGCCGAAAGAAGCGCCGACGATGACAAAGAATCCGATTAGATTTTCGGCCACACCCGTGATCGCCAGAAGCAGCCCGATGGTGACGCCCACCAGCGTCGAAACGGACTTCGGAATCTTCGGCAGCATGGTGCCGAAGCTGTTCGAGGCGATGAAGGTGCAGAAGCAGGTGGGGACCAGCGAAGCGGCAGCGAACAAGAAGAACACCGCGGGCGCAAGACTGCCGGCGCTCGTGATGGCTCGCGTATACGTGTAGTCGGCGGCGCCTGGATGCTTGCCGACATAACCGGCGACCGAGAGCAGCGGCAAGCCGCCGGCGATGATGATGGCGAGCGTGATGCCGGTAAGCCCGCCGAGCGCGACGTCGCGGCGGTTGCGGTTGTTCATGCCGAAATCGGCGCCGGCCGCCCCCGCCGTGGCGAAGAAGCCGATGACCACCGCCATCATGGTGAGGAATCCGGCGGCCGCATCATTCCTCGGCGGCTGGTAATTGGAGATTCCGTCCTTGTTGGCCCAAAAGACGATGAGGATCATGACCAGCGGCACCCAGTTGAGGAACTGAGCGACGCGCGCCACATAAGCGATGCCTTTGATCGCCACCCAGGCCAGCGCGTAAGCCCACACGATGGCAATCCCGATGAAGAGCGTGCGCGACTGCGCCGGGTCCCTGTGGAGACCCTGCAAGATGTAAACCACGGCGTAGTAGGTGGCGACGGCGAACCAGCCGAGCTGCAACAGGCCCATCAGCAGGCCGGGCATGAGGTAGCCGCCCGTGGTCCCGAAGGTGGAGGAGCCCACCACGTAGAGCGGCCGCCCGGTCTGCATGCCCAGCATGCCGGGAGCGTAGTAATAAAGGGCGAAACAGAGGAACGCCGCCACCACGAGACCCGCCAGGCAGACGCCGAGCGTGGCTTGGCTGAGCGTCGGCACGGCGATCTGCAGGTAGAAGGCCACCCAGAGGAAAACGCCGGCGTAGGCGGGCGCGGTGTTCTTGTACCAGGGGGCGCGATTTGAAGCCGGGTTGGGAACCGAAGCGCGGATATAGTCGGGCAGGTTAGCAGGCATCGGACCTCAGTTGCCAGTTCCCGGTCGCCAGTTCGTTCTCAATTGTCGATTCCTGATTCGGCGTTGAAATGCAAGTCCTGGGGTGAGCGACGGGATTCGAACCCGCGACGTCCAGAGCCACAGTCTGGCGCTCTACCAAGCTGAGCTACGCTCACCGCATCGAAGCGCTGGGGCAATTTGATCCGGTTCATATCTTTGTAACACTCGGCAGTGGCATCTGTCAATGTTGATGGCTGTCCTTGGTCCTTTGTCCCCGTTGCCTGCGCGGTGACAAAGCGTTGCGGCAAACGATAACCGGACCCGCCATGGCGGACTGAAAACTGACGAACTGACAACTGTTCCTCACGGCACCACCAGCGTATCCGGCGTGACTTCGTCCACCGGAATCTCTTCGAGCTCGGTGGGCCGCTGGCAGCAGACGCACGGGCCGGGCTCAATCGCCGCAATGTTGCAGACGTGGCAGTAGTAGCGGACCTTGTAAAGCTTGCCGTCCTTGACGGTCCAGAGGTGCTCGGCCTGGAAGGTTCCATCCGCGGCCATGACGCCTTGCAGACGCACGTCGCGCTTCGCGAGGCGCGGGTCAGCAAGGGTGTGCAAGAGGTAGAGGGACGTCGAGCCCAGGCGGACTTCCCGGCTGCCGGTGTTTAGGACAGGCGCAGCGCCAGACGCCAGCAGGCGGCCTTCAAGAATATTCACCGCGCCGGTGATGCGGCCCGACTCCTGGGCGCCGGAGTTGTGGGCGCCGGACTCATGCGCGACGACCCCGCGCGCCCAGCTTGGGAGGGCTAGCAGTGTAGCCAACCCGCTCGCGACACACAGAAACGCATGGGATGATCGCGTCATCACTGAGAATCCGCGAAAGCTTCTCTACGACCCGTCGGCCTGGGGAATGTCGCCCAGCAGCAGCAAGGCGAACTCGAACCCTCCGGCACTCCCCGATCCGCTCGTCAGTTTCATTTGCAGCGCCACGTGCCCCTGATCGTCGGCCACGACGGCGGGCAAATTCTTGTACGCGGGATTCACCGGCACCAGGCTCTCGACGGAGGGGTGACCGGTGCCTGCAACCATCCGGCTCAGTTTCAGCAGGTCATCGATCTTGAGCGTCTCGCCGTAATGGGTATCGGCGGCCACGGGCGAGAGCAGCAGGAAGTCCGGGTAAGGGCTCACGCCCATGTGATTGCCATCCTGCGGCATGAGCGCGTAACGCAGCGTGTAGTAGCCGGGCTTGATTTTCTGGTCGCGGTAGTCGTCCCACATGCTGAAGAGATGGAGGGCGCCCACCAGTTCGCCGACCGTGAAGTTCTTGTAAAGGACGTCGGGCGGAGCGCTGGCGTTGGTCGAGGCCGGCAGGGCTTTGACGAACCAGACTTCGGAGATCGGCTGGTTCTTCGAGTCGAGCAGGCGCTCGCCCTGCGGCTGCAACAGGGCTACGAGCGCCGGGGGCAGAGCGCCGGCAGCGGCTGGCGGGGCGGGCACAATACGGTAATCCTGCCCGAGGGCAGCGCTCGCGAGGGCAAGCGCCAGAAACAGTCCGATGAATGCCTTACTCTTCATATTCCTTCCTCCATCGCCATCGCAGGGGCGTGGGTGGCGCATATCGCGCTGCTGCGATGTATGCGATAAGTTAGCTCGCAGACATGGCAAACGCGGCCATGTCTGCGCCACCCGCCCTCTCGCTTCTCACTTCTCGGTCCTCGATACTCACAGCACAAACGTCCCCACAAACGCGCTGCGCGTGTCGGCGCGATCCCACACCACGCCGAGTCCCTTGCCTGAGAAGCCTTCTTCGAGCGTGAACGCCGGCATCGAATGGGCCAGCTTGACGAGCGGCGGATAGTAGACTTCTTCGTTGCCGCAGAGGTGGTCAGCGGCGCAGAGGCTTCGGGTCTCGATCCGCGCCAGCTTGCCCGCGGTCAGGCGGACGCTGCCATGTTCGATCGTCTTCACGTTGATGGGCGCCACGTCCACACGCACGATGTGGTCGAGCAGGCGGCCGGCCTGCGATTGGGCGAACTCCTGGAGCGCCTGCCGCTGGGGGCCGCTGGAGCGCGCGTCGAGGATCAAGACGGCCGTGGCTGGATAGGGGTTGTGATCAACATCGCCCAGCGTCGCCTGAGTCTTCACGACCGCCACCACGCTCAAGCCGTCCAGGCGGACGCCGCGCCACGTTCCCTGGCGCACCGTCCAGGCCATGATGGCTTGATTGCCCTCCAATCCAACCTGCGAATTGGCGAAGCACGGCCCGGTGTAGACATCGGCGCTGCGCACTTCGACGTAATCTCCCTGAATCGCGGCGCGCGAGCGCACGGCCGCCGCCGTGATTGCAAGCATCGCGCCCAGTATCGCTGCCAAGACCTTTTTCATGGACTTCCTCCTTTGCCCCGCGTTGGAATCCCGGCTCAGCCCGAGACCCCTACTCAATTTTACACTCCAAATTCGGCAGGATGCTGCAAAACTCTCTTGAGAGCTGGGGAGGCTGGGGCGAAGGAGCGGGCTGCGAGGCGCGGCATGGAACCGGGGAAAAGCTGGTTGGCGTGCCATGCTGACCGAAGTGAGGAATCGCTGTACCAAACGAATGCAGAGATCCTTCGTCGCCCCACGCGGCGGGCTCCTCAGGATGACATCGTGAAACGTTTCCAGCGGCCCGCTGACTAGGGCTGGGTCGGAACAGCAGGCTTGGGCTTGTGATGCCGGCGGTGATGCCTGCGCCTGGCGCCACCCTTGATGATGACGTGCGGGTCCAGCGTCTTGCCGTTAACCGTCACGCTGTAACTGTAGGTGGCGCTGGAGGGGGAGTTCACAACGGTGCAACTGGAACTCTCGCCTGTGCCATTCCCAAACGTGCAGTTATTCTGGAACAGCGAACCGGCGGTCGGCGTGGGGAAGCTGGCGCTCCAATTGGTGGCGCCCGCGGGCAGAACAAAGGCGATGATGTCGCCTCCATCCACGCAAGTGCCGTTCTTGTTCGTGGCCGGCGTAGCGATGGGCGTGCCATCTTGCGCCAGAGTGATCGTAACGGTGAACGTGTACGTGCCAGTGGGATCCGTGCAGGCCTCGATGGGGCTTGATCCGAGGGTGGCGCCAGCGCTCGCCGGAACGAGCAGGGCCACGCCGACCACGACGAGACTTATGGCGAACTTCGAAAGGCCTTTCATATCGTCCCCCTTAGTCAGAATTCACCGGCGCGACAGCAGCTTTTCGAAGCGCCGATCATCCTGGAGATTACTAAAGTTGGGCGTATTGCGCAAGTTCGCTACCGGGTAGCCGGCGGCCACCGCCTTCGTCAGCCAGTCGAGCGCCTGGTCTTTGTCCCCCAGCTGGTTTTGGGCGAGCGCCGCGTTGAACATGATTTCGGGGTCGTGCGGTGCGAGCTGCAAGGACCGCGCGAGCGGGACCGCGGCCGCGCTCCGGTCGCCGAGCATCGCCTCGTAGGTGGCGAGATAACTCAGCACGGTAGCGTCCTTGGGATTGACGGCCAGCGACTGCTGCGCCAGCTCGACTGCCTTGCGATAGGCCGCCGCGGCGCGATCGCGCTGGTTGGGAGCCCAATAATAGGCGTCACCGAGGTTGCCCCAGAGGTCATATTCCCGAGGGTCGAGGCTGGTGGCTTGCTCGTACTCGTGAGCCGCCGCCGCGAACTGGTGCGGGCCGTAATAATACGCCGTGCCGAGATTGGAATAGGCGGCCGCGGTGGGTTGAATCTCAATCGAACGCTGGAGCGGCTCGATGGCGTCGGCGTAACGGCCTTCCATCACATACGCGCCGCCCAGGTTGCTATATGCGAAGAACCAATCCGGAGAGAGATCCACTCCGGTCTGGAACATGCGCGCGGCGTCGCTATAGCGGCCGCGGTCGAAGTAGTAGGTGCCCAGCCAGCCGTATGCCAGCATGTAGTTGGGACGCAAAGCAATCGCTTGCTGGTAGGTCTTCTCCGCCTCGGAAAACCTGCCAAGTTTCTCGTCAGCCTGCGCCAGGCCAGTGTAAGCTTCATCGCTGGTGGGTTCGAGTTCGAGCGCGTGCTTGAACTCGCCGGCCGCTGCCGCATACTGGCCGGTGCCGTTCGCGACTAGGCCGAGACAGGCGTACGCCTCGGCGCCGGCGTTGCCCAGGCTTGCTGACTTTCGGCAAACGTTGCGGGCCAGTCCCACCCAGGATGAATCGTGGGTGGCGTCGAAACGTGCCCAGTAGGCTTCGCCGAGGCCGGCGTAAGCCAGGCCGTAGCCGCGATCTTTTTCGAGGGCGCGGTTGAACGCCTGGATGGCGCTCGTCACGTTTTCGGGCTTTGCGGCGTGCTGCAGGTAACCGCGCCCTTCGAGGTAGTCATTGAAAGCCGCCGCCTGCTGGGTGCCGTGAGCGGCGAGGGTCTCACGCTCCTTCTCTTCCGGCTCGATCCCCAGCATGCGCACCGAGCTCGCCACGACCTGGTCCTCCACCGCAAAGGCGTCGGCCAGGGCGGCGGTCACCGTCGCCGAGCCCACCTGCCGGCGAGTCTTGCCGTCAATCAAAACCGTGGTCACGCGCACCTGGGGCCCCGCGCTTTCGAGGCTGCCGGTCAAGATCAGGTTGACTCCAAACTCCTTTCGCGCCTCTTCCACGCTGTGAATGTTGTGAGCCCGCACCTCGCTCGCCGGGAATACTCCGAGCGAACGCGTCGCGGTGAGCTGAGTGAGCTTTCCGGTGAGCGTGTCGGTGAGGCCATCGGCAAAGGCCTGCAACCGGGCGTCTCCGCCGATGGCGTCGAACGGCAACACCACGAGCTGCTGGGTGATGGGCTGGGCGGGAGCGGCCGGCTGGCCTGACTGACTCGGGCGGCTCAGCAGGCCGGAGTGGCGCGCAAGCCGCACGCCGGCGATGACCACCGCCAGCGTTGCCAGGACCGCCGCTCCCATCCGATAGCGGCGAGGAACGCGCCATCGGCGTCCGGCGGCGAGAGCGCCGGCCTCGAGCTCACGTTCGAGCGCCCGCAAATCGTTGGCGAGGTCCTCTGCGGTCGGGTAACGCTCGGTGGGGTCCTTCGCCAGTGTTCGATTCACTACTTGCTCAACCTTTGCTGGCACCCTAGGGTTCACCTGTGCGAGGGGCGGAGGTGTCTCGTGCAGAATACGTCCTGTGGTTCCGAGGAAGGTGTCGGACCGGAAAGGGTTCGAGCCCGCCAGCATCTCGTAGAAGACGACGCCCAAACCGAAAATATCAGCGCGACCGTCCACGGGCTTCTCAAGCATCACTTCCGGAGCCATGTAGGCCGGCGTGCCGGAGATTCCGGGTTGCTGCGTCAGCAGGCTGGCGCTCTGGGCGTTGATGTCGGCGGTGGGCAGGCTGGCGCTAACCGGACGATTGGCTGTAACCAGGCGCCGGGCCACGCCAAAGTCAAGGATTTTGACCTGCCGCGAAGGCGTCAGCATGATGTTTTCCGGCTTCACGTCACCGTGCACGATCCCTTTCGCATGCGCCGCCTGCAGGGCTTCCGCGCACTGGATGCCGATTTCGAGAAACTCGGCCAGGTCCACCGGCTGCGCCAGCCGCTCGCGGAGCGTGGAGCCCTCGATGTATTCCATCACCAGGTAGAGCTCGTTTCCGGATTCGAGCACATCGTAGATGCCGGCGATGTGAGGGTTATTGAGGGCGGAGGCGCGCTGCCCCTCTTTCAGGAAGCGCTGATGGTAGCTGGGATCGGCGGCGAGCTGCGGGGAGAGACGCTTAATCGCGACCGAGCGCCGCAGGCGAAGATCCTCGGCGCGGTAGACCTCACCCATGCCGCCCGCGCCGAGACGCGCGTGAATGGCAAAGCGGCCCGCGATGGTTCCCGTCAGGTTGTCCGCCGGGCTGGATTCCAGAGTTGCCCCTTTTGTGACCTTGCTGCTCCAAGAGCCGAAGAGCACCGGGCGGAGGCTCAGGTGTTATGGCTCTCGACCAGTTCCCGCGCGCGCTCGGCGGCCTTCACCACGGCTTTGATGAGCGTCACGCGCAAACCGCCTTCTTCGAGTTCGAGCAATCCGTCAATCGTGCAACCGGCCGGAGTGGTCACGATGTCCTTAAGCTTCGCCGGATGCTCGCCGGAGTGCAGCACCATGGCGGAGGCGCCCAGCAGCGTCTGCGCCGAGAGTTCGGTTGAAAGTTCGCGCGGCAGGCCGAGCTTGACGCCCGCCTCGGCGAGCGATTCGATAATCAGGTAGACGTAAGCGGGGCCTGAGGCCGAGAGGCCGGTGATGGCGTCCATGTGCTTTTCGTCCGCGACCACGGCGCGTCCCATGGAACTGAAGATGGTCCGGGCCAGGGCCACGTCGTCGTCGGTGGCGTGCTTGCCGCGCGCGATGGAGGTCATACCGTGGCCAATCAGGCAAGGCGTATTGGGCATGGCGCGGACCACACGCGCCGCGCGGCCGAGCTCGCGCTCGATCAGCCCCGTGGTGACGCTGGCGGCGGCCGAAATCAGCAGCGCGTCCTTACGCAGTTCGCTTTTGACCTCGTGCAGAAAACCCTGCACCTGTTGCGGCTTCAAGCAGATCAGCACGAGGTCGGCGCCGGAGACGGCCTTCCGGTTGTCGGTGTGAGCCTTGATGCCGTGCTTGCCCGCGAGGTAATCGGCGCGCGGCTGATGGGCCACGGTGGCGACCACGCGGTCCACTGGAATCATCCGTGAGCCGAGGATGCCGGCGAGTAAGCCCTCGCCCAGCTTTCCGGCGCCGACGAGCGCCAGTTTCTTGACCGCCACCCGCCCGTCTGCAGTCTCTTTTGTTTTCGACGACGTTTCCATTTTCGCTTTCATCGGACTCCTTCAACCTCGGGATTCGGGTTTCGGGTTTCGGGGTTCGGGTCTCGGAAAGAGGCATTCATCCGTTGACACCCCCGGCTGGCTGCGCTACCTTTGGCGCGCGCGTGGAAGCTAACATCAACCCGCCGGCTCGAACCCAAACCTCGCCGTTGCCGGTTTCCCCGTCCGCCGCTGCCTCCCAGCCGCAACTCGTTCGGGCCCTGACCTTGTGGCAGTCGACCGCCATCGTCATCGGCATCATGATCGGTTCCGCCATTTTCATTGTACCGGCGGAGATCACGCGTGAAACCGGCGGAGAAGGCGCGGCGCTCGCGGTCTGGGTGGTGGCCGGGGCACTGAGCCTGTTCGGCGCGCTCTCCTTTGCCGAGCTTGCCGCCATGCTGCCGCAGGCCGGCGGCCAGTACGTCTATCTGCGAGAAGCCTATGGGCCGCTGGTGAGCTTCCTGTGCGGCTGGGTGTTTTTTTTGGCCGTGCAGTCGGGCTCCATCTCCGCGGTCGCGGTGGGATTCTCGCAGTATCTGGCCGATTTCTTGCCGCTCACGCCGCTCGAACAGAAGCTCGCGGCCTCGGGAGCGATCGTGCTGCTCACGGCAGTCAACTATCGCGGCGTGCAGGAAGGCGGCGCGGTGCAGTCCATCTTGACCGGGCTCAAGGTGGGCGCGATGGTGACGCTGGTCGCGCTCGGCTACATTCTGGTGAAAGGGCCGCCCGCCGAGAGCGCGCCAGTTTCCCGCTTGGCCACCGCAACCGGCGCCGCCGGTTACCTTGCTTCGTTCGGTGTGGCCATGGTGGCGGCGCTGTGGGCTTACGACGGATGGAACAACGTGACGTTTGCGGCCGGCGAAGTGAAGCGTCCGGAGCGCAATCTGCCGCTGGCGCTCATCTTCGGCACCGCCGCCGTGGTCCTCATCTACCTGGGCCTGAACCTGGTCTACTATCACGTCCTCGCGCTCAACGAAATCGCGGGCTCGCCGCGCGTGGCGGCCGACGCCGCAGTCCGCATCTTCGGGCACGCCGGCTCGCACCTCGTCACGCTCGCCATCATCATCGCCATGTTCGGCAGCGTTAACGGCATGGTGTTGGCCGGGGCGCGCATTTACTACGCCATGGCGCAGGACGGCCTCTTCTTCCGTTGGTGCGGCGCGGTGCATCCGCGATTCCGCACGCCCCACCTCTCGCTGCTGTTCCAGGCAGCCTGGGCGATTCTGTTGGTCGGCGTCGGCCGCTATGATCAACTTTTCACCTACGTTATTTTCGCCGCCTGGGTTTTCTATGCGCTCACCGCGCTCGCCGTCGTTATCCTGCGCCGCACGCGCCCTGACCTGCCGCGGCCCTACCGCGTTCACGGCTATCCCTGGGTTCCGGTGATCTTCGTGCTTGCGGCCGCGCTATTCATCGCGAACACGCTGGCGCAAAAGCCGCTCGAAGCCGGCGTCGGCTGCCTCATCGTGGCGCTGGGCATCCCTGTCTATTTCATCTGGCGCCGCAAGCCCCGGGCTGCCAGCGATTGACGCCTTCCAGTGATATTGTGGCACAGGCATCTTGCCTGCTCTCCACGCGGCGCGCCCGTGCAGGCAAGATGCCTGCGCCACAACAGCGCTACTTCGCCGCCTTCACCCTGGCCAGCAGCGTCCGCGCCTGCGCCTGCCACGGGCTCGCGATGCCGGCAGACTGGCTGAGCGCCTCGGCGGCGGCGTGGTGGTTCGGCGGAAATTCAAACTCGTAGGCGCTGCCCAGATAAAACAGGGCTCCTCCTTTGAGTTGCGGATTGCCGCCGAGCAGCCCCGACGCGGTCTTGAACTCTTCAATGGCCGGCGCCACGCGGCGGGTCTTTCCCGCCCTCTGAAAGTCCACGTAACCCATCGTCAGGTGCGCCATCCCCACCATGTTGTTCTGGTCGGTCTTGAACTGGCCGTCCGCGACCCCGTCGGGCTTCTTAAGGGCGGGCACGAGCGTTGTGACCTTTTTGGCGTACTGCGCGGCCTTGTCCAGGTTGATGCGCCGGTTGGCGTAATCAAACGCGACACGGTTCAGCACCTCGGCATCGTTGGGGTCGGCGGCGATCACCTTCTCGCCGTAAGCGTCGGCCTTCTCGCTCTGGTTGGCGAGAGTGTAGGCCAGATAGTACTGGTAGTTCACCTGCTTCGCATCGGCATCGGGGTAGGCCTTTTCGAACTGGCCGAGCAGCGTGACGCGCTTGGCAGCGTCCGAGACCCTGGGGAGCAGGTTGAAAAAAGCATACTCCATGTAAGCGAGGTCGTCCTTCGCGGCCTCCTGGCTTTTCCGCCAATCGGCGTCACTGATGCCGGCGGGCCTCGAGGCGGCGCTCGCTTCCGCCTTGATTTGATCGGGCGCCTGCATGATGACGTTGAACGCCGTGTCGGTGATCTTGACTGCGCCCACATAAGCCTTCGCCAGGTTCACCATCAAGTTCACGTTCTTGTAATTCGCGGCCAGGTCCTTCTCGCCGTATTCGATGGCCTTGTCGAACTGGTTGAGTTTGACGTTGGCCATCGTCTCGTATTCGTAAGCGCAGGGAATGAACTTGGAATCCGCGTTCGACTGAATGAACTGGTCGAGCGCCGCGACCTGATCCTGAGGATTGTCGGCCCCGTTGACTTTCAACATCAAGGCATCCTCGGGACTGTTGACGATGACATTCGCGCCTGGGCACACGGTTTGCGCCGCGAGCGGCGACGCAAGGCACGCGATCGCCAACGGCAGAACGAAGTGGAAAGGCTTGCGCATAAGAAACCTCCAACGCAGGTGTCAGGTGCCGGGCATATTCCCTGCCCCCTGTCTCAGTCGTCGCAGCCGCGGAACAAAGCGCGGAACGGCGCGGGCATAAGCGTCGTAGGCGGCGCCGTAGTGTTCCCGCAGCTCCTGTTCCTCGAACGGCGCGACAACTAAATACATCAGGACGGTGACAATTGCCAGCACAAAAATTCCATGCGCGCCGGTGAGCAGCGCCAACCCCCAGAAAGTCAGCATGTACTCCACGTAGCGCGGGTGCCGGAGGCGCGAGTAGATCCCGGCGCTGACCACGCCCCCCGCATAGCGGCCGGGACTCATCTCCGGCAAACCGCCCAAACGCCTCAGGCCAAAATCGTGATGCACCTGCCGGCCAATCCAGAGGCCGCACGCAATCATCAGCGCGCCCGGAATCGCCGTCCAGAGGCTTCGATGAATTCGCGCGGCAAAGAGGCTGTGGCGAACGAGAATCAAGCCGGCGGCAAACGCGAGCCACAGCGGCGCGGCGATCCAGAACGAACGGTTGCCGAAGCGCCGCCAGAAACGGATGAAGGGATGAATGACGAGCCAGAAGAATGGCGCCGGAAAATAAAGGATGGCATAGAGGAGCGCCACAGTGTCCACCAGTTTTTGCAGCGTGACCATGCCGTTGAACATCGGAGAGGCCGCGTTCATTCTGAGCCTTCGGTCTCCATTGTCAAGAGGATTCGCGCTGCCTCGCCGCTGGATGTGTACAATGTTGGTCGCGTGACATTTCAGCGGGGGTGTTGAATGGACATGGGACTGAAAGATCGCGTAGCAATCGTGGCGGCGTCGAGCCAGGGGCTCGGTAAGGCGGTGGCGCTGGGGCTCGCGGGCGAGGGCGCGAAGCTGGCGCTTTGCGCACGGACCGAGTCGGCGTTGAACGCCACGGCACAGGAGATTCACGCTGCGACCGGCGCCGACGTGCTGGCGCAGGCGCTCGACGTGACGAACTACGACGCGGTTCGCCGCTTCGTCGCCGCCACGGCGGAACGCTTCGGACGCGTGGACATCTGCGTCACGAATGCCGGCGGCCCGCCGTCGAAGCCTTTTGCCGCGACGACGGTGGAGGACTGGCAGGCTGGAGTGAATCTCAACCTGATGAGCACGCTTTATTTCGCGCGTGAGGTGCTGCCGCTGATGCAGAAGCGGCAGTGGGGAAGGCTGATCGCCATTACGTCGGTGGCCGTGAAGCAGCCCATCGACGGCCTGATTCTCTCGAACGCGGTGCGCTCTGCCGTAAGCGGACTGGTAAAGAGCCTGGCGAACGAATACGGCAAGTACAACGTGCTCGTGAACAACGTCTGCCCCGGTTACACGCTCACGGCGCGGCTGGAGGCGCTTGGCTCGAAGGCCGCTGCCTCGGAAGGCGTTGACGCCGCCGAGATCCAGAAGCGCTGGACGTCCCAGGTGCCGCTCGGCCGGCTCGGCGCGCCGGAGGAATTCGCCAACGCCGTCGTCTTTCTCGCCTCCGAGCGGGCGAGCTACATCAGCGGGGTGTCGCTCGCGGTGGACGGAGGCCTGGTGAAGGGAATCTATTGATTGAGTGATCGGGCGATTGAGTGATTGGGTGACTGGGATTCAATTTTCCGGTAGCTTACGCAACCCGAAAAAGCTGTCATTCTGAGCGAACCGAAGAATCCCTGTATTTGTCTCGGAGGCGCAAGAAAGAAACTACCGAGATGCTTCGGCCGCCGCGGCGACCTCAGCATGACAACTTTGCGGATTTTGCCGTGATGTCCGACTTTATGTATGGGTCCTGCATTCTGACTCTCAGCCGGCGGCACAATCGCGAAAGGGAAACTCTTGGGAATTCTACTGGGACTGTCCGCCGCGCTCTCCTGGGGCGGCGCGGATTTTCTTGCCCGCTATGCGGCGCGCCGGATTGGCGCTTACCGGACGCTGCTCTACATGCAGTTCTTCGGGTTCGCGGGCCTTACGGCGTACCTGGAGTTAGAGCGTGGGCCGTACCGGCTTGCCGCCCACGCGGACGGAAGCGTGTGGGCCTGGGCGATTGCCGCCGGACTGCTCAACGTGGCGGCTTCGCTCGCGCTCTATCGGGCGTTTGAAATCGGCGTCCTGGCGCTCGTCGGTCCCATCGCGGCAAGCTATCCCGCGCTGACCGCGGCGCTGGCCTTTGCTAGTGGCGAACGTCTGGCCGTGACGCGCGAGGTCGGCCTCGCCGCGGCGCTCGTTGGCGTGATTCTCGCCGCCACGCCACGGCCCGCCGTCGAGCCAAGCCGGACGCCGGACTTGCCGCGCCCTGCCGGCAGCGCGCCGCTCGGGCCGGGTGTCGGTTGGGCGCTCGCGGCAGCCGCGGGCTTTGGTTTCATGTTCTGGGTTCTGGGCTTTCGCGTGACGCCGGTGATGGGTGGCGTCATGCCGGTCTGGATTTTTCGCGGCCTCAGCATCGCTACCCTGACGCTCGCCGCGCGGACGGTCCGCCAGAGTATCCGCCTGCCGCAAGGCGAGGTGTGGTGGCTGATTGCCGGTTGCGGGCTTCTGGACACCCTGGCGATGGTCTCGACCAATGTCGGCCTGACAACAGAGCAGGTCTCGGTGGTCACGGTGCTCTCGTCACTCTTCGGCGCAGTGACGGTGGGCCTGGCGTGCATCTTCCTGCGCGAGAGACTGCACCGCTGGCAGTGGGTGGGGATCGCTTTGATCTTCGTGGGTATTGCGCTGGTGAGCCGCCGCTAGGTGCGGCGTCTCAGTGGCACCGGGACTAGCGGGACTGCGCGTGACGGTCGGAACGCTTTTCAAGCCAGCGTTTGAGCGAGCGTTGGCTCTCACCAGAGGGCTTACCGGCCAGCAAATTTTCAACGCTGACGTCTTCGTCGAGGTCGGGCCAGTGGATTCCTTCTCCGCTGCCGGTCAACCGCCAATGATTTCGCTCCTGCCGAGTGCCATGCACGAGCCGGGGATACTAAGCGAGTGGGGCGGACACAGTGCGTCCGTCAGCCAATTCAACTGTCAGTGAATCGCTGCCCAACGTGACGCGCTGCGCCCTTGCAGCCTGTGATTCAATCGCTAAAGTACTCATCCCAGCTCTCCATCAGCATTCCTTCGTTGCGCTTAACTAGCCTCTGGACGCGGCCAATCTCCCGCTGCCGAACCCACCGCTCGTCTTGAGTCTCACCGGCGCGAGCCAGAACTTAGCCACCTTGTCGTCGCGCTCGACGTGAACATGGGGCGGCTCGTCGCGGTCGCCAGCGTAAAAGAATAACCGATATGCGCCACTTCGCAGAACCGTCGGCATTCTGGGCCCGGAAGCCATCCATCACCTATAACATATACCCCCAGTAAGGCGGGCCGCGTGGCGGGCACCCTATTGCCTTACCTTCACCCCAGCCAGTTCCTCCAGGAAAGTAACGACGGCGGCATAGTCGAGGTCTCCCTTCCCCTGAGCTTTGGCCGCCGCGTAGACCTCCTTCACCGCCGCGGCGACCGGCATGGGAACGTTCTGCGCGTAGGAGTTTTCCATGGCCAGCTCCAGGTCCTTGTGCATGAGCTTGAGCGGAAAGTACGGCGTGAAATCACCCTTGAAGATGAACGGCGCCTTGAAATCAGTCAGCGCGGCGCGGGCCATGCTGCCCTGAATCACTTCCATCAGTGTCTCGGGCCGAAGCCCGGCCTTCGACGCGAGCACGAATCCCTCGCAGAAGATCTCAACCATGGCGGCTTGTATGGCGTTCTGCGATAGCTTGGCCGCGAGGCCCAGCCCGTGCGCGCCGCAGTAGATGTGCTTCTTGCCGAGAACGCTCAGCACCGGCATAGCGTGGTCGAACGCCTCGCGGTCGCCGCCGATCATGTACGTAAGCTCGCCTTTCTCCGCGAGGTGCTTGCTGCCGGTGACGGGAGCGTCGAGCCAGCTTGCGCCTTTGCCAGCGGTGTGGCAGGCGAGCTTGCGGCTCGCGATGGGGCTGATGGTGCTCGAATCAATGACCACGGCGCCCAGGCGCACGGTCTCAAGGATTCCCCCCTTGCCGGTGACCACTTCCTCCACCGCCGCCGTGTCGCTGACAATCATCACCACCACGTCCGCCTCGCGCGCGGCTTCCGCAGGAGTCGCGGCCACGTTCGCGCCTGCCTTTGCCAGCGGCCCGGTCTTGCCGGCTGTTCGATTGAACACCGTCACCGGGAATCCCGCTTTGACCAGATTCAAGGCCATCGGCTGGCCCATCAGGCCGAGACCGATGAAGCCGATAGATTGCGGCATAAGACCTCCTCAGAACGGTAGGCGGTAGATGGCATACGGTATACGGGATTGTCGGACCAAAGACTGTGGTGCGTATCCTTGCTAACCAAAATCCAGCCAAACGCGCACGTCGCGGACGTTGTTGTCCGTCGCGCCCGTCTCGATCGTGTCTCCGAGCGCGTGAAAGAAGCCGTAGGAATCACTGGCGGCAAGATATTGCTCGGGGTCAAGGCCGAGCGCCCGGGCGCGAGCGACGGTCTCGCCGTCAGCCACGGCCCCGGCGGCCGGGCTGCTGCCGTCGCGGCCGTCGGTTCCGGCGCTCAACACGACCCGCCGTTTGCCGGCGATCAACTGCGCCGCGTAAAGCGTGAAGGCCTGATTCCTGCCGCCAACGCCCGCGCCGGTCACCGGACTGATCACTTCACCGCCCGCCACGATGGCGACCGGCCGGCGAGGATGTTTCGCCGCCAGCGCTTCCAGCGATGCCAGGTTGGCTCTCGCCACCTGCCGGTATTCCGCGTCCCAGTGGCTGGAATCAATTTCGCACAGAAACCCCAACTTCTCTGCCGCAGCCATTGCCGCCCGCACGGCGTCGCGATTCGAGAGCAGGCAGAAATAACTCAAATGGGCAAAGCGCGGGTCGCCCGGCTTGGGAGTCTCTTCGAGTGAGCGTTCGACAAAGTGTTTACGGATGGCGGCGGGAAACTTCGCTGCGAGACCGCTCTCCTCGGCAATGGAGTAGCACTGTGCCGCTGTGGATTCGTCGGGCATGGTCGGACCGGAGGCGACCATGGAAGGAAGATGCTCGGGCACGTCGGAAATGAAAACCGTGAGCTGCCGCGCCGGGTGAGCGGCCGCGGCGAGCCGTCCGCCTTTCACCGCTGAGAGGTGCTTCCGCAGCGTGTTCATCTGCTCGATGGGCAGTCCGCAGGTCACCAGAATCCGGTTGAACTCGACAAGATCGGCCAGGCTGACCGCGGCATCGAGCGGTTTTTCGAACAGCGCCGAGCCGCCGCCGGAGACGAGAAAGATGATGAGGTCGCCGGAGGATCTCGTTGAGATCAATTCAAGCGCCGCTGCCGCGCCCCCGAAGCTCCCCGCGTTGGGATAAGGATGGCCGCCCACAAAGTAACGGAAGCGGTCGAGCTTCTGAGGCGGCTCGGCCGGAGAGACGGCCACGCCGGCTTCCACCTGTCCGCCCAGGATCTCGTCGAGCACGCCCGCCATGCGATTGGCGGCTTTGCCGAACGCCACCACGCGAGGCGGACGGGCAACGGAGACCGCGAGATCTCCGGCGTGGAGCGTATTCCCCTCGCGCCGAAGCTTCGCAAGCATGGCATGGCGCACATCAATCGCCGCCATCGTCTCGCGAAAGATTCCCTGCGCCAGCTTTTTGCCCTCAGGTGAAAGTGATTCGGTGGCCATGTTCATCACGGCAACGTGAAGGCCACCAGAGCGTCGCTTTGCGGCTCCGCGTCCACCTTGGCGTGGCCTCCGGCGGCAATCACCACGTATTGCTTGCCGTTCGCGAGCCGGTAGGTCATGGGCGTGGCTTGGCCGCTGGCCGGGAGCTGCGCCTTCCAGAGCTCCTTGCCGGTTTCGACGTCGAAGGCGCGGAAGTACGGGTCAACCGTTCCGCCGATAAAGACGAGGCCCCCTGCGGTCACAATCGGACCGCCAAAGCTGATGGAGCCCGGCGGCACGGCAGGATTGCCGGGCGCAAAGGTGCCGAGCGGGACCTGCCAGCGGATTTTGCCCTCGTTCATGTCCACGGCGACCAGCGTGCCCCAGGGTGGGGGAATGCAAGGCAGGTGGAGTCCCGGCGAGAGGAACGGACGCCGATGCATGCCGTAGGGCGCGCCTCGCTGGCCTGAGTACTCGCCCTGGCCGTGACGGTGAGCCTCGTCGAACTGGTCGCGCGGGATGACTCCCATGATGAACGGCAGGTTGGTGGTGTTTGTGATCAGCAGGCTGCGCGCCGGGTCGAAAGCGTACCCGCTCCAGTTCATGCCGCCGACGTTGCCGGGCACGGCGAGGGTATCCTTAACGGAAGGTGGCGTAAAGATTCCTTCGTTCCGCACCCCTTCCATCATCTTGCGGCAGGCGTCGCGATCGGCCGGCGTAAGTCCCCAGGCGTCCGAAAACCTCTGCGGCGCGAGCGCGGGCGGCGCTGCAGGCACCGGTTGCGTAGGTGACGTCATTTCGCCCGGCACGTCGCTTTGCGGCACGGGGCGCTCCTCGACGGGAAACACCGGCGCGCCGGTATCGCGGTCGAGCACGTAAAGGAATCCAGTCTTGTTGCCCTGGATGACCACCGGAACTCTGCGGCCGTCGTGCTCGATCGTCGCGAGCAGCGGCGGCGCGGCGGTATCATAGTCCCAGAGGTCGTGGTGAACAAGCTGGAATCCCCAGGCGAGCTTGCCGGTTTTCGCGTGGAGCGCGACCACGGAATCCGCCCACTTGTCGTCGCCCAGCCGCATGCCGCCGTAGTAGTCGGGACTGGCGCTGCCAGTGGGCACGAAGACGAGGTCGCGCTCGGGGTCCACGGCCATCACGGACCAGGCGTTGCCGGCGCCGGTGCGCCAGGTCTTCGAGTCCGCCGGGTTGGGCGGAATCGGTTCCCAGCTCCAGCGCAGCGCGCCGGTACGCGCGTCAAAAGCTCGGACGACACCGCCGGGCATGTCCACGCGACCGTTATCGTCAATCGCCGAGCCCACCACCAACAGGTCGTCAATCACGGCGGGCGGTGAAGTCATGTGGTACCAGCCCTCCACGTAACGCGGGACGTTCCTTAGGCTCACCTGGCCGTATTCACCAAAGTCGGCGCAGGGGGCGCCGGTGGCCGCGTCGAGCGCGATAAGGCGCGCGTCGAGCGTGGCTTCGAAGATGCGCCGGTGGCACGCCTGGCCGGCGGGACGCGCGGGATCGAGCCAGGTGGAGACGCCGCGGTTGACGAGCCCGTCGCCGTAATCTTCCGTGGGATCAACGAAGGGATCGTAAGCCCAGCGCTGCTTTCCCGTTTCAGGGTCGAGGGCGATCACCCGATTGAAGCCGGTGGTGAAATAGAGCGTCCCATCCACCACAATCGGTGTGGCCTCAAAGCCGCTCCGCCTGCGGTCGCCGCTGCCGTTCGAAATGTCGCCGGTGTGGAAGGTCCAGGCAACCTTGAGTTGGGCGACGTTCTGGCGATTGATTTCCGTGAGCGGCGAGTAACGCATGCCGCCGGGGTCGTGGCCGTAGGAAGGCCAGTCATCCTGTGAGAGCCCCAGAGCAACAGCAAGAGCCAGACAGAGTAACAGCCAGGCCGGTTTCCCGATTCGCATTGTGCCCCCTCAGAAGTAGTATTTGATCCCGAATTGAATGATACGCGCGCCGCTGGTGGTGTCCGAATCGTGCCCGCGCGTGGCCACAAGCTGGCCGAAGGTTCCGTCAAAGCCGCCGGCGTCGGGGTTGCTAAACTGGGCGTGGTTGAAGGCATTGAAGAACTCCGCCCTGATCTCGATCCTCTGGCGCTCGGTAATCTGCGTATCTTTGATCAAAGAAAGGTCCCAGTTGTTGATGCCGGGACCGCGCAGGGTATTGCGGCCGAGCGTTCCGAAGGTGAATGCGGCGACGGTGGCGCAGTCCAGATTCGTGGGATTGAAAAAGAAGTTGCCGGTGGCGGTCACGCCGTTGGCGTCGGTGGGCACAAAGCAACTGCCGGTGCCGGCCGTTGTCGGCGTGAACGTGCGATTTTGCCGGGGATCGCTGAATACCTGGATGGGACCGAGCACGTCCGGCCGGTCGAGAAAATTGTTCTGCAAGCTCGAATTATTGTTCTGGAAGATGGTGAACGGATTGCCCGACTGGAAGGTGACAATGCTTTCCAGGTTCCAGCCCCCGGCCAGCTTCTTGAGGTAACGGTTCGATCCTGCCGCCCGGTTGAAAGGCAATTGCCATCCGCCGCTAATTACCAGGCGATGCGTGGCGTCGAAATCGGCCAGGGCGTGGTCGAGCTGATAGTTGACGGGATCAGTGAAAGTGGAAGAACGGGCGCGGAAGCCGGAGGTCAGGTCGGTGGTCTTGGACAGAGTATAGGCCACGCGCGTCTCAAAGCCGTGGCTCAGCCGCTTGTCGAGCGTCACCTGCAGCTCGTGGCTGGCGGAAACGCCGTTCGAGAGGTCAGCCAGGATCTGCCCGGTGGCGAGCGTAGGGACGGCGTTCGGATCGGTCGTTCCAGAGCAGCCGGACAAGGGCCGCGCGCAATCGAGATTGATGCCGGCGTTGTTATAGGTCGCCAGCAGGGACGGGTTGCGGAAATTGAGGTCGGCGGTGCTGATCAGCTTTCTTCCCAGGCTGCCCACGTAGACGGTTTCGAGCAGGGTGTTGGGCGTCAACTGGTATTGGAAGCCGTAGTTGAAATTCTCCGAGTAAGGGGTGCGGAAGCGAGGGTCAGCAACATAGGCGAAGGAGATGGCGGGAACGAAGAAAGTCCCCACCTTGGTGAACGGGAACGGATTCTGAATGCCCAGCGGCGTGAACGGGTCAGCCAGGTAATTGCCTCCGAGCTGGTTGTTCGCGGGAAACAAATCGGTCACGTCGCCAAAGGGAGGCTGGCCGCCGAACTGCAAGTTCAAAGCGCCATCCTCTACATCGTAAAAGATGCCGAAGCCGCCCCGCATCACCAGGCGGCCGGTACCCAGCATATCCCAGGCGAATCCGAGGCGCGGCGCAAAATTGTTCCGATCGGCGTAGACGAGCCCCTGGTTCGGCGTGCCGGGGTCGCCCGGGTAAAGGAATCCCGGCGGGGCCGCCGGAAACACCGTCGACTGCTGGCCCGGGAAGTAGCCAATGATCTCGTTGTGCGGGTCCGTCTGCGGCGAGTTGTATTCGTAGCGCAGCCCGAGATCGAGCGTCAGCCGAGGGCGCACCTTCCAGTTGTCCTGCGCAAAGCCGTAGTAGGAGCCTTCGCGGATGCCGTAGATAGCCTTGGAGAACTGGAAGAACTCCTCCGGGAAGCCGCCCACAAAATCGGCCAGGCTGTTGCCGGTGAGCGACCCGAACTCGCCGAAAAAGAAGCTGCCGTTGTTGTAGAAGTCGAAGTCGAAATTGTTGCGGATGCGGCGGATGTCGCCGCCGAACTTGAACGAGTGATGGCCGTGCTGCCAGGAAACCGTATCCTGCCACTGAAACGTCACGTCGTGGATCTTGGTCGGCCCCTGCGGCGAGGGTCCGAGCTCGAAGCCGCCGGTGACCGACATGATCGGTGGAGCGGCGCCTGCCGGGTCGTCGGGATTGACGTTGGTGAAGCCGAGTTGCTGGGGCGTGGTGTGGTCCACGGGCACTGCCGTAAGGCCGGCGCTGCGATTGGCGGCGAAGCGGGCTTCGTTGATCAGGGTGGGGCCGAACGTGTGAGTCCAGGTAATCGAACCCGTCTGAAAGCGATTGGCGTCGGTAAAGGCGGAGCCCGCCGGCACGTTGCCGCCGGTGGAGGCGCCGTTGAGAATCTCGAAGGGAAAGAAGTCGCTGCTGTTCTCAAAAAGGTAAACGCCCGAGAGCGTGTTCGTCTCGTTAAAATTATGATCGACGCGGTAGATCATCTGGTCGTCGCGGATGCGGCCCGAGGGCGCCGAGACGAATCCGTTGGTGCCGACGTTGGGCAGCGGAACATACTTGGCGATGTAGTTGGCCGAGATGGGATTCACCGGCACTTGGTTGTTAACATAGTTCGCGCCGGTAACTGGATTCACCAGTTGCACGCCGCTGGCGAGCAGACTGCTGAAGTCGCCGCCCCGCTCCGCCGGGGTCAGGGTGGTGTTCACCGGCGCCACCTGGCCTTCGCGGCGCCGCGTCCCTTGATAAGAAGCAAAGAAAAACGTCTTATCGCGCTTGATCGGGCCGCCGACGGTGCCGCCGAAGACGTTTCGCTTGAAGGGCGTGACGTCGGGGATGAAGAAATCGCGCGCGTTCAGCGCGTCGTTGCGCACGAACTCAAAGCCGCTGCCGTGAAAGCTGTTCGTGCCGGACTTGATGACCTGGTTGACGATGCCGCCCGACGTCCGGCCGTACTCGGCCTGGTAGTTGTTGGTGATGATCTTGAACTCTTGCACCGCGTCCGGGTTGGGGCTGAGGATGATGTTGTTGCCGAGAAAATCGTTGTTGTCAGCGCCGTCCAGCAGGAAGGTCAGCGATTCGGATCGTTGCCCGCTCACGGAGAATGGATTTCCGGAACCGTCGTCGGGGTCGGGCGCGAAGACGCCCGCTTGCAGCAATCCCAGTTGCAGCGTGTCGCGGCCCACCAGCGGCAGGTCGAGGATGCGCTGCTCGGTCTCCACTTTGCCAAGCGTGGCGCTCACCGTGTCCACCTGCTTGACGTTGCCGGACACTTCCACCACCTGAGTGGTCGAGCCGATTTGCAACGTGATGTCCTGCCGGGCGTTCTGATTGATGTCGAGCACGATGCCGGTTTGGTCAAACTTACTGAACCCCGTGGCCTCGGCCGCCAGCTCATACTTCCCGATCGGGACGAGCGTGAACAGATAGTTCCCGTCCGCGCTGGCCTTTGCCTGCCGGGAAATGCCGGTCTGGGAATCGGTGAGCGTCACCGTGGCGCCGGCCACGACAGCGCCCGAAGGGTCTTTCACCGCGCCGCCCAGTGTGGCCGTGGCTTCCTGGGCAGCGACCGGCGCCGCGCCCAGCATCAGGCCCAGCAGGATGGCGCCCGCGAGGCGAGCAGCTTTGCCGCATTGAGATTCAGACATGGCTTCCTCCTTGCATAAGGTTGGCGGCTTGGAAGAAGAGACCCTGAGTTTGGTCGGATCAGTTCCGGACGGCCGAAAGGGTGGGATCGTTAAACGAACGCCGGGTCTCCTGCTCATTGGCACCCTGCAAACCCCCGACGCAATAGAACGTATATCGCCGGGTCGCGCCAATGTCAACTGCGATTTTGTAACGTTCGGTCACGAAGCGCCCCTCCACCCACGTTGACATCACCCTTGCGCCTTGACTACGATACGAGCCGCAGGTGGAGGCACCGTGGAATTCGATACGCTGATTCAGGGCGGCACCGTCGTGACCGCGTCCGACACTTACGCTTCTGACCTCGGCATCCGCGACGGACGCATCGCCACCATTGCCCAGACACTGCCCCGCGAATCGGCCCGGCAAACACTCTCGGCCTCCGGTTGTTACGTCATCCCTGGCGGCATTGACGTTCACACGCACCTCGATATGCCGTTCGGCGGCACCACCAGCGCCGACGATTTTGAGAGCGGCACCATAGCGGCGGCCTTCGGCGGCACCACGACGCTGGTTGACTTTGCCATCCAGTACAAGGGCCAGACGCTGCGCACCGCTTTCGACACCTGGCGCGCCAAAGCCGAGGGCAAGGCCGCCATTGATTACGCTTTCCACTGCATCATCACCGACCTCGCCGGCTCTCGCCTGGACGAAATGGACGCGCTGGTGCGAGAGGGCGTCTCGAGCTTCAAGCTCTTCATGGCTTATCCGGGTGTTTTCATGCTCGATGACGGCGCCATCTTCAAGGTGTTCAGCCGCGCCGCCAAGAATGGGGCTCTCGTCTGCATGCACGCCGAGAACGGCAGCGCCATTGACGTGATTGTGCAGCGAGCCCTCGCCGAAGGCAAGACCGCACCCAAGTATCATGCGCTGACGCGTCCCACCACCGCCGAGGCCGAGGCTACCTCGCGAGCCATCGCGCTCGCCGAGATGGCCGGCGCGCCGGTCTACATCGTGCATCTCTCATGCAACGACGCCCTCGAAAAAGTCCGCGAGGCGCGCGACCGCGGCTTACCCGTCTACGCCGAGACCTGCCCGCAGTACCTGTTTCTCTCCATCGAGAACTTTGACGTGCCCGGCTTCGAAGGCGCCAAGTACGTCTTCACGCCGCCGCTGCGCGAGAAATGGCATCAGGCGAAGCTTTGGGCGGGGCTGGCACACGATCAACTGCAAGTCGTCTCCACCGACCATTGCCCGTTCTGCTACAAGGATCAAAAGGAGCTGGGGCGCGGCGATTTCACCAAGATTCCCAACGGCGGCCCGGGCATCGAGCATCGGCTGAGCTTGGTGTTCACGGGCGGCGTCGGCGGCGGACGGTTCTCGGTGAATCGCTTTGTTCAGCTTGTCGCCACGACCCCAGCCAAACTCTTCGGACTCTACCCGCGCAAGGGCACGATTGCCGTCGGCTCCGACGCCGACATCGTCATCTTCGATCCCAACCGCGAGGAGACCATCAGCGCCGCCACCCACCACATGCGTGTTGACTACTCGATGTTCGAAGGCATCCGCGTCAAGGGCATGCCGCGCCAAGTGCTCGTTGGAGGCAAGCTCGCCATTGACGACGGCAAGTTCGTGGGCCGCGCCGGCCAGGGGCAGTTCATCAAGCGGCATCTATGAAGGGGGCGGCGGAGTCAAGCGTTTTTGTTCTTGCTTTGTTTTCTGCGCCCAGCCAACCCCGCGGGTGGACTTGAGGTGAAAACACCTGAACCGAGCCACACTCCACCTCTCGGAAGGCCGGCGGCCTCCGC
>DASYXW010000023.1:0-40349 GCA_035934405.1 Terriglobia bacterium
CGAGTGCCGCGGGCCCGCCAAACCAATCGGGCCAGCTCGACCCGGCAGGTGAATCGGGCCAGCCTGCCCCGAGTTTATCGGGGCCTGCGCCTGAGACCCCATCGGGCGAATCGGGCACGCCGGGCGCCTGAGGCCGGTCAGGGGCCTGACTCCGGTTCTGGAGCTCATGTGCCCTTGAGTATTCCCGCCGGCCTGATTCATAATGAAAGCTAATGAACTCTTCCCGTCGACACTTTCTCGGGTCTTCGCTCCTCGTCGGATCGCAGCTCCTGGAAGCTCTCGCCACGCCGCTTTGGAAATGGAAGCAGCCGCTGCGGGTGACCGCGGCCAAGGGCCCTCAGGCGGAAGAAAAATCTTCCGTCACCTTCGTGGACGTAGCCAAAGAGGCCGGCTTGACGCTCACCAACGTCTGGGGAGGAATTGAGCACAAGAGCTACATCATCGAGGCCAAGGGCAGCGGCGTGGCGTTCTTCGATTACGACATGGACGGCTGGCTCGACGTCTACCTTACCAACGGCCTGCGGCTCGACACCACCTGGCCGAAGGGCGAGACGCCAACCTCGCACCTCTACAAGAACAATCGCGACGGCACGTTCACGGACGCGACCGCCGGCTCCGGTCTCGGCGTCTCCGGCTGGCAGACGGGAGTCTGCGTCGGCGATTACGATAACGACGGTTGGGACGACCTGTTCTGCTGCTTCTGGGGCCACAACATCCTGTTTCATAACAACGGCGACGGCACCTTTACGGACGTTACCAAGAAGGCCGGGCTCTGGGAGGATTTCGACGAGGGCCATCCTCAGCGCTGGGGCTCGGGCTGCACCTGGCTCGATTACGATCGCGACGGACATCTTGATCTCTTCGTTGCCAATTACATCGTCTTCGACGAAAAGAAGATTCCCGGGCCGGGCGGCTCCGGTTATTGCCAATGGAAAGGCGTGCCGGTGATGTGCGGCCCCCGGGGCCTGCCGGGCGGCGCCAACCTGCTGTACCACAACAACGGCAACGGGACTTTCACCGACGTTTCCGAGAAGTCCGGCATCCTGAAGCCGGGCCCGCGCTATTCCATCACCGCCGTTTCCTACGATTTCGATAACGACGGCTGGCCCGATATCTACGTCGCGGTGGATTCCGAGCCCAGCATCCTGTTCAAGAACAACCACAACGGCACGTTCACCGATATCGGCGTCATGGCCGGCTGCGCCTACAACGAGGACGGCCAGGAGCAGGCCGGCATGGGCGTGGCGGTGGCCGACTACGACTGCGACGGCTGGCTCGATATTTTCAAGACCAACTTCGCCGACGACACCAGCGACCTCTACCGCAACAATCGCGACGGCACGTTTACCGATGACACTTTCGCCTCCGGCGTCGGCGTGAACACGCGCTACGTCGGCTGGGGTTGCGGCTTCCTGGACTACGACAACGACGGCTGGCCCGACATCATGCAGATTAACGGCCATGTCTACCCCGAAGTGGACAAGGCCAACGTGGACTCCCACTTCAAGCAGCCGCGCCTGGTCTATCACAACCTCGGCAACGGCAAGTTCAAGGACGTGTCGCGGTTGTGCGGCCCCGGCATCAGCGAACTCTTCTCCAGCCGCGGCGCCGCGTTCGGCGATTACGACAACGACGGCGACATCGACGTGCTCGTCCTGAATATGAACGACCCGCCGTCCCTGCTCCGCAACGACGGCGGCAACAGGAGCAACTGGATCAAGCTGAAGCTGGTGGGCACCGAGTGCAATCGCACGGCCATCGGCGCCCGCGTCCGCGTGGTCACCGGCAAGCACTCCCAGATCGACGAAGTCCACAGCGGCACGAGTGTGATGTCGCAAAGCGACCTGCGGCTGCACTTCGGCGTCGGCCAGGCCAAGATCGTTGACCTCATCGAAGTGAAATGGCCCACCACGCAGAAAATCGAGAAGTTCACCCGCGTCGAGGCCAACCGGATTCTTACCATCAAAGAGGGCGCGGGTATTGTGAAGGCGGAGAAGGGGCGGACGTAAGGATTTTTGAACCCTTGTATTTCGTTAACGCCTGAGGTATCGTGCCTGACATCCCGATCGCAATCTGGAGGAGCGATGGCGCGAGACGCGGTACAAGCCGACCCCAAGCATTACACCTTGGAGTTCGAAAACGACCGAGTGCGGGTGTTGCGCATCCGCTTTGGGCCGCGCGAGAAATCGGTGCTGCACGCGCACCCGGCCGGACTTGCCATCCTGCTCAGTGACTGTGACTTCAGGTTCTATCTTCCGCAAGGGCACACCCAGGACATCCTGGGCAAGGTGGGTCAGGTCCTCGAGTTTACTGAACCGTTCGAGCACCTGCCGGAGAATCGCAGCGGCAAGGCGTTTGAGGCGATCATCGTCGAACTGAAGGACTGAATTCACTCGAGGCTTGCGCGCATCAGGACACAGCGCAAACTGATTCAATGCGCTATTTTTCTCTTGCCTTTCTCTAGTTTATCATGTATTATTAACTTTTAATTCCACGATACCTGGGTAGTAGATCAGTTTGCTGTAGCGCCGCTCAGGAAATTGCAATTAAGGAGTTGCGTCGGGGCTCGAAAAGCCTCACAATGCTTCGGCGTTGGGCATGAACGCTGAAAGGGGGAGGAGTCCGTTGAATGACCCACACAGTTCGGTTCGGAAGCTTCGCTGCCGACCTCGCGGCCGGCGAGCTCCTCCAGCACGACAAGAGGATCAGGCTTCAGGATAAACCGTTCCAGATTCTGATTACGCTTTTGCAACAGCCCGGTGAGGTCGTCACGCGCGAGGAATTGCGCAGGCGCCTCTGGCCCGCCGACGTGTTTGTGGACTTTGACCACAGCCTGAAGACGGCGATCGGCAAGATTCGAGAGGCGCTGGGGGATTCCGCCCAGCGTCCGCGCTTCATTGAAACCCTGCCGCGCCGCGGCTACCGCTTCGTCGCGCCGGTTGAGAAGACGGCCGACGCCCCGCCGCAGCCGCATTCTGGGCGCGCCAGGGTGGCGGTGCTGCCTTTCGAAAACCTGAGCGGCGACCGCGAGCAGGAATACCTGAGCGACGGCATGACGGAGGAGATGATTGCGCAACTCGGCGGTCTGCACCCTCAACAATTGGGCGTGATTGCGAGGACGTCCGCCATGCGTTACAAGCACACCCACAAGGGCATCGACGAGATCGGCCGCGAACTGAATGTGGACCACGTGGTCGAAGGCAGCGTGCGCCGGTCCGGGGACCGGGTGCGAATCACGGCGCAGCTCATCAAAGTGAGCGACCAGACGCATCTTTGGGCGGAAAGCTACGAGCGCGACCTGCGCGATATTCTGGCTCTGCAAACCCAGGTCGCTCAGCGAATCGCCGCCGAAATCAAAGTGAAGCTGACGCCCCGGGAACGAGCCCACCTCACCGCCGGCGGCCACGCCGCGGTGAACCGCGAGTCCTACGAAGCGTATCTGAAGGGCCGGTTCCAACTGAACGCCCGGAGCCCGGAAGGCATCCGGAGGAGCATCGAGTATTTCCAAGCGTCCGTGGAGCGAGACCCAGCCTACGCTCCGGCGTACGCAGGTCTCGCCGACGCTTACCGCGCGCTCGCCGTTTTTGGTTTGTCCTCTCCCGGGGACGTTTGCCCGAAGTCCAAAGCGGCGGCCACGCGGGCGCTCGAACTCGACGTCGACCTGGCGGAGGCCCACGCGTCACTCGCTGGCGTCAAGTTCCGATTCGAGTGGGACTGGGCCGGAAGCGAACGAGCGTTCCAGCGTGCCCTCGAGCTCAATCCCAGCTGCGCAGAGGCCCATCGCGTTTACGCCCTCTTCCATCAAGCCCTGGGCCGCTTTGACGAGGCGATCGCCGAGGCCCAGCGGGCGCGGGAGGCTGACCCGCTTTCCTTGCTGATGGAGACGGCCGTGGGCTGGGCTCTCTACTTCGCGGGCCGTTATAACGAAGCCATCCGACAATACGAGACAACCCTGGAGGCTGACCCGAACTTCGTTCCGGCCCGTTACAACCTGGGCCGGGCTTACGCGCAGAAGCGGCTGTTTCGCGAGGCGATTGCTGAACTGGAGCGGGCAGTGGTTCTCTCCAAGCGGCAGCCGCATTATCTTGCGGGGCTTGGGAACGTCTACGCGAGGGCGGGGAAAAAAGGGAAGGCCGGCGCCGTGATCAGTGAGTTGGGGCGGCTTTCGAAGCGGATGCTCGTCTTGCCCTACGACATGGCGGGCGTTTATGCGGGTCTGGGAAAGAAGATGGAGGCGCTGGGTTGGCTGGAAAAGGCCTGTGAGGAACGGTCCGTGCGGTTGGTCCTCGCGGCGGTTGATCCCACGTTCAACGGCCTGCGCTCGGAGCGGCGCTTCAGGAAGATCCTCGAGCGCATTGGACTTGCCGGCACCAGACGATAGGCTGGTTAGTTAGCCTACTTTGTCGACCACGAAGTTGCCCAACACGAGGCTGTCCATTTCACTCTTGGAATAGGTATTGAAGGCGTTCGCGGGGGTGTTGACGACGGGCTCGCCTTTCAGGTTGAACGACGTATTGAGCACCACCGGAACTCCCGTCGCCTGGCCAAAGCGCTCGATCAGGCTGTAGTAACGCGGGCTCTGCTCGCGGAACACGGTCTGCAAGCGGCCCGTGCCGTCCACGTGGGTGATCGCCGGCAGCGTCTGGTGATGCTCCGGCCGCACCGGAACGACGTAGAGCATGTAGCGCGCCGGATAATGCTCGGTGGCGTGCGGCAATTCGAAATACTTTTCCGCGCACTCCGCCAGGATCGAAGGCGCGAACGGGCGGTAAGGCTCGCGAAACTTAATCTTGGCGTTCACGATGTCTTTCATCTCCGGGTTCCCCGGGTCCGCGATAATGCTGCGGCTGCCGAGCGCGCGCGGCCCCCACTCGAACCGTCCCTGGAACCAGCCGATCACCTTGCCGCTCTTCAGCCGCTCGACCACTTGATCGAGCAACTGGTCATCGTTCTCAATGAGCCGGTGCCGGATGTTGTTCTGCTTCAGAAAATCGCTCACCTCGGCCGGTGAGTAGGCTTTGCCCCAGTAGGCATGGTCCATCATGAACGTTCGCGGCTTGCCCAGCAGCGTGTTGTAGGCCCACAGCGCCGCACCCAGAGCGCCGCCGCCGTCGCCCGCGGCCGGCTGAACGTACAAGCGCTCAAAGCCCGACTCGCGCAGAATGCGGGTGTTGGCCACGCTGTTCAATCCCACGCCGCCGGCGATGCACAACTGCTTTTGACCCGTCCGCCGGTGCAGATTCTTCGCCATGTTGACCAGCAGGTCCTCGGTGACGCGCTGGATGCTGGCCGCGATGTCCGCATAGTGCTGGTTGATGTCGGAAAGTTCCTTGCAGTTCGCGGGAGGCTCGCCGAAGTACTTTGGAAACCCGGTGCCCTCGGTGAAGAAGAGCATCTTGGGCGGGCGGGGCTCGCCAAAGAGGCTGGTGAAACGGCCATTGAACGTCTTGTCGGTGGAGTGGTGGAAGCTGAAGTAGTCCATGTCCAATGCAAACGAACCGTCCGAGTTGGCGCGCACCGTTTTCCACACCTTGTCCACGTAGCGGGGCCGCCCGTACGGCGCCATGCCCATCACCTTGTACTCACCTTCGTTCACTTCGAAGCCGAGGAAGGCGGTAAAGGCGCTATAGAGCAGGCCGATGGAATGAGGGAAATCAATCTGCTGGTCGAGCTTGATGCTGTTCCCGCGCCCCACACCCGTCGTCGCGGTGGTCCACTCCCCGACGCCATCCACAGTCATGATGGCAGCCTCGTCGAACGGCGAGCAAAGGAACGCGCTCGCGGCGTGAGACAGGTGATGCTCGGAAAAGAGGACCTTGTCCTTCGGGATTCCCAGTTCGGCCTCGAGGGTGCTCGCCACCCAGAGCTTGTCGAGGATCCAGGTGATCATCGACTCGCGGAAGACTTTCCACGACTGTGGATAGGTTTGCAGGACGGTGGCCAGAATGCGGTCGAGCTTCCGGAAGGGCTTTTCGAAGAAGACGACGTAGTCGAGGTCGGCGCTCTTGATTCCGGCCGAATCCAGACAGAACTGGATGGCGTTCTTGGGAAAGTCGTAGTCGTGCTTCTTGCGGGTAAAGCGCTCTTCTTCCGCCGCCGCTACAAGCTGGCCGTCGCGCAGCAACGCCGCCGCGGCGTCATGGTAGTAACAGGAAATGCCCAGAATATCCACAGTTCACTGCCTTTTGGCCCACGACATGTCGTTGGCCTCATCGGGGTGGTCAAGCCATTGGGTCGGACTCTTCTTGATGCGCAAGGGGTCGGCAAACAGCCGGACGATGATTCCGATCGGAAACACCAGTATCGCGTAAACAATCGTCAAGAACAGTCGCGCCTGGAAGTTGCCGAACGCATGGGCGGCATCTGGCCAAACTCGCCAGATAAAGGTGAGCGAAATGAACAGCACGATCAATACCCGGTAGCGGACGCTGGGCACCCAGTGCGCCGCCGGCGCCCAGGCGAACCACAGCACAGCCGCCAGCCCAGCCGTCACCAGCAACCGAGCCCACACGCTCTTTATGATTGGTTGAGACATTCCACCTCTCGCGCCATCGGCGAAGCGATAGCGACTGCTGACAGGCCTTCCAGCGATGTCGTCCGCGGAGCGAAGGACCTCGCAAGCCCCTCGTCCGCAGTCCGCTGGTTAGAAAAGTGTGTAGATAAACGGCGCGATGACCGAACTCTGCGCCAGGATGAGCAGGACGCCCATGAGCAGCAGGACAACCACCATCGGCAGCACCCACCAGCGTTTGTTCCGCCAGAAAAACGAGAGAAGTTCGCCGGCAATCCCGAAGCGCCGGCTCGCAACCCGCACAAACCCCATGATTCCCTCCGTTCCTATCGAGAGCTGTTGGCTGTGGAAACGGTGAGGCGCCACAACCAAGCCAGTTCGCTGTAAGTCGTCACTGTACCATGATTCAGCGGCGCTTGCAAGACACTCAGTGATTGTTAATCATCTTAGAAACAGCCGTACAAACCCCGCTTGACCTGATTGAGCTTCTAGCGATCGGAGCAGTTTCGCCCGGATGCCTACTCCACCCTCCTGGCCGGTGACCGCCAGCGCCCGAGCAAGTTAGACATCCATCCATTGCAGGACTTCTCTCGGCTACGGCTTAATCACCAAGAAGTTGCCCATCACCAGCGCATCGATGCCCGAGCAGTAAAAGCTGCGAATCGCCTCACGCGGATCGCAGACCAAAGGCTCCCCGAAGAGGTTAAACGACGTATTCACCAGGACGGGCGCGGGGGCCGTTGCGCCGAACTGGCGCAACAGCGCCCAAAAGCGCGGGTTCACCTGCCGCTCGACCGTATGCACGCGGACGGCGCAATCATTAAACGCGAATCGCTTGAGTTCGCGGCCGGCTTCCTTGAGCGTGCCGATGGACGACATGAAGCGGCAATTCGCCGTCGAGTCGAAAAGCCCCGGCGCGTCCTCGGAGGGAACCGATAGTCCGAAGGGGTGAAAGTCCTCCCGGTGCTTGACGTACCGGTTCAGGTTCTCCATCACGTAGGGGGAAAAAGCCGAGGCGACAATGGTGCGATTGCCGAGCGCGCGGTGACCGTATTCAAGCCGGCCCTGATACCAGGCCACGATCTTATCGTCGTGAAGCAGCCGCGCGGTCTCTTCCACCAAGTGCTTTTCGCTGGGAATGTACCGGTAGATGGTCTTGCAGTTGTCGAGCACGGACTTGATCTCCGCCTCTCCGAACTGCGGGCCGAGAAAGAGATGCCGCAACGGCTGCCGCGCAACCGAGCCTTCGAGGTGCTTGCGGCCGAGGTAAGCCGCGCCCAGAGCCGTGCCGGGATTGCCGGAGACCGGCTGGGCAAAGACGCGCTCGAAGCCGGCGTGGCGTTCGAGCGCATGAACCAGCATGACGTTCAGAAAGACTCCGCCGGCCACGCACAGGTATTTCGCGCCGGTCTTTTCACGATAGGTCTCGGCCAGCTTGATGACCGCCTCTTCGAGGTAGTCCTGGGCGCTGCGGGCAATGTGGGCCGCGTGCGGAGTGCCGCGGAGCACGGCGCCTTCCTGTATATCGAGCTCCCGAAGAGTCGCCGCAGAAAACACCGAGCGGCCGGAGGGCGCGCTGGAGACCCGCTCCAGATCGAGCGAAGGAAGACCGTCGTCACCGGTTCGAAACAGCTTGCGAAAGACCGGTAAGAACTGCGGCGCTCCCTCCTTGCTCAGCCATTGAACTTTGTGCTCGTCCTTGCCGGGGCGGAAACCCAGGAGTTCCGTCACACGGGAGTAAAACCAGCCGAGCGAGTTCGGAAACGGCATGGACTGCAGGGGTTTGATCTCCGCACCTTCGCCCAGCGCGAGCGACCCGGACCACATGTCACCAGACTGGTCGAGTGTGAGCACCAGGGCGCGGTCGAAATCGCTCGGGTAGAAAGCGCTCGCGGCGTGGCACAGATGATGCTCGAAGTTGACGAGCGGAGTTTTGGGGCCGAGTGACCGTTGAAGCTGCTGCAACTGGTTCAGCTTCCAGAAGAGGCCGTCTTGCGCGCCCATGGCGTACGAAGAAGCTCCAGCGCGCGAGACGAACGCCGTGAGCCGGCCACCTTCGTCGCGCAGCCAGGCGTGCTTGGGACGGCTGGCAACGCCGGCGAGCGAGAGATCGGAGGCGCAGGCGCCCGACTGCCGCAGGCACTGGTCAATAGCAAGCTGCGGGACTCCCGCCGGCGCGGTCGAGGCACGGCTGAGCTTGTCCTCTTCAATCGCCGCCAGAAATCCTTGGCTGCCCAACAAGGCGGCGGAGGTGTCGTGTTCGAGATCGGAAACGCCGAGGATAAGCATCGTCATCGAGACCAGAGATCAAAAGTCAAAAGGGGGCTGCCCCTCACTCCATCAAGCCTGCCAGCGAAGCAGGTATTTTCCGTTCGGGCAGCACTGTCAGGTACGTATCTGCTGATTCTAAACCACATGGTGGGTTTGATCCAAACCCCTTGATTCCCATCTTGGCTCCGGCACGAATCCGGCCTCGGCACCATGCATGCTCAATTCGCCAGTCTCGCGCCCGTTGGTTCCTGACTTCCGACTCCAGCCAAAAAAGCCGCCACCTTCGCGCCCACCGCCTGCGTTCCGCGCCCGGTCATGTGGCAGACGTCGATGAAGTCGGGCTTAAGGTCCATCGTGTCGGGACCGCCATCGCGAAGTGCAACGTCGGTGCGCATCAGCGTGACGCCGTGCCCCCCGGCATACGCCGCGAACTCTTTCTGCAGAGGGCCATCGGTATCGTAACGGCCGGTGCGCGGGTCGAGCGAACAAAAGTCAAGAAACACCGGCGTGACGCCGCGCGAACGAAGGTCCGCGAGGATGCGGTCGAGACACGTCCGGTAGAACGAGTTGTAGTCACCCTTGGTCAGAGCCGTGCTGTTGGTGCCGGGAATCAGCTTGCCCTTGAGGCGGTCGTAGTAGTGCCGCGCCCAGTTCTCGACGATAAGGTTGTAGAGCGCGAGGCTCCGAAGGTGATTCTTCCACAGCACGCGCTCTTCAAACAGGCGCTTGGTTCGCTCGTCACCGTACACCAGCTCGCCAAGCGTGCCTTCGTTCATACTGTACCCGACGATGACGATCTGCGGACGTAGCCCGCGGTTCCACAGGTAAAGGAACTTCTGCTGGATGAGCGACATGGGATAGGCGTCCACGCCGCCGTTCAGAACCTGGTAACGGCCGGGAAACTTCGCGTCGAGCGCCTTCTGGAGCTCGGCAGGAAATGTATGCTGGTCGTCCACGCCGTAGCCGTAGGTGATCGAGTCACCGAGGCACAGGACGGTGGTCTTGGCGCCGCTCATGTCCACCGGGCCGCCACGCAGCCCGTAATCGTTGATATGGGAAACCGTCAGCGAAATCTTTTCGATGTACTTCTGATCGGGGACCGGCGTGAAAAGCAGGTCACCCTGCCGCTCGTACAGAAGCGCGCGATGGTAGCTGAAGCAGCGCAGCGAAAACTCCGCCACGACAACCAGGAGCAGCATCACGACCAGGGAGCGGACGTAAGGAGAAAACAGGGACGCCCCAAAGGGCTTGCGGACGGCAGGGTCGGTCGAGAGGGAGCGGGAGATGTAGCCGACGCGCCCGCAGGTCTTACCGAGCGCAGCGACAAAGTAAATGAGGTAAATCGCCGCCAGCGCCGGGATGACGTTGAGCCAGTCGAAGTCAATGCTGGGGGCTACAACCCGGTTGAATAAGATCACCAGCAAGGCGACAACGAAGAGGACGAGCCACTTCCGCGACCCCTTCGGCTCGCCGGCAACGCCGGCCGCTTGCGCTCGGACATCGAAGGCTGATGCCACTTACGGGTGCCCCCTCAGTGAATTGCCGGCCTGGCAGGCCGGTGCGGACGATCCAGCCTCCAATGGGCAGCTTATTTGCCAATCGGGGTAGCAACGTAACGACAATATCTCACTCATTCTAAACAACATCGTGGGTTTGTTCCGAGATCGCTTTTCCGTCCGTTCAGGGACTGCCGGGGCGATTCAATCCTCCGCCTCGGCAGGCCCTTGTGGAAACAACTGTTGCTGTCGTATCACTGACCTACCTCGTGGTGAGCATGGCTTCCAACTTGGCCGAGACCTCTTCGCGTTTACGGTCTTTCACGTACCAGTCGATGGTGCGGTGCAGGCCGTCCATGAACATGACCTGCGGCTCCCAGCCGATGAGCTTCTTAGCCAGTGAGTTTTCCGCCACGCGGTTGAGCGGGCCGGTAGGCATTTCCGGGTGCAGCTCAAACTTGGGGCTGTAACCCATATAGCGGCAGACTTCCTTGGCGGCATCAATCACCTTGATGCGCTCCATGGTGCCAAGATTGACTGCCGTGCCGTCGTCAATGTTCTCGGCGGCGAGGATGGTGCCCCGCACGATGTCATCAATGTAAGTCCAGTTGCGGATCTGCTCGCCGTTACCCCAGACGATGAACGGGTCCTGTTTGATGAAGCCGCGGGCAATCATGGCAATGACGGCGTGGTTCTCCACGCCGCGCGGCCCGTAGACGGTGAAGTAGCGGCAAGAGGCTGCCTTCATGCCCCAGTCCTTGTGATAGGCGCGCAAGGTCATCTCGGCCATCAGCTTCGCCCAGCCGTACATGTTGTCGGCGTCGTAGGGCGGGCCGACCATGTCCTCGGTGAGATAGAGGATCTCGTTCGGGTGGGTCTGCAGCAGGTTGGGATAGGCGCAACCCGACGAAGCGTAAGTGACTTTGTCCACCCCGGCCTTGTAGCACGCCCGGAAAAGCACGCCATCGAGCATCAGGTTCATGGCGCAGGCGGCCTGGTGCAGGTCCACGTAGCCACGGCCCCCGTGGTCAGCGGCGAGGTGAAACACGTGACTCATCCCTTCGACCACGCGGTCAGCAACGCCCGGCTCGCGCAAATCCTTCTCGATAAACTCCACCTTGCCTTGTTCAACATCGTGGCGGATGTTGTCGAGCTTGCCGCTCGACAGGTCATCCACCACCCGCACGCGCGCTCCGCGCGCGAGCAACTGCTCCACCAGGTTGGAGCCGATGAAGGAAGCTCCTCCGGTCACCAGAACGTTACGACCTTTCCAATCCATGATTCTCTCCTCCCGAGTTAGTTGAATTCCTTGAGTTTCAAAATCTCCAAACCAACGTTCCAGACAAACTGCGAACCGTAGACGATGTAGCGCCGCCAGAGCCGCCGGGGCTCTGTGGTAAGCCGAAAGAGCCACTCGAGCCCACGCTCGCGCATCCAGCGTGGCGCCTGCCGCACGCGGCCGGTGTGGAAATCGAACGCCGCGCCCACGCCCAGCATCACCGGCACGCGCAGGCGGTCCCGATGCGCGTACATCCAGCGTTCCTGCTTGGGCGTGCTCAAACCCACCCAGAGCAGGTCGGGGGCTGCGGCGCGAATTTGGGCCGCCAGCGCCTCTTCCTCTTCCTCGGTCAGAGGCCGAAAAGGCGGCGAGTAAGTGCCGACCACCTGGGCGCCGAACCGTTCCTTGAACCGCACCGCGAGAGCATCGGCCACGCCCGGCGCGCTGCCGTAAAAGAAGTGGCGGTAGCGCGGCCCGGTCTGCTGGAACAGAGTCTCCATCAGTTCCGGGCCGTAGACGCGCCGCCGCATGGACGAATATCCCTGGCGGCGTCCGAGCCAGACGAGCGGCATGCCGTCCGGCACCACCAGAGATGCGGCATTGTGAATCTCGCGGAGTTGCAGGTCGCGCAACGATTCGGTGACGCCATGCATGCCCGTGACGGTGACGTAGTGACCCGTCTCGCCCCGGCGCACCCATTCCTCAATCCGGGCAATGGCGCCGGGAATCTGCACGGCGCTGACGTTGACACCGAGGACACCGAAGCGAGGCGCTTCCGCGACTGGTTTAGTTAGGGTTTGCGCGCCCATACGCTGCGATCGTCCGCTGGTAGATTTCCATCAGCATCGGATAATTTTTCTCGGCGGTATACTTTGTCTCGTATTCCCGCCGCGCCTGTCTCCCCATCTCCCTGATTTCGTCGGGATGGTCCCAAGCCCAATCCACTTTTCTCGCCAGATCATCGGGGTCGCCCGGGTTGAAATGAAGTCCCGTGCGGCCGTCGTCCACGATCTCCTGCATCGCGCCCAGGCGCGAGCAGATGACCGCGGTGCTGCAGGCATAAGCTTCGGCGATCGTCACGGGGAAGTTCTCATACCACTCGCTCGAAAACACCAGGAATCGCGCGCCATTCACGGCGGCGAGGGTTTGCGGGCGCGACAATTGACCCTGAAACCGGACCGACGAGAGGTTCAACTCCTCCGTTTGGGCTTCGAGTTCTTCGCGTTCGGGGCCGCCACCCACCACCAGCAGCGGGATCGGTTTCGGCAGGCGGCTCCAGGCGGCGAGCAGCGTACTGACCCGCTTTTCGGGGGAGAGCCGGCCGACAAACAGAGCATAGTCGCCGTCGCCCGAGCGCGCGCCCGGGTCGGGATGGACAAAGTTCGGCTTCACGAACATCTTCTCCGCCGGCAGCCCTCCCTCCATGAACTTGCTGCGAGCGAACTCGCTGAGGCAGATAAAGCCGTCGACGCCGCGGGACCAGGTCTCGCGGCGCTGGTGCACCGCCAGCATGAGGGCGACGATCGCCGTCTGGGTGCGCGAACCGTGATAACAAGCGTGCCTGATGCCCCGCCACAAAGTGTGATCGAGGCACTCCTCGCACACTTTGCCGCTGCGGAAAAACGTGGCCGCCGGACAAAAGAAGCGATAGTTGTGCAAGGTCTGAACGACCGGAACCCCCGCTTCCCGGCACGCCGAAAAAATAGCCGGAGAAATCATGATAAACGTGTTATGGACGTGAACCAGCTCAGGTTTCTCGCGCCGGAGCAGGTCAAGGACTTCCTGCCGCGAGTCACCGTTCCATATGGTTCTCGGAGCAAGCGCCAACCGGCGGAGCGCCGAATACGCCACAATCTCCCAGTTGCTGCGCCGGTAGGTTACGACGTCGTGCCCGGCGCTTTCGAGGAGCCGCCGTTCCTGCTCGAAGACGATGTCCTCGCCTCCCGGCTGCTGGTACGAATTGTGAACGAGCAGGACTTTCACAGAGCCTTCCGGAGCAAGCGCCGAGGCCTGCTGATGTCGAGAGTGCCGCCGCCCGCGCAGCATACCGCAGCCGCTCCAACTCCCTGGCTTTGCCCTGACTTGGGCAAAAGGCTTCGGAAGCCACGCGCTGCCCCCAAAACACCGGCTGCCTCCACCCTTTTTTCGGCAGTTCGGTGGCTAATGGTGAGTTGCCTGATCTTTCAGCGCATCGAGGACGCCAAAATACGCCGGCTTCCTGCCATATCGCTCATCAAACAGCAAAGGTCGGGCATCCGGCAGCCGATGGTTCTGACGCTGCGCGAGCCAAGTGTGAGCGTCCGAGATGCCCCAGGTGTAGAAACCTTTACACCCGGAGTCCGCGAGGCAGGCACCGAGGGCGGCGGCATAAATCTCTTTCTGGTTGGCCCAGGGGTCGGAAAAGGCGCCGGCGGGTCCCTGATAAACATCCATTTCCGTGATCAACACCTGCACCCCGGCCTGGCGGGCGCCGGCCAGGAAGGAACGAAACTCGTCGAGCCAACCCGGACGCAGCGGAGCTTCGAGGTGCATCTCGACGCCGATCGCATCGATGGGAGCGCCGGCCGACTTCAGTTTCTTCACCAACTGCAGGAACTCCGCGGCGCGGTCTTTGTCCACGCCCTGATGGCCCAGTGTTTCGTTCAAGACCAGGAGCGCGTGGGGGTTTGCCTCGTGGGCATAATGGAACGCCCTGGTCAAGTACTCTTCCCGGCCGAGAACAACCTCCCAGGGGTTGTTGTGACTCAAAGGCTCGTCGGCCACCTCCCAGGCGTAATAGGAGTCGCCGCCGTGCCGGACCACGGTCTGGATCTGGGTTTTCATCACCGCATCGAGCCGGTCCGCCGACCAGCCAAAAGTGCGTCCCAGGGCTCGCCGCGCTGGGGAACAGACCCACCCCGGCGAAGTATTGCACCGGTACAACAGGCAGTCTCCAAAGAGCTTGAGATGGTGTTCCTGGGCGAACGCCATGTCCCGATCCATGCCGCTGAAGTTAAACTGGCCCTCCTCCGGTTGCGTCAGGTTCATGAATGTGAACGACACGGCGGCATTAAATTCCTTAGCCAAGATCGCGCGATACTGCGGGTCCTCGTTCCAGATGCGCCCGGGGATCGGAGCGCCGACCTGGAATCCAATCTTGTCGGCGTACTGCCGCAGCGTGTTCTTGTCGGCCGGCCTCGCTGATTCCCGAGTCCAAGCAGCCGCCAGCAAAGGGACACAGAGCAGTATCACCGGAACGTTCTTCCTAGACTGCACGGATACCTGCCAATTCAAGCCACTCCTGCTGCCAGAGCCCCCTGCCGATCGAGACTTGCAGCGCATCAAGGGGTCACAGGCGGACGCCTGGAAAGTAAGTACGCCGCGTTGGAACGGCGGCGCAGCCACTCCGCATAAGCCAGAATTGCAAAGAAGTGAAGAGGGGGATGCAGAGTAAGGTCAGTCATAAAGACCATGCGGACCGTGAGTACGCCAAAGACGCCAACCGCCTCCAGGCTGAGCCGGTTCTGAGAAGGATCCTGGCGGGACCGCAGGACGGCCCGGATCAGGATGACCCACGCCCAGGTTATGAGAGTCAGGACGGGGATAATCCCCCAGAAGCTCATGCCGACCAGAATCTCGATCCAATCGCTGTGCATGGTGGCGGTCATCTTCAGTCCCAGCTTGGCCAGCACGCCGAACCGGCCAGCGGCCCACATGCCCAATCCCGTGAGCGGATAGTCCATGAACTTGGAAAAGGCCACGGACCACCAACTCAGGCGGCTGCTCAGTGACAACATTTGTCCCTGGCTCTGACCCCGTTCCAGGTATTCCATGATCAACTCACCCACACCTGTCACGATGATCAGCACCGCAGAGGAGATCACGATCGTGGCGCCGTGGAGGACCCGGCGGGAGAAGAGGAAAATCAGGAACACGGCAACACAAAAGCCAGCTAGTGCAGAGCGCGTCTGAGCAAGGAACATGGTGGTGAAGGCCGCGAGCAGAAGCCAGCTATACCAGATCCTTTCGTATCGCCCGCGACGGTCGATGGGCAGGAGGCGGGCCAGGGCTACTGCACCGAGCACCGCCGAGAACTCTCCCACGGCGTTCGCCGCCAAGTCAGGAAACACTCCGACCAGTTGCACGCCGATCAGTCCAATGCCCGATTCGCCGGCCTCAAAGGTCTTCGACAGGGCTTGGTCGGGCGAATAGAGAACCCCGGCCCATACCGAAAGCAAGAGAAGCCCGTACCAGATCCAGGTCCAGTCGAAAAGCGTCTTCATCTGGGCCTCATCCACAATCACCAGGACACAAGCCGCAAGCAGTCCCACGTCCACTGCGTATTCGCAGGACTTATAGAGGGTCCATTGCCAATACACCGACCAGAGACTGGAGACCATCGCGGTCAAGGTGAACCAGGTCAGCACGCCGACGAGTCCCTTGGTCAAGGATTGCAGCCATTCCGTCCGCCGCAAGAACAACCGCACGAGCAGGAACACTCCGACCAGGGTAACCACGCCGACGCGAAAAGCCGCGGCGCTATCCACCGGCGCCGACGTCGCTTCACCGGCGGCGCGTTTCCTCAGGATTAGCCCGCTGACGAAAATGAGCGCCCAAAGGGCGTGGTACCACTTCAGCTTCGGAAGCACGCCCAGTCCCGCTTTTGCAGCTTGGAGGAAGGCGGCCCCGAAGAAAACAACAACGACAGGCGCAATCAGGCACGCCGCCAGAAGATAGAGGTTGGGATCGTGGATGTAGTAGTGTCGATGTCTGAGGACGAAGTGGTTGATGAATTGACTGCCTACAGCGATGCACAGGCTGCCCAGCACGCCCAGGACAACAAAGACAAAAATCGGCCAATTCGATTCAAAAAAACCAGGGCTCCGCGAGCCGGCTATGCCTCCAGCCCCTCCGTTTCCGAAGATTCCTGAAGCTCTATTATGCTCTGCCACTTGCGCTAGTCCTCCACTGCGGCCTGCATGTCCCGGCCGGGCTCGACAACACACCCGGCAGGAAACCTTCACGCGATTCTACGCTTGGTTTGCGCCCTTCCGCTTCTCTGCCGTCATGGAAACAACTTTTCGGAGCAGATCTTCTGGGCCATCATCTGCCCCGCCAGACGATGCCCCTCCTCGTTCCAGTGCCCCCGTCCCGGGTCCTGCCGAAAACCATGCAGATAGGTGTGGTGCTGCTCAGCATACTGCTGGAAGGCGGGCGCGAGAGTGAGTACAGGAATCCCCTCACGCTCGGCAAGAGCCTTGACGCGAAAGTCTGGATAAAACAAATTATCCACACCGAGGCGCTTCGCGTATTGCTCGCGGACCGCCGGGTCGGGGTCCACCTGGATGCCGTTGCTTAGCGTTACCACCAGGAACTTCGCCCCGTGCGAGGCCACCTCATTCCGCATCTGAACGACCAGGTCTTCGGTGATCTGCCACGCTTCCTGCCACTTTGGATCGGTCGGCGGGCGATAAATCGCGTCGTCCAGACCCAGTTCATCAGCCTGCTGGCTCTCCGAACGGCTCTCGATGGCCAGCGTCGCGATCTGCAGCAGCCGGGAGTGGGTCACAGCCGAGGAGAGAAACCTTCTCGTCGGGCTCATTCGCGACTTGAACCCGGGTGCTCTTAAGAACGAATCGTCCAACGTCAGTTTGTCCCCGTCCAGGACAAAGTACGGCCGGTAGGGGTCTTTTTGCAGCGCCCTTGAATTGTTTTGCACATCGTTGCCGGTAAAGAAAGCCAAGAGGATAAGGTCGGGGGAATAATCCCAGACGCGGTCGCGGAGCATGATCAATTCCTGCGCCGTGCCAAAGCCGATCACTCCAAAGTTGATGGCTTCGACTTTGCGCCCGTTCAAGGCCGGACAACCGGCAAGATCGCGCTCAAGAACGGACCAGAATGCCTGCTGGATCGGCACCTGGAAGGCCGCCGCGAAGGAGTCACCCAGGACGGCAATCCGGAAAGTGTCAGAGGGCTTCTTCTTGGTGTGTTCCCGGTCACGCAAGCCCTGACTATTCATCCGGAGATAGGTATCGCCTTCGCGGCGGTACTCGCCGTGCGCCCCGGGACGAAAAGCCATGCCCGTTTGCGAGTCCCAAGTGTAAAAATGGAGCGTTCCACCGGCTCCCGGATACGAGACGCCGGCGATGCGAAGACCAATCTCAGCGACCAAGAGTGCAACGAACATCCCGCCGGCCACGAGCAACAGCTTCGAAAAAAACCGCTTCATACAACACTCCCGTTGTGCTAAAAGCCATCAATCCCGAACTCGTGCCTCCGGCACTTCCTGTTCAGCCGACGGAACCTCCGTGGTATATCCCATCCGAGCCAGGGTGTCGCGGGCGCAACCTTCAATCAGCCGAGCCTGCACCTCAGTCAGTTTCTCGCGCCAGTCTCCCACCGATCCGTTGCGTATGAATCGGTCGCGATTTTTCGAATTGCCACCGATTTGAGGCGCGCGGTCTTCCTTCGCCTGCATCCGCTGCACATTATTATTGGCAATCGCCTCGCGTATCACTTCCGGCGTCGCTTCGACGCCGAGAAACTCGACAACCTGCGCCAGGGTGCGTTCGGCATCCCGCCGCATCTCTTCAAAACGAATCAGAAGCAGATTGCCGTTTGCGGCGAGCGGCGACCCCAGCCAGGAATCAACGTGGTCGTGCCAGGCGCCGTAAGGGTTCACGTGCCCGCGCGAGAACGCCGCCACAAAGGAGTCGAAATCGCCCGAAAACCGCTCGAGTGAAGTCTCATAGGCGTATTCGGAGATCGCCACGTCGCGGGCATCGCGCACGAGATAAATCGCCTTTTCATACTGCGGCCGGTAGACTTCATGGGTCTTCAGAAGGCGTCCCGACTCCGGCAGTAGCGCCGGGGCGTTGCTCTGGCGGCCCATGTCCGCCAGCACCCGGTTCACGTCGTTAAAGCCGGAGGAATCTCCGGTAAGAATCTCGTACAGGAGGAACCTCAGCCACGTGCTGCCGGACCTTGGATACGAAGCGATAAAGGCGTCACTCGGACTGATCCCGCGGTGCCGATACCATACGAGCGGAGCACGAAGCTTGGTCCGTGCGGCCCGGTAACGAAGTCGGCGAAACAAAGGCATGTTAAAGAACTCCCAGAACGCAGGGCGCTTGCCGCAAGCCTGACCTGTGAACGGGGGCCAGGAAAATCCTCTTCATTACTTTCGGCTGGAACGATGAGGCCCTTGAGCTCGATGTCGTCGAACGAACCCGGCTCAATACCGGTACCAACTGAACATGTATGCCACGAACCCCCCGATACTGCGGCGAATTCCGCTCGTGACCGCCGGCGCGCTCTCGGTCGTCGCCTTTCGCACCGGCCTTTCCATGGGCAACCGATCTCGACCGGATGCAGCGTGTGAGTCACCAAGCAAACCCGTTCCAGCTTGTTTCGAAGTCCGATCTCGCTCAAGCAGCATACGCCAAGTCCTTTATCCAGAATAGCTTACTTGCCCACCCACAATCCAAGTCACTCCTGTCGTGAGTAAGCAGTATATCACAACGGCCACCGCCATGTCCGCACCCAGACTTCACCAGTGATCAGGACGCTGTGACCGGCTCAACCCTCTCTGTCAACGAGCTTCCCAACGGATATCCCATGCGGCTGAGCGCGCGCCCGGCGTACTCGTCAATGAGCCGCATCTGGCGCTCTGTCAGCTTGTCACGCCACCCGGCCACCGCACCCTTGCGCACGAACCGCCCTTCTTCGCTCGCGCTCTTGTGGAGCTTTTGGGCGGCGTTTTCTTTTTTGCGCATCTGGTCCAGCGTGTTGTTGGCGACGGCATCCCGGATGGTGGCAGCGTCCACCGGGACGGCCAGAAAGTCGAGCATCGCCGCAATCGCGGTCTCCATGTCTTTCCGCATCTCCTCAAATCGGATGACCAACAGGTCCCCGCTTCCCTCGAGCGGGGAGTCGAGCCAGGAATTGATGTGCTGGTGCCAGCCGCCATAGCCCGCAATCTTGCCCTGTAAGAAAGCCAGAAGATACCCGTCGAAGTCCGTGTAGACGATTCCCAACTCTTTCTCGCGCGAGTATTGCGAGAACATCGCATCGCGCCCGTCGCGCACCAGGTAAATCGCTCTCTTGTATTCCTTCCGATACGGCTCGTGAGTCTTGATCAGGCGGCCCCCGCCGGGAACCACGGCGGCGGCTGGCCACTGAATGCCCATCTCCGGAATGAAGTGGTTGACGTTGTCAAACCCGGAGGACTCCCGGGCAAAGATTTCGGCCAGCACAAACCGCGTCCAGGTGCTGCCGGACCTCGGGTAAGAGGCCAGCATGACGTCCCTTGAATCCAGACCCCGGTGCCGGAGCCAGATCAAGGGGGCGCGCAGTCCTGATTTTCCGATCTTGTGGCGAATCTGTCGTAACACTGGCATTCGATTTCCGCCTCCGGACTAGGAATTCACTCTGCGACCACGCCACCAGGCCAAGAGCTTTGTCGTCGCCTCACCTGACGCTGGCCCAATAGCGTTTGACCATCGCGGGCTCAAAGAGCGCCTTGTAGACCCTGGTGGTTGCCCCGGCCAGCCATCCTCGCCGTGTTCTTCGAGCGCTCATCCGGGGCAAGAAGTCGCAAAAAATCTGTGAAGACGCCACAGTACTGATGAAGCACCGCAACTCGTCGGAAATAGGTCCGTACCCATCCCAAAACGCCGTCTCCAGTGCCACTGGGGCGCGCTGGGGAACCAGAGGATTCAAGAGTTGGAGACGGATGTCGAAGACCATGGTGAGGAGGTCATAGCAGATGCTCCGGTAGGCAAAATTTTCGTAATCGATTACAAACAGCCGGCGCGCCCGCTGATCCCACATCAGGTTGGCCAGGGTGAAATCACCATGGCCGAGCGCCTTCGGCGCTGCCAATTTCCCGTCCGTCCGGGCGACAGCTTCGTCGAGAACTCGGATAACGCTATTGCCGTAAGGCGAACCCGTCTGCCTTGCCTTCTCGACCGCACCTCTGATAGCCCTGACCGCCTGAGAAACATTGACCGTCTCGTTTCCCACCGATGAGGTGTCATGTACCCTTCGCAGCCACGCCCCAGCCTGAAACAGCGCGGCGGTACCCTCCGACCCCTTGGGGTCCATCCATCGCGACCGCTTGACGGTGCGAATGACCCAGGCCGCCTGGGCGTCCTGCCAAACAATTGTTCTTGCCGCCTTCGAACACCCCAGCGGCACGGGCACTGAATCGCCAACCAAAGCGCGAAGTTGCGCGGTCGTGTTCCACTCGACGTCGATCTGTTCGTCCAGCGGCCGGATCGGCGGATCGTCCCCCAAACCACGTTCCCAGGGAGCCGTCAGCTTAAATACGATCGGATAGGGATCCAGGAGAAGGACCTTGGCGAAGAATCGGACTCCTTTCAATCGCCCCGAGCCGCGCTCCCCGCAGCAGCCCCAGCACTGAATTGACCGCCCGCCTGGGCTAAGCCTCCTCCGCTGCACCATCACGTCGGTTGAACGAGCCTGGAGAGCGGAGGCGATTCTCTCGCGCAGGTCATGCGTCGGCAGTGCCGCGCTTCCGACACGGGCACTGACCTCAAGCATTCGGCGCCGGAACTCGACCGATTCCGCCCGGAGCCCTACCGCTCCCGCTGGCCTCAACCGTTCCATCATGACTGCGACACCAGATCAACTGCCCATCAAGCTGAGATCGTCCGCCCCACCGGATCTTGTCCGCGCAAGCTCCGTCCGACGAGCAGGAACGCCACGCCCACGGCGACCGCGTTGGCAGCGACGTCAGTGAAGACCGCTCCGCGCAGGCCGAACAGGAACGTGGCTGGCGCCCCGATCCCGACCGCCACGACGCCCGAAATGCCGTAAGCGATGAAAACCAGCGAAGGTGTCTGGATGGCTCGCAGGGGAATCGCCTGCGCTGTTGCTGCGATCCGAAGGATCGAGCCCAGAGCAACCCAGGGTACCAGCGACGAGACCTGCTGGTACTTGCCGGCGTACAGGAGCCTGAGAATAGGTTCCCGGAAAATCACGATCGCGGCCCAGTAAGCGGCCGCCCCGCCAGCGTATAGCAGTGTGAGTCGTGCAGCCACATGCCGAATGCCCGACGAGCCGGCATGGTGATAAACTCCAGCGGCATAAGGAAGTGAAAGCAGCGAGAAGGCCGCGAAAATGTGCCCCACAGGTGACGTGAGATTTACGAGCGCCTTCAACGCTCCGGTCACCGCGAGACCGCGGAACTTGCCGAGGAGCAGGTAGTACATGGCGGCGGGAACCCACATGGCGACGCCGCTCCCCAGCGACCAACGGCCATAACTCCAGTGCCGGCGGCAAATTTCACGCCACGAGGGGCTCGGGGCCCGCAGCTTCATCGAGGGCTGCAGCTTGAGCAGCACGACACCGGTGGCGAGGCCAGCCACCGCCAGTAGAACGAAAGCGGCAAATGGCGTCAGCACTTTCCAGTGAGCCACCGCCGCCAGCCCACCGGTCAGCGCCGCGCAGTAAAGCAATGCTCCCTGTACGGCTCGTCGCGGGGCCAGCTTGACGTAAAAGGCGCGCCGAGCCAGCCAGAAAATCGGAACACAAGGCGCCGCAAAAGCCACCCCCACCAGCGCCGGCGGTAACCCTTCCCACCGCCCGAGTTTGCGCGCCACCTCGGCGGCGATTCCCAACAGCAGCATCGCAGCAAGAGCCAGTGCGAGATGGATCCGAAAAAGTCCCCCGAAATACTCCCGGGGGCGGTCCCGGTAAACCGAAGCGCCGAAAACACTCATCGGCTCGAGCATCAGCGCGCCGTAGACCGCGGCCAGCAGCAGAAAAGCTTCAAGCGCCACGGCGTAAGCTCCGTACTGTGCCGGGACCAGCACACGGGCAAGAATCAGTGACAACAGCGCTCCGGAGCCGGCAACTAAGCCCTGATCGATGATGGCCAGAAACCCTTTGCCCAGCCAGGGCTGTGAGCGTGACCAGATTGCTGTCATGGTTTCAGTGAACCTAGCATCTGACGCTGGCGCGGACAGGCACAAACCTGATTCCTGCGTCAGTCAGAAGTCAACTGAGATTTGGAAGGATTGTCCGGTGGAAGTGGGCCTTCTGGCGGCGTTCCAGCTCTGCGCCTAAGCTGCTCCGGAGCCTTTGAGAACGGCGGGAATGGTCCGGGCCAGGATTTTCAAATCCAGCCAGAGGGACCACTTGTCAATGTATTGCATATCAAGCTCCATCCACTTGTCGAAGGAAATCGAGCTCCGGCCGTTCACCTGCCATAAACACGTTATTCCCGGACGCACGCTGAAACGCCGCCGTTGCCAATCCTGATCGAACCCTTCGTAATCCCGCACCGGGAGGGGACGGGGCCCGACCAGGCTCATTTCACCCTTGAGGACGTTGAACAATTGGGGCAACTCATCGAGGCTGGTTTTCCTGAGGAACTTTCCGATCGGCGTGATGCGCGGGTCATCCTTGATCTTGAAAACGGGTCCCTCGACCTCGTTGAGGTCTTCGAGCTCGGGCATCTTCTGCTCCGCGTCAGGGACCATGGTGCGGAACTTGTGAATCGAGAATCTCCGCTTATTCACACCCAAGCGCTTCTGCGTGAAGAAGACCGGCCCGGGCGAAGTCAGCTTGATGAGCGCCGCAACCACTAAGAGCAACGGTGCCAGGAGAAGCAGCAGGACCAAAGAGGCAGTGAAGTCTAAAGCCCGCTTCACAAATACCGGCCATCCTTCGAGCGCGCCGGTGTAAAGGGTAATCAGGGAGTCGCCCTCAAACTCCTCGGCTTTCGACCGGGCCATCCTCAGGTTAAAGATGCTGGAGAGAAACCGCATGATGATGCCCTGTTCCTCGCAAAGGGCGGCGATCCGCGAGGCATGAAAGTAGAACGACTTGATAGGCAGGCCGATCATGACTTCGTCCACCACACTGTTGCGGAGGAAGGTCGGAAAATTCTCAAAATTGCAGACCAAAGGATAGCCGGTTTTCCGAAACTCTTCGCTTCCTGGCCAATCCTCATCAGCGAAGCCGATGATCCGGTAGCCCAACTCCGGCTTTGACTCGATTTTACGCGCGAACTCGATAGCCCTCGAATTGGTTCCGACAATGAGCATACATCGCAGATTGCGCCCGCGCACTCGCACACGGTCCAGCAAGTACCGCAGCAGAAACCTTCCCACGACCGCGCTGAAGCTGCTGACGGTCCAGAACACCAGCAGGAAGAGAGGGGTGATGAGAGCGATGCGGAACAGGATGGCGGCGATCCAAACTGCCAGTGTCCCCAGCGACGTGGCCTTCAGAACCTTAACGACCTCCGAGCGGCGGGTCGCCAGGCGCCGGGAGTGGTAGAGGCCGAAGGAAGAGAAAACGAGATGCCAGGTGATGAGAAAAGCGAAAAAGAGGGCGAAGTTCTGGATTTTCACCCTCATTTCGAGAAATTGAGCGAACGATACATGGCCGCTCTGGTACAGCACCGGCACGGTGGCCAGCGCAAAGGAGAAGACCATCAGTACCAGATCAAACAGCTTGAAGGCGTTTAGGAGAACCTGACGTCGAGCACTACTCATTGGAAAGACCCCTTCGACGAGTCCCTTCAACCGCAACGCGCTCGCCTGAAACCCGAATCCGGCCCGTTTCCTCTACCGCCGAAAACTCCGAAAGCCAGCCCGGGATCCCGCCCGTGTCGGCGCACTTACACCGGAACGCAAGCTGCGAGCCTGGTTTTGAAATAGTCCACCACTCGTTCGATTCCTTCACTCAGGCCTACCTTCGGTTCCCAGCCCAGCACCGCCTGGGCCTTGGAAATGTCGGGTTTGCGACGCCGCGGATCGTCAACCGGTAACGGCTCGAAAACAATCTGGCTCTTGCTTCCAGTCTGCTCGATGATCCTCTGCGCCAACTCCAGCATTGTGACCTCTTCCGGGTTTCCAATGTTGACAGGCCCCGTGTCGTCCGACAGAAGCAAGCGATAGATGCCCTCAACGAGATCGCCCACATAACAACAACTTCGGGTCTGGCTGCCGTCGCCATATACGGTCAGGGGCCTTTCCCGGAGAGCCTGGGTCATGAAATTGGGCAACGCCCGGCCGTCATCGAGGCGCATGCGCTCGCCGTAGGTGTTAAAGATCCTGACAATGCGAACCCCGAGGCCGTGCTCGCGGTGGTACGCCATGGTGATAGCCTCGGCGAACCTCTTCGCCTCATCGTAGACGCTGCGTGGGCCAATCGGATTGACGTGCCCCCAATAGGTTTCCGGCTGCGGATTCACTTCCGGGTCACCGTATACCTCTGAGGTGGAAGCCAGGAAAAACACGCTGTCCTGCGACTTCGCCAGCCCCAGGGCATGGTAGGTTCCGAGAGCTCCCAGTTTGAGCGTATGGATCGGGTGGCGCGCGTAATCCTTGGGGCTCGCGGGAGACGCCAGATGCAAGACGTAATCCAGCTTGAAGTCGCCGCCACCGTTGTGACCGGGGGATGCGGCGAGGACGCCGCTTAAATCGATAGGCTTGGTCACGTCGTAGCGAACAAAGCTGAACCGGGGATGATCGAGAAGGTGACGAATGTTGTCGAGCTGGCCGGTCAGCAGATTGTCCAGGCAGATCACGCGATGCCCTTCGGCAATCAGGCGGTCACACACGTGCGAACCGACAAAGCCGGCCCCTCCGGTGATCAGAGTCCGCGGCTGCTCGCTCGGCGGCGCGCTCGTTGAGGCCTTCACGTTCCTTGGAGCTTCTTGTTTTCCCATCTACCGGCGTCCCTTTCCTTCCATCCGCAGCTCCCGCACCGCCGTTGCGCCCGGCGCGGGCTCGCCGGCGCTCGCGCGCCCGACCGACAGGTACTCGAAACCCGCCTCGGACATCTTCGCCGGATCGAAAAGATTCCGCCCGTCCACGATGATCGGAGTCTCCATGGCCTCGTGAATCCCGGCCAGATCCAGTTGCCGGAATTCGTCCCATTCCGTCAGGATCAGCAAGGCGTGCGCTCCGCGAGCCGCGTCGTATGGGGACAAGCAATAGGTCAGCCGCCCCGGGTGCTCGGGAAACAACCTTTGGGCGCCCGGCGCGGCTTGCGGGTCGTACAAGCGCAAGCTGGCGCCCTCCTGCACCAGAGCTTCAACCACCTTGAGGCTCGGCGCCTCGCGAACGTCGTCGGTATTGGCTTTGAAGGCGAGTCCCAGCACGCCAATCGTCTTGCCTTGCAGCACCCAGAGCGCCTTCCGCATCTTGCGTAGAAACAGGTCGGTTCGCCGCTGGTTGATGTGCTCCACTTCCCGCAGCATGGCGCAGTCAACGCCATGCTCCTCGGCCAGGTAAATCAAAGCTCTCAGGTCCTTGGGAAAACAGTACCCGCCAAACCCGATGCCGGCGCGCAGGAAATCCGGGCCAATGCGCGGATCGAGGCCGAGCCCGCGCGCCACTTCCTCGACGTCAGCTCCCACGGCTTCACAAACGTCGGAGATCATGTTGATGAAGGAAATCTTCGTCGAAAGAAACGCATTCGCCGCATGCTTGATCAACTCCGCCGTGCTGACGGTGGTAACCAGAATTGGGCACTCGAGCGGCCGGTAAATCTCTTCCAGGATCCTCCGCGCCCGGTCGGAATCGACGCCGAGCACGACGCGGTCGGGGTGAAAAAAATCGTCAACCGCCTTTCCCTCTTGAAGAAACTCGGGATTCGATGCCACGTCAAAGTCGGGCGCCGCCAGCCCGCCGGGCTCGGCCGCTCCGGCGCCGTTCGTTCCCTTCGACGGCATCTCCGCCCGCGCATAACGCTCGATGATTCTCTTGATCCACTGACCCGTGATCGCCGGGACGGTGCTCTTTTCGATAATCAGCTTGTACCCGTTCAGATTCTGGGCGATGGTGCGGGCTACCGCCTCGACCTGGCTGAGGTCGGCAGCGCCGCTCTCTCGCTGCGGTGTGCCGACGCATACAAACAGCACTGAAGCGCCGCGAATCGCTGCCGCCACCTCATGGGTGGGCTGAAATCGTCCACTCGCCAGGTGTTTCGAGAGCAACGCTTGCAGCCCCGGCTCGTAAAACCACGACTTCCCGCCCTGGAGCAGCGCGATCTTTTCGGAGTCGTCGTCCGCGCCCAGAACCTCCCAGCCGAGTTCAGCCAGGCCCAGCGCCGTCGGCAGGCCGACGTGGCCCATGCCGAGAACGGCAATCCTGGCTTCTCCGATGCCCAGCTTCGCTAATTGACCCGCGTCAATCATCCCGAATCCTCTCGCCGCCCTCCGGAGGCTGCATTGGTGCGGCCGGACGGGCCGGCAGCTCACAGTTTTTCCACTTCGTAACCTGCCACCCGGACGGCCAGCGACCGGCGGATCAGTTCCACCGAGACCACCAGGCTGCGGTCGGCATTCTTCGCCACGAGCATTCCTTCCACTCCGTCGAGCGACCCGCCCCGAATCCTGACCCGCTGGCCGACACTGAGAAACGGGTGCGGAGACAAAGGAACGTCGTTCTCGAGCAGGGTGCGGACGTCATGGATCTGCTTGTCCGGTATGGGGAGGCCTTCCCCGTGAATCCCCACCAAGCCCGCTACACCTGTCGTTCGCAGCAGCACGAGGCGCGTTTCCGCCGATTGCACAACTTGAACGAACACATACCCTGGGAAAAGCGGCAATTCCACCATCTTGCGCCGGTCGCTCCAGTGGTGGGCCTGCGCCAGGAGTGGAAGAAACGCACATATCCCTTTCTCGGTGAGTTGGGTGGCCACCTTCTTCTCGTGGCGGGAACGAGTCTGCAGAGCATACCACTGGGGTTGGCCGAGCACAATCGTCTCCGCTAGGATGGGCTCATATCGGCGTGAAAGAAACATAGCTCCGCCCCGTGAGTCCCAAATCGAGACCCAGCCCCGCCACTTCGCGGCTGGTTCGGCTCCGCCTGTCGAGTCCCGCAAACTGAACTATAATTTGCCGTAGAAGACCTGGGGGACCGGGAACGTGCGCTTGTTCAGCACGGCGCCTAGCAGCCGCACGTTGGCGGCCTCAAAACTCTCTTTGGTCCTTCGCGCCGCCTCCCGGCGCGTGGTGTTGGATTGCAGCACCATCACGATGCCATCCGTAAGCTGCCCGAGCGCAATAGCATCGGCATAAAGATTCACCGGCGGAGCGTCAAACAGGACGTTGTCAAACTCAGCGCGCAATTCCGCCACTCGCGCCCGGAAGCTGTCCGAGTGCAGAACCGCATGGGGATCCGATGCCGCGGACCCGGACGGGATCACCCAAAGCTCGCCGCCCCCCGCCACTCGCTGGGCAAAATTCCGAATTGGACCTGACTGCACAACCGCCTCCGAAAGTCCCAACCCGTTCTCCAAGCCGAAATAGCGGTGCAACGACGGCCTCCGTAAATTCGCATCCACTACGCAAACCGACCCTGGAGCCTGCCCCACCAGCGCCGTGGCCGCACTCGAGCAAACCCAACTGCATCCGTCACCATGCTCCACCCCTGAAAACACCACAGCCCGCGGCGCGCCCGGACCCGGCATCAGGAATACCCGCTGCACCATCTTCACAGTCTCTTCACCCGCCATCGCTGACAGGTTCATGCGAGGATGCACGCCGTTATCGCTCGCATCCCCCGACGGGTCCCGTTTCTCCTGCTCCTTCTGGGCCCGCTGTAAGAGCTCAAAATTCTTGCTCAAGATGATTCCCTCCGCATCGCTAGAATAAGTTCCTCTCCTGCGTCAAGACCAAACGGCTCAGGCCGGGCATTCCTTAGGCCCTGCAATTGCGCTCCCAAGCCGGCCGCAATCGTATGATGTCGTGGCGGCTCGGGGTCGCCATCTGCCGCGGAGGCCACCGCTAAAGCCCGCCGCCTGGCCGGAGAAAGAATGCGGTCCACCACAACGGCCCAGCCACCCTTTCCGCCTTCAACCCCCGCTTCAACTGACGCGGGGCGCCCGCCGCGGCGGGCCGCCACCGGAATGCGCCGTGTACCCTGTCCGTGGCCGCTCGTGACCATGCCGTCCAAATCCAGATCCGCCGTCACTTCCTGAACCACCCGCGAATCCACCGTCCGGCCGCCTGTTGCGTAACCCAGCGACAAGGCATTGAAGCAGATATTGTTGATGTTTCGCGGTATCCCCTCACTCGCCGAGGCGATGAGCGCCCGGGCACCTGGCGTGAACAATGAACCCCCATGGTATCCTGCGATGGCAAGGCGATGGTCGATGTACTCGCTCGTTTCAACCCGACTCAAGGGTTGTAGTCGGCTCACGATCGACACTCGCTGTCGAAGCTGCACCATCGAGGGCCGCGCCAGCTTGTCCGCCAGTTGCGGCTGGCCCGCCAGCACGATTTGCATCAGCTTGGCTCGGGAAGTTTCGAAGTTGGAGAGCATCCTCACGACCTCCAACACCGAATCCTCTAGGTTCTGGGCCTCATCAATTACCAGAACAAAGCGCCGGTCGGCCCGCATCTCGGCGATCAGAGTGCTCGTCAACCGCGCCTGCATGCCCGCCAGGTCGTCGGTCGCGGCATCAATACCCAAATCGGTCAGCACGCTGCGCACGAACTCGCGGGCGTCGCATTGCGTTTGAAACAAGAAAACCGTCCGCGCCGAGGTCCCCAGCCGCTCCAGAAGCTGGAACAGCAACGTCGTCTTTCCCATTCCCGGCTTCGCAATCAGGCTAACAAATCCGCGGCCCGCTTCGATGCCGTAGACCAAAGAAGACAGCGCCTCACGGTGTGTGGGGCTCAAATAAAGGTAGCGCGGATTGGGCGTGACCCCAAAGGGCTGCTCGCGCAGCCCGTAGTGATCGAGCAGCATATGGCCTGACCCTAGTACCCGTTCTTCTTCACCGTCTCCACCGGCACGGCCACCTCATGGCCGTTTTCCGGAATCGACGCGAAGACCGGGATGTTCAGGAAATCCCTGACCTCATCCGGAGTCCGGAACGACGGATCCAGATAATCCGCGATGAACGCGATGCCCACGCCCAGGAAAGCAGCCAGCAGGAAAGCTAGGATCACAAGCAGCAGAGGCGTGAATGTCGGGACAACCGCGATAGTCGGCGGCTCCGAAAGCGAGATGTTGTCCACGTTGCGGGCGTCGAGCATATCGGAAATCCGCGCTTCCTCCCGCTTCGTGAGGTAGAGCAGGTAATTCGCTTCTTCGGCCTTGCTTTCGCGTTCGAGGTCGGTTTGGGTCATGGCCTTGTCGTTGAAGGCAAGAGCCTCGTTGTGGTAGGACTCGACCTGCTTGGCTGTCTGTGCTGCGTCCGCCTTCATAGCCGGGAGCGCGGACTCGTTCTTGGCCAAGTCTTCCTGCAAGAACTGGTAAACCGGATTCTGATCCGTGGTCGTCCCTCGCACCGGCGCCTTGTCTTCCGCAGCAATCGCTGCTTGCGCCTGGGCGATTTGGGTTTCGTTCTCCTGCACCAGAGGATAGCTAGGGTCGTACTTCCGCAATAGATCCGTGCGCTGTAGCTCGAGATTGGCCAGGTCGGCCTTCAGAGTCGCCAATAACTGAGAATTGTCCGTATTAGTCGCGTTGGTGGTGATGCGGGGCGGTGTCGAGCCCAACTGCGCCTGATCAGCCCGGATCTGAGCTTCGGTCTGCGCGATCATATCCTGCTGCTGCCGCAAAGTGGTAAGAAATTGGTTGCCGCTGGTCACGTCAATACCAAGCTGAACCGATGCCGCTACGGCATCCTGGTGCCGGCCGAAATCGAGCAGGCGGGCTTCCGCATCGTGCAGGCGATTCCGGTAGTCGTCCGCCTCCTGCGAGAAGAATCCAAGCAACTGTGGCGGACGGTAGACAGCGCGATGCTTGGCCATCCACAGAGAACTTAACGCTCGCGTCACGCAGTTCGACTGGTCGGCGCTGGGAGAGTCGTAGACCACCGTCAACATATCCGAACTCTTCACTTCGTTCACTTCCAAGTCGTTGTTCAGCTTCGAAACCGCGTTGGGAATCAGCGTGTCGGAGTACCCGGGGATCATTTTGTAGAGCTTGATTTTGTATGGGGTGAAAAATCCTTTGGGTCCGTACTGGAGGTTGCAGGTCACAACCACGTGTTCCAGGATGTCGGCGCTGGTCAGGATTTCGATCTCGGAGTTGATGGCCTCTTCCACCGCATCGTTGTCTCCAGGCAAAACCGGGCGCGGGCTCGCATCAGGGGTTACGGCGGGAAGCGTGCGAGCCAGGGGCTTGACCACAATTTCCATCTGCGATTCGTACTTCAAGGCGAAAAGCAGGATCGCCACTAATGACCCGAGCAGGGTCCACAAGAACGCCTTGCGAATCAGCTTGCGGCGCCGGAACACCACTGCCACCGAGTCCCGCAGAATCCCCTGGATCGGCTTGCCCAAGATATACTCCTTCGAATTGCCGTTGCCATTGCCTCCGTTGCCGCCGTTCTGCCCATCCATCACACACCTCCATCTTGGTCAGGTCTAGGATCGCTTAGTACAAGACTCCGCCGTTGAAAAACACGTTGGCCCGGAATGCCTGCAACGGGATTAAGTAGGGAAGGTAAGGCTCGAGCTTGGAGAGCCGGTTCTTGGGCACAAAGATCATGTCGCCCGGCTGAAGATCAAGGTCCTCACTCAGGTTGCCCGCCCGCAGCATTTGCTTGACGTTGATCTTGCGCGCCTCAACCCAGTCGTTGGAGACGCGCCGGAAAACCAACACCTGGGAATCCTTCGCTTCTTTATCGGTAAAGCCTCCGGCCAGTGCGATGCCCTGCGTCAGTGTCGTATCTCCCTTCAAGTCGTATTTCCCGGGGTGCGACACCATGCCAAAGGCGGTGAAGTAAGGCTTCTCGAAGGTTGTCAGCGTCACTGTCAGCGCCGGATCGTGCAGCAGCTTCGCGTACGCCGTCTTCAGCGTTTCGGTCAATTCCGGCGTGGTTTGACCCAGCACGTACATGTCCGGCAGGCCCACCAGGCTGATGTAACCGTCCGGTTGCACGCTCACCGACTCGTTGTACTCCGGCGTGAAAGTGAAATTGACCTTCAACGCATCACCCCGCTCGATTTCGTAACGCGGATTTCGATGTTCGAGCGCCGGAGCCGGCGCCTCTTTCCCATAGGCCTCAAGGCTGGTGAGGATTTCCTTCACGGCAGCGCCCGATGCGGGCGCCCCACTAGACTTCGCAGGCGTCGTCGCAGCATTCTGACCGGCATAGGCCAGCCCCGTAACCGAAACCAGGACGGCGATACCAAGTCGTAATAAGATCTTTCTGTACATGGAATACCCTCCCCTGAAGGCGAACGGTCTGGACTTGACCGCAAGCTTCCTCCGCATGATGTATTGCCGACGGCCGTCACCCGACGAGACCACGCACTCTCGCCTTGCTCCAAGGGCGGGCCGAGCACAACAACCAAAAATTAAAGATACGTAAGACCTCATTTGCCTCGACAGAGGCCACACCCATTCATAAGGACCTAAGAAAACTATACGAAAACCGACGCCTTGTCAAGTACCATCACAGGTAATAACTATGGTAGGTTTCCTCCGAGCGGCAAGGCATAGGCCTTGCGAACATCCTCGCTCTTGCGAGTCTAGCGTGCGTGACGCTCATGGGTGTTATACGTAACGCCATAAGTCGGCGACAGACCAAGCTGTAGCGGCGGTCTCCGACCGCCGGCTTTTCGGCGCCCAGAGAGCGCCGCTACAGAAAACAGCTGTTGTTGAATTCTGACGTTACGTATAGCTCCGGGAACCGAAACACATGGGAATCCGCCGGGCCCTTCTAACTCCTGAAGCACGGTTCCCCAACAAACTCGTCAAGGGAGCCCCCATCGGCACCGCCAGCAACTACTTTCCCGGTCATACTAAAGAGAAACTCGCCGCTGTGTGTAGCGCAATTGCGGTTCCAAACCCAGCGCAAGAGGTTTGCAACTAACTTAAATAAAGGAAATAGGTTGTACTCGCCCACTCTCATCCGAACCGCTCCTCGCAGCGGTCCTTGCTAAACCGTTACCCATAAATGGAACGAACATTCCATAGTCGAAGGAGTGCGAGCCAACTGAAGGCAGTAATGAAAGGTTTCGTAGTGGGTCAGTTTGTTGTAGCGGCGCTCTCTGAGCACCGAAATCATTTGAAAAGAAAGGCCGGCGGTCGGAGACCGCCGCTACAACGCTTCAAACTGACCCACTACCAAAGGTTTGATTACCGTTGGAATCGCCCCTAGTGGCGGCCATAAGCGCGCCTGCAATATTTTCAGCCCTGTATCGACCGGGTTTGGACCGACAGCAGGAATCGGCCCCAAGGTCACCGGCCAAACAGGGTCCGGTGGACTCTTAAGCAGCATCGCAAATCAAGGCGGTGATCGAGAGTCGGCCCGCTGGAACCCACTCCTGGAAGAAACGAAGACCGCTGGTGATGCACCGGCGCGACGGACAGGCTAGCCGTCGGCCTTTCTCGCTGGGTATCGCAGCAGTCACCGGAACAAAGCAGTGGCTGGATGGGGAGCCACCATGTTCGGAGTGCGATGCGTAGGCCCAGCCGGGCCCGAGGCTCTGGTAACGTTCCTCAGCACACGAGGAAACCACCGGGCGATTCGTCAGCTCTCCCACCCCCCAAAGGACGCTCTGGGCGCGGTGACGTCGAGGGGGCTGGGTCGAGTGGTGAAAGCGGCGGGCGGGCGGGAACATCGAGACGCAGGCTATCCCTCTAGCTAAGCGGAAGACCATCCGAAAAACTCACCAAGAGGTTGCTGGAGGGTTGAAGCGGTAGGAGCGGGCGGTCGGTAGAACCGGTGGTTCCCGCTAAATCGCTGAAAAGATGGTACGCCCGGGGTGATTCGAACACCCGACCCCTTGCTTCGTAGGCAAGTGCTCTATCCAGCTGAGCTACGGGCGCACAGCAATCGGCACCGAAACGCCTTGGACTAGGCCGCGTCCTTTGACATGCGTAAGTGTCGCATCGGCAAGCCAACTTGTCAATGAGAGTGAATCCACGCCTCCAAGGAGTTTGGTTGACGGGGCGGCCGTGGATATCCTGCTAGTTACTTACTTTAGAATAAACTAAAATCGAGATTGACAAACAGGGCTCACGCTGATACTCTATTAAACCGATAGAGTTAATGGAAGGGAATCAATGAAGATCTCGAGCAAGGGACTTTACGCGATGGAGGCCATGCTTAACTTGGCTCGCCATTACAAAGAGCGCCCGACCAAGATCCACGAAATTGCCGATGCCGAGCAGATTCCCGAAAAGTTTCTCGAGTTGATTCTGCTCGACCTCAAGAATGCTCGGCTGGTCGAGAGCCACCGCGGCACTCACGGCGGGTATCGGCTGCGGCACGCGCCGGGCAGGATCTTTCTGGGTGAGATCATTCGCAGCATCGACGGGCCGCTCGCCCCGATGGGTGATGCCGAATCGCTGCGGCTGCTCGTGAAGCGCGACAAAAAGCACAGCGCGCTTTACCAGGTGTTGCTCGACGTCCGCAACGCCGCGGCCGGGATCCTGGACCACACGTCGCTCGCTGACCTGTGCCGCCTGCCTGGCCGGTCCGGGCGTACAGGCTCGGTGGGATGAGCTACGAAGGGAAGGACGCGAGCCGGGGCGGCAGTTGCAGTAAAGATGGGGGCATGGAATGGACTTGAAGATAGCGGCGGTGGGTCTGGTGGTCGGGTTGTTGATTGGTTTGACCGGTATGGGCGGCGGTGCCGTGATGACTCCAGCCTTGATTCTGCTCGGATGGGCGCGGCCGGTGGTAGCCGTAGGCACCGACATGGTGTGGAGCACACTCACCCGTGGAATGGGCGCCTTCGTGCACTACCGCCAGAAGACTGTGGATTTCGCCCTCGTCAAGCGCCTGGCGCTCGGCAGCATTCCCGGAGCGCTCGCGGGCCTCGTCCTCCTCAGCTATCTGCATCGGTGGGGTGGCGACACGACGGACAAGCTTGTGGTCCGCCTTCTGGGCGTCGCCCTGATTGCAGTCGCTTCGAGCCTCTTCGTTCGTTCTTTACGCCGCGCGCCAACCCGGGGTGAGCGCGTTCTGCCCGACCGACGAGGACCGGCCTGGCTGATTCCCGTAATCGGTTTGGTGGTGGGCTTCCTGGTCAGCTTGACGTCAGTCGGAAGCGGAAGCCTGATCGTGGCCTGTGAAGTGGTGATTTATCCCAACACGCCCATGCGCCGGATCGTCGGGTCTGACATTTTTCACGCTCTTTTCTTGGTCGGCATTTCGGCGCTGGGGCATCTCGGCATTGGAGAAGTAAACTTCCGCCTGCTCGGCGGCCTGCTGATCGGTTCCTTACCCGGCGTCTGGATCGGCAGCCGACTGAGCGCCGTGTTCCCGGAAAAGGTCCTGCGTCCCGTGCTAGCGACAACCCTCATGATCCTGGGATACAAACTGCTGTAGCATTCACTTCAGGCAGCCGGATTCACCGGCTCTAGCGTAACGCTAACTTCGCCAGAAAATTCGTCACCGTCGCTTTGTACTGGTCGCGGCCAGAGGTGAATCCTTCGCCGTGCTTTGTACCGGGCAGAATCACGATCGTCTTGGTAGGGCTCGTGGAATCGGCGTAAAGCTTGCTCGCGTACCACGGAGGCATCCGCTCGTCGCCCTGAACCGCAACGAACAGAATGGGACGCGGATTGATGCGCTCCACCGCTTTCTCGAGGTCGAAGTCGGACGCACTGAAGTGATTCCGCGAGGCAGACCAGTAAAGCACTTCGTTGGCGAGCGGGAATCGCGGCAGGTACGGCCACCACCAGGGGAGGAAGCGGTTGTAGAGACCGAAGAAGAGATTGTAATGATGGTAGATGAGTTCGCGGTAGTTCAGGAAGGTGCTGTCTGAAATCACCGCGCTGATGCCGGGGTCCTCGCCAGCGGCCATGAGCGCCGCCGCCGCGCCCATCGAGATCCCCCAGGCCACCACTGGCTGCGCGGCGTGTTCCCGCTCGACGGCATAACGCGCCGCAGCCTCCACGTCGCGCCGCTCCCAGTAACCGAGCGAAGTCAGGTTGCCGCCGCTTGCTCCCTGATGCCGCAGGTCGAAGATCACTCCGTCGTAGCCGAGCGTGTGTGCGAACTCGGCCATAGGCAGCATCTCGATGCGCGTGCGGTTCTGGCCGTGAGCATAGACGATGGTTCCCTTGGCAGCCCCGGCGGCGGGGATATACCAACCTTTGAGCGTGATGCCATCGGACGTCGGGAAGTCAATCTCGTGGTAGTCCGGCATCCCGAAGGACTGGGGCGTCTTGCCGTCGTTGGGATCGTGGAAATGAAAGCGGTTGGTGGTCACGATACCGGTGAGGAACCAGGGAACGACACCATAGAAGAAGATCAGAAAAAGCACGACGATGATTCCGAAGATCCACTTGATCACCTTCCTAAGTCGAGAGTGCGCAGCCAAAGATTCCTCCTTCAGTCATTGCCACTAGCCGTCCGTCGCCATCGAAGGGACCGGCTCGGTGATGTGCGTCGAGAGCAGAATCGCTACCAGCGCGGTCATGACGGCGGAAAGCGACGTCACCGCAACGTAGCCGTAGCGTTCGAAGAGCGCGCCGCCGGCGAACACCGCGGCTCCGATGCCGAGTTGCGAGCAGATGTTCCGCAGCGCCACGAAGGATCCTCGTTGGGCCTGCGGCACCATCTCGGTCATCAGGGCCGTCAGCGGTCCTTGGCGGAACGCGGCGCCCAGGCTCACCGCGGCGAAGACGACAAGCAGCCCAGCGCCCCAGGGAAGAAAGGGCATGAAGACGACCGACATCGCCAGGAGCAGGTTGCTGGCGATGGAGATATTGCGTTTGCCCCAACGATCCGCCGCCCAGCCGCCCACGGGCGCGCTCACGACTGCCACGAGGCCTCCCAGCATGAAGACGAGACCGATGGTGGTCGAGGTAAGCCGGAAGCGGTTGTGCAGCCACACGCCAATGTAAGTGATGAAGCCCACCAGTCCGCCCGAAACGAGGAAGGCGATTCCCAGCATGGCGGAAGTGTCGCGCCGTCCAAGAAACGAGCGAAACGCCCGCAAGGTGTTGCGAAGCTTCTTCGCAGAAGGCTGTGGCGTCACATGATCTTTCGGCAACGAAAGTGACACTGCGGCCACGACCAAAGCGAGCAACGCAAGACATAAAAAAACGCGGTGCCACCCTAACCGGTCGGCGATGAGACCCGCCAGGGGGACACTGAGCGGCGCGACGAAGTACGCCGACGAAATCCAACCGATGGCGCGCCCGCGCACCGAGTAAGCGAACCAGTCGCCGGCGAAGGCGATGGAGCAGGTGGAAAGCGCGCCGGCGGCAAGGCCGGTGAGAGCGCGAGCCAGAGACAAGGTGACGAAGCTGTCACTGAGCGCGGCGGCCAGGGATGCTGCCGCGAACATCAGGGCACCGAGTTGCAAGAAAGGCCTCCGTCCGTAATGGTCGGAAAGCGAGCCGATGAGAAACGCCGCCAGCGCCGCGGCCAGGGAATAGAACACCACGATCAACCCAATCACTTGCACGCTCTTGTGGAGGGAGCCGCCGAGCACGGGCAGGAGGGCAGGAATCATCTGGTTGTCGGCGAGACCCAGGAAGAGGAGCAGAAACAAGTCGGTGATGACGAGGTAGTCCACGGAATGCGCGGGGGTGGCAGCAGGGAGCGGGCGTGCTTTGGACTCCCGATGCCTTACTCCCGACTCCTTACTCCCTGTCTGTTCTCTTCGAAATGATGCAGGTCAAGCTTGATGGCTGCCTTGTCGGTCATATCGACAATGCCCGCCGCGGCGATGCCGACGGCAATCACGATGGCGTCGCTGATCTCGTGCTTGGTGAGGCCGATTTCCAACGCCTTCTTGATATGGCCTTCGAGACACCCTTCGCATTTAGCCACGGCGGAGGCGCCAATCGCAATCAATTCCTTGGTCTTGAGGTCGAGGGTGCTCTCGGTGAAGTAACTTTCCTTGTAGAACTGCAAATAGATATTGCGGAGTCTCGGCTCGATCATGCTCATCGAGGCGGGTGGCTTCCGGTCTTTCTCTGCCATCGCGTCGCACCTCTCGGTTGCCAGTAGTCTGATGCTGTCCGATGCCCGTTCGTCAGCCGCCCCTGACTACTGACAAAGCGAGACTGCCCGGCGGGCGCCGGCTAGGGGACTATAGCACAGAATCACGGGGGCTCGGGCGGCTCTTGTGTGGGCGCCGCTGAGGAGGCGCCCGGCGTGAGCAGCTCGGGGATCTCGAAGTGAATGGCGGTGCCCTTTCCGGGCTCGCTCTCGATCTGCAAGGAGAATTCCGGGCCGTAGAGCGCCTTCAAGCGTTCGCTGACATTGCGAATTCCGATTCCCGATTCGTAAACCTCGCGCCTTTTCTCTTGCGGAATGCCCACCCCATCGTCGGTAACCTCGACGAACACGCAGCCGTTCTGCCGCCGGGCGCGCAGCGTAATGGTGCCTCCGTCGATCTTGGGTCCGATGCCGTGGCGGATGGAATTCTCGATCAGGGGCTGGAGAATCATGCTGGGGACAACGGCGTCCAGCGCCGCCGGATCAATTTCCTTGCGCACTTGCAACTTGTCGCTGCCGAAGCGCACGATCTCGATGGAGAGATAGTCATCGATGAAATCGAGTTCCTGCTTGAGCGGCAGAAAATGGGCCTGAACCTTCAACCGCCGGCGCAGGATATTCGAGAGCTTCAGCAGCACGGTGCGGGCGGTGTCGGGGTCGAAACGGATGAGCGACGACACGGTGTTCAGCGTGTTAAACAGAAAGTGCGGGTTGATCTGGCTGATCAGCGCGTCCACCCGCGCCTGCATCAGCAGCCTTTGCTGATCTTCGAGCTTGCGCTCGATGCGCGTGGTGTTCCAGATGCGGATCGGCAGACCCACTCCGATGAGGGATGCCAGCACAATCAAGACGGTGGTCCAGGGATGGTCAACAATCACGCCGTTGGAAAGGCGGACGTGGCTCTCCAGGTAGAACAACCGCGCAGGGGCGAGGCGGCCAACGGTGATTCGCGAGAGCTCAAGCAGCACGCAGATGAGCGCGAACAGCACCTGCCAGTCGATGGCCGGCGCCTTGAACCGCTGCCGGATGGAGCGATAAAGGCTGAGGTCGATGAACGGCGAGAACTTCCACACCGCTTCCTTGTCGGGACACACCCAGCGGGCTGTGCCGGCGACGACGGCGTAGAGCACGGCCATGGGCACAGCGAGAAATTCGTGTCCGATCAGCCATGCCGGCAGGCTCACCATCATGCCAACCACCAAACCCACGATCGTGCCGCCCAGCAGGCCGGCGAGCACCGTGATCTCAAGGCTGAGGTCGCTGCCGCGGTATCCCACCAGCAGGCGCGTGATGACACCCAGCATGAACGGCACGCCGAGAAAAGCCGCGAACAGCAGCTTCTGCCGCGGTGTCCGCTGCTCGAGGAAAATCAGGCGCTTGAAGTGTCCGAAGCGGGCGATGATGCTGGCGAGCGAAGCGATCACGCCCAGCTTGACGAGCAGGGTGACAAGGATGATCGCGTTCGGGCTGGTGACGCTGGGATGCATGAAATTATTGAATCATTGAGTCATCTGGTCATTGGGCCATTGAAGTTGCTCAACTCAGATTTCTTGCCAATGGCCCGATGACCAGATGACTCAATGACTCAATGTTCTGCCTCCGCCCACGAAGTGTACCACCTCGAAACGGTCGCCGGCGAGGACGGGCGTCTGGGGCCATCGGTCGCGCGCCACGATTGCGAGGTTGCGTTCCACCGCCACCCGGTCGCGCGGCAGTTTCATCCATTGGAGCAGCGTGTCGAGCGTGAGCCCTTCCGGCACGTCCCGCGGTTCACCGTTCAGATGGATGCTGATCACTCCAACCTCGAGACCCATTTTCATTTTACTCCCGGCCCGATGCCCGCGTCATGCCGCCCCTCGGAAGTGGGTCAGTTTGAACCGCTGTAGCGGCGAGCTGCGCTCGCCGCTCTTTCGTTGCAAGAACTTCCGGCGATCATAGATCACCGCTACAGCAAACTGACCCACTACCCGCCCCTCTATATTCCTCCCGGCTCGCTTCCGGGCGTTCATCCCGGCCCATCCCGGGGATTCCCGCCTCAAGGCTCACGATTCTCACCATTAGCCGCCTTGTTTCGCCGGGCCTCGCGCACATGCAGTCCCCAATCGCGATTCGGCGGGGTCCGCAAAAGGCCCTCCCGCAGGGCGTCGCGCTGCCGCGGGTTCGTCCAGCAGGAATCCGGCCGCAGTTTGTCAAAATCGGGGAGGCGGCCGTAGCGCCGGCAGCACCAGCGGTAAAGCCGGCCCTGCAAGCGGGCTCGGTGCTCCGCGGCGGCGAAAACCAGCGCCGCCGGGACGTCGTAAAGCGTGAGCATCCCGGCCACGAGAACAGCGGCAGTAAGGAGCCGGGAGTCGGGAGTGGGGCAGGAAGCATCCTGAAGCGCGGGACCCGAGTTGCGAGGTTCGGGATTGGGGAAGGAACAATCCTGAAGCGCGGGGTTCGGGGGCCGGGGTTCGGGATTCGGGAAGGAGGAGTTCTTAGCATCCGTAGTCCCTAATGCCGCCGTGGCCGGCCCTCTTCCAGCCTTGTCCTCGCCGCTCGGGCCGTCATTTTGTAGGCTAGACGTGTGGTCTCCCCGACCGTCCGTGATACCACCGTGTAGGCTAGACTCGGAGACGCCCGGGCTTGAGTGGCTCGCGCCGCTTTCGTGTAGGCTAGGCTCTTGCGCGCTTCCGGCGCCCGGTTCCGGACCCGCGATTTCAGATTCCAGATTTGAGATTTCAGACGCTGAACCCGAAACACCGGACTCGGAACTGAGCCGCGGGTTCAGACTGCCCGAAACACCGCACGGCGCACTGAGCAACTGGTTGAGCCCGCGCTCTTCTTCCTCCGCCTGCCGCCGGTACACTTGCAGGCGCTCCCAGGCCGCCACCGCCAGCGGTCGAATCCCGGGATGGGGTCC
>DASYXW010000049.1:0-5524 GCA_035934405.1 Terriglobia bacterium
GCGCTCTGGGCCCAGGCAGCGCCGGCGCTCAAGGCAAGCAGGATGGCCGCAATGCATGTCGCAATGGTTTTCATCGATATAACCTCCAAGACGTAGAACCGCGCACCGGTGGATGCCCTCCCGGCCATCTCCGACGTGAGATTTCGACAGGTACTCATGACATTAGATGACACGACTCAGAAGTCCGTTCCCATCTGCGGTCAGTATGCTCGGGAACACGCGGGAGCACTCGCGCGGGAACGCCCCTCGTATCCGCCTCCCGGAGTTCGAGGCCGTGCGCCACCGTCATCCGGACTCCTGCCCTCAAGCCGCGCATGACTTCGATGGCGTGCATGGCCACCGACACTGAGCTCTGAGGCTGTGGCAGTGCTGAATAGGTGGTGTGGAGGACGTCAACGTCATCGGCCAGGCGTGAATCGAAAGCGGCAGACGTGTCCGCCGCGTGCCATGCACTCATGAAGATTGACCTTGCTGCCGGTAAGAGCCCCCAGCACCGCGAGATCGAAGTGACAGACCTCGGGGTTCTTCATGGCGAGCTCATGGAAGATGCAGTTGTCGGCTTCGATAGTCGGCGCTCCGCCGACATCCTTGGCCGTGCGGGCGTCGTAGCCCAGCTCGTCCATCAGCCCGGAGAGCTGCTCCACCTTCTGGCGGCGACTTCCCCCGCCCGGCATCCGCTGACGCAGTTGCGCCACGACCGCGGAAGCGATGCGCCCCAACCGGGTACGCACACCCGCTGCGCCGTGCTCCTTCGTCATCGCTTCCATCAGCAGCTGCGCAAACCAGGAGTAGCGCCGCGGGAACGCTTCCTTACCGGCTTCCGTCAGCATGAACAGGCGCTCCGGACGCCCGCCCGTGGGGCGCGCCGCGCCGGGAGCGACGAGGGCATCGCGCATCAGGGCGGCCAGGTGCTGGCGTATCGCCGTACGGGTGACGCCGAGCGCGCGTGACAGCTCATCGATCGTCGCTCCGGCCTTGTTTCTCAACAGGTGCCGCAGCAGTTTCTTGCGGCTTTCCCCGAACATTTCCGCCATTTCACCCTCTCCCGATGAGAGCCGGGACACGTCGCGGAACGCCGGCAGCTCAGGCGTCTCAGAACACTTTTGGCATATTAACCCTTCTTTAATGCTTTTGGCGATGTAGAAGCTTACCTGGCAAATGTGCTGCAGCTTCCGGAGACGACCCGCATGAATGCCCCAGAGAGAGCCGCGACACTTCCCGACGTTCAGTCACGAGCGGACCGGCGCGAATTGCGCATCGATGCCGTCGGCATCAAGGGCGTGCGCAGCCCGATCACCATCCGCGATGGCGCGAGGCTGGTACCGACTGTCGCGACGTTCTCCATGACGGTGGGATTGGACGCCGTCACCAAGGGCACGCATATGTCGCGCTTCATCGAATTGCTCGAGATGCAGACAGCGGCACTGGACGCACGGGGATTCAAGGCGCTGCTGCTCGACATGCTGACAAAGCTCGATGCGCGCAGCGGGATGATCGAGATGCGATTCCCATACTTCATCAGAAAGAGCGCCCCGGTCTCGCGCGTGGAAAGCCGCCTCGACTACGAAGTGTGCTGGCGAGGTGGCGTCTCGGATGAGGGACGGTACTCGTTTTGGATGCAGGTCACCGTGCCGGCGACGAGCCTGTGCCCGTGCTCGAAGGAGATTTCCGCGTATGGCGCCCACAACCAGCGTTCCCAGATCAGCATCCAGGCCGAACTCGCGGGCGAGATGGAGATCGAGGAATTGGCGGCCGTCGCCGAGCGCAGTGCCTCCTGTGAAGTGTACGGTCTGCTCAAGCGCGCCGATGAGAAATACGTGACGGAGCGGGCCTACGATAACCCGAAGTTCGTCGAAGACCTGGTGCGTGATGTGGCGCTGGAGTTGAATCACGAGCCGCGCGTGCGTGCCTACGAGGTGGAGGCGGAGAACTTCGAGTCGATCCACAATCACTCCGCCTTCGCGCGCCTGGCGCGGCCGATTGCGTCATGGGCGCCGCATTCAGGCAGCCGGCGCGCTCCGCATTTGGACCTGATTCTGCCGGGAGCAACCACGTGAACGCCCACGAGGTGCGATTCGCGGGGCGCGAAGAGATTGCCGCAGGCACGATGGCCTTCCATTTCGAGAAGCCCGCTGGTTTCAGCTTCAAGCCCGGGCAGGCGATCGACCTCATCCTCGTGAATCCACCGTCCGCCGACGCGGCGAGTGGCCGCCACGCGTTCTCGCTGGTCAGTGCGCCGTTTCAAAGCACCTTGACCATTGCCACACGCCTGCGTGACAGTGCGTTCAAGCGCGCCTTGCAAGGCCTGCCAATCGGTGCGCCGGCGAGGCTTGAAGGGCCCTTCGGGTCGCTCACCCTGCACGGCAATCACGCACGCCCGGCAGTCTTCATCGCCGGCGGCATCGGCATAACACCGTTCATGAGCATCCTCAGGCAGGCGGCGCAGGATCAGCTGCCGCAGCGCCTCATACTCCTCTACTCCAACCGCCGCCCTGAAGACGCCGCATTTCTGGCGGAGCTGCAGGAACTCGAGCGGTACAACAGGAACTTCCGTCTGGTTGCAACGATGACGGAAATGCACAAGTCGAGTAGCCCGTGGCGAGGAGCAACCGGGCTAATTGACCGGGATCTCGTGAGCGGCGTCGGCAAGGAGCTGGCGAGCCCCATTTACTACGTCGCCGGGCCTCCATCGATGGTGGCAGGCTTGCGACAGACGTTGGCTCGCGCCGGCATCAATGACGACGACGTCCGCAGCGAGGAGTTTTACGGCTACTAGCCACACACGAAGTCGACGGCGGGACGAGCTCATACGCCAGAGGGCGACGTGGCTCAGCGGGCACCCCGGTTCGAGAACGGCGGGTACCCGACGCCCTGACGATGCCCGCCAGGTCGTGCAAGCGGATCCGTATACACCCCGGAATGAGGATTTCTCAATGAAGAAGGTGGACGCCAGCATCCTGCGGTGGGCGACATGAGTGCGCTTACGCTCCCCGGCGGATTCGAGAATTCCCACTCCCAGGCGGTGGTTTCCGCCGCGCTCGCCTCAGTCTTTCGTGGGAAGTTCTGCGACGCCATCCTGCCGAATCGAAGGGCAACGACTTTCAAGAAGGGACAAGTCATCTATGACGTGGGGGACACGGAGCGAACGCTGTACTTCCTCGGGAACGGCTTTGTAAGGGTGGGAACGCTGACTTCGGATGGCCACGAACTCATCTACGATGTGCGAAAAGGCGGCGATGTCGTCGGCGAGCTCTGCGCGTCCGAACTGCGCCGCCCGGACCGAGCCGTCGCGCTGGAGCAAACAGACGCGGTTCCGGTGCCATTTGCGGAAGTGCTGGAAACCGTGCGCAAGCAACCGGACCTGCTGGCGCGGCTGGTGGATGTTTTCTGTCATGCATTGACGGAAGCCTACGCGCAGGTGAACACGTTGGCAGTGGATGACACCGGTATTCGCCTGGCGAAATTGCTGCTGAAATTGGCTGCGAAGATCGGTCAGCACACAAATTCAGAGGTTGAAATTCCCACGTATCTGACGCAGGCAGAGATTGCGCAGATGGTAGCGGCCCGTCGTGAGAGAGTTTCAACGGCGTTGAATTCCTTTCGTCGCAAGAAGATGATTCAGTACACGCATCACGGGCATTTACTCCTCAACATGCGCAGCCTGGAAAGCTATTCCGGCTAGCGGTGGAATGCGGCTGAGCGTTTCCGTCAACCTAACCCATCCCAGGCGTTCCCGACCCAAGGGCTCCGGCCGACTGTTACCAAAGTAACTGAGTCATCCCGGGCAATGTGGTACGAACAGTCGGCGAGCCTGTCGGTTCGACGCCAAGCTCCGAATCGACGATCGAGATGGGAGTCCTCTGACATGAAGAAGATCGCGGGAACGCTTTTCCTGGCCGGCAGCCTGCTGGTCTGCCTTCCTCTGCTAGCCGAGGAGAACATCGACGCAGGCGAGGTTGAAAATGACAACCAGTCGACCTTCGACAGGGTCGCAAGTGACAACGCCAGGCACATGCTCGCTGAGGGTAAACGAACATTCCGATTCGACACATTCGGGGACGAGGCCTTCTGGGGCGACACGTTGAGACTCCACGAGGCCATCGAGGGGGCCGCGTTAGGGGGCGTAGGGCCTGGAGTAACTCCGGCGACGGCGCTCGCTGTGGGCCTGAAGGTCGACGTGGACGCGCTTCCAGCCGGCCTGATAACAGCTCTCAAGCAGGGGAAGGTCGATCTCAATGATTCCGCGACAACCCTGGCATTGCTGAAACTGGATTCTGTGGTAGGCGTGACCGGACATTTCAACAGCAGGGGCCAGCTCAGCTCGATGGGAATTCAATGTGCATTCTGTCACTCCACCGTGGACGATTCATTGGCTCCCGGCATCGGGCATCGGCTGGATGGGTGGGCGAATCGAGACCTGAACGTCGGCGCGATCGTGTCGCTCGCGCCGAACCTGCAACCCGCCGCAGATCTGCTGGGCACGGACGTAGCAACGGTGAAAAAGGTGCTCGCTGCCTGGGGACCAGGGAAGTTCGACGCCGAACTCTTCATGGACGGCAAGGGCTTTCGGCCCGACGGAAAAACCGCGGCCGTTCTCATTCCGCCGGCTTTCGGGCTTGTTGGCGTCAATCTGCACACGTCGACGGGCTGGGGTTCCGTCACCTATTGGAATGCGTTCGTGGGAAATCTGGAGATGCACGGCAAGGGAACGTTCTTCGATCCGCGGCTGGGCGATGCCGGTCAATTCCCGGTTGCGGCCGCTGCGGGCTTTGGCGACGTTCGTAACACTCCCGACCTGGTCACCTCGAAGCTCGGCGCATTGCAATTTTACCAACTCGCCATACCGGCCCCGAAACCGCCCAAGGGAAGCTTCGACGAACAAGCGGCACAGCGGGGGAAGGAGCTGTTCGGCGGGCAGGGGAAATGTGCAACCTGTCACGTACCCCCGTTATTCACCGAGCCGGGATGGAATCTGCATACCCCCGCGGAAATCGGCGTCGACGACTTTCAGGCAAGTCGCTCGCCAGACAAGCGCTACCGCACGACTCCGCTGAAAGGAATCTGGACACATACCAGGGGTGGGTTCTACCACGACGGACGCTTTGCAACGCTCAACGACGTCGTGCAGCACTACAACGGCGTACTCGGTCTGGGTCTCAGTGATCAGCAGGTCAGCGACCTGGTGGAATACCTGAAGTCGTTGTAAGAGGTCAGAAAGGCGCGACCTGAGGCGCCTCAGGATCGACTGCGGTCACAGGACGCCAGCCGATCTGCTGGCAACAGTTGCCTTGGCCGCTCGCATGCGCCGCGTGAGAAGAAACCAGAAATGTCATGCGGCGCGGGCGTGAAGCAGAGGAATGGCAAACAGACCGAGGACGGCGACATCAACGCCGACATTGAACCATACGCCGAACCACGCCGAGGCCGCGGCCTCCAAGGCGAGCCAAGCTATCAGGCCCACGAGCAGCGCGGTCTTGAGCTGACCGTCTCTTCGACGAAAAGCCAGGCGGCCAATCAAGAAAAG
>DASYXW010000050.1:0-6652 GCA_035934405.1 Terriglobia bacterium
GCGCTCTGGGCCCAGGCAGCGCCGGCGCTCAAGGCAAGCAGGATGGCCGCAATGCATGTCGCAATGGTTTTCATCGATATAACCTCCAAGACGTAGAACCGCGCACCGGTGGATGCCCTCCCGGCCATCTCCGACGTGAGACTTCAACAGGTACTCATGACATTAGATGACACGACTCAGAAGTCCGTTCCCATCTGCGGTCAGTATGCTCGGGAACACGCGGGAGCACTCGCGCGGGAACGCCCCTCGTGTTGAACGAACTTCCGGCTCCTACGCATTCGCCGCACTGGAGGGCGATTCGAGACTGGCGGGCGCAGACGCGAGAGGTCCTGATCGGCCGCCGCCCACACTCTGGATGCTGCGCTGCGGAGAACTAAAGGCGAGCGGGCCAAACGGCGATTGGTCTAACGCGTGGAGTTGAGTTGCGCAGATTCGCGACACTCCCGGGGTGCGGCGAGAGACAGCGAACTGCCGGGGAAGCGTTCGTGTTAGCCGTTACGGTTAGCCATTTGGTAACCCGTGATCTCGCTCAGTCGAGCCGGCGCATCCAGGCGATACGCCTGCCGGCGACGGCGGTATACAGCAGTGCCAGGCCGAGCACGATGAGCTCGATCAGCATGAAGAGAGCTCCAGCCTCGATGGCTTGCCCATTCCCGACCCAGAAAGACGGGCCGGTCTGTCGTACCTGTGCGAGTGCCGGATCGTATCCTTGCCTTCCCGCGGTCGAGAGACCTACGAGGTAGGTCTGCGTCCAGTCCCAGGCGCCGTGGAAGCCGATCGGAAGCCATAGAGAACCGCTCGCAAAGCGCAACATCAGCAAGGTCAAAGATGTGATCGTGACAGAAAGCACGAACGTGACGCCGAACCCGCTCAAGCTAAAGTGGAGTGCAGCAAAGACGAGGGACATCAGCAAAGCGGCCATCCAGACGGGCATTCTTTCTCCGAGTGTCCGGAAAACGTAGCCGCGAAAGGCCAACTCCTCGCTGAGCCCGACGGCCAGTGAAGGAAGAAGTTCCAACACTAACCACAAGGACTTCCCAAGGCCGCGGTGCGCCTCCGTATCGATTCGGGCGATGTGCAGCCACCCCATCTGATATTCGACCGCAGCGGCGACGAGGATCGCCGCAACGCCGCCGGCGGCGCCCAGGAGCAACCGCAAGACTTGCGGCCGCGGCAGCGCCATTCCAGACCAGGGTTCTCTGTTGACCCTCACTCGCATGATCCACGTGACGACAAACACGCCGGCGATCCAGCTGACACCGTGGAATAGCGGCGAGAGTCCCGGCCAGATTACTCGTCCGAGCCCCTGGCCGCCGATCGCCGAAAACACGAAGATTGGTGCGACCAGCAGCACATAGAGGGCGACCGACAACAGGCCGGCCGAAATCGACGCATAGGATCGGGGCTTTACCGCGACATCAGCAGAGTCAATTTGCATGCTTTATCGCTTCGGCAAGGCGAGCCGTCCTCATAACTCTCGAAGCCCGCGGATCCTGTCGGGGGATATCCGCCTTCAGTTGGACGCGAACAGGCCGTGCCCCTCGATCACGAGTCCTTGCCTGAACGTGAGAACTTCGACACGATCGATTCCGTTCTGATTCTTGAATGCGATGACGAGCGTGTTTGTGCCTTGATAGACCTTAGTCACCTGGAAGCGAAGGTCCGGACTGAGGGCTAATCCCGCCGTCCAGTAGCGACGAAGCGCATCTTTGCCGTTTACGGCGCCGTCCTCAGAGAAACCGATCTGCTTTACAACCGGCGAAGTAAAGACGACATCGTCATGGAAGTGTTTCAATATCGCTTCTACGTCGCGACGGTTCCAGGCAGCCTCCCAGTCGCGGCCGAATTCAATCGCATTGACGCCGTCCATCATCTCTTGCACTCCTCTTACTGTCCCGATGTGAACCTGCACCTGAACGCCTACCGCGACGTGCATGTATGCTCTCTATGGCGGCCGTCTCCTGCTCATCGCGCGTCTCGTACGCTCACTTCCAAAGTGCTGGTCGAAGGTATCGCCTGCACCCGGAGAAGCAGATAGGCGCCCCGATGTCTCACCGCGGTTGCCCGCGCACGGCGAACTAGGTCCGCAATGGCACCTGCGCGCCAGCGGGCTTCAGAGGCTTGGCCGCCTCTGTGCCCGCTACGGTTGTCCATTCGCGCACATACCATCGCTTGACCGCGCCGCTCGTCACGTAGGGATCGGCCTTGGCAAACGCCTCCGCCACCTCGCGGGAGTCCCCTTGAAAAAGCAGAACCGCGCCGTCGACTGGGTCCGCCAACGCACCACCCAGCAGCAATTCGCCGCGCTCGCTCGCCTTCCAGGCTTTTTCGAGATGCGCGTCGCGAAAGGCCGCTCGTTTCAAAACGTAGTCTTCGCCAACCTCGTAGAACAATAGGTAGTGCATTGAAGCGCTAACCCTTCGGCTCTTCCGTATCCAAGCCGCACCTAGAGCGTTTCAACCCAGCCGTTCCAGTCCGGCGCTCTCCCCGTCATGATCGCGGTGAGCCTCTCCCGTACCGCCGGCCCTATTTTCCGCTCCTCGACAGGAGGCAGCACCAGAGTCTGAGTCCGATACCGGATGCTCCGCACGTGCGCAAGAGTGGCTGCAGTCCCTGTTCCGAAGCACTCCAGCAGCTCGCCCCGCTCGTAGCCCTCGATCACCTTCCCGAGAGAAACCCGCTCCTCATTCACCCTGCAACCCATGTCGCGCAAGAGAGTGATGACGCTGTCGCGGGTGATCCCGGCCAGAATGGTCCCGTCGAGCGCCGGGGTCGAGACGTGGTCGCGGAACACGAAGAACATATTCATGACACCGCTCTCTTCCACGTAACGCCGCTCCTGCGCGTCCAACCACATCACCGCGTTGAATCCGGCGTCACGCGCTTCCTGATCGGCAAGAAGTGCCGCGGCATAGTTGCCGGCCGCCTTGGTGTCTCCCGTTCCTCCCGGAAATGCCCGCGCGTGGTGCTCAGCTACGACAATGTCGAGCGGCGCCGCAAAGTACCCTCCGAACGGGAAGGTGAGAATCAGAAAGCGGCAGCTCTCGGCGGGTTTCACGCGGATCGATGGGTCCACTGAGAAGAGGATCGGGCGAATGTACAGAGCCCCCGCCTCGGCGTCCGGAATCCAGGATTCGTCGAGCCGTATTAACGCGCGCAGACCATCCAGGAAAAGCGACTCCGGCACCAGCGGCATGGCCAGACGCGCCGCAGAGCGTTGGAGTCGCCGCGCGTTCTCCCCCGCCCGGAACAGCAGCGGACGCCCTTCGGGGGACTTGTGCGCTTTCATACCCTCAAAGACTGACACCCCGTAGTGCAAGGCACTGATGGTCGGAGATAGCGGGATCGGCCCATAGGGCTGAATCTCGCCCTCACTCCAGTGGCCGCGACTAAACTCCGCTGAAAACATGTGATCGCTGAAGACGCTGCTGAATGGCACGTTCGCGAAATCGACTTGCTGCACCCGAGAGTGCGTGGTCCGATAAACCTTCACTACCGAACGTACGCTGACGGTGCTGCTCATTCGAGTCCTTCCACCAGAATCATATTTGTCGTCGTCGAGCGCTGCCGCATCGCCTTCAACTCTGCGTAGCCTGAGCCACTCCACCACGTGCGTGCGGCATCCGCGGAAGGGAACCTGACCACGACAACGCGGTTGGGATTCCAGCTGCCTTCCAGCACCTCGACGGCTCCGCCGCGAACAAGGTAGGTGCCCCCGCCGGCGGTAAGACCGGGAGACACCGTCTCCCGATACCTTGCATAGACCTCCGTATCCCGTACCGCCGCAACCTCGATGATCAGGTAGGCCGCCAATTTCGCGTACCTCCCGGCGCAAGAAAGTGGTGGCGGGCACTCTAGGTCCGGTGGAGATATGTGGCAAGTGAATAATGTGCATGTATACTATGCGTATATGGAATTCGATGACATTCGCGCCTTTGTGACGGTAGCCAACGTTGGGTCGGTCAGCATGGCGGCGCGTGATTTGCATATCACGCAATCCGCGGTCACTCGACGGCTGCAGCGCCTGGAGACGTCTCTTGGAGCAACGCTCCTGGACCGCAAGACCCGACCCGTTGCGCTGACCAAGGTGGGGCAAGCGGCGCTCGAGCGCTGTCGACGGGTGCTGAATGATGTTCGGGAAGTGCGGGTGGCGGCCTCAAACGGAGGCCCGTTGCGCGGCGAATTCAGGGTCGGCGTGGCGCACGCACTGACCGAATTTACGTTGATAGAGCCGGTAGGGGAGCTGCGCCGTGCGTTTCCACATCTTGGCCTGCAACTCACCACCGGGTGGAGCCGGGAGGTGCTGGAGCGAGTGAGATCGGGAGGGCTGGATGCCGCGGTCATCCTTCTCGCCGAAGGAGAACAACTGCCGGCGGATGTGACGGGCATCCAGGTCGCGAAAGAGCGTCTGCTGGTGGTTGCCTCTCGCCAGCATTATCACTCCAGACCGAGAAAGATCCTGGACCTGGCGGGCGCGCAGTGGATTCTCAACCCAGAGGGGTGTGCGGCCCGCGCGGGACTGCGTAGAGCCCTGCTGCACGCTGATATCGACATGGTCGTAGCAGTCGAGACCTATAACTACGAGCTGCAGCTTGCGCTGGTCGCGCAGAACCGGGGACTGACGATCGTCCCGGAGCGGATCTTGGGCCGAAGTCGACAACGGTCGCGGTTACGCACCCTGCGCGTCAGGGGACTCGAATTTCCCCTCGTCGTTTGGGTGGTGTGCCGCGAGCCCGTCGCGGGACTTGATGGTGTCGTTGCAGAGCTCGCTCGTTCACTCCGGGAGACGCTTTGAAGCTCAGTGGCATGGCGCGTCACCCGGCGAGGCCGCTGACTCCCGGTGTGGCACTCGATTCCGCCTTTGAACATGCACAACCCGCCAGGGGACTGGCCCGCGGCTCGTGCAAGAGCGTGCGGACGCGCATATTCATTGGCAGTTGACGATTATACCGACCAGTCGGTATAAGTGGCGCCGTGAAGACTTCTACGATCCCGGTCGGCCGGCCGATGGCGGTGGGCCGGCAGAGGCTGCTGGAGGCCGCGATTCGGCTAATCCGAGAGAGAGGCTATGCATCGACTACGGTCGATGACCTGTGTGCCGAGGCCGAGGTAGCCAAGGGCTCCTTCTTCCACCACTTCGAGGACAAGGAGGCATTGGCCGTCGCGGCCGCCAATTATTGGTCCGCAAAGGCCGACGCCCTCCACGCAGCTGCCCCGTACCACAAGCTGCGAGACCCGCTGGACCGTGTTCTCGGCTATATCGATTTCCGCAAGGCCATCCTGAAAGGGGACGTCCCCGAGTTCAGCTGTTTAATCGGGACGTTGGTCCAGGAAGTCTATCGATCGAATCCGGCGATCCGTGCGGCCTGCGAGGCGAGCATCTGCAGCCACGCTGCAGTTCTCGAGTTGGATATTGCCCGGGCGATGAAGCTTCACGGGGTACGCGCGAAGTGGACCGCCGCAAGCCTCGCGATGCACACGCAGGCCGTTCTACAGGGCGCCTTCATATTGGCCAAGGCCGAAGGCGGTGCGGAAGTTGCCGTGGCCAGCATCGATCACCTGTATCGCTACGTCGAGATTCTGTTTCGATAGCCATGCGCAAAGCCTGAAGAGGCGCCATTTTGAGCACCGAACAACCCGTATCTCTCCGTCCTGCCGGGAGATACAACCGGCGGGATCCCCGAATGAAAATCTATTGGATCAAAGCGCAGGCGCCTCGTCGCGTTCTGGCGCTCGCCAAGCATCTCAACCTCGTGGCGGAGTTCATACACCTTGACCTCATGAGCGGCGATTTGAAAGCTCCGAGCTATGCCGAGCTCAATCCGAACCTGAAAGCCCCGACGCTCGTCGACGGCGCCGTGGTGCTCTGGGAGTCTTCGGCGATCATGGCCTACCTCTGTCTCAAGCAGGGGTCCGACATGTGGCCGATTGAAAACCACTCCGAGCAGGTCGAGGTGCTGCGCTGGCTGTCGTGGAACGACAATCACTGGGCGCCTGCGGTCGGCCCGTTCTACTTCGAACACATCGTGAAATCGACCTTTGGTATCGGGCCGCCCGACCGTCAGTCACTGCTGGCGAAGAAACCGCAGCTCTTGAAGCTCGCGGCAATTCTCAACCGCGAACTCGAGGGACGAAAGTACATCGTTGGCAACAGACTGACCATTGCGGACTTTCAGTTAGCTTCCATGGCGACCGACTGGTCCACGGCGGAGATGCCGCTGACTGAGTTTCCAAACATTGTCGGCTGGCTCGCGGGGCTGAACCGAATTCCCGCGTGGGCCGACCCCTGGCCAGGCATTTCCGCGGCGGCTTAGAGTGGCGGCGAGCAACGCCCTTGCCCAATCACACCGGTAGGAGGGCGGTCCACCTTCGGTCACAGCGGGGCCGCGAGGGAGCACCTCGAGGCAACAGTTGCCTTGGCCGCTCGCATGCGCCGCGTGAGAAGAAACCAGAAATGTCATGCGGCGCGGGCGTGAAGCAGAGGAATGGCAAACAGACCGAGGACGGCGATATCAACGCCGACATTGAACCATACGCCGAACCACGCCGAGGCCGCGGCCTCCAAGGCGAGCCAAGCTATCAGGCCCACGAGCAGCGCGGTCTTGAGCTGACCGTCTCTTCGACGAAAAGCCAGGCGGCCAATCAAGAAAAG
>DASYXW010000068.1:0-37060 GCA_035934405.1 Terriglobia bacterium
GCCGGATCTTTTCCCACTGGGCATCGGTCAATAACCGACCGTATCGCGCCATCCGCCCTCCTCCTGGCGCTCTTCCCTCCTCCAAGGGAAAGACAACTAGCCGAATTTAACGCATTACACCCGGTTTTGAAATGGCTTCTAATCTAACTGGCAGAATTGATTCCCTCCACCACGCTCATCAGCCCGCCTGGCATCGGCCGGACTCCTCCATAACCCCATCCCGCCGCTTCGAGTAGATGAGCGTACTCCTCGGCAGTTCTTTCTTGTCCAGTACCCCAGCACATCATGTGAATGTCGAACAGCTTCGAGAAGTGAGGCGTTTCCGGCCCGGGCACAACGTGTTCGATCAGAAGCATGCGGGAGTCGGCGGGAGCGGCGCTGCGCGCGTTCGAAAGAATCCGTACCGACTCGCCGTCGTTCCAATCGTGAATGATTAATTTCATCAAGTACAGGTCCGCTGACGGAATGGCCTCAAACATGTTCCCACCCACGTACTGGCACCGATCCGCAAATCCTAGCTTGTTTGCCCACAGCCGCTCCGAGGCCGTTATTACGCTCGGGCGTTCGAGCACGAAACCGGTCAGATGTGGGTATCGCGCCAAAAAGCCACAGATAAGATGTCCATGCCCTCCGCCGATGTCGCAGATGGTGCGGATCGATGCGAAATCAAAGTCCTCTAGCGCTTGCACTGCGGCTCTAGTCTGGACGGCGGAGTAACTGCTCATCGCATTGTCGAAAACGGCCGCATAGTTGCCGTCTTGTTCGGCGTGTTCGAATGCCATGCGGCCAAACTCGCGCACGAAGGCGTTTTGCTTTCCCTCGTGAATCATGGCTGAAAGATGCTTCCACAGCGCGTAATGTTCCGGCCCCTCCTCAAGCAGCGCCATACCTCGGAGGCTTTCGGGGTGTCCCTCCAGGAGGTAGCGGCCTTCGGGCGTGAGATTAAAAATTCGTTCCTGCTGTTCCGCGAGGAGTCCGATACTAGCCAAGGCTCGGAGGAGTCGATATCCGAGAGCGGAATCCAGGGAAAGTTCGTTGGTTAACTCTCTTGCCGGCTTCGGACCCCGTTCAAGAGCGTCGATGACGCCGAGCCTCACGCCCGCGTAAAGGATCTGGCTCCTCCATCTTCCGAAGATCAGGTCCGCGACCCTGGATTGAGGATCAGTCGCCACTGCTTTTCTCCTTTCAACCGGAATTTCCATTATGGGCTCCGGGCCGGCCGAGATGCAACCACCAGCCGGGCCGCACCTGGAAGGACGACCGAACAGGTCGGGCAGTAACTCGATCCGCCGGACCATGGCGGCAGCTTGCCGCCGCTTTCTCGCAAGAGTGAGCAGGACTGAAACGCTTGACCGTAAGCCTGACGCCCGGCAAGCCGGGCGGGTGAAAAGCGGCAGCAAGCTGCCGCACTCCAAACATGCGCGATTGGCCTCACTCCCTACGACCCAGCTCCGGCGTACGTCTTGTAAAGCACCCCTGCGAAGAAGCGTCCGAACCTCGCCTCGGCTTCGAGGCGTTCGATGACGCCGCGAGCGTTCGTCACCCGGAAGGTCGTCAACTGCCGCGCAAAATCCGCGCGTGAAATCTTGAGAATGCCTTTGCCGAGCACCGGCGAGTGGATTCCCGCTTGCGCGGGAATGACCGCAGGGGGGCCCTCGATGCTCGCACCCCCGCCCTCGTACAGGGTGATGTAGAGCGTGGTGGTGTCCTGCCAGAGGTAGCGGACGCGCCCCTGGCGGATCGCCTTGAAGCCCTCGAAATAGTACTCGCGGCCGTCGTCGGCGGTGAGTTTCATGCGGTACACCATGTGCCGCGTGCCGGGAACCTTCGGGTCCGTAATAAACAGATTGAAGGCGCCTGCTGTCGCCGTCAGCGGCTGCGGCGAGAGCGCCGGTGCTATGACGCTGCCGATCATTCGCGCCGAATGGGAGCTGCTGGCGAGCATCTCGTCGAGATCCTCTGAGATGATGGTCAGCGTGAAGGTGAAGCTTGAGCCTTCGAGTTTGCCTTGCGTTGCGCCGCGCCCAAAATCGTCGGTCACGTGGCTGGAAAAATAACCGCGCATGGTTTCGGTGAATTCGAGACCGATCGGGGGCCGGGGGCCGGGGGCCGAGGGACAGGGGTCAGGGTTCGGGGTTCGGGGTTCGGGGTTCGCTTGTCTTACTTCATTCGCTTGTCTTACTTCAATTGATAACAGCCCTCGCCCCGCTTGCGGGGAGAGGGTGTCCCGGCTTGTCGGGACGGGTGAGGGGGCCTGACCCCTGACCCCTGACCCCTGGCCTTCGGCCCCCGACCCCTGACCCCTGTACTCAATCTGCCAGCCGCGGTCGCGCGCCGCGAGCGCGCAGCATCGTTCCGCCAGCGCCGAAATCGTGAGCAGAGGATTCACACCCAGCGGGCGCGGAATAATCGCGCCGTCGCACACGTAAAGATTCTCGTAAACCGCCGTGCCGCTCGGTCCCGAGAACACCTGACCCTTGTGGTTCACCACGCCGTGCTCGGCGTCTTCCGCCATCACGCATCCGCCGAGCGGGTGGACGGTGAGGAGGTTGTGGCGGAGGAGCTTGGTCCACAGCGGGTTCATCACCAGGACGCCTTCGAGCGCGCGCGCGGCTTCGGCCAACCGTTCCCGGATGCGCTGGAACACCGGCTGGCCGCCCACGCCGGGCCAGCGGATGCAAAGCTGGTCGTTCTCCAGCGTCATGCGGCCGGCGCCGTCGTCGTGCCCCATGACGAGAAACGTCTGCGTGTTTCTGATGGCGCCGTGGTAGGGGTCTTGGAAGGGATCGGGGCTCGGGGTTCGGGGTTCGGGGTTCGTGCTAAGAATTCTTCCTTCCCGAATCCCGAGTCCCGAATCCCCAATCCCGAGTTCTTCACGAGCCTTGAACCCCGAAAGGGTAGCGAGCGTCTCAGGAAGAAAGCGGGCAAGGGCGCCGGGCGGCGAGCCTTCTTCAATCACCAGGCCCTCATCGAGCGCAGCCTGATCGCGCAGATCGATCAAGCCAGTGATGCAGGGGCCGACCGGCGGAATCTCACCGCGCCGGTGGTGTCCCCAGCCGACCCCGTTTACCTCGTCGGCGCCGTCGTAAGCGAATCCCCAGATGTCGCCGTTCCCGGTAAGCCGCTCGCCCACCTGCGCCGAAAGCGCCAGGCCACGGTCGCGCGAGCGAAGCAGAATCTCAGTGGAGCCGAGCGAGCCGGCGCCGAGAATCACCAGATCGGCGCTGATGGTAATCTCCGGCGCATGGAACTTCTCGCGCCCCAGACCCAGCAGGCGGCAGTGAACCAGCCAGCGGTTGTCTTTGCGCTCGATCGAGCGCACCGCGACCTCGGTGTAAATCTCCGCGCCGGCGGCGCGCGCGTCGGGCAGATAGTTCATGATGAGCGTGTTCTTGGCGGCGTAGTTGCAGCCGGTGACGCAGTCGCCGCAGAGAGAGCAGGGCCGCTGCTCGACGCCGGCGTGGTTCAGGCCGTCGAGCGTGAAGTTCACATTGATGGGCGGGCGACGGACGGCCGCGCGCATGAAGCGGGCGGACTTTTCAAGGGCGAGGAGTTTGGCCGGGGTCGGGAGATGGTCGGGGTAAGGCGTTGGCTTCAGCATGGCTTCGGCATGCCCGTAGCCTTCTTCGAGCAATGTTCCAACATCGTGGCGCAGGGCCTCGGGCCAGCGCGAGTCGTCAAAGACGCGGGGGTCGGCGCGCAGAGCGACACTGGCGTTCACGAGCGACGTCCCGCCCAATCCGCAGCCCTTAAAAACATTGAGGTCGGGGCCGAGGTTGAATTCGTAGAGGCCAGACTCCGAGCCTACATGCTTGCCGGGCAGGTCGGCCCCGTCGGAAACGTCGGCCTGCATCTCTCGCATCACCTCGGGTTCGGTCGTGGGGTATTCGCCCGGCTGCCACTCGCGTCCGCGCTCGAGCACCACCACCCGCTGGCCGGCGCGGGCGAACCGCGAGGCGGCAATCGCGCCACCGTAGCCGGAGCCTATGACGACCACGGGGTAGTGGTCCTGAAGATTCTCAATTGGAGAAGACAGACGTGTCATCGCTGGTCCTTTCTGGTCTTGCAGGTTGGCGAACTAGAGCGGAGTCCGCAATCGTAAGTGAAGGCGGGCCGCGATACGGGTCATGCTCAGGGTTCTGGTGCATGCTCAGGCGTCCACCAAATTCGCTTTCTTCCCATCGTGTCATGTCAAAGTGAGACTGTGGCGACAACTGAGAAAACTGAGACGGTTTGTTTTCTTCTTTATTTGCAATGGATTGGGATGTTAAGAATCCGGTGATTCTCTTCGACCTTCGAAAAGTGTGGAGTTTTTCCGCACTTTTCCCTCGAACCATCAGCGGGCGCGGAAACCGACTGGTAAGCAAGACTTGTTATAATGTCGGTGGGCCGTTATGGCAGCGAACTCGATCGTCGTCGTGGGCGGAGGGCTGGCCGGTAGCGAAGCGGCATGGCAGACCGCGGAGCGCGGGACGCCGGTTACGCTTTACGAGATGCGTCCAGCGCAATCGGCGCCGGCGCACAAGACTGATCGTTTGGCGGAGCTGGTTTGCAGCAATTCGCTGAAGTCGAACGCGCGCGGGGCGGCCTCCTGGCTGCTCAAAGAAGAGTTGCGGCGCGGGGGCTCGCTACTCTTGCGACTGGCGGACGCGGCGGCGGTGCCGGGGGGCGCGGCGCTGGCGGTGGATCGGGAGCGGTTTTCAGAGTCTGTCACCCGCGCCATCAAGCAGCACCCCCTGATCGAGGTGTGCCGCGAGGAACTCCGCGTGATTCCGCGCGACACGCTGATCCTGATCTCGACCGGGCCCTTGACTTCGGAATCTCTCGCAGCCGACCTGCAGCGGCTGACCGGGGCCGAAAACCTTGCCTTCTACGATTCCATCAGCCCCATCGTGGATGCGGAAACCGTAAACTCAGAGCGTACATTCCGCGCATCGCGTTACGGTAAGGGCGGCGAGGACTACCTCAACTGCCCGATGACTGACACCGAATATAACGCCTTCTATGAGGCGCTGCGAAGCGCCGAAACAGTGGAAACGCACGCCTTCGAAGACTTGAACTATTTCGAAGCGTGTCTTCCGATTGAGGAACTCTCCCGCCGCGGCGTGGACACGCTGCGCTTCGGGCCCATGAAGCCCGTCGGTCTCACCGACCCGCATACCGGCCGCCAGCCCTACGCCGTCGTCCAGCTACGGCCGGAGAACCTGCGTTTCTCCAGTTATAATCTGGTGGGCTTCCAGAATCACCTGAAGTTTCCGGAACAGAAACGCATCCTGCGGATGATTCCCGGCCTTGAGAACGCGGAGTTCCTCCGCTTCGGCCAGATCCACCGCAACACATACATCAACGCGCCGCGGCTGCTTCGACCGGACTTGAGCTTGAGAGAGGCGCCGGGCGTTTTTGTGGCCGGGCAGCTTTCGGGTGTGGAAGGATACGTGGAGTGCATCGCCACGGGATTCCTCGCCGGCCTTGCTCTGGCGCACCGGGCCGTGAACCTCGCCTTCGCTCCGCCGCCGCGAACCACTGCTCTCGGCTCATTGGTCCATTACATCACCCACGCGGACCCCAACCACTACCAGCCGGCCAACATTTCGTTCGACTTACTCGCACCCATCGAAGGGTTGCCCCGAGCCATTGCGCGCGACCGGCAGAAGCGGCGCGAGCGGCAGTGCAATCGGGCACTTGAGGATCTCGCCCGATGGTTCACGGGCCAAAGCGACCGGGCTGCCGTCGAGCCAGGCGCGGTTCTGCCCGAGGCGCCGGTCATCGGGGTCCAAGCATGATGAGCAGGCCGTTTTCTCATCGCCGAATCTCGTGGTTCACTGCATTCCTCGCGGCGCTCGTTGTGCCCGCCTCAGTCTCGCGTGGCTATTCCGTCCTCAGCCACGAGGCCACCATCGACGCGGTGTGGGACCCCGTCATCAAGCCCCTGCTACTGGCGCGATACCCCACCGCCTCCGAGGCCCAGTTACAGGAGGCGCACGCCTATGCTTACGGCGGATGCGTCATCCAGGACATGGGCTATTACCCGTTTGGGAATCGCTTTTTCAGCGACCTCACCCATTATGTGCGCAGCGGTGACTTCGTTGAGGCGCTGCTGCAGGAATCAGCCGACATGTACGAGTACTCCTTCGCGCTCGGGGCGCTGGCGCATTACGCCGCAGACAACAGCGGACATCCGTTGGCGGTGAACCTCTCCGTGTCCCAGATGTACCCCAAGCTACGGAAGAAATATGGCAAGTCTGTGACCTTCGAGGACGATCCCAAGGTTCATGTCCTGGTGGAGTTTTCGTTCGATGTGGTGCAGCTTGCCGGCGCCGGTTACAAGCCCGAGACTTACCACAATTTCATCGGCTTCAAGGTTTCGAAGGACCTGTTGAATCGCGCCTTCAAGAGCACTTACGGCCTCGACGCCCGCGATGTGTTCCTCGATGAAGATTTGGCCATCGGGACGTACCGCCGCGGCGCCAGCGAAATCATCCCGCAGATGACGGCAATCGCCTGGAAGAAGGAGCGGGGCGAGATCCGCAGGGTTACTCCCGGCATCACACGCAAGCAATTCGTATACAAGCTTTCGCGCGCGGACTATCAGGGGACGTGGGGCAAGAGTTACAAGAAGATGAGAATCTTCCGTCAGCAGTGGGGCGAGCCACACGAAGCCGGGCCCGGACTGCTGGCCAGAATCCTGGTTTTCCTGTTCGAACACCTGCCCAAGGTCGGCCCCTTTCAGACGCTCTCGTTCAAGCTGCCCACGCCCCAGGCGGAGCGCCTGTTCACCGAAAGCTTTACGGTGACGACGAGCCGGTATCAGAAGCTGTTGGGCGAGGTCCGGCAGAGCCAGTCCGCGCTGAGCAACAATGACTTCGACACCGGCAAGGCCACGCGAGGCGGCGAATACCGGCTGGCCGACCGGGCGTACGCGGGGTTGCTCGACCGGCTTGCCCAGGAGAACTTTCGGAACGTCACACCCGAATTGCGCAGCAACATCCTGGCGTTCTACGGCGACCTCTCCGCCCCCATCGACACCAAGAAGGATCCGAAGGAGTGGGACAAAGTTCAGCGCGAGCTGGATGCCTTGCGGGCCGCACCGGCGCAGACTGTCACGGGCACGATCGGCAACCGATAACAGGCAATTGACAACTGGCGGCTGCTTTCATGGACGAACTCATTGAGCGCTACGTCCGCTACCTCCAATACGAGCGCAACGCCTCGCCGCACACCATTCGCAACTATCAGAGCGACCTCCGGCAGTTGAGGGATTACATCGCCCGTCTCGCGGCGCCTGGCGGGCGGGAAGCAGGCGCAGCGGTCAGGATTGAGTCCGTTGACGCGCTGCGCATCCGAGGATTTCTAGCGCATCTGCTGCAGCGCGAGAAAAAGAAAACCTCTATCGCGCGCAAGCTCGCGGCGGTCCGCGCCTTCTTCAAGTTTCTGTGGCGGGAGAAGCTAATTAGAGAGAACCCCGCCGCGCTGGTTTCCACGCCGAAGCTGGCGAAGACGCTGCCGCGTATCATGACGGAAGAGGAGATGAACACTTTTCTCGACCGTCTGGCGCTGGCCACGAAGGAAGCCACCAGCGAACTCGCGCCCGTCCTGCGGCGCGACCGCGCGATTCTGGAGCTGCTTTATGCTTCGGGCCTGCGCGTCAGCGAACTCGCCGGGCTCGACCTGCGCAGCGTCAGCTTCGGTGACTTGATGGTGCTGGTGCGCGGCAAGGGCCGCAAGGAGCGCATCGTGCCGTTTGGCCAAAAGGCCAAGCAGGCGATCGAGGATTACCTGCCGGTGCGGGAGCGGTTGCTCGTGGAAAACCGGACGGGAAGCCCAGCGCTGTTTTTGAATCTGCGCGGACGGCGGCTCACCGTGCGATCGGTGGACCGGCTGGTGAAAAAGTACGTGCGGCAGTTCGGGCCGAACATCAAAGCCAGCCCGCACTCGCTGCGCCACGCCTTCGCGTCACACCTGCTCACTGAAGGCGCGGACCTGCGCGCCATTCAGGAAATGCTGGGCCACGCCAGCCTCTCGACCACTCAGAAATACACCCAGGTCTCGATCAAGCAACTGATCGAGGTCTACGACAAGACGCACCCCAAGGCGTGACGCCCCGGGCTTGAGGCCCCGGCGGTCAATCGCTGCCGCCGCTTGGGCTTGCAGCCGGCCTCGAAACCGCCGCCGGGCTCGCTGCTGCCAGCGCCAGAGCGGTGGTCGCCCAATTGGTGGCTGCGGCGGAAATGAACTGGTCGCGCCCGTGCGGGAAGCCGCTTTCAAAGTACGGCTGGATGGGCAAAGCGCGCCGCTTCACATACCACGATCCGTCTGCAAGCTGAGTGTTCAGCAGAAATTGGGTTCCGCGCTTATAGGCGGGGTCGGTTGCGGCGAGCGCGCCGCTCTCTTTGAGAGCCACCAGCGCCTGCCCGGTGGCAAAAGCGTCGCTCCCGAGTGACGGCAACTGAGCCCAGCCGCCGTCGGACCGTTGCTCAGCGAGAAGCGAGCCGGCGTCTTGCTCGATGGTTCGCCGATCCCCTTCCGCCCACGCCAGCCCCAGGAGCTGAAAAGCCCGGTCCTGGGTTGTCTTGGGCCGAGCCTTCGTTAGCCAGGTTGCGGCAAGCTGAACCGATTTGTCGTACTCGGCTCGCTGCGCCTTGGGGCCGTAAAGCTGGATGGCCCGCATGGAGAGCGCCGTAACTTGGATATCGCTCGATTCGAGCGGCGGCCGATGGGCGCCGCCGTACCACTGCCCATTCGGTGATTGGTGGTTCCTTAAGAACACAGCCATCGCATCGGTGGCTGGATCGGGTGGATACTTGTCCGCTGCCATTCCTACCAGAATGGCGCTGAGGGTATCGGAATCTCCCGGAATCCCCACTCCCTGCAGGATCCGCTCGCGCCAGCCTTCGATGTAAGCAGCTTCCGTCTTCAGTTCAGTACTTACCACCCGGTCGTCCACCGGGATGCCGCTTTGCCGGGCGGTCTCGACCGCCATCGCGGTCAGCGTGTTGTTGTGGCAGGAAACGCAGCCCGATTTCTGCAGGAAGATGGCGTCACTCCGCTGCAGGAGCGGCACGCTCCTTTCCACCGCGGCCCGAACGGAGTGGGCCGGCACCGGAGTCAGGACTGCCTCCACAGGCGCCACGGATTCCTTCGCCCCGGCCTGCACCAGCAGGTCCACCATGGGCTTGTGCCCCGCCCGCTTGGCGAAGTCCAGAGCGGTTTCTCCTTTCGGGTTCTTCGCGTTAACGTCCACTCCGCGAGCGATCAGCGCCTTGGCAAGCTCCAGCGGCAGCGCGTCGGATGCGGCGGCGAGCATGAGGAGAGTATTACCATCCGGGTCCTTGGCGTTCGGGTCCGCCCCATGATCCAGCAACATCTGGATCTCGCGGCTGTCACCATCGGGAGGCGCGTCCAGGAACAGATTGGTATTCAGATCGTCGTGGCTCGTGGAGCCGATGAGCAGGTCCACGCACTGGGCGCACCTGGTCAGGATGGCGAAACCCAGCGGGTTGAAGCCGGCAGTCTTCACACTGGCGCCGCGGTCCAGCAGCATCTTGATGACGACTGCATCGCGGGCATAGGCGGCCTCGGCCAGGGGAGTCATTACACCGAAAAGGGACGGCGACTGAGCGTTGGGGTCCGCGCCGTGATCGAGCAACAATTTCACCACTGGCGCCGATCCGAAGCGGGTGGCAGCGATCATCAGAGGAGTCCGGCCGTTGTCGGAACGCGCGTTCACGTCGGCGCCGTGCTCCACCAGCAGCCGCGTCTTGGCGAAATCGCCCACCGCCCACATCAGCGCGGTGGCGTTCGCCTCGTTACGGATGTTAGGATCAGCGCCACGCTTGAGGAGTTGCCGAACCGAATCGGAGTCTCCGTATAGCGCGGCATACATTAGGGGTGTTGAGCCACCGGGTCCTTTGCGGTTGACGGCTTGCTTGCCATTCGGACCACTCGGGTTTGCACCGAGCAGCTTATGGAACGCCCGGTGATCGCCCTCGCGCAGCGCCGCCATCAGCTTCGTGGCTCCGGGGTCCGGCGGCGGCGGGGGTGTTTCTCCCGAAAGCGCGTCGGGCCATTCAGCTCCCTGGTCGATCCACGCCTTGATGATGGCGATTTGTTCCGGCTTCAGGGCGCCGGTGGGGGGCATCTGCAGGCCGTACTGGCTTCCGATCAGCCGCTGGTAGAGCCGGCTGCCGGCGCTGTTGCCCGGCCCGATCACGGGGATCGTGCCACCCTTCATGGCGTCGCGGCGGCGATCGAGCCGGAACCCGTTCATCTGCTGCGTCGGTCCATGGCAGCCGACACAGTAGGTCTTGAAGATTGGCTGAACGTCGCGGCCGAAATCCACTTTGCCGGGAGCTTGGGCGAATAGCACCTCAGCGGAAACGCAGATTCCGAGGATCGCTGCCATCGCACATCGTTTCAACATAAATGCCTCCACAACTCACCTTACTAGCTTGGGTAATTCTTAACCAGAGTTTAGAGTTTGGGTCCCGGCCAGCGAGAGCATCTTACTCCATTCTTTTCGTGAGGACACCAGAAAATTGCGGCGCAAATGAAAAGTCTGGCCCGAGAAGGCTGGCCCAAGAAGGTTGGGCCCGAATGATACCCACTGCGGTCGCCGGAGGATGCTTGGCCCCATTCGGGGCCGCCCCATCCAATCGGGGATGACACAGCAAACTCTCATTTAGAATCAATAACATTCCGGCTTGGTTTAGAATCACTTCCAGGCTCCAGCCACCTGACCACGGATGGCGAACTGGGCCAAGACACGATTCTGCAATAGAGAGCGGCGCGCGAACGAATCTTTCCGCCCAATCATGCTCTAAACATAAGAAAATACATAACATAGTACGAAACAGTTCGTTCCGCAGAAAGTGGCCTATATTGTTGAATCCATGGCACATAACCATGTACAGTTCGTTTAAGTGTTTTATTTTCAGTAGACGCTTGGTGCGGCGCGGAATGATTCGGACTGGGCTTTGGACATTCAAGTGTCCCTGGGTCCCTCGCTTGAGGTAGAGAATCCAAGGCTAGCACGTCGCCAGGCTGTTGTCAAGAGGGTAATTTAGGTGGCGGGATGTGGGAGGGCAACACGGAACTCATTTTCTTTCGGCGTCAGCCAACATAACGCGCTCCTGGGAGATGAAATAAGCCACTCGGTTGGGGTCCATGAAGTTGGCTTCATCCTCGCGGGCGCCTGTAAAGCCCGCCGATATCCCTTCACGCGGTTTTCAAACCCGCTGCACGGGCCAGTTTTTCCTGCCGCTCGTCGAAGGTCCAGAACCGGTCGGCGGCGAGCGCGAGGGCGGAAGCCACGTGCAATGTGTCCAGCGTGCGAACGCCGAGCCGTGCAGCATGGCGGCGGGCGAGCTCCGCGCAAAGGTCAAAGGCTGACTCCGGCAACGCCACTTCTTTCCACAAGCGGCTTTCTCGGTGTTGCTTGAACCGCTCATGCACGAGGTCGGCTTCCTCTCGAGTTGCGACTTTCCGAAACACCTGCTGTTCGACAGCGTGGGTCCACTCGGCCACGTGCAACGGCGTGAGCCAAGCACTCGGATTCGAGGCCATCCGATGTTCGGCCTCCGCGGAGTTTTCATCGGGGATATAGAGCGAAACCAGGAAGCTGGTATCGGCGTAGATGCTCAATATCGTCCGCGCCCCTCAATGACCAGGGCCGACCCAGGCAGAATGCGATCATCTCCGAAAATCTCCCGGCGCATGGCCGCCCAGTCAGGATACTTGCGAGGGGGTAGCGGAGTGGCCGGGGCCGGTACGATGCGGCCGATGACACGGTCACGCTCCCGGAGTTCCACCGTCTTGCCGGCGCGCAGCCAGGCTTTCAGTTGTCGTGTGTTCCGCAGTTGGCGCATGTTCACAGTAGGCATGACGGAAGCGTGACACATTCTGTGTCACATCGTCAAGAGGGCTGTTTTGAGGGTAGTGGTGCAGTTCGGTCGACGTAGCGGCGAGTCTATCTCGCCAGGTGGCGGCGTAAAGCCGCCTCTACATCAAACTGACCCACTACCAAGTATCCCGCGAGTCGGGAACTGAAGGTGTTCTTGTGCCAGTCCAGGCCACCTCCCTTAGCGGCGAAGTCGTAGAACTTACCGATGCTTTTCAGACGCTTGATCTTAGTTATCATCTCGCACTTGCAGCCTTCCTACGGTTTCCCCGTCAGCCCTCCGGGGAAACGCTTTCGTCGGAATCTTCGGTCGGCGCCGTGATTGAAACGCCGTCAACGAGCATCGGTGGCATCGGTCTCTTGGTTTTCACTCCCAAGCTCCGAATGCGTTCTCCGACCGAGAGCGCATTGCCTTTCCCGGTCGAGAGCCGTTTCACCGCTTCGTTGTGAGCGGTCAAGGCACCTGTGATCTTCTCGGCGACGCCGTTCAGATCACTGAGGCTCATGCTCACTTTGTCGCATAGGTCGCCGGCCAAGCGCGCAATGTCCTGGGCATTCTGGCCCTGGAGTTCATAGCGCCAAATCGAGGCAACCGTGCGCATGGTCATCAGCAGTGTGGGAGGACCCACCAGCACGACGCGACGATCCCACGCATACACAAAAAGCTCGGGCTCCTTGGTCAGGGCCGCCGCCAGCGCACCTTCGATCGGCACAAACATCAGGATGCAGTCGTGCGCTTGCAGCTTTTCATTTTCCTGGTACTTCTTGCCGGCGAGGCCATCGATATGACTCTTCATATCCCGCACAAACTGCTCAGCACAGATTGCCCTCTCGGTTTCGTCCTTGGCTGCAATCACCCGCTCGTAAGAGGCAAGCGGAACCTTTGAGTCGACGATCATGGTCCGCTGGTCGGGCAGATTGACAACGATGTCCGGCCTCTGGACCCCGCCCTCTTCGCTCTTTAGGCCCAATCCCCGCCCCTGTGAGATGTATTCTCTGCCCTCTGTAAGACCGGCTGCTTGAAGAATACGTTCCAAAGCGAGTTCTCCCCACCGGCCCAGGAGTTGTGAATCGCCCCTCAGCGCCTTGGCGAGCCCGTCTGCTTGGCTGCCGATCGCATGGCTTGTTTCAAGGATCTGTTTGATCTGCTCCTTAAGCGAGAAAACTTCGCGGTTCTCCGCGTCGTAGGTCGTTTCGACCTTCGTCTGGAAATCTTGGATTCGTTCGCGTAGCGGATTGAGGATGGACGCCAGCGCCTTTTGTGAATTCTCGGAAAGCTCGGCAGCGTTAGCCTTCAGAATGCGATTGGCGATGTTTTCAAATTCCGCCCTCAATTGCTTCTGCTGTTCCGCAAGCTGCGCCGTCTGCGCTTCGAGTTTCTCTGTGAGGGAGCTTTCGCGCTCCTTGAGCCGGGCAACTTCAGCTCCCGCCGCTTTCGCCTCAGTCGCGATGCCATCGCGCTGAGCCTCTAGTGCAGCGTTTTGCTTTGCCTGTTCCTCGATTTGTGTCGTGAGGCCCACAACGCGCTCGGACAGTCGTGCGACTTCCTCCCCTGCCGTTCTTGCTTCGCCGGCGGCGGCCTTGTGTTCAGCATCGAGCTGATCCGCCCGGCTACGGAGTGTGCTGCATTCCTGGTCCAGCCGTGCACCCTCCGCTTGCGCGGACGCCAGCAGAGCGGGGTCGATTCCGCGGTCCGCTGGCCAGACATATCGTCCAAGTGCGATGCCCAGAGCGGCGGCCAGAACACCAATGCTTATGAGAACGGCAAGCTCCATGTGGTTTACTCCAACACAAACTTTGCGTTTGCGCCGTTAATTAAACGTGGGTTTCCGTTTTGACTTCGCGGCCAGCCGGTAATGTACACCTGACAGCCTCAGTATGCAACGCTCCTGCCTGGTTTTCGAGTGCAGGCCAACCTGGGCAATGTCCGCCCGCTCATCTTCCTCCCTGCCGTCGGTCCGGGCCTGTTCTGGGGTGGGACCTACTTTCAATAGTCATCTCACACCGGGCATGACTTGAGCCCGGCGGTAGTACTTTCCGCGCACGCCGCGTCCGCGCTGCGCGAGATCGTACTCAGGACGCAGTTCGTCTTTACTCGAATCCACCAATCCTTTCCCCTCGCGGATGACAGCACCAAATCGTTTGCCCGTGGCCCGGCCAAACGGCGGGCGCAGCAAGCATCGCCCTGGCGCCGCGCCAAGTCAGCCGGACGTGGCGAGCCCCCTCACCCCGGCCCTCTCCCCCAAGCAGGGGAGAGGGTGTCCGAGGACGGGTGAGGGGACGCTTTTCCCACGGCTCGCGCCGTGGGCTACTTTATGCCGCCCCTCGCGGGGCTACAGGCTCGGGCCACCCTGCGGGAATCGCGGATTGCAGATTTGAGATTTAAGATTCAGGATCTAAGATTCAACATTCAAGATTTCAAATAATCTCTTGCGGGCTGCGCGTCCTTTAGCGGTCCAAGCTGGACGAGGGAGGGCAGGGGTTCAAACGCCTGGCGGGTTTGGGGGTCGCGCCAATTGTCAAGCAGAGCCACCTGCTGCACGCAGGAGACGGTGCAGCGCGGAGCGCAGGCTTTTTGGGTGGAGTACTCGTGTTCGATGTGCCGGCGAGTGTACTGCGCGAGCGGGATGGCAGGATATCCCCGCTGCTGCGAGCAATAATGCACCAGGCCGTCTTCGCAGATGTAGAGGTAACGGCTGCCGGCACGGCATCGCCACTGATGCGGGAGTCCGCGCGCAACGTTCTTCTGGAACTGATTGAATCGCGCGTACGACGCCTTGCCCATGCCCATAATCTCGGTAAAGATCGCCTCCTGCCCGGCGCTGAGCGGCTTCAACTGGCCGTCGCCGTCGTGCAGGATGCCGACCGTGCTGGTGAGGCCGAGAGAGCGCGCGCGGCGCGCCACCACCAGAGCGTCCTGCGGGTGGCGGACGGGGCTGCCGAGCACGGAGTTGATGTTGACGTGGAACAGGGCGTGCTGGGCGAGGAGTTCGAGCTTTTGGTCGAGCACCTTGAGGCTCTTCTTCGAAACCTCGTCGGGCATCACGTTGTCAATGCTGATTTGCAGGTGATCGAGCCCGGCGCGGTTGAGCCGGTGGATGCGGCCGGCGGTGAGGAGATACCCGTTGGTGATGAGGCCGGCCAGGATGCCGTGACGCCGGATGCAGCGGATGATTTCGTCGAGCTCGGGATGCAGCAGGGGTTCGCCACCGCTGATGGTGATGATCGCCGTGCCCAGGGCGGCGAGGCGGCGAACGCGCCGGAGCATCTCCGCCGTCTCGACCGGCTTCGAAAAATCGTCGAACTCGTTGCAATAGGTGCAGGCCAAATTGCAGCGGCGGATGGGAATCAGGTGGACGTCAATCGGGTGGCGTTTGGAGACGAGGCCCCAGGCAATCATCCGCCACTCGCGAAGGCGGCGGCCGATCGACCTTATCCTGCGTTGGAGGCGGATTTTCATCGGCGGACTGTTTCCATCATCGCGCCCGGCGAGTTTAGCGTGGCGGCGCGCCGCGCGGCAACCGGAAAGCCGCGAACGGTGAAAAACGCGGGTTGAACTACCCGAAGGCGGTTCAAAATGCGATAAAGCGGCGGGTGGAGGGGTGAGTCACATGCAAACAAGAGCAGGGTTCCTTGGGAAAGACAAAAGCGTTTCACGCCAAGGCGCTAAGACGCAAAGTTCGCGGCAAGATCACCACCGGGCTACCTTTCACATTTTGACGCGCTGGGCGCCCGAGGCGCGAATCTGGAACTTCGAGGACGGGATCGCCAAGTTCATTTTGATGTTGGTGTAGCGCGCGATGAGATAGTCGCCTCCAGCCTCGGAGAACTTCTGCTGGATGGGAAGCCAGGAACCCTCGCTGACCCAGATTTCGACTTTGGTGAGCTGGCTGGCAACGGCGGGGTCTTTCGGGGTCAGCTCGAGGACTGCGGCGGCTTCGCCCTGCAATTCCTCTTCGCTTTCGAGCCTCACGCCGTAGGACTTTTTCAGGTCCTCGGTTTCCGTGCCGAATCCCAGCAGGAGGAATTGCTGCACCAGCTCGCTGCGGCGCGCCAGGTCGTACTGCTCGATGCGATTGATTTTCGGCAGGTAGATTTCCGCCTTGTCCTTCTTGAACAGAATCACCTTGGGGTCCGGTTTCTGAAAATTGATGAGGATTTCGGGCCGGCGCGGATTACGGAGGAAAAACTGGCCGTATTCGGTGGATTGGTCGTTCACGAGAACGGTGACCGTGGTGTATTCCAGATTGGCAGTGACCGTCCGCAGGTGCTTCCCGGCGTCGTTCATGCGGGCCAGGACTTCGCCCAGGTCGCTCTTGCCTCGATGGAACCGGGGCGCGGCGAGCGCGGGAAGCAACCCGCCAAGCAAGAGAGCCGAGGTGAGAATCCATCTGCTTGGGAAACCACCACGGCTCATTGGGAAACCACCACGGCGTAACCCAGCACCACGTTGTTGCGGTCGACGACGGGCTCAAACGAATTCACGGTGATGGGCTTGTTCAACCGCAGGCGGAGGATTTCGCGCGCCGCCTCTTCCGGTTTCATCGGCGCCAGGGACTCCACCAGCCGCGCGTCAATCAGGTAGTGCCAGCCGTCCTTGGCGTGGCCGACTTCGACGAATCCCTGGCGGTGGCGCAGGTCGGAAAGCTCGAGCGTCGGCCGGTCGTTGAACACGGCTCGCGGCGTGAGGAAAATGAAGGCCAGGATGACGGCGCAGATGATGTCGTATTGCCAGCTCCCGCGCTCGTAAGACCAGAAAACGGCGCGGCGGAAGAACAGACGGACCTTGGCCCAGGCTCCGTCGCCCGGGCGGGGCTCGGTTTCGCCCAGGAACTGGGGGGCGGCCTCAGGTTCAAGTTGGCGGCTCTCAGCCATGTTTTCGCGTCCGCAAGAAAGCTAATGCGCCGCGCGGCGAAAATCAACCGGAAACAATTCTGCCGTCGCGCATACGGATGATGCGGTCGGCGACCGCGGCCGCCTCGGGGTTGTGGGTGATCATCAGAATCGTCTGGCGGAACGACCGGTTGAGGGTGCGCAGCATGTTAAGGGCGATCTGGGAGTTCTCGGTGTCGAGGTTGCCGGTGGGTTCGTCGGCCAGAAGAATCTTGGGCTCGCAAATCACGGCGCGAGCGATGGCCACGCGCTGCTGTTCACCGCCCGACATGGCGTAAGGCCGATGCTTCAGTTTCCCCTCGATGCCCAGCAACTCCACCACCGCCTGAAAATGGTGAGGATTGAACCCGTTGCCCTGAATGTCCTGAGCGATGGCGATGTTGTCGCGCGCCGTGAGGGTGGGCAGCAGGTTGAAGCGCTGGAAGACGAACCCGATCGTGTGACGCCGGAACCGGGTGCGGTCGGCGTCGTTCATGGTCATGAAGTCGTTGCCGTCCACCAGCACGTGGCCGCTGCTGGGGGCGGTGAGACCTCCGAGAACATGGAGCAGCGTGGACTTGCCGCAGCCGGACGGGCCGACCACGGCGATGAACTCACCCTCCTGTACGACGAGATCCACCCCGCGGAGGGCCGGCACGTCCACCTTGCCCAGGCGGTAGACCTTCCTCAAATCCTCGGTGGCGATGATGGGTTCCATGGAGAAGCAGTTCTCAGTTGCCAGTTCTCGGTTGTCAGTTGTTGCCGCCGGTGCGCCATTGAGAACTGGCGACTGGCAACTGGTCATTCATACGCCAGCGCGTCCACCGGATCGAGCTGGGCCGCTCGCAGCGCCGGATACGAAGCCCCAATCAGCGTGCCGACAAGGGCCAGAATCGCGGCCCGAAATCCCCATCCGAGGGTGAGTTCGACGGCGAGGGTTGGAAACGACGCCTCGATGAGCCTCCTGGCCAGCACCGTGCCCACGCAGCCCACGATGATGCCGACGGCGCAGAGCGCGCCCGCTTCCCGCAGAACGACCCCGATGATATAGGTCTTCGATGCGCCAAGCGATTTCAGAATGCCAATCTCACGCGTGCGCTCGGTGATCGTCGTGTACATCGAGAGAAAGATGACGAGAAATCCGATGGTGACCGCCACGCCGATCAGGGCGGTGACGAAGGCCTGGAGCGCCGGCAGGTTGTTGGAAGTCATCAGCGACATGTATTCCTTGATGGAGAGCACCTGGTAGGCCGGGATGAGGTGGTGAATGGCGTCGAGCGTGTCAGAGGTGTAAGCGGGCTCGGTGCAGCGGACGAAAAATATCGACGCTTTGTCATGCGCTCCGGCGAGATCCTGGGCGGTGGAGAGGGGGATGAACAGGCGCGACCCCTTGCCGTGCTCCACGATGCCGCTGACGCGGAATTCGTGACTCAGCAGCGTCAAAGTCTGCCCCACCTTGACGTGATTGGCACGCGCATACCAATCATCCACCAGCGCGTCGTCGGGTCCGGTCATGGGACCGCCGGCGTGATACACGAAACCGCCACCCACCCGGTCCCAGCTCGCCATGTCGATGCCCCAGATCAGGGCGATGCCGTTGGTCAGACTCGACTGAATCAGCACCGGGGTGACCGCAAGCACATGGGGCACCTGCGCCAGGCGGTCGCCGACTTTCACCGGCACCGGAGCGGACGACAGACCGAGCATGAAGGAGGCATTGGGCGGTTGCACCATGATGTCGGCGCCCACGCCCTCGACGCGCCGGGCGGTCTCGTTAAGCATGCCGCTGGTCATGCCGACGACCAGCATCACCATGGCCACTTCGATGGCGACTGCCAGGATGCTGACCGTGGACCGCACCGGCCGGTGCAGCACGTTTTCCGCGATCATCTTATTGACCAACCGGGCCCTCCGGATGCCGGACCGCGCCGAGTTCCACCAGTTCCGCTGCTGCAGGCTTCGGCAACTCGAACTTCTGCGGGGCAATGGGCTGGTTCAACGTTGCCTTCTCGATGTTGATCCCCAGGCGATAGTCCTCGATAGGCCGGCTGATTTCGATGCGCGCCGGATAGCGCGTACCCTGGAAGTCCCGATAGCCGGAATACTTCACATCTTCCACCACGACGCCGTCGGAATCATAGAGGTCGAGGCGGCTCAACTCCAGGCTCGAGCCCTCGAACCAGATCTTACGCTTGAGACTGAGCTCGTCGCCGTTGCCCGGTTGGAGCACATACACCGCGTAAGAGGGCTGACCGGCGTCTTCCTCCCGGTCCACAAAATACTTGTCGCGCGCCGGGTTGATCGGCGCCAGAACGAGCGCGTCCAGGACGTGCTGCGGCCGCAGGTTTTCGAGCGCGTTTTTCGCGGGCCGGGTTACGTCCATCTTGCCCACAATGAACTTCCCCTTGGGAGGAATCGAGAGCCTGAACTCCTTGCCGTCGGAAACCATATCGAACAATGTGGTCCGAACTACGGGCGCCTGGCCCACGATGCGAAGATGATCGGGCGATTGCAGCAGGATGAAGCCCTTCACGTCGCGGTATTCCTTGATGACGCCGGAGTAGACCGAGCCTGCGGTGGGTTCGAGGTCCACGGTGGCGACCAGGGTACGGACCGCCTTGCTCTGCGCATCGATCCGGGTCACGAGATCGCTCGCTGAAGCCTGTTGGAGCGCTGCCGGCGCCACTGGGGCGGCGACCCGCGTGGTGCGTCGAACCGCGCAGCCCGAAACCGCGAGCAGCGTCGCGGCCACCGCCGCACACTTCCAGAGACTGGAGTTTGTCGAGTGAACGTCTTCGAGCAATCCCAACGCTCCTAATTTTAACAGGGCCGCAGCCGGAACGTCAAACCGTCGCCGTATCCGTGACGGAATCGCCTAAGTCGCGGAAAGGAAACCCTCATCGCCCCCTATTGAGATGCGGCGCCGCGCCGGGGGGTTCGGCAAACGCCGGAACCAGCGGCGGCGAGATAATCTCCGGATGCCTTCGAGCCGCTCAATATTCCGAGTTGGCAGACGCGGATCCCAACGGCACCGTCAGGCTGCCGATCAGTTCACTCAGGTTCAGCCGCTTTCGGCGGCAGTAGTCGCGGATGCCTTCGGCCACGCGAAGAGCCGTCTCCGGAGCATAGAAATTGGCCGTGCCCACCTGGACCGCCCGCGCGCCGGCGATGAGATACTCCAGGGCGTCCTCGGCGGTGGCGATACCGCCAAGGCCGATGACGGGGATCTTCACGGACCGCGCTGCCTGGTAGACCATGCGCAGGGCGACGGGCTTGATGGCGGGGCCGGAAAGACCGGCGGTGACGTTCGAGACGCGCGGAGTGCGGGTCTCGACGTCAATCGCCATGCCGACGAACGTGTTGACGAGTGAAAGGGCGTCGGCGCCCGCGGATTCGGCGGCGCGCGCGAACTCGGTGATGTCGGTGACGTTCGGCGAGAGTTTTACCCAGAGCGGAAAGCGCGACGCCTTTTTGGACGCTGCCACTACTTCCTCAGTAAGACGAACGTCGCTGCCATAGACCATGCCGCCACAATGAGTATTGGGGCAGGAGATGTTCAGCTCGTAGGCAGCGATGCCGTCACCCACGTTCAGCATCTCGATGCAGCGGACGTAGTCTTCCGTCGAGTATCCGAAAACATTCACCACGCAACGCGTCCGGAGAGTTCGCAGGAAGGGCAGCTTCTCTGCCAGGAACCGCTCGGCTCCGACGTTCTGCAAGCCGATGGCGTTCAGCATCCCGGACTCGGTCTCGTAAATACGCGGCGCAGGGTTTCCGGCCATAGGCTCGGCGGAAATGCCCTTCACCACGATGCCGCCGAGTTGATTAAGGTCGATGAGGTGGGCGAACTCCCGGCCGTAACCGAACGTGCCGCTCGCGGTGAGCACGGGGTTCTGGAAACGCACACCCGCGATTTCGACCGTGACGTCGGGAACAAAGGCGGGAGTCGGGAGTCGGGAGCCGGGAGCCGGGCCGCTCGCGTCTGCCCTGCGTCCACGGGTTCGCTTAGGTCTTTCGCTCGTCACGTGTCACTCGTCACTTGTCACTGGATTACGTCTTGGGGCAGGCCTTCTCGTTCCCACACCACTCGATCCGCCCAGAACACCGGCCCTTCGGTGCACACGCGCTCATAAGCGCCGTGGCCCTCGCCCACCACGCGGATCGAGCAGCCCAGGCACACGCCGAGGGCGCAACCCATGCGATTTTCCATCGAAACGAGGCAAGGATGGCCGTATCGCCTGGCCAGTTCCACCGAAGCTTGCAGCATGGCCCACGGGCCGCACACCAACAACAGGAAGCGTTTGTCGCCGTACTTCTTCAAGTATTCTTCGAGCGGCCGGGTGACGTAGCCGTGATGCCCGCGCGAGCCGTCTTCGGTGGCCAGCACCGTGCCGCTTACATAGGGCTCGAAGTCCGGCACGCCGACCAGATCGTGCTTGGTGCGGCCTCCGAAAAACAGCCGCTGCGGGATTCCAGCCCCGGCAAGTTGTCTTGCGGGCAGCAGCAGCGCCGCGATGCCGATGCCGCCCGCGACGTGCAGAACCTCGTCCGCCTGCCTCGCTTGCTCCAGGTACTCTTCTTCGAAAAAGCCGTGACCGAGCGGCGCGAGCAGTCCGACCTCGTCCGTCGGCTTCAGTTCGGACATCAGGCGCGTGCCGCGTCCGACCACTTTGTATAACAGTTGGATGATTTCCGGCTTTGCGCTGCGGCGCCCGTTTCCAGCTGCCCCCGGCACGTCGTAGATACTCATCGGCCGGCGCAGCAGCACGTCAGAACGGCCGAGCATGCGGACCATGGCGAACTGGCCGGGACGCGTTGCCTGCGCCTGACGCGGAGAATGGAGGCTCAAAAGAAAATGGCCGCCGGTGAGAGGTCGGTTTTCAACTACGGCCACGATGCGGTCATCCATCACTCGGATGATAACAGAACGGTGTAGACTCCGCTGCTCGGGTCGAGGAAGCTTCTCTATAGATGTCTTTCGATCCACTTCCGGATGTGCGGAATCGACGTACGCGGGAAGCGGTGCGCCGAATTGTAGAAGCGGAAGTCGAGCGAAGCGGCCCGTTCGGCGAGTTTGCGACGCGCTTCCAGGTTTTTTTCGCGCGAAAACCACGGGTCGTGCTTCGCGGCGATGTGCAGCACGTGGGTGCGAGCCTTCTTGTAAAGCGCGCTCTCGTTCCAGTCGCCCGGCACCCCGCCGCAGACGGCGATGACGCCGCGAATCTCGCGCGGGTGGGTGAAGACAAAGCGGTAGTTGTAGGCGCAAGCCTGAGAGAACGCCAGCAGGAACACGCGGCGACGGTCGGCGCGGAACTTCGCCGCCGCAAGATGGATCAAGGCGCGAATCTCTTTGTGGTGGCGGGTGACCGATTCCGCCATCTTCCAACTCGTGCCCCAGCCGAATCCCACGCGATAGGTCTTCGGGTCGGTGAGGTCGTTCGCGCCGTAATTGATGAAAAGTTGGTTGGGTCCCTGAAGCGAAATCACCACCATCTTGCCGTCCGCGATGCGGCGCGCGATGCGCATCATGGAGTCTTTATCGCCCTGGTAGCCGTGCAGCGCGATGAGCAGCGGCCAGCGCTTGCCGGCTGGCCTGGCAGGGGGAAGTTCGAGCTCGTAGTAACGGCGGAGAGTGCTGGTGATGAACTGTTCCATCTTTTAATTCAGCCACAGAGTCACGGAGACCCGGAGGAAGCCAGGGCAATTTTTCTCTGCGTCTCCGTCTCTCCGTGGCGAATTGCTGCTCAGGCCGGAGCGACTTCCACCAGATTGCACTGAAACGTTGACCCCGCGCCCATATCAGTCAGCCGCGTTGAGACCAGCGTGTTGACGCTGCGCCCGTCGGGCGTGTGCTTCGCCCACCAGAGCCCTTCGGCCACCACCACGCCCTCGCGCGTGTCGTCGGTGACCTCGGCGTAGTACCGGCACTCGCCGCGGTCGTTGAACATGCGCACGAGATCGCCCGGAGCGATGCCGCGCCGCTGCGCGTCCGCCGGATTGATTTTCACCGATGGCTGCCCCATGCGCCGCCGCTGCTCTTCGACCGCGCCGAAGCTCGAATTCAAGAAGTGGACCGACGGAGGCGCCAGCAGTTGCAGCGGAAACCTCGCCTGGAGGGCATGATTTTCCGGGCTTTCCGAGCAAGGTTGGTAAGAGGGCAGGGGATCGAGCCCCTGCTGAGCCATGCGCTCTGAATAGAACTCCAGTTTGCGTGAAGGCGTGAAAAAACCGCCCGCGAACGGGTCGGCGTCGGCCTTGACGTTCAAGCGTTGCGGCTCGCCGGCCTTCAGCTTCTCGAAATCCACGCCTGCCAGGAAATCCGAAGAGGTGTCGAGGGCCTGCCGCATGATGTCGAACTCGGTATCGGTGAAGCAGGTGTCTTCGAAACCCATCCTTCGCGCCAGCAGTTGGAACACGTCGAGGTTGGGCTTCGACTCCCCCAGCGGCTCGATGACCGGCTTGCCCATCTGCAGATAGTAGTGCCCGTAGCTCTTGTAAAGGTCGAGATATTCGAGGAACGTCGGCGCGGGCAGGACGATGTCGGCGAAATCCACCGTGTCGGTCGAGACCTGCTCGTGGACGACGGTAAACAAGTCGTCGCGGCGAAGTCCGGCGTGAACGCGCGACTGGTCGGGCGCGATGGCCGCCGGGTTGCAGTTGTAGACGTAGAGCGCCTTGACAGGCGGGTTCTTTTCTTCGAGCAGCACTTCGCCGAGCTTCACCATGTTGATTTCGCGCGTTTGCGGCTGGAAGAGGTCTTCGCCCTTCACGCGATCGTAATTGAAGGCGAAGGCGTCGGCCGTCTCGTGGTGCGCGCCTCCGCCGGGCTTGCGAAAGGCGCCGACGAGGCCGGGCAGGCAGGCGATGGTCCGCATGGCCATGGCGCCGTTTTCATGACGTGTCAGCGCGAATCCGACGCGCAGGAAGGGCGCGCGCGCCTGGCCGTATTGGCGAGCCACGCGGACGATCTGTTCCTCCTCGACGCCCGTGATGCTGCTCACGCGCTCGACCGGATAGTCGGCAAGCACGCGCTCGCGGAGCTCGTCGTAGCCCAGTGTGTACTTCTCGATGTAATCGCGGTCCACAAGATTCTCGCGGATGAGCACGTGCATCATGCCGAGCGCGAGGGCGCCGTCGGTGCCGGGCCGGGGCATGATCTGTTCGTCGGCCAGATGCGACGTGCGGTTGCGATAGGGGTCAATCTGCACCACGCGCGCGCCGCGCTTTTTGGCCGCCTTGACGATGGGCACAAAATGGACGTTCGTGGCGGCGATGTTCATGCCCCAGATAAGGACGAAGTCCGAGCCCTCGGCCTGCGCGAGGTCGGTGGAGATTCCCTTGCCGATGGTCATCTCCCAGCCGGCCATGGCGCCGGTGTCGCAGATGGTGCGTAGCAAGCGGCTGGCGCCGAGGCGGTAGAAAAACTTGTGGCCGGAAAGGCGCTGCACGATGCCGAGCGATCCGCCGTAGGAATAAGGCAGGATGGCTTCGCCGCCGTATTCCGCGATGATGGCCTTGAAGCGCGAGGCGATCTCGTCCAGAGCTTCGTCCCAGGAAATGCGCGCGAACTTGCCCTCGCCTTTTGCGCCAACCCGCCGCTGGGGATAAAGAACCCGCAGCGGCGAGTAAAGCCGGCGATCGTAGTGGGCGACCTTATGGCAGAGGAATCCGCGCGTGAAAGGATGCTCAGGGTCGCCCTGGAGCTGGGTGACGCGGCCGTCGTCAACCGTCACGAACATGCTGCAGGTGTCGGGGCAGTCGAGGGGGCAGACGGTTTTACGAATTTCTCCCATCGCGATCTCAAAAATCGGGTCATCCGGCCGCGGCGAGCGTCCGGGCAGTCCCGCCCCTGCGCCAGCCTGGTCGATTGAGATTACCACGCGTCCTGAGCCCTGTCAGCACGGGGCTCGAAGCGGTAGTGGGTTAATTTCCGAGTGCGCCGTCATCCTGGAGGAATCACAGTGGAAGTTCGGGGCACAATACGGTTTGCCGATTGTGCGTCCAAATGGGTTTCGGGTTTACTGCGCCACTTTGGAATTCAGGTCTCGAGGGGGGCGACCGGGTCGAGCACTCGCAGCAGGAGCAGACTTTGGTCGTCCTGCTGCAGACCATAAAGTTTCACGTCACGCATGATCAAATCCCAAATATCCGACAGGGTTCTGGTGGCGTGCTGCGTCAGCAGGTCTTGCAGGCGTGTCAGGCCAAATTCTTCACCTCTAGCATTAGCCACCTCCGTTATGCCGTCGGTAACCATCAGGAAAAGATCACGCGGTGAATAGGTCACGCGCTCACTGGTGTAAGAACCGCCCGGGATCAGTCCCAGCGGAAGCTGCTCCATGGAGAGGTGGGCCGTGTCCCTGCTGCCGTGCCGATAATGGAGGATCGGTGGATGGCCCGCCAACGCGTACTCGGCGTCATTAGAGCCATCGAAGCGGAGCAAGGCCACGGTGGCGAACATTTCACGTTCCTTCAGGTCAGGCAGAACGCGATCCGCGCTTTCGAGCGCCGCTACCGGCCGTTGCCGAAATTGTACCGCGAGCCGCATCGCAGTCTTAAGCATCCCCATGAGCTGGCCGGCGGGCAACCCGTGTCCGGAGATATCGGCGACGTAGGCCACCAACCCCCCGTCGCTCTCGATGACATCGATCAAATCGCCGCCCATTTCTGTGCTAGGGATCGATTTACCGTACAGCTCGAAACTCGCGTTCTGGAAAGAGACTGTTGGAACAAGGGTCGCCTGAATGCCGTGGGCGAGATCGAGCTCGGTCTGCATGCGCATGCTTGTTAGGCCCACCGTACCACCGAATAACATCAAAAATCGAGCGCCGAAACCGATCCCAACCAAGATGCCGATCGCGTCGAAGAGCAATCGCCTGTGCAGCACGTCGGGGACCGGAAAGGGCGCGGAAACATGCGAGGCCCGGTAGCCAAGCCAGCCGATTACGGCGGCGAGCACAAACAAAGGGGGAACAAGGCGAACTCTCTTGATTGCGGCAGCGCGACTGCTGGTCGCCCACGCGCCCGTGAGGATTGGCCAGAAGAGACCTCCAGCGAAGCGGGATGCGTTGAACTGCAACAGATCGATGGCGAAGCCGCCGGCGGCGCCGACGAAAAAGTACCCTGCCAGGAACATCTTCATCCGCCCTAGCGGCAGGGCGCGCCAGTAGGGACTGAAGGCGCTGGGAAAGGCCGATCCCGCACCAGCCAACCACGTTCGGAGATTTTTTTTCATAGGTACTCCCCGGGCGTTCTCAATCGCAGGGCGACCGAACACTAGGCCAGGGCTTCGACCTTTGGTCGGTGGAAGCGGTAGAGCGCCAGGAATCCGAGCAAGAGCACGGTGACGAGGATGGATCGATTCATCGATTAGAGTCTTACCAGAAACGCATCAACATCACAAGCGGGTGCCGAACTTAAATCGTCGGTCTTTGATTTTGATTGTCGTTCCTGACAGCCTAAGCATCTCCGGCGGACAGTTCGAGGTACGCCGCCCGCCGCCAGCCCCCGACCCGTACCAGGGTTCTGCGCTCATTTTTTACTTGACAAGTAATAAGTTATGGGGTATCATTGGCTGTTGATGATAATCATTTCGAACCGGCCGCGGGGCTCACGTTGAGGAATCGCACAGGCCAGCCGCCGGAAGGAGCCGGGAGGTTGGGTCGCATGTCCACAATTGCTGTTTTTCCCCCAAAGGCCGGCCTCAGGGGACAGTCGTCGGCAGAAAGGTGTCCAAAAGTGCCCGAAAGCATCAAACAAAGCCAATATATGTAGTAGAATCAATTACTTAACATAAAAACAAAGCCAAAACAAACCCAAAACAAAGCCATTAAGTCCTTTAGACTTGATTTCGCTCTCCAAACAAAGCCAAAACAAACCCGCCGAGTCCTTCAAAGCTGAAGCGCCGCCCGCCGCGGCTCTGAGTTCGGTACGGCAGTCGCAGCCACAGGCGGTAAGGCATTCCACTGCTCGCGCCGCGCGCTGACTCGGTATAATTGATACATGTCCGCTGTTCTTCAAGCGCTCGTGATTCTCGGTTTGGTGCTAGTCAACGCCTTCTTCGTGGCGGCGGAGTATTCGCTGCTGAGCGTCCGGCGGACGCGCATCGAGCAACTGGCGCGGGAGGGCGATGCGCGAGCGCGTCTCGTGCAGAAACTGCTGGCCGAAGTCGGCGTGCTGTTTTCGGGCACCCAGCTTGGCGTGAGCATTGCCAGCCTGCTGATGGGATGGCTGGGTGAGCGCGCCCTTGCGGCCGCCATCGAGCCCCTGCTCGACGAGGGCCTGTTCCGCGAATACACCCATGCTGCCGGACACGCGATCGCGCTCGCTCTCGCCTTCGCGCTGATCACGGCGTTTCTGATGGTGCTGGGAGAACTCGCGCCCAAGGCGCTGGCCTACGAGCGCGCCGAGCGGGTATCGCTGCTGGTGGCGCGGCCGATGCACGCTTTTCTGCGTGTCGCGCGCGCTCCCGTCCGGGCGCTGAATGGTCTCGCCAAGATGGCGCTCGGCGCGTTTGGCGCCGAGCTCGAGGGGGGCACGGGCGCGCTCCACACGGCGGACGAAGCGAAACTGATTGTCTCCGCCATCCGCAAGCGCGGGCTGTTGCGGGAAGAGCAGGAGGAGATGATCCGCGGCGTGTTTGATCTGCACCGCGTCCTGGTGCGGGAGATCATGGTTCCCTGGCCACGGATCACGTCGCTCGCTCTCGAAAGCGATCTCGACCGGTTGTTGGATCAGGTGGTGAAGGACCAGCACTCGCGCATCCCGATCTACGAAGCGACGCCGGACCACGTGGTTGGAATCCTTTACACCAAGGACCTGCTGGGGGTGGTGCTGGACCGACGCCGGCAGGGCGTCTCGCTGGCGAGTCCTTTCGACCTAAGGTCCCTTTTGCACCCGCCGATGATTGTGCCGGAGACGATGCCGTTGAACCAGATGCTCGATGAAGCGCGGCGCAAGCACTCGCAGATGGCGCTGGTGGTGGACGAGTTCGGCACCTACACGGGTTTGGTGACCATCGAGGACGTGCTGGAAGAAATTGTGGGGGAAATCCAGGACGAATACGACCGGGAGGAGAAGGCGATCCAGAAGGTGAGCGAAAACGTGCTTCTGGTGGACGCTGCCCTCGGCCTGCGCGAACTTGCCGAGGACTACGGCATTCGCCTGCCGCGCGGGGCTGGTTACGAAACGCTGGCGGGTTTCCTCCTGGCCCGGTTGGGCCTCATCCCGCGCGGGGGCGAGACCCTGGTGTTTGAAGGCCGCCGCTACACCGTGGCCGAGATGGACGGGAGGCGGATCAGCAAGGTTAGGGTGGAGAGGTTGCCCGCAGCGGTCGCCGCTAGCCAAGGATAACCTCCACCGGCGCGCCGCGCTGAACGCCGAGAATCTGCGCCGCTGACCCACGGTTGATCGCGATCTCGACGAAGCCCGAGCTGCCCATCACGGCAATAAGTTCCGAAGGTTCTCCTGCCGAAAAGTTTGCGGCGAGGCGGGTCACCTCGCGCCCTTGGATCTCGATCTTGAACGGCGGCGCGCTCACTGCGAAGAGTTCCGGAACGTCTGCCGTGGTGATGTTGGTCATAACGTTGCCGAACCTGTCGATCCTGATGACCGCGCCCCGCAGGCACTTGGGGTTCAGCCGCTCCGGCCTGGGCAGTGAGAGCCGGACGTAATCCGTGACGCACTCGCCGAATTGCTCCGGTTTCACCCCCTTGCTGAGCCAGGCGGCGACAGGGGCGAAAACGTCACGGCCGTGAAACGTGTTGCTGACCGGCTTTAGGAAATAATGTTCGGCCGTGATATGACGGACTTCCACAGCTGGCGCGCTTGGCGCGTCCGGCTCGCGATCGAGAACCAGTGACAGGACGCCGTTGTCGGGCGCGACGAACATCGCATTTCCGGCGCTCGCGAGAATGGCCCTTCGCGCTGTGCCCACGCCGGGATCGACCACGGCCAGGTGAATCGTGCCCGGCGGAAAGTACCGGCAGCTATGCGCCAGCGTGAAGGCGGTGCCCAGAATATCGTAAGAACTCACCTGATGGCTAAGGTCGACCAGCTCGGCGTCGGGGTTGATGCTGAGGATGACACCTTTCATGGCGCCGACGAAGTGGTCGGCGAGTCCGAAGTCAGTGGTGAGCGTGATGATGGAGCGGTGACGCAAACGACGCCTCCGAGCCAGCGGCAGTCGGGTTCAACGGGTAACCCGGCCGAAGCGCGCGAAATCGTATTTCGGGTCGAGTTCGAGCACCCGCAGCCAGGCGCGCACCGCGCTATCGAGCTCGCCCAGCTCGACGAAGCAGAATCCCAGCGCGTGGTGGACGAAGGCGTCGGCTACACGGTAGCCTAGAGCTTCCTCGTAAGCCTCGCGGCCACCGATCCAGTTCTCGAACTCGACGCACGCCGAGCCGCGCCCGCAAGCGCGGGCCCAATGGCGCAACTCCGGTGTAATCTCGAAAGGTACCTGCCATTCGCTCTTTCGCGCGCGGAGCCGGCGCGCGCATTCGAGCAGGTTATCGCGCGCCGGCGAGCCGTCGAAAATGGCAGCAGACTGCACCAACTCCCGCAGCGCCTGGTTTAAGTCCTCAACTCCCGGGTTTATGGAGTAAAGCAGTCTGAGCCCGTTGCGATAGTGCTCGCGGCTTTCGAGCAGCGATTCGGTCCGCATCAGGAACTCTTCGGCTTTGGCGTGCTCGGGATCGATTTCGAGAGCGCGGCGGTAGCAGGCGGCGGCTCGTTCAAGCTGCCCGGAGCTACCGTAGGCGTTGCCGAGGATATAGTGCGTGTTCGAATCCTGCGAGTCGCACTTGAGCGACCGTCCCAAGGCTTCGATGGCCAAGTCCGGACGCCGGGTTTCGAGGTAACACACGCCCAGTTGCCGCCAGACTTCGGCGTTCCCAGAGTCTTCCACCGCGATCGCCTCGAGGAGTTCGATGGCCTCGGGGAAGTCGGCGCGGGCGAGCGCTTCCAGGCCTTGAGACAGTCTCCCTTGAAGCTCCTGTTCTTGCATGGTGAAGCGCCATTAGGGCGCGGTTGAGGTTCCTCCTGCAAAAATCGCCCGATATTCGCCGAGGCCGAGAGGAGCCACGGACGCCGTGGCCAGGTTTTCCTCCACGTGCTCGCGCCGGCTCATGCCGACGAGGGCGCAGGTAACGCCCGGCGTGGAGCGCGCGAACTGGATGGCACGCTGCGCGTCGGTGGAAAGGCCCTGTAAGTGGCGGGCGAACTCGGGAGGCAGTCCTTGGGCAAGCTGGCCCTGAAGGATGCTGGCGCTCGCGAAGACCATCAGGCCGGCCTTGTGCGCCGCGTGCAGCAGCGGAGCCAGCCGGCCGTCGAGCGGCTGGGTGTTCACGGTCAAGGCCTCCGGCATGGCCAGGTTCAGCGGGAGTTGCACGGCGCGAAAATGGTGGTCCGCGCCGCCCACCGACTTCGCCGCCTGCAAGACTTCGGCAAGCGAGATCGCTTCGGTCGCCTCGGGCGCCACGCGATACGCGTTCCAGGTGGCGGTGCCGTACATTCGGATCTTCCCGTCTGCCACCGCCTTTTCGAGCGCGGCGAAGGCGGTTTTGAGCCGGCGGTAAAACTCCGGGCGTTTGACCTGGCCAAGCTGGGTCTCCGGGTTGTGCATGTAGTAGAGGTCGAGTGTCTCGACGCCGAAGTTCCTTCGGCTCACCTCAATCTGGTCGGCAAGATACGCCGGCGTCATGACGTGACAGCCGGCGGCGACGTCTTCGCGGCGCACCAAGCCAGAATCCACAAAGCGTTCCTGGAAGTAGGCGGCGGGGTCGGCGGGTTCGACCGCGTCAAAGGCCAAGAATCCGCCCTTGGTGGAGAGGAACACTTCATCGCGGCGCAAGCTGCCTTCGGCAATCATGGCGGCAATCGCCCGGCCGACGCTGCGCTCGCTGCGCTGGTGGCGGTAATTGACGGCGGAGTCAAACACGTTCACGCCGAGCCCGGCGGCGCGGGTGACGGCATCCTGATAGAGCCGGTCGCACGCGTCGGACGGCTCGCCCAAGTAGGTGCCGAGTCCGATGGACGAGAGCCATAGGTTCTGAGCGCCGCGGACGTGGCCTGGCAGGCGCGCAGCAAAGCGGCCGCGAAAGCGCGCCGTGCCTTCCGGGGTGGCGTATCCGGGAATGAGTGATGCCTTGGAGTTCATGCCATGAGTACGCAGCACGCGCGCCTGTCAGGCCCCGGCTTCTTATGCCTCACTCTTGCCTCGCACCAGGAACATGGGAATCTCCGTCTCGTGGCGGACTCGAGTAATGGTCGTCCCGTGAACCAGGTCGGAGATCAGGCGGTGGCCGTGCGTCGCCATCGCGATGAGGTCGCAGTGCTCGCCGTTCGCGATCCTCACAATTTCGTCGGCGGGTGTCCCCTTGCCGTGGCAGGCCGTCACGCGGAACCCTTCGCCACGCAGCCCGGTTTCCACCTGGCGCAGGTAAGCGCGGTCCTGCTGTATTTCCTCCGAATCGGAGAGGTTCAGGTCTTGCTGCCACTGCGCCTTCCAGCCGGTGGAGACGTGGACGAGCACGATTTCAGACCGCATGAGCCTGGCGAGCTCTTTCACTTGCGGCAGCAGCGCCGCATCGGCGTTGCTGTGGTCGAGCGCGATGAGGATTTTCTTAAACATTCGATTTCAAGCCTCGCCACAGAGACACAGAGGCACAGAGAAAATCCATCAAGAAAGGCCTTTTGCTTTCTGCCTTCTGGCTTTCTCCGTGTCTCTGCGCCTCTGTGGCCAATGTTCGATCATGCCGCGCCCCGGAAAATCAGAATCAGCAGATAAGCGTTCAGCCCGGCGATGAGCCAGGCGACGCTCCAAGAGAGCACCTTCAGCCAGCGCGGATTCACAAACGCGCCCATCATCATTTTATCGCTGGTGAACTTGACCAGCGGAAAGACGGCGAAAGAAAGCTGGAGGCTCAAGACCACCTGGCTCAGGATCAGGAGCTTGGCGGTGCCGTGCTCGCCGTAAAAGGCTACGGTGATAATGGCCGGAATGATGGCCAGCATCCGCGTGACGAGCCGCCGCAGCCAGGGCGCGAGCCGAATACTGAGGAAGCCCTCCATCACCACCTGTCCTGCCAGCGTGCCGGTGAGCGTGGAGTTCTGCCCGGAACAGAGCAAGGCGATGGCAAAGAGGAAGCTCGCCAGCGAGGCGCCCAGCAGCGGCGCGAGCGTGTGGTACGCGTCCTGGATTTCGGCCACCTGGCGGAATCCGTGCTTGTAAAACGTGCCCGCTGCCATGATGAGAATCGCGGCATTGATGAAGAAGGCGAAGTTGAGGGCCAGGGTGGAATCCAGAAAGTTATAGCGGATGGCCGTCCGCACGCCCTCGGGCGTGCGCTCGATGGCTCGGGTCTGCACCAGCGAGGAGTGCAGATACAGATTGTGGGGCATGACGGTGGCGCCGAGGATGCTAATCGAGATGTAGAGCATGTCGCGGTTGGTGAAGATCTCGGGCGTGGGGATGAGGCCGCGCGCGATGCCCAGAACGTCCGGGCGCACCATGATGAGTTCGGCAAGATAGCAGAGGCCGATGGTGGCGATGAGCGTCACCACGACGATTTCGAGGTAACGAAAGCCGCGGTGCTGCAGGTAGAGGATGGCGAGAACGTCGAGCGCGGTGAGGCAGACACCCCAGAGCAGGGGGATGTGAAACAGCAGGTTCAAAGCGATGGCCGAGCCGATGACCTCGGCGAGGTCGCAGGCGGCGACGGCGATTTCGCAGATAATCCACAGGGCGATTGAGGCGCGCCGCGAATAGTGATCGCGGCAGGCCTGCGCCAGGTCGCGCTCGGTGACGATCCCCAGTCGCGAGGCGAGCGATTGCAGCAGGATGGCCATGAGGTTGGAGGCGAAGAGGACGAAGACGAGGCGGTAGGCAAACTGCGAACCGCCGGCGATGTCGGTGGCCCAGTTGCCGGGATCCATGTAGCCGACGGCAATCAGGAAGCCGGGTCCGGAAAAGGCCAGCAGCTTGCGCCAGAAACTGGCGCCGGCCGGGACGGCGACACTGCGGTGCACTTCCGGCAGCGACCGGGCTCTCGGGGCGGCGTCGGTAGCGACGAAGGAGTGGCGGTTCATGGTCTGAAGGTGCTGTAGCGCCGCTCTGTGAGCGGCGACAAAGCGCCTGCCATCGACCAGCGCTACAGAACGATAACATTGTAGCAGCGTCTAACCGTTTCACAGCCGCTGCGTCTAAGTTGCCGGAACATTTTGTGTTCCGCCCGCGTAATCAGACAGTGTGGGGCGGTCCGCAAACCGCCCCGGCTCGGAGACAGGGAATCATGGCGAACAATCACAAGAACCGCAGGCGGCGCTGGATTTGGATTGGAGTCGTGCTGGTGGCGGTGGTAGGGGCGACGATCGGGCTGACGGCAGCCTTACGGCCGAATCACCAGATTGATCCATCGAAGCTCGCGACGGTTGAGCGCGGCGACCTGGCGAAGTCGGTGGTGGCCACGGGCAAGGTGGAGCCACTGGCGAGCGTCGAGGTGAAATCCAAGGCGAGCGGCCTGGTGAAGAAAATTGACGTGGATTACGGCGACCGGGTGAAGCAGGGCCAGGTGCTGGTGGAATTGGACAAGGAACAGTTGCAGGACGTGGTGCGCGAGCAGCAGGCGAACCTGGCGGCGGCGCAGGCGGCCGTGGAATCGGCCGAGGCCACCTACCAGCGCAACGTGGTGGACGCCGAGGGTCCGGACGTGCCGTTCCTGAAGGCCACGGCTGACCGCAACCGCAAGCTCGCCGCCGACGGCCTGATCGCCGCTTCCGCTGTGGATGACGCCGACCGCGGCTACCAAATGGCGGTGAACAAGCAATTGTCAGCGCAGCGCAACGTGGCGGTGAGCAAGGCGGACGTGGCCCGCGCCAAAGCGCAAGTTTCGCAGGCGCAGGCCGCGCTCGAAAGCGCGCAGGAAGATCTTGACAACTCGACGATTGTGAGCCCGATGGATGGCATCGTGCTCTCGCGCGACGTGGAAGTGGGCGACGCCGTGAGCTCGATTCTCGTGCTCGGCTCGCAAGCCACCCTGGTGATGACCCTGGGCGACATGAGCACCGTCTACGTGCTCGGCAAGGTGGACCAGGCCGACATCGGCAAGGTCTATTTGGGACAGCCGGCGCACATCAGCGTGGAATCGTTCAAGGACAAGAAATTCGACGGCAAGGTGACGAAGATTTCGCCGCTCGGCGTAGAGAAGGACAACGTGACTACGTTCGAGGTGCGGGTGTCTATTCAGAATCCCACCGGCGAGCTCAAGGCGAATATGAGCGCGAACGCCGAGCTGATTCTGGAAGAGAAGCCCAACGTGCTGCTCATCCCCGAGGCCGCGGTGATTTACGACAAGGACAAGCACACGTCGGTGGACGTGCCTGACCCGAAGGCCGGCGACGGCATGCGCAAGGTCCCGGTGACGCTCGGCATCTCGAACGGCATCAAGACGGAGCTGGCGGCGGGGTTGAAAGAAGGGGATAAAATAGTACTTCAGTGAGTCAGTATTTCAGTTGCTCAGTATTTCAGCCAGTCCGGACTCGCGCGCACGAGTTCGAGGTCAAGCTCATTGCGCCACCGACGGATCGACCGGTCGGGACAGGGCTGAGTTGCTGAGATACTGAAGTACTGACGAACTGAAACACTGAAATACTTCGATGGTTTTCAAAGACCTGATCCTCGATACCGTTCAGACCCTCTGGTCGCACAAACTGCGCACGTTCCTCACCATGTTTGGAATCGCCTGGGGCATCATCTCCATCACGCTGATGGTGGCGGCGGGCGAAGGATTGCGCGTCGGGCAGCAGCGAGTTGAGGAAAGCTTTGCCAAGGACGTGATGATCGTTTTCGCCGGACGCACCAGCATGCAGGCGGGCGGGTCGCGCGCCGGGCGGCTTATTCACTGGGGCGCTGACGACTACAAGGTGGTCGCTCAGCAGTCGCCCGCCTGCCGTTACGTGCTGCCCGAGCTCGGCAATAATGAGACGGAGCGGACGCTTTACAACAGCGGCGGGCTCGAAGTGGCGGGCTCGCTCCCTCCTTTCGAGGACATTCGCAGCATTCCGGTTTCGGAAGGACGCTTTTACGACTGGGACGACCAGTCCCAGGCCCGCCGGGTGGTATTTCTCGGCAGCGACGCCAAGAAGCAGCTCTTCGGCACCCGCCCGGCCGTGGGCGCGACGGTTTGGGTCTCCGACATTCCGTTCACCGTTGTCGGCGTGATGCGCCACAAGGACCAGGATTCGAGTTATGACGGCGCGGACGTGAACAAGCTCTACGTCCCCTTCAGCGTGGCCTTGCGCGACTTTCCCAACAAACCGCCCGCCGCGGCGGACAGCGTGGACCGTCTGCTGGTGACGCCCAGCTCGCTCGCCGAGCATGAATCCTGCAAGTGGCAGGTGCGGCAGTCCCTCGGCCTGTTGCACAACTTTGACCCGCGCGACAAGGAAGCGGCCTCCATCTGGGACACGGTGGAGGAGGCGCAGTCCTTCGCGACGATGACCGAAGGCATGAAGCTCTTTCTCGGCGCCGTCGGCCTGGTCACTTTGTTTCTCGGCGGCATCGGCGTGATGAACGTGATGCTGGTCTCGGTGCGCGAGCGCACGCGGGAAATCGGCGTGCGCAAGGCCGTGGGCGCAAGCGCGCGCTCGATTCTCAGCCAGTTTTTTGTGGAGACGATGATTGTCGTCTTCCTGAGTGGCGGACTCGGCATGGGGCTCGCATACGGACTCTGCGCCCTCGTGAACCTGATTCCGATGCCGCCGTTTTTCGCCGGCCTGCTGCCCACGTGGCAGTCCGGCGCGCTGTCGTTCGCGTTGCTGGGCACGATTGCGGTGCTCGCGGCGATGTATCCGGCCAGCCGGGCGGCGTCTGTGGATCCGATTGAGGCGCTCAGATACGAAGCGGGCGGGTAGTTTTTCAGTAATTCAGTAGTTCAGTAATTCAGCAATTCAGTATTCGGCTACAATTCCTCCCGCCAGTCACCGATGCGTCGTGGAGGGAGTCTCCAATGCAGGATTTCAGATCGCTGAAGGTGTGGGGAAAGAGCCATGAGCTTACCCTTGCCGTTTACAGGGCCACGTCGAAGTTCCCCAAGGAGGAACTGTACGGTCTTACGAGCCAAATCCGGCGCTCCTGCGCTTCGATCCCTGCGAACATTGCCGAAGGGTGTGGGAGAGTGGGAAAAGCTGAACTCGGCCGTTTTCTGCAAGTGTCAATGGGTTCGGCGAGTGAGCTGGAGTATCACCTGTTACTTGCCCACGATCTCGGGCTCTTGAAGGACCAGATTACAAACAGCTCGAAGCTCAAGCCGTGGAAATTAAACGGATGTTGAGCTCATTCATCGTGGGCTTGAGGAGCTGAAGTTGATCCACCGGGCCGTACTGAAGCACTGAAATACTGAAATACTGAAATGCTGCAGTCATGTTGAAAGAAGCCTTGAAACAATCCTGGGACGCCTTGCGGCGGCAGCCGCTGCGCAGTTTCCTCACCATGCTGGGCATCGTGTGGGGCATCGTCGCGGTGACCCTGCTGATTGCCTACGGCAACAGCTTCCGCGACGTGCTCATGACTTCGTTTCGCGCCTTCGGCCACGGCGCCGTGATCTGCTGGCCGCAAACCACCAGCGAACAAGCCGGCGGCCAGCGCGCCGGGCAACATGTGGTCTTCGAGCAGGAGGATGTGGACCTGATTCGGGCCGAGGCGAGCCTGGTGAAGACCGCCTGCCTCGAGACTGTGCGCTGGCTGCCCATCGCCTCCGCTGATCGTCTTGCCAACACCGCCATCCGCGGCGTCTGCCCGGAATACGGCGAAATGCGCAGCGAAATCCCGAGCGACGGCCGCTGGATCAGCCAGGAAGACCAGCTTGAAAGACGGCGCGTGGTCTTTCTCGGCTCCGAACTCAAGAAGAAGCTCTTCAGCGGTCGCCCGGCGGTGGGCGAGACGGTGGAAATCGGCGGCGTGCGCTTCACCGTCATCGGAACCATGGCGCGCAAAATGCAAATGAGCAATTACTTCACCAGCGACGACGAATGCGCCTGGATTCCTTACTCGACCGCCGGCGACCTTTGGAACACGCGGTACGGAAGCGTGCTGGTGTTTGAACCGATCGCGCCCCAGTTTGAGTCAAAGGCGATGCTTCAGGTGCGCGCCACGGTGGCGGAACGGCAGCGCTTCTCGGCCACCGACAAACAGGCCATCCAGATGTTCGGGCGGGAGGAGTTTCGTCCCATCATTGACGGCATCACCGTCGGACTCGAAGTGCTGCTCAGTTTCATCGGCGTGCTGACGCTCGGCAT
>DASYXW010000070.1:0-6943 GCA_035934405.1 Terriglobia bacterium
CAGCGGAGTGAAGAATCCCTGCATTTGTCTTGCACACAAGAAAGAAATACCGGGATGCTTCGCTGCGCTCAGCATGACAGCCTATCGAGTTGAGATCCATTTTCGACGCCATGTATAGCACGGACAACGACACCCTCGACGCCAGCCTTGACGACTGCCGCGCCCTGGCGCTCCGCATTCGCCGCCATGTGGTCCGCATGACGCATCGCGCCAAAAGCTCGCATGTGGGCTCGTCGCTTTCCATGGCGGACCTTCTCGCCGTGCTTTACAGCCGCGTGCTTCGCCTCGACCCCTCGCGTCCCGACTGGCCCGACCGCGACCGCTTCATCCTCAGCAAGGGCCACGCCGCCGCCGCCGCTTACGCCGTGCTCGCCGAGCGTGGATTTTTCCCCGTCGCCGCGCTCGATACCTTCTATCAGGATGGCAGCGCCCTCGCCGGACACATCACCCACACCGGCGTCCCCGGCGTCGACGCCTCCACCGGCTCGCTCGGGCACGGCCTGGGACTGGCTTGCGGCATGGCGCTCGCCGCCACGCCAGGCGGGCACGGTCGTGACGCGCGGTCGTATCGAGTCTTCGCGCTCTTGAGTGACGGCGAGTGCGACGAGGGCTCGATTTGGGAAGCGGCGCTCTTTGCCGCCCACGAGGGTCTGGAGAATCTCGTCGCCATCGTGGATTACAACAAGATTCAGAGCTTGGGCCGCGTGGAAGACGTGATGCCCCTCGAACCCTTCGCCGAGAAGTGGCGCGCCTTCGGCTGGGCGGTGCGTGAGATTGACGGGCACGATGTCGCGGCGATTGCCGCAGCGCTTAAAGCGGCGCCCTTCGCCGCCGGGCGCCCAAGCTGCGTGATCGCGCATACCGTCAAGGGCAAAGGCGTGAGTTTTATGGAAGACAAGCTCCTGTGGCACTACCGTCCGCCGGACGAGCAGGAGTTGCGCCTCGCGCTCGCGGAACTGGAGGCGTTGTAGCGCGGGTCTGCGACCCGCGACCCGCGGCTCATAGAGCCGCGCTACAGCGAGCTGAAGGCGTAACCGTATGAGACCCGCATTCATTCGTACTCTCGTCGAACTGGCCGATTCCGACCCGCGCATCAACCTGGTGGTGGGCGACCTCGGCTTCGGCGTGGTGGAGCCGTTCGCGGCGAAGTTTCCCAGCCGCTTCGTCAACGCCGGCGTGGCCGAGCAGAACATGACCACGCTTGCCGCCGGAATGGCTTTGTGCGGCAAAGTGGTCTTTACCTATTCCATCGCCAACTTCCCCACGCTGCGCTGCCTCGAACAGATTCGCAACGACGTTTGCTACCACCGTGCCGCGGTAAAGATCGTCAGCGTGGGCGGCGGACTCGGTTACGGCGCGCTCGGCGTCAGCCACCACGCCACCGAGGATCTTGCCGTGCTTCGCGCCCTGCCCAACCTGACCGTCGTCGCGCCCGGCGATCCGCTCGAAGCCGAGCTTGCCACGCGCGCGATTGTGGACGCCCCCGGACCCTGCTACCTGCGCCTCGGCAAGTCGGGCGAGCCGCGCGTGCATCCCGCGCGCGCCGCGCTTGACTTTCGGCTCGGCAAGGCCCTGACGGTGCTCGACGGCCATGACCTCACGCTGATTGCAACCGGCACCATGCTGGCCACGGCTGTCCAGGTGGCGGAGCGGCTCGCGGGCGACGGCATCCAGGCGCGCGTGCTGAGCATGCACACCGTCAAACCGCTCGACACTGAGGCCGTGCTCGCCGCGGCGCGCGAGACGGCTGCCGTGGTCACGCTCGAAGAGCACAGCATCATCGGCGGACTCGGAAGCGCGGTGGCGGAGGTGCTGGCCGAATCGGATGGCGCGCGTGTTCCCTTCAAGCGTCTGGGAGTTCCACCGTCGTTCACCTCACTCGTCGGCAGCCAGGAGTATCTGAAAGCCGCCTATGGACTGTCGATCGAGGGCGTTTTGAATTCGTTGCGCGAATCCATCTGGCCGCGGCTCGGCCAGCGCGCCTTCGCCGCCGCCCTGTAAACCGGCGTAGCGCCGGCATCTTGCCGGCCAATGCCACCGCCACGGCGGCGCTACATTCGGGAGATTCAACATGACTTGGAAGGTTCCTTTCGTCGATCCGCAAACGCATTACCGCAATCTGAAGCCGGAAATTGACGCCGCCATCACTGACTGCCTCACCCACGGCGACCTCATTGCGCGGCAGCAGTTGCGCGACTTCGAGCAGCACCTGGCGGATTTTGTGGGCGTCAAGTACGCCGTGGGCGTGAACAGTGGTTACCACGCTCTGCGCTTCGCGCTCGAGGCTGCGGGCGTGGGACCGGGCGACGAGGTCATCACCGTGGGACACACTTTCGTCGCCACCGTCTCCGCCATCGTCCACTGCGGCGCCAAACCGGTGCTGGTGGAAGTCGGCGGCGACTTCAACATGGACTGCGAAGCCGCCGAGCGCGCCATCACCCCGCGCACCAAGGTCCTGCTGCCCGTGCATCTCAACGGACGCGTCTGCCGTATGGATCGTCTGTGCGACGTCGCGCGCCGCCACCATCTTGCCATCGTGGAGGACGCCTGCCAGTCGCTCGGCGGATACCACGGCAAAAAGATGGCCGGCAGTTTCGGGCTCGCCGGCTGCTGGAGCTTCTATCCCTTCAAGATTCTGGGCGGGTTCGGCGACGGCGGCGCCATTACCACGAACGACGCCGAGGTCGCGCGCCTGGCGATACTGCTGCGCTACAACGGCGAAGACCGCGAGACGGGCGAATACCACTGCCACGGCCAGACGGCCCTGCTCGACAACGTCCAGGCTGCGGTGCTTGATGTCAAGCTGCGCTACCTGCCGGATTGGATCGAGCATCGCCGCCGCACGGCGCGCCTCTATCACGACGGCCTCGCCGGGATTCCTAACCTCACGCTCCCGCCCTTCGACGGTGACGGCCACTTTGACGTGTTCCAGAACTACGTTGTCCGCACGCCGCAGCGCGACGCCCTGCGCCGGCATCTGGCCGGCGACGGCATCGAGACGCTGGTGAGCTGGCCGAAACCCATGTGGCATCACCCCGGCCTCGGCCTCGAAGATCCGCGCCTCGCGGGAACCGAGAGCGTCTGCCGCGAGGTCCTCTCGCTCCCCATGAGCGCTGAGACGACCCCTGCGCAGGTGGAGACGGTGGTGCGCAGCGTTCAGGAGTTCTTTGCGGAGCGCGGCGCCGCGCGGCACGCTGTAGGGGCGGGTTCTTAACCGGCCCGGACTCTGCCGAAAAACGTCATCTGCCCATGAACACGATTCTTCACTACGACCCCTACTCCCGCCTCAACCAACGCCTGGTGGACGCGCTTGGGGCGGGCCTCGCCTTCCTGCTCGCCTATCAGATGCGTTTCGAAGGACGCATTCCGCCCGCCAGCGCCCAGCAGATGTGGCTCTTCCTGGGCGCCGTCATGCTGGGGCAGGTTCTCGTCACCTCGCTGCTCGGCAATTACCGCCTCGTGTGGCGTTACTTCAGCCTGAACGACGCCCTGTTGATTGCGCGCGGTTACACGCTGTTTTCCCTTCTGCTGCTCTTGGTGTTTATTGCCGTGCCGGACCGCCTCGTGCTTTTCCGGATTCCGCGCAGCATCATTGCCATCCAGTCGCTTCTGGCGATGGAGCTCGCCCTCGGCGCGCGCGCCTTGCGGCGGCTTCTTCACGAGCGCTGGCGCATCGTCGCGTCCGGTGACGCGCCGCCGGAAAAGGCCGGCAGGATTTTGCTGGTGGGCGCCGGACACGCCGGCACGATGGTGGCCCGGGAGCTTGCGCTCCGTCCCGGCGTCGAGGTGGCGGGCTTCTTGGATGACGACCCCAAAAAGCGCGGCGCCGTGATCGGCGGCCTGCCGGTGCTCGGCCCCCTCAGTTCGCTCGCGGCCGTTGTCCGGGAGCGCGGCTGCGAGGAGGTCGTCATCTGCATCGCGCGCGCCTCGCGCGACACCCTGAAGCGCATCTGGGCGCTGGCCGAGCCGCTGCCGGTGCGCACGCGGATCGTCCCCACGGTGGAAGAGATCCTCTCCGGCAGGCGGAACATCGCCGCTTTCCGCGACGTGGAGCTTTCTGATTTGTTGCACCGCTCGCCCGTCGAGCTTCGTTCCGGCCGGGCGGAGCTGGTCGCGGCGTACCGCGAACGGCGGATCCTCGTCACCGGCGCGGGCGGTTCCATCGGCTCCGAACTGGCGCGCCAGTTGTTCACGCTCGGCCCCTCCGAGCTCATCTTGCTCGATAAAGACGAGAACGGATTGCACGAAACCTGCCTCAGCCTCCCCTCCCAGCCGCTGGCGCCGGACTCCGGTGGGCCAACCGTGCATCCCGTCGTGCAGGACATCCGTTTCCCCGAGCGCCTGGAAGCCGTGTTCCGCCGCTTCCGCCCGGAGGTGGTGTTTCACGCCGCCGCCCACAAGCACGTGCACTTGATGGAGGTGAACCCCTGCGAGGCGATCCTGAACAACGTGGTGGGCACGCGCAACGTGGTGGAATCGTCGCTCTCGACGCGCGTCGCGCGCTTCGTCCTCATCTCCACCGACAAAGCCGTCAAGCCCACCTGCATCATGGGCGCCAGCAAGCGTCTCTGCGAGATGCTGGCCCAGGCGGCCGCCCGCTCGAATGGCCACGGACGCTATTGCGCCGTGCGCTTCGGCAACGTCATCGGCAGCCGCGGCAGCGTGGTGCCCATCTTCCGGCAGCAGATCCTCGCCGGCCAGGCCGTCACCCTCACCCATCCTGACGCCGAACGCTACCTCATGACGATTCCCGAAGCCGTCACCCTGCTCATCGAGGCCGGAACCCTCGGTGAACGCGGCGAAATCTTCGTGCTCGAAATGGGCCAGCCCATTCGCATCCGCGACCTCGCCGTGGAGCTGATTGAGCACTCCGGCCTGCGTCCCGGCCACGACATCCCGATTCGCGTCACCTCGCTTGCGGGCGGCGAAAAGTTGAGCGAGGAGCTGGTGGACTCCGCCACCGAGACCTTGCGGCCCACCGCGCACGCCCACATCGGCGTGATCGAGTCGGCGCCCTTTGGTATGGAGATTTTCCGCCGCCGGCTGGAATCCCTGGAAGCCGCGGCGCGCCGCGACTCCGCCGGGGACGTCATTCGCCTGCTCGAGGAGTTTGACTTCGGCTTCCACCCCACCCGCCCACAGCCGCCCACGGCGGCCGAAGAAAGGGTCCTGCGGCAGGCCGCATCCGCGCGCGGCGCTCTGGCTCGATGGCTGCCCTTGCCGGGAGGAAGTTCGTAGCGCGCCGTGCCGCGTTCTGGAATCTGTAATCTTGAATCTGTGGGTGGCGCAGACATCGTATTGTGATGTCTGCGTATCCCTCACCCGAGGTCTCAGCCGCAGACATGCTGAGAGGCGCACGTCTGCGCCGCCAGCTCTCTCGCCGGCAGACACACATCACCCTCTGCCGCGCCGGGTCAAGTCGGATACCCGTGGGTGGCGCAGACATCGTATTGTGATGTCTGCGTATCCCTCACTCGAGGTCTCAGCCGCAGACAGGCTGAGAGGCGCACGTCTGCGCCACCCGCGGGTCTGCCTCTCAGAACGCCGTAAAACGGTGTATGTGTCCGACGGTGGTGCAGCCGCTAAAGCCGCCCTCGTCGTAGCAATAGATGATGTCGCCCCATTGCGTAACCCAAATGCCTTGCGGCTGCACCCCTCCGGTTTCCGCTTGGGTTCTCGAGGTGGGAACGTAGTTTTCCCTTATTTTGCCGAGCGAAGCTTCGGCGGTGAATCCTGGTGCGCTCATCTTCTTTCTCCTTTCGGTCTGATGTATGGTCTCAAGACTATCTCCCGAACGGGCGGGTGGCGCAGACGTGCGCGTTTCAGCATGTCTGCGACCGGGGCCCCGGCTGGCGAATCCGTCTGGTGGCGCAGACGCGCGCGGCGGGTGGCGCAGACATGCGTCTCTCAGCATGTCTGCGGTTAGGGCCTCGCGGGTGGCGCAGACATGCGTCTCTCAGCATGTCTGCGGTTGGGGCTTCGGCTTAGGGAATTCGCAGACATCACAAAACGATGTCTGCGCCACCCGGCGAGAATTCCTTCAGGAGGAAAGAATGCATGCGCCGCCCGCGAACCCGGTTCGTGCTATGGACACTGTTCATGCGGGCCCAGACACACTCCGTCAACGCAGCTTAGCCGTCCGTTTACCGTCACACATTTGCCGCCGCAACGGCATGTCCTGCCATACGGGCAACATTCGGGCACCCCTCCGCCTCCACCGCCGCCCTCCTGGCAATTGGCCAGGCAGATTAGGTTTTTCACCCAGCAGCCGAATTCGCATGCTGCAATCGATCCCGGGTTAAGAGTCAGCAGGCACAAACCCGCACAAACACCATATTGTTCCCAGCATGAATCGGTGCATGACGCTTGTGGAGCGACAATAGATGAAGCCGCCCCAATGCTCGAAGCCCCTTTCGATCCACGGTACGACTGTCTGGTTTTGTAAAGTGACGCTTCCGCGGCAAATCCTGGTAGATTCATTTTCGTCTCCTGTCGGCTGGCTGGGGCGTTGATGCTTGACGTACGCAGACCCACAGGGTCTGCGCCACCCGTGGGTGGCGGCGACATTGCTCCTTATGTCGCCGGTCCTTGAGGGCGATGGCGCGCATACATGAAAAGCAATGTATGCGCCACCCGCCCGCGATCCCTAAGTGCATGCGACACCCAAAAATTGGAGTTTTTGACAGAAAATCGGAACTCCATCGATCACGTTACAAACCCCCCATACCCACTCGAATCGGGGAAAGCAGCGCGCACGATTAAACACGGCGCCTTGAGGAATACCCTGCGGGTGTACCCCCTGAGCTTCGCATGCGCTTCCGGCAAGCTGGTAGGGAATGGTCCTGCCCATCGAGTTTTCGGCACTAAATCCTGGCAAGGTCATCTTGGTTTTCCTCCTTCTCAACGAAGCTGTTGTTGGCGGGTGGCGCAGACTCGCCGCGGC
>DASYXW010000073.1:0-11860 GCA_035934405.1 Terriglobia bacterium
GGCATGTTCAAACATGACCAGCTCTTCGACGGCAGCAAAGTCTACGCCTTGGCGAACGCCCCGGCCCCTGCGCCCGAGGAGGTCCTCGCATGATTCTGAACGAAATTTACGCTTTACAAACAAGAGAGAATCTACCGGCTACGGCAGCACCTGAAAATTGACGTTGCTGGTCAAGGTGCCGCTCGGCAAGGTGACCTGGACCTGTCCGGTGGTAGCGCCGGTTGGGACCGTGGTCTTGAGGTAGGTGGACGACTCTACCGTGAAGGTCGCGACGACACCGTTAAACGTGACGCCGGTGGCCAGGGCCAGATTGTTTCCCAAAATCTTGACGGCTGTTCCTGTCTTCCCGGCCGTCGGCACTGATTTTATGAAGGGGCCTAACCCGACAGACACACTATAGACGGTGCCATAACCTGTCTCGGATTTAAGAGTGGTTCCGTAGAAGGTTCCGTTCGTAGCCTGAACCAGACCTGCAACAGGCGTGTCGCCGCCGGAATTGTTGAAGCTGTGCAGCCGGGTCAGCACGCCCTCGGGTGTTATTTCGAAAACCGTGCCGTAGTTACCGGGGCCGCCGCCGTTCGCTCCGGTCCCATAGAAGTTGCCGTCCGTGCCCTGAACCAGTCCACTGGGACCCCAGCCGACAGGGAAGGTGAGGCTGGTTAGCGTGGTAAACGTTCCCTGTGGCGTGATCTTGAACACGGTTCCACAGCTGAAGGGCGCACAGCTCTGACTGGACCCTCCCCCACCTGTCGTGCCGTAGAAGTTTCCGTCGGTGGCCTCAATTAACGTCCCTCCAGGCCCCCAACCTTCCGCGCCCGTGCCCGTGAAGCTGTGCAGAGTGGTCAGCGCGCCCTGGGGAGTGATCTTAAAAACGGTGCCGCAGCCGCCGAAGCGAGTGCAGGAGCCTCCTTGAGTCGTCGTCCCGTAAAGGTTCCCGTCTGTCCCTTGCACGAGACCGGCCAGATAGTAGGGGGAATAACCGCCATCGTTGCTCGAACTGAAATCGTAAAGCGTTGTCAGCACCCCGTTCGGTGTGATCTTGAAAACGGTGCCACAGCCGTCGTAGCAGGTGCCGCCTAGGTACGTTGTCCCATAGAAATTACCATCGCTGCCCTGCACTAAGGCGCCCGGGCCGGCACCTCCAGGGCAATCCGTCGTTTGGGTGCAGGAGCCGTCGAAGCTATGGAGCACAGTCAGGGCGCCCGCCGGCGTGATCTTGAAAACGGTGCCGCAACCAGTCCCGTTGCAAGCGTTGGGGTCCGGTCCCCCAAAATACGTTGTGCCGTAAAAGTTGCCGTCGGTAGCTAGAACCAGGGCGGTCTGCGGACCATTCCCGTCAGTGCCATCGAAGTTATGAATCGTGGTCAGCTTCCCTTGCGGAGTGATTTTGAATACAATTCCGTCAGTGCCGCCGAAGCTGTCGCCGTAAAGGTTCCCGTCGGTGCCTTGTACGAGGCCGGCCCAAGGGGACCCGTCGGCGTTGTCCAAGGTCAGGAGGGTCTTGAAGACCACGCGAGAGGCATTCTGTCCCGCCTCCTGCTCCTGCGCCCCCAACCCGGTCACAACCGACACCACAGCGAAAAGCGCGATTCCGGTTCCCGTAATCATTCTCGATTTCATACTGGCTCCTTGGCGGCATATTAGCACAGAGCAAGGGTAGCGCAAACCCCGCCTTCCAGGGTCTGCGGCTCTTGTGCTCGTCGCCTCGAAAAGCCGCGGACCTTGTGCCAGAGGTCCGCGCCACGCTTGCTTTCCCATCCGCGGCTAGGTTCGCTCCAGCGCGAGCTCCCGCCGGTACAGAAACAGCGACAAGCCGAGCGCCACTCCCACCGTCAGCAGGGCGGCGACCGGCAGCCACCGGTAGCGCACGCTGGCTCGCGCGCCTTCGGCGCGCATAAAGACCAGGAACACGACCGCGCCCACCAGCACATCGAGGCCGAAGAAACCGCTGATCCGATTGGCAAACAGTTGGTGGAGAAGCAGCGGGAAATTGAAGCCGTTCTCCGCCACCCGCGGCAGGAACTGCCAGTATGGCAGGACCAGCGAGAGCACACACAAAGCCAGGTAGATCGTCTTCAGTCTCATGCCGCCTCCCCGTCCCCTGATTCAAACCCTTGCCCGGCCATGTCCGGGTTGTCCGGATTATATTGCCTCCCGGAAGGCCGGAAGGCTTGCCCGGCGGTGAGTGAACCCACCAGCCAGCCCATTCGTCAAAGCCTCTCCGCCGCCCGCCCCCTCTTTTTCCCCATTCGCCACTTTGCGGTTGTGGACCCAACCCGTTTGGAGTAACATCCAGATGGGTGTTTTCAGGCGAGCCAAGACCGACCTTCAAACAGCCCCCCAAAGAGAAGTTAGAGAGAAGATAAACACGACATGAATACCCTGCTGATTTACCCCGAATGGCCAGACACCTACTGGAGTTTCAAGCACGCGCTGCCGTTTGAGGGCAAGCGCTCGGCCTACCCGCCCCTGGGCCTGCTCACCATCGCCCCGCTGCTGCCCAAGCACTGGCCGAAGCGCCTGGTGGATACCAACATCCGCCCCCTCACCGACGCCGACTTGAAGTGGGCGGACGTCGCCATGCTGAGCGGCATGCTGGTTCACAAGCAGGAAATCCTGAAGGTTCTCGCCCGTTGTCGCGCACGCGGCTTGAAGACGGTGATCGGCGGCCCCATCACCTCGAGCGTAGAGGAGCTGCCGCGGTACGCCGACCACGTGGTCGTCGGCGAGGCCGAAGGAATTATTGGCCCTCTCGCCGCTGGTCTCGAGAACGGAACGGCCAAGCCGCTGTACAAGGCCGACGAGATGCCGAGCCTCGGCCTGACCCCGGTTCCCGACCTGAATCTCATCAACGCAAAGTATTACAGCTCCATGGCCATCCAGTACTCGCGCGGCTGCCCGTTTACCTGCGAGTTCTGCGACATCATTGAGATTTATGGCCGGCGCCCTCGCACGAAATCGCCCGAGCAGGTCGTGGCGGAGCTCGAGCAGCTTTACGACCGTAAGTGGAAGGGCTCGGTTTTTATTGTCGACGACAACTTCATCGGCAACAAGAAAAAGGTGAAAGAGTTGCTGCCCGTGATGTCCGAATGGAACGCGCGCCGCGGGAATCCGTTCACGTTCTTTACCGAGGCCTCGCTCAACTTGGCGGACGACAGCGACCTATTGCAGATGATGAAAGACGCCCGCTTCAACCGGGTATTCCTCGGAATCGAGACGCCAGTCGAGGCCAGTTTGAAAGAAGCGCAGAAGCTCCAGAACACGCGGCGCAGCCTGATGGACAGCGTCCATCGCATCCAGAGTTACGGCATGGAAGTCATGGCGGGCTTCATCGTCGGCTTCGACAACGACCCGGAGGACATTTTTGACCGCCAGGTGGAGTTCATCCAGGAAAGCGGAATCCCGATGGCGATGGTCGGACTCCTGCTCGCCCTGCCCGGCACCCAGCTCTATCGCCGCCTTTTTAAGGAAGGCCGCATCGTGGAAGAAGGCAGTGGCGACAACATGGACTTGAGCCTGAATTTTATTCCCAAGATGAATGCGCAGCGGCTCATTGACGGTTACCGCTCCATCCTGCAGCGCATCTATCAGCCCGACGCTTACTACGAGCGCGTCCTCAGGTTCCTCTCGCAATTCAAGCCGGTGTGCCACACCCAGCGCACCATGTCGGATTACAAGGCGCTGGCCCGCTCGATTCTCAAGCAGGGGGTCTTCGGCGATTCGCGGCGGAGCTATTGGAAGTTCGTCATCGAGGCTGCCACCCGCTACCGGCATGCCTTTGACACCGCCATGACACTGGCCATCATGGGATACCACTTTCAAACCCTCACCCGCGTTGTCTGCGAGGAAGTCTAGAGCGAGCCAGGGCCGGTCACACCATGCCAAACCGCCAGCCCGCGACCCGCATGGAGAAGGACTCGGTCGGCGAAATCGCCGTCCCCGCCGCAGCCTACTACGGCGCCCAGACCGCCCGCGCCGTTGAGAACTATCCCATCAGTGGACTCCGCGCCCATCCTTTTCTGATCCGTGCCTACGGCCTGCTGAAACTCGCCTGCGCCGAAGCCAACCTCGAACTGAAGATGATTCCGCCTCGCATTGGCCGCGCCATCGTCCGCGCCTCGCGCGACGTCGCCCAGGGCAAACTCAATGACCAGTTTGTGGTGGACGTGTATCAGGCCGGCGCCGGCGTCAGCTTTCACATGAACGTCAACGAGGTCATCGCCAACCGCGCCATCGAACACCTCGGCGGCAAGCGAGGCGATTACTCCGTGGTGCATCCCAATGACCACGTCAACTTCGGGCAGTCCACCAACGACACGTTCCCGACAGCGATGCGTCTTGCAGTGCTGCTGCTGCTCGAGGAGTTCTATCCAGCCCTCGACGAACTCGTCGCCGCGTTCGACGCCAAGGCGAAGGAGTTCGACACCATCGTTAAGAGCGGGCGCACCCACCTGCAGGACGCCGTGCCCATTCGCCTCGGTCAAGTGTTCTCGGCTTACGGCGTGGGGCTGTGGCAGGCGCGGGAGGAGATCGAGCGGGGCGCGCAGACCCTCGCGGCGCTCGGCATCGGAGGCAGCGCCGTCGGCACGGGTCTGAACGCTCATCCGCGGTTCTCGCGCCAAGTCGTCGAGCGGCTGCGGAAGCACACCGGCCTGACGCTTACCGGGGCCGGCGACCTCGTCGCCGCCATGCAATCGCAACTCCCCATGGCCGCAGCCTCCGGCGCGCTGCGCAACTTAGCCCTGGAACTGATTCGCATCGCCAACGATCTTCGGCTGCTTTCGAGCGGGCCTTACACCGCGCTCGCCGAGATTGCGCTGCCGGCGCTCCAGCCAGGATCGAGCATCATGCCCGGCAAGGTCAATCCGGTGATGGCCGAGCTGCTCGATATGGTGGCGTTTCAGGTGGTCGGTTGCGACACGGTGGTGGCGATGGCGGTGCAGGCCGGCCAGCTCGAACTGAACGTCATGATGCCGGCGATGGCGTGGAACGTCCTGCACGCTATTGAAATTCTTAAGAACACCTGCCGTGTGGTGGCACAGAAATGCGTCCTCGGCATCACCGCCAATCGAGAAATCTGCGAACGCTACGCCTACCGCACGCCTTCGATCGCCACCGCGCTCAATCCGGTGATTGGTTACTCGCGCGCGGCGCAGATTGTGAAGAAGGCGCTCGCAACGGGCAAGTCCATCCCGGAGATTTGCCTGGAAGAGAAGGTGCTGACGAAAAAGGAACTTGACCGCGTGCTCGACCCGCACCGCATGACCCGTCCCGGACTGCCGCCGAAGCGGATCGGTGGAAAATAGCGATCAGCGAAAACTTCTCGTTCCTGGCTCCTCATTCTCGTTCCCCGTTTCCCGCTCCAAATACTTGACCAGTACCACCTCGTTCTGCTTCTCGTTGTAGACCATCTCGTCCACCATGGCGCGCGCCATCAACAGGCCGAAGCCGCCGGGACGCATGCCCTTCTCCTCGCGCAGCCGCTCATGCTCGGCCGGCTTGCCGGGCGGGTTGGCCAGGGCGGAGTGCGGCAGGCTTTCAAAGCGGAAGCCGGCGCCGGGGTCGGCGATGCGATACATCACCATGCGAGCGGTGCGCAGGCAGGCGATGCGAACTTTGCGCGCCGGGTCGAGGCGGCCGCCCCATTCGACGGCGTTCATCAGTAACTCGCGAAACGCCTTGCCCACGGAATCGCGCGCGTCGGCAGGCAGATCCGATCTCATCGCTCCGAGAAAGGCATAGATGCGCTCCGCCGCTTCGAGCGTGCAGGGCACCAGCAATTCGATCCAGTGGGAACTCGCCGAGACAATTTCGATCGGCGCAGGCGGCGCCTCCGCTTCGAGCGCCTCGCGCACGACCTCGACGAGCGCCTTGGGGGCGACCGGCTTGGTGATGTAACGATAGGCCCGGCCGCGCGCGGCGTCGAGCACGGTGGCCGGATCGTCGTCGCCGGTCATCATCACCGCGCGGGGCGGTGATGGCACTTCCTGGAGGCGATCGAGCAACTCGAGGCCGTTCATCCGCGGCATGCGGATATCAAGCAGAACGAGGTCGAACGCGCGCCTCCCGAGTTCCTCCAGCGCCGCCACTCCGTCTTGTGCGCTGGAGGTCTCGAACCCGGCAGCGCCGAGGATCTCGCAGACCACTTCGCGCACTTGTGGATCGTCTTCCACCACCAGGATGTGTTGCATCGTCCCTCCGCTTCATTTCCCCGCCAGCCGGGCGATAAGCATCTGAATGAACGCCTCGGCGTGTACGCCGACGCATACCTGAACGTTCGGCTCGACCTTGTCCACCGCCTCGATCCACAAGCGCCCCTCGTGGGGGACATCACGCTCGACCAGGTTGTGGCGGTTGGCGACGGTTTCGCCGCGCGTAAACTCGCCGCGCGTTTCGACGTCGACCCGCATCGGTTCGGTGCTCACCAGGGTGCGGTCGATCGCGGCGCCCACGGCGAGCGGGTCATACATAGGCGCCCCGCGGTAGCCATACTTCTCCGAAAGCCCTTCGAGAAAGTTCAGCACCCCAACCACGAAGTCGTTCTCAGGGCCGTGGGTTTTTGCAAGCTCGGCAATGTGCTCGGGCTCGACTAGGGTGCGGTCCCCCACATCAAGTCCGACCATGGTCAGCGGCCAGCCGGCGTTGAACACAATCTGTGCCGCCTCGGGGTCGCCGTAAATGTTAGCTTCGGCGGAGGCGTTGACGTTGCCGCCGGAAATCGAGCCGCCCATCACCACCACCTCTTTCACCAGCGGCACAATCGACGGGTCTTTCGAGACCGCGAGTGCGATGTTGGTCTCCGGGCCGATAGGCACGAGCGTGATCTGGTGGGGATACTTGTGCACGAGCTCGATGATCAGGTCGGGGCCGAAGCGCGGGTCGGCCTGGCATTTTGCGGGCGGCAGCTCGATATTGGCCAGACCATTCAAGCCGTGCCAGAACTCCGCCGTGATGAGCTTTTGATTGAGCGGATGCTGCGCCCCGCCCGCCACCGGAATATCGCACCGGCCGGCAAGCGAAACGAGCTTCAACGCGTTTTCGAGACCTTGCTGGGCTGTCACGTTCCCCGGCACCACGGTAATCGCCTTCACGTCAAGCTCCGGCGAGTTGAGCGCCAGCAGAATCGCCAGGGCATCATCGGTGCCGGGGTCGGTGTCAATAATCACCGGCCGCGGCGCGGATGACTGTCCGGCCGCGCCGACCACGGTGACGAGGAATATCGCGATCAGAATCAGGTTGAACAAGCGCTTCATGTTTTCACCTTCGCCATCTGAAGTGTAGGCTACAGCGCAATCCATCCGTGCCGGATCAGCTCCAGCGACCCCACCAGTACGATGATCCAAAGCAGAACACCTTGAAGGAGCGGCCGCGGCCCGACCTCTCTGAGCGTGCGGCGCGAAATTCCCGTCCCGATCAAGTAAAGGGTCACGGTCAAACCGATTATCGCCACGTGCGAGAGGCGCGAGTATAGCGGTGCGCCGGCTGGCAAGTAGGTGGCAACCACAGTCGCGAGGCAGAAGTAGAGAATGAACCACGGCCACTGAATGTTGGCGCTCCTGTGCTTCACCGCCGCAGTGCCGAGCGAGACCGGAACGATCCAGAGCGCCCGGGCCAGCTTGACCGTGGTGGCCACGGCCAGAGCCACGGCGCCGTACTTCACCGAGGCGCCCACCACGGAACTGGTGTCGTGAATGGCCAGCGCCGCCCACAGTCCGAACTGGGTCTGGGTGAGCTTGAGGGCCGCGCCGATAAGGGGAAAGGTAAACAGAGCGATGGAATTGAGGGAGAACACCGTGCCGAGCGACACCGACATTTCATGGTCGTTGGCGCCCAGAATCGGCGCCACCGCGGCGATGGCGCTGCCGCCGCAAATCGCCGTGCCGGTTGAGATCAGGTAGGACGAGGTTCCCGTGACGCCCAGGAGTTTCCCGAGGGCCAGGCCGAGCGCGAGCGCCACGGTGATGCTGCCGCACGTGTAAATGAAACCGGAACGTCCGGCGCGCAGCACGGCGTGGAGGTCCATGCCGAAGCCGAGTCCTACTACGGAGGCTTGCAAGAGGAACTTGGAGACCTTCCGCGCGCGCTGCGGAAACGGGTGAGTGAAGGCCAGGCCGAAGGCGATGCCCAGCGCCAGCGCGATCGGCGGCGACAACAGGCTGCTGGCGGCCCCGGCAAGCCCGACAATGAAAAGAATCTTCGCAGTCACAGATTTTTCCGTAGCCGGCAGTCTAACACGATTCGGTGATTCTGTGAGACAAGAGACTGTAGCCTACTCAAGTAGCCTCAATACGCCTTCAGTCGGAACGGAAATCAAACCGCAGCGTGTCGGACACCACGGGACCGGCGACTTCCTTGACGAATCTCTGATGGTCGGGATCGACGCGGTAAGCGTCAAGCGCGGCGGCGTTCTCGAACTCCATGACCAGGGCGACGGCGCAGGTTCCACCTTCCAGGCTCCGGCCCGCCCTGAAGTTCTTGACCCCGGGGACGAGGGGAATCTTCTGCCGGGCCTGCTCCACGAGTCGCGCTTCGTCTCGTTCGGTCGTCCCGGGTTTCATGGCGTAAAGAACGACGTGACAGATCATGATTCCTCCCTCAGATGGGCTTCCTCCGTGCAGCCTCCGCGGCTTCGGGAGTGTGTCATCCTGAGGTCGCCACGGTGACCGAAGGCTCTGCTTCTTAGTCAACAGCAGATTCTTCGTCGGCTGCGCCTTCTCAGAATGACAGTCGCGGTAGGTTCAGGGATAATCTTTAAACTAGGGCAGCACCGATCAAACTGGCTACTGGTAACTATTTTCTTACGTTCCTGTGCCTGAGAGCGCCACCGTCTGCGGGCTGCCGCCGCCGTTGTCACTGATAGAAACGTCCGCCGTCCGCTTGCCTTTGGCCGCAGGGGTGAACGTCACGGTGATGAAGCAGCTTGCTCCCCCAGCCACGCTCCCGCCGCAAGTATTGGTTTCGGCAAAGTCGCCGGAGTTGGTTCCCGTGATCGAAATCTTCGAGATGCTCACCGCCACGCTGCCTTTGTTGGTCAGCGTGATCTTTCGAGGGAGACTCTTGGTGCCGACGGGCTGAGTACCGAAGTTCACGCTCGCGGGCACGAGTTGCACGTAGGTGCCGGTGCCCTTGAGCGAAACCGTCTGCGGACTGCCGGGCGCGTTGTCGGTGACGCTCACAGTGCCTGTCAGGGTGCCCTTGCTCTTGGGCGCGAACTTGACGCTGATGGTGCAGCTTGCGCCCGGCGCGACGCTCGTGCCGCAGGTGTTTGTCTGGCTGAAGTTGCCGGTGATAGTGATGCTCGTGATGCTTAGCGTCCCGTTGCCCGAATTGGTGAGCGTCACCGTCTTCGCGGGGCTAGTGGTGAAGATCACCTGGGTCGGAAACGTCAGGCTAGTGGGAGAAAATGTCACCGCGCCTTGAGTGCCGACACCGGTAAGTGAAACTGTTTGCGGGCTGTTGGCGGCGCTATCGGTGATACTGACGTCGGCGGTTCGAGTCCCGGCGGCCGTCGGTGTGAAGGTCACACTGATGGTGCAACTGACGCCCGCCGCGAGGGAGGTGCCACAGGTATTGGTCTCGCTAAAATCGCTGGCGTCTGTTCCGGTGATGTTGACAGCCGTGATGCTCAGAGGGGTGGTGCCGCTATTGCTGAGCGTTGTGGTTTGCGGCGCGCTGCTGGTTCCCACGGCGTGGTTGCCAAAGCTGAGACTCAAAGGCAAAACCTGGTCGCCCGGAACGAATTTTGTCACGAAGGCGTTGCCGCCGCCCAAGCAGCCGCCGCCGCAGGAGGTCTGAAATGCGCCTGGTGTGGCCGGAAAGTCGGTTGATCCAGTACCGCCAACGATGTAGATACTTCCTGAAGCGTCTACCCTGATGCCGAATCCGGTGTCGACGCCGCTGCCACCGAGGAAGGTGGAGTAGATCGGTGTCGAACCTGCAGGATTCAACTCCGTCACGCTGGCGTCATAGCTGCCAGCGTTACGGGTTTGAAAGGCACCCGGCGTGGTCGGAAAGTCGAATGAGGTGGTACTCCCGGTTACATAGGCATCATCCGAGGCGTCGACGGCGATCCCATATCCGAACTCAGTTCCGCTGCCACCGAGGTAAGTGGAGTACACAAGGGTCGAGCCAGTCGGGTCTACCTTGGTCACGAAGTCGTGGTCATTCGCGCAGTTGGAACATGTCGTCTGAAACGCACCCGGCGTAGTGGGAAAGTCAGATGAAGAGGTATAGCCGGTAACGTAGGCGTTGCCAGACGCATCGACAGCGATCCCCTGTGCCTGATCTAAAGAACTGCCACCCAGATACGTGGAGTAAACCAGCGCTGAACCTGTGGAGTTCAGCTTCGTCAGGAAGGCGTCCTGTGCCCCTTTAAGAGCTGTCTGAAAGGCTCCGGGTGTGGTGGGAAAGTCGAGTGAACGGGCAATGCCGGCCACATAGGCATTGCCGGACGGGTCGAGAGCGATGCCCTGTCCACTGTCAGAGGTGCTGCCCCCCAAGTAAGTTGAGTACACCAAAGCTGAGCCGACGGGATTCAGTTCCGTCACGAAGGCGTTACCATTGGTTCCGTTGCAGGCGCTGCAAGAAGTCTGGAAGGCACCAGGCGTGATGGGAAAATTTGCGGAAGCCGTAAGACCGGTCACGTATGCGTTGCCTAAAGCGTCGACGTTGATGCCGGCACCTGCCTCGTTGCCGTTTCCGCCGAGATACGTGGAGTAGATCAGGGCGGAACCTGTCGGGTTCAATTCGGTCACGTAGGCATCAAGATTGCCACCGTAGGCTGGCTGGATTACGCCAGGCGTGGTGGGAAAGTCAGTCGACCCGGTTTGGCCGGTCACGTAGGCGTCGCCGTTGGTGTCCACAGCAATGCCCGAACCGTTGTCGTCCATGTTACCGCCAAGGTACGTGGAATATACAAGGGCCGAGCCAGTAGGATTCAATTTGGTCACGAAGGCGTCTGCGTTGCCGCGGTAAGATGTCTGAAACGCCCCCAGCGTGGTGGGAAAATCAGTTGAAGTGGTACCCCCTGCCACATAGGCGTCGCCAGACGCGTCCACAGCGACGCCATATCCTTGGTCGCCACTGCTACCACCCAAGTAGGTGGAGTAGCTCAGGGCAGGGTCAATCACTAGGGGTTTCGTACGGTCATACGTGCCGACCGAGAACGTTACGTGATGGCCGTTGAAACGGTAGTGGCCATCGACCGGGGTTCGGGATTCGGGGTTCGGGGTTCGCGAAGGTTGATATACGACGGGGGTGTGGAAGCGAGCCTCACCGCCGGAGATTTTCACCACCAGGTCGCCACTGCGGTCGATGCGTAGGGGCGCTGCTTGCGGCGCCCTATGCTGTAGCGGCGATGTCGCCGTCGGCGGCGCCCGGGGCGACCACAAAATCGTATTCCAATTGGCCCTGGTTGCCGTAATAGACGAGGTCCACACCGGGATAGACGCCCTGGTAACGGACCTTGGCGTAGGTCGGAACGTTCGTCCGCCATTTCTTCGGGTCATTGCCGATGAAGTAGTTGCTCTTGCCGGGCAGTTCATCTGTTCCCTCCACCTTCGCTTGTGGGTTCGCGCCGACAAGTTGCATATGCAGGACGGCAGGGGTTCGCGCCCCCTCACCCGTCCCGACAAGTCGGGGCACCCTCTCCCGCCGCGGCGGGCGAGGGCCGGTCACAGGAGAGAAGTGACGAGTGACAAGTGACGGGTGACGAGAGTTTGGTAGATTCTCTCTTGTTTGTAAAGCGTAAATTTCGTTCAGAATCATGCGAGGACCTCCTCGGGCGCAGGGGCCGGGGCGTTCGCCAAGGCGTAGACTTTGCTGCCGTCGAAGAGCTGGTCATGTTTGAACATGCCAAAGA
>DASYXW010000090.1:0-21244 GCA_035934405.1 Terriglobia bacterium
TCGCATACATCCCGACCAAAGGCGTCGGGACGTATGCGGCACCCGTGATTCGCAGACATCACAAAACGATGTTTGCGCCTCCCGCGAGCAAGCTCGCTCGCGGAAAGCGGCGGCAAGCCGCCGCACTCCAGAGCGCCGCGATGCGTAATCGCATACCCGCCACGGCGAGCCAAACAGCGGCGAGGTATGTGCCACCCGCGTACCGCAGATCGCATACATCCCGACAAAAAGCGTTGGGACGTATGCGGCACCCCCCGGGATTTGAGATTTGAGATTCAGAATCTAAGATTGAGAATTCAAGATTCAAGATTCCAGAGCGCCAGCCGGAGAGATCGCATACATCCCGACCAAAGGCGTCGGGACGTATGCGGCACCCGACGTATGCGGCACCCGGCCTACAGCAGCGACGGGTCAATCGTATCTTCGGCTGGCGAGGGCCGGGCACGCGGGGCGGGCTTGGCGCGTCGAGGCGCCGTTGCGGTTGGCTCTGCGGCGGCGTCTGTGGAGGAAGGGGGCATCGCGGAAGGCTCGCCGCCGCCGTTGCCGGCCAGGTATTCGCGGAGCGAGTCGCGCGAGCCGCGGAAGAAATTGCGCGTGAGGCGGTCGAGGGCGAAGTCGCGGGCCGATTGCTCGGCCAGGACCGGGCGGTAGAGATAAGCGCGGCCGCGCTTCTCGCGCTCGGCGAGTCCCTTGCGCGCGAGACGGTCCATGAGGGTCATGACGGTGGTGTAAGCGAGGGGCCTAGTCGGCAGAAGCTCGGCGCGAACCTGATGCACCGTCGCCGAGCCGAGCGTCCAGAGCTGTTTCATGCACTCGAGTTCGAGCGGGGGGATGTCGAGGCGGTGGTTGTGGGTCTTGCGCGGCATTTTTCAGTAGTCAGTAGCTAGTAGTCAGTGGTCAGTTGGTAGTGGGTCAGTTTGCTGTGGCGGCGATCTATGATCGCCGGAAGTTCTTGCAACGAAAGAGCGGCGAGCGCAGCTCGCCGCTACAGCGCTTCAAACTGACCCACTACCGGTCAGGTGCCAGTATCCAGTTGCCAGTCGCATCTGCCAGCATCGGGGCGTACCCCTCACCCACCCGCCGCGGCGGGTCCCCCCTCTCCCGAAGGGAGAGGGCTGTTATCGCTATAATTTCCGACTTGCCTTCCGTTTCAAGTCCTGCACGCGGTGGCGCGTAGATCCCATTCCCCAACGAAAAGGCGCGGACCTACAAATCAGGTCGCGCTACGCGTGGTCCGGCTTCAAAAGCTCCCGGCCCAGGGCGCGGTTGCGCGCCGTCCAATCGCCCGGCGAATCCTTGTCGGCTTCATACTGCGCGCGCATGGATTCGAGTTTGGAGTCGAGATCGTCGAGGTAGTGCACGACCAGCGCCTCGGGAAACATCGGTTCCTTGGGCGAACCCCATTCGAGCTGGCCGTGATGCGCCAGAATGATGTGCTCGATCTCGTCCGCGAGGCGCGCCGGAAAGCCGGGGATGGCGCGCATCTTCTGGCGCACGATGTCCATCCCGATGGCGATGTGGCCGAGAAGTTTGCCGCGGGTGGAATAGCGGAATCCGCGGCGGAAGTCCAGCTCTTCAATCTTACCGAGATCGTGCAGGACGAGGCCGGCGACGATGAGATCGCGATTCAGGTGGACGTAGTGATCGCAAACCCGGTCGGCGAGCCCCACGAGCGAGGTGACGTGCTCGACGAGGCCGCCCAGATAGTTGTGATGGTAGGTGGTGGCGGCGGGGGCGAGCTTGTAGCGGCGGGCGATTTCCGGGTCTTCGAGCACCGAAAGAAGGAGCGCGCGGATGAAGTTTGGTGATTCCGGCACCGGCAAGATGCCGGTGCTACCCGTCATCGCGCGGACGCGGGCCAGCAGCCGCGCGTACAGTTCCTCGGGGTCGCGGCGGCTGCGCGGGAGGTAATCGCGGAGGTCGGCCTGCCCATCGGGGCAGAAGGCGATGCGCTTGACGCGAAGCTGGGGGCTTCCCTGAAAGTCCTCCACCTCGCCCTCGACGCGGACGATGTCGTCGGCGCTGAAATCGAGCGTGAGGTGGTCGCTATCCCAAAGTTTGGCGCTGATGACGCCGGTGGAATCCTGCAATTCGAGCGAGAGGTAAGCGGAACCGTTGCGGCCCACCTTGCGCTCCTGGCGGCGAACGAGAAAAGTTGTCGAGACGTTTTCGCCGGGAGCGAGGTCGCGCACGAAACGCTGTTTCATTCACCCCTCTTCGCGGCGTCGGTCGGGGGCGCTGCGCCGCCATCCACGTAACCGGGAGCGAGGTAGATGTAGCTTTCCTGGCGCAGCCGCGTCAAGTAATCCCGAAGGCCGGTCTGGATCTGCTGGTTGTAGAGCACCTCGTCGACGCGCTGCTCCACTTCCTCGAACTTGGGGGTGCCGGCGCTGCGGCGTTCCTCGACTTTGAAGATCATGTAGCCGTACTTGGTCTGGACGACCTCCGAAGTGTCGCCGGTGTCAAGCTTGGCGATGGCGCTTGCGATCTGCGGCGCCATGGTGCCCTCTTTCAGAAATCCGATATCACCGGCGGAGCCGGCGCTGTGCTCGTCGTCGGAGTATTTCTTGACCACGTCCTCCCATTTGGCGCCGTTCTTGAGCTCGGCGAGGGCGCTCGCGGCGCGTTCCTTCGCTTCGTCGGGCTTGTGCTTGTCGGTGGAGATCATGATCTGGGCCAGGCGGACGCCGGCCGGCGAAGCGAAATCCTTCTGGTGCGCCTCGAAATACTTCTGCGCTTCGTCGCGCGCGATCTGCACGCGGGAGCCGACTTCGCGCTCGATGACTTTCTGCATCAGCATCTGGCGGCGAATCTGATCCTGGAAGTCCTCCCAGATGAGGCCCTGCTTCTCCACCTCTTTTTCGAGGTCCGCGAGGGTGGCGAGATTGTTCTGAGCGCGAATCTGGTCGAGGCGTTTGATGAGGTCGGTCTCCACAGAGATGTCGAGGTCTTTGGCCTTCTGCACCATCAGGTCCTCGTCAATCAGATTACGAAGCAGGTCGGCGCTTTGCTTGCGATATTCCGCCTCCAATTCAGCGCCCGAATACCGCTCTGCCAGGTCATCACGGAGCTTTTCCTGCTGCTGGTCGAATTGACGCTGCGTCACGATCTCGTTGTTGACGCGCGCGATGATGCGCTCGATGATGCGGGTGGTGGAGCGCGCCGGGGAGGGGAGGAGCGCAACGAGCGATAGGGTTGAGAGGATCAGTGCGATTTTCTTTGGCATGCTGCGACTTTCTTCCTTTCAGCGCTTCCGGTTCGGAATTTGAAATTGGAAATTTGAGATTTCAAAATCGTCTAACTCGTAACTCCTGGCACCTCTGACTTCTTTCGGTTCGGAATTTGAAATTGGAAATTGAGATTTCAAAGTCGTCTAACTCGTAACTCCTGGCACCTGATACCTGCCACCTGGCTATATGCTACTGCTACGCATGTAGTTCCTGCAAGATGTTTCGCAGCCGACCGAGCACGTCGCCGTCGCGGACCTTCAGCCCGAAGCGGAGGACGCCGTCGGGGCGGAGGCTCGAGTCGCGGCGCTGGTGGATGAAGCGGGACAAGCGGTCGGCGTCCACGGGCGCCTGTTCGTGGAAGCGAATCCAGATTTCGTCGGCCTTGCGCTCGACCGACTGCACCAGGAGTTGTTCGGCGGCCGACTTGAGCAGGGCGTAGTCGAGCAGAGTCAAGACAGCATCGGGGGGAGGGCCGTAGCGGTCGGCGAGCTCGGATTCGAGGGCACCGCGCTCCTCCGAAGTCGAGAGGCTGGAGATGCGCTTGTACATGCGGAGGCGCTGGCTCTCGTCGGCGATATAATCGCCGGGGATTTTGATGTCGAGGCCCAGGTTGAGGGTGGTGCGGATGTCGGGCTTCGGCGCCACGCCTTTCAGCTCCTCCACGGTTTGCTCGAGCATTTTCAGATAGAGGTCAAGGCCGATGGCGTTCAGGTGGCCGGACTGCTCCGCGCCCAGCACGTTGCCGGCGCCGCGCAATTCGAGGTCGAGCGCGGCGAGGCGGAATCCAGCTCCGAGGTCGGAAAACTCTTTGAGAGCCGCCAGGCGGCGGCGGGCGACGGGCGTGAGCGAGTCCTCGCTGGGAATCAGGAAATAGGCGTAGGCCCGGCGGCTGGACCGGCCCACGCGGCCGCGAAGCTGATAAAGGTCGGCGAGGCCGAAGCGGTCGGCGTGGTTGACGATCATGGTGTTGGCGCGTGGGATGTCGAGGCCGTTCTCGATGATGGCGGTGGAGACCAGCACGTCATATTGGTTCTCCACGAACTTCAGCATCACGCGCTCGAGTTCCTTCTCGCCCATCTGGCCGTGGCCGACGCCGATGCGCGCCGTGGGCACCAGACGTTGGATGAGGGCCGCGAGCGAGAAGATGTTCTCGACCCGGTTGTGGACGAAATACACCTGGCCCTGCCGTTCCATTTCCTGCAGGATGGCGGCCTGGATGAGGCCGTCGGAAAACGGCGCGACGACCGTCTGAATCGCCAGGCGGCCGAGCGGCGGGGTTTCGATGACGGAAAGGTCGCGCAAGCCGCCGAGCGACATGTGCAAGGTGCGGGGAATGGGCGTGGCGGACAGGGTGAGGACATCGAGGTTAGACCGGAGCTTCTTGAGCTTTTCCTTGGCGGCGACGCCGAATCGCTGCTCTTCGTCCACGATGAGCAGACCGAGATCGCGAAAGGTGACGTCCTTGGAAAGCAGGCGATGGGTGCCGATGAGGACGTCCACCTTGCCGGCAGCGGCGTCGGCCACGGTTTTCTTCTGCTCGGCGGCGGAGCGGAATCGGCTCAGCATGTCGATGCGGACGGGGAAGGACGCCATCCGCTGCCGGAAAGTGTTGCAGTGCTGAAAGGCGAGGACGGTGGTGGGGGCGAGCACGGCCACCTGCTTGCCGTCCTGGAGAGTCTTGAAGGCGGCGCGCATCGCGAGTTCCGTTTTGCCGTAGCCGACATCGCCGCAAAGGAGGCGATCCATCGGCTCCGGGCTTTCGAGGTCGCGCTTGATATCGCGGAGCGCGCTTAACTGGTCGGGCGTCTCCTCGAACTCGAAGGCGTCCTCAAACTCCTTCTGCCACGGCGTGTCGGCGCCGTAAGCGACACCACCGCTCATTTTGCGTTCGGCGTAAAGCCGCAACAACTCTTCCGCCATGTCGCGCAAGGCGCGTTTAACGCGCGTCTTGGTGCGCGACCACGTGGCGCCTCCGAGCCGGTCGAGCATGGGCTTCGCGGCCTCGCTGCCGGAGCGATATTTTTCGATGAGATCGAGGCGTTCGAGCGGCACATAGAGCCGGGCTTCGTCCTGATAAGTCAGCAGCATGAAGTCGCGCGACTTGCCTTCCACCTCAAGCGTCTTGAGGCCGTGGTAAAGAGCGATGCCGTGGTCCACATGGACCACGTAATCGCCGGCCTTGAGGTCGCTCAAGTCGGAAATAAAACTCGATGCCGCAGACTTTTCGCGCCGGCCGGGCTTCGACCAGGCGAAGCCGCCAAAGAGGTCGCTATCGCTCAACAGCAGAAAGCGCAGTTCGGGAACCGCGAAGCCTTCGTCGAGGTTGCCACGGACGGTGAGGACCACGGGGTTCGAGGGCCGGGGGTCAAGGGCCGGGGCCGATCCCGTGGTTGTACTGGCACTGGTGTATGGAACCTGGTACTCGCTCAAGATTTCGTGCAGCCGGTCGAGCTTCCCGGCCGGCGCCGCGAGCACGACAGCGTCACCCTTGGCGGAGCGCGCTTTGAGGTCTTCGATCCAGGGCTTGACGGCGCCGTGGTACTTCGGCGCAGGCTGGGTTGCCAGGACAAAATCGTTCGTGGTCCGTGGTTCGTGGTTCGTGGCCAGTTTCCCGTCGTGACCTGTGATCGGTGAGAGCGTAACAGCGTTACCGGAATCGCGCGACTCAACTGACAACTGAGAACTGGCAACTGGCAACTGACTGATGACCACTGACAACTCTTTCAAGCCAATCTGCGGCGCGTCTTCGATTGCCTTCCAAAACTCCGCCTCGGTGAAAAAGATGTCCGAAGGGAGCGGCCGCAGGGGCTTCATGTCGCGGACACCGTCGAATGCCGCGGTGAATCCCTCCAGCGTGTGACTTAGTTGCTGCACGCGGTCGCGTGGCTCGTCCCACACGAGCAAGGGTTGGAGCATCGGACCCGACCCGGAGTCCGACGGAGATGACCTGCTCAGAAGCTGGATGAGCGAATTGGGCCGCGCTTCGGCCAGAGGCGCGAAAAACTCCCAGCCGGGAAAAGGGCCGGAATACTCCGCCGTCCACGATGGTTCGGCGCCGGCAGATTTCTCAGGGTCGCGCGCGCGGAGCGCGTCGACCAGCGCGCGGAACAATCGAGGCGACCGCATCGTCTCGGTGAAAGGAAGCAGGAGTGTGGAGGGCGCCGGCTTGCGGGATCGCTGGCTTTCCGGGTCAAACTCCCGAACCGATTCGACCTGGTCGCCGAAGAACTCAATTCGAAACGGCCACTCCGCTTCGGGCGGAAACACGTCGATGATGCCGCCGCGCAGGGAATACTGACCCGGGTTGCTGACCGGCTCTCCCGGTTCGTAACCAACTCCGCCGAGGTGCTCGGTGAGATCGGACAAGCTCAATTCGTCGCCCGGCCTCAGCTCCAGCGCCAGGGAGCGGTAGTACGAGGCTTCGCGGAAGCGCCCCAGCGCGGCAGGAAGCGGAGCGATCAGAACGCGGACGTGACCCTGGGCGGCGTTCCAGAGCGTCACGGCCCGCCGCTCCAGGATTTCGGCGTGCGGGGAGCGTTCCTCGTAGGGAGAGCAGTCGAAGGCGGGCAGAACACTGACGGTCGATGCCGCATTCAGCGACAATTCAATTCTGCCGCCCTTGGGATTCCCGCTTTCGCGGGAATGACCGCTGGAGAGAGAGCCTTCCGGGTTGCCGTCGAGCCAGCCCAGGAAAGTGGATGTTGCCTGGCACAGGCGGTCAGCGGCTTCGTTGTCGGCGGTAAGAACCAGCAAGGGCCTGCCCAGCTTGATGGCGAGATGGGCGACAACGAGCGCCTTCGCCGGGTGGGTGAGGCCTGACAGAGTGACCGTGGAGCGCCCCTGCGCCAGAGCGTCCGCAGCCGCGCGAACGGCGGCGTGCTCGATGATAGGTTGGAAGACGGAGCGAACGTGGGGCATAGCAGAAGTCAGAAGTCAGAAGTCAGAAGTCGATTAAGCAAGGTTATCATGAGCGGCGCCGAGCGAGGACCTTCATTCCGGCTTCTGTCTTCTGACTTCCGGCTTCTGTCTTCCCCTTTAACCTTCAACCTCTAACCTTTGGCCTTCAACTTTCGACTCTTAACTTCCTCGATCAGCGCGGTTGTCGAATAGCCCGGTGTTACTGGAATCGAAACCACGCGGCCGCCCGCCCGTTCCACTTCCTCGCGGCCCACGATTTCCCCGGGACCCCAGTCACCGCCCTTCACCAGAATCTGAGGCAGCATCCGCGCAATGACCCCTCGTGGAGTCAAGTCGTCGAAAACGGTCACGTAATCCACCACCCGGAGCGCGGCGAGCAGCTCGGCTCTTTCGGCTTCAGCCACCACCGGCCGGCCGGGACCCTTCAATACCCGGACGCTGTGATCACTGTTAATGGCCACCAGCAGTGCGTCGCCGAGCTCTCGCGCCTTGGCCAGATATCGCGTATGCCCGGGATGGAGCAGGTCGAAGCAGCCGTTGGTGAAGACCACTCGGGTTCCCTGGCGCTTCAGCTCGCCCACGCGCTCGATCGCCCTTTCGAGCGGCAGAATCTTCTCGCTTCCCATGGTTTCGTCGCCACAAGGTTGCCGGGTGTGATTGTAACATGGGCGGCAATCCTCGCCGTTCAGCGCCGCTTTGGGGTTAGAATGTGTGGCAAACGTCAGAAATGCGAGCGTGTGGCCGGCTGGGTAGCCACACGCAAGGAGGTTCTATGCGGTTCTCTTGCCTCAGAAGGATGGCGTGTGTGGCGGGGGCTTGTCTGCTGATCGCCGCACCTGTTGTGGCACAGGGGCCGCCGGGCCTGAGCGCGCCGCAGGTTGCCTCGCTGGCCGATGCGCTGCGGACCTTGCAGACGCAGGTGCAGCAATTGAACGTTGCCTTGCAGGACGTGAAGAGCGAGGCGGCCCAGTCGCGCGCCGAATCGGCAGAGCTGCGCCGGGAGCTGGCAGAGACCCGCCAACAGCTCAGCACTTTCAAGCGCGAGCTGGACCGGGCGCGGCCGGCACAGGTGGAGTCTGCCGTGGCCGCGGGGGCCGTAGGAACTGGCGCAGCCGGGAACGGCGCTGACGCTGGCGGGCAGAGTTCCGAATCTCAGGCGGCAGCGACGGACCAGCGTCTGTCGAATCTCGAAGAGGAGCAGCAACTTCTCAACGGCAAGGTGGATACGCAGTATCAGACCAAGGTGGAGAGCGGATCAAAATACCGCGTGCGGCTCTCGGGTCTGGCGCTCATCAACGCCTTCTCCGACCGCGGCGCGGTGAACAGCGCTGACGTGCCCTTCTTGGCGCAAGCCCGTTCCGCCGGCGATACCAACGGAACCTTCGGCGCCACTTTGCGCCAGTCGCTCGTGGGCCTGGATGTCTTCGGGCCCGATGTCGCCGGCGCGCGCACCAGCGCTCAGGTGCAGTTCGATTTTTTCGGCGGCTTCCCGAGCTCTCCGGACGGCATCGCTGCCGGTATCGTGCGGCTTCGGACGGCGACGGCGCGTTTCGACTGGCCGAAGACTTCCGTGGTCGCCGGCCAGGATGCTCCCTTCTTCTCGCCGCTCTCTCCCACGTCGCTCGCGTCGCTCGGCTATCCCGCCTTCGCTTACGCTGGTAACCTGTGGACGTGGACCCCGCAGATTCGCCTTGAACATCGAATGGACTTGCCCGGCGATTCGAGCTTGCTCGTTCAAGGCGGCATCCTCGATCCTCTGACTGGCGAGCCGCCTTATGACCCCTTCTACCTGCTGCCGCAAGCGGGCCAGCGGTCCGGCCAACCTGCGTATGCGGCGCGCCTCGCATGGACCGGTAACATGCTGGGCCGTCCTTTCACGGTCGGCGGCGGAGGCTACTACGCGCGCCAGAATTGGGGATTCGGCCGCATCGTGGATGCCTGGGCCGGCACCGCAGACTGGTCGCTGCCCATCAGCCGCTGGTTCTCGTTAACCGGAGAACTCTACCGCGGCCGCGCCCTCGGCGGGCTCGGAGGCGGCGAGGGCCGCAGCGTTCTGTACAGTGGCGCGCTGGCCGATCCCACGACTCAGGTGATCGGTCTTAATGCCGCCGGCGGCTGGTCGCAACTGAAGTTCACACCGACCGAGAAGCTGGAGTTTAACGGCGCATTCGGCGAAGATTATCCCTTTGCGTCCGACTTGCGGCGCTTTCCGGCGGCCCAGAGCTATTTCGATGCCACCACCGGGCGCAACGAGAGCGCCTTGGTCAACGGCATTTACCATCTGCGCTCGAACCTGCTGTTCTCGCTCGAATATCGGCGCCTGTGGACCTCTGACCTCTATGCGCCGCGCGTGACCGCGAACCAAACGAATCTGGGCGTCGGTGTGCTGTTCTAGAAACGGTAGACGGTATATGGGGCATCGACGGACACGGCGATTGGCCCACCTGCCTCCTACCCGAATGAAACACTTATGGCTATGAAGGAATCGCGACCGCTGCGCCCATCTGCCATATACCGTCTACCACCTACCGTCTTCTGCCTTCTGCTCGCCGCCATCTGCTTTCTGCCTGCCGGGGCCGACGGGCAAACCGTAACCGGGGCCGTCACGGGGGCCGTCACCGTCAACGGGCGCGTGGTCCTGGTGGCCGCGCCACGTAGCAAGAAAGGTCCGGACGACTCGAACGCGGTCGTCTGGCTCACGCCTCTCGGCGCCGCAAGCGAACCGGCGCCGGGCGCGGTCCGCCGGCGCTTTCGCTTGATCCAGAAGAACAAGCAGTTTGACCCGCACGTTCTGGTGGTACCGGTGGGCGCGATGGTGGATTTTCCGAACCTCGATCCCTTTTTCCACAACGTGTTTTCGCTGTACGACGGCAAACGCTTCGACCTGGGACTCTACGAGGCGGGCACAACGCACACGGTGACCTTCGACCGGCCCGGCGTTTCCTATCTTTTCTGCAACATCCATCCCCAGATGAGCGCCATCGTGGTGGCCTTGCGGACTCCATATTATGGAGTCTCGAATCACGCCGGAGAGGTGACGATTCGCAACGTCCCCCCCGGGCGCTACCGGCTCGAGATCTGGGACGAGCGGGCTCTGCCCGCCACGCTCAAAGCTGCGTCGCGTGAAGTCGCCATTGCGGCGAACGCCGCTTCGTTCGAAACGGTTTCGCTCGCGGAGTCAGCGAGCCCGGCAACCCACCACAAGAATAAGTACGGCCGCGATTACGAGAACCTGAACGCTGCTGACCCCGTCTATCAACAGCGCTGAGAGGTCTCGAACCGGTGCGACACCGGGCGAGTGTAATTTCCCTACGAATGAAACGTACAGCATGGAGAAAGCGGAAGACTCGGAGGCTCCGTTGCAAGCATCTGCTGGAAGCGCGGTATCGCCCGTCGTGATGGATTCCCAACCGGTTGTAGTTCTGGCTGAGAACCTGCAGAAGCGCTACGGCGACGTGGAAGCTCTACACGGCGTCAGCTTCGAAATCCGCCAGGGTGAAGTGTTCGGGCTGTTGGGGCCGAACGGGGCAGGGAAGACCACGACGATCGAAATTCTGGAGGGATTGCGGCAGCCCGACGGGGGCTCGGCGCGGGTGTGCGGTCTCGACCCGACCTCCGAGAGCAAGCGGCTCAAGGAAAGGATTGGCGCGCAGCTCCAGGCCACCGTTCTGCCGGATAAAATCCGCACCGAAGAGGCCCTGCGCTTGTTCGCGAGCCTGTACCGCCGGCCGGCGCCGGTCGACGCGTTGCTCACGCGCTTCGGCTTGGCGGAAAAGCGCCACGCCTATTTTGAGAACCTTTCCGGCGGGCAAAAACAGCGTCTGGCATTGGCGCTGGCGCTCGTCAACAATCCGGAGCTGGTGCTGCTGGACGAACCCACCTCCGGTCTCGATGCCGTGGTGCGGCGCGACATTTACTCGCTCATCGAGCAGTTGCGCTCCGAAGGCCGCACGGTGCTGCTGACCACTCACTACATCGAAGAAGCCGAGCGGCTGTGCGACCGAGTGGCCATTGTGGACCGGGGGCGCGTGGTGGCCCTGGGCACGCCGCGCGAGCTGGTGCGGGGTTCGGGGAAGGGCACACGCCTCGAAGTGCGCGTCGAACGGCCCATGCCGATCGAGCGCATTCGCCAGATTGAGGCCGTGCTCGACGTCCGGGAGGCTGGGGGAGCCTACATCCTGCATGCCGAACCTGTCCCCAAGGCGATCGTCGCGCTCGTTCGCCTGCTCGAAGCCGAAGGCAACACGCTGCAGGACCTGCACATCAGCCAGCCGAGCTTGGAAGACGTTTTTGTGGAAATTACCGGAAGAAGGATGGAGGAGTAGATGGCGGCAATTCGAATCGCGCTGACGAGCGTTCGCCTGGCCATGCGGACCAAGGCGGCGATGTTTTTCACCTTCGTTTTTCCGCTGCTCTTCCTCTTCGCCTACGCCGGCATTTTTGCGCGCGGCAATCCGCAGGCCGTAGCCTACTTGTTCGGGCCGGTGGTGGTGCTGCAGGTGATGGGCAGCGCCTTTTGGGGGCTCGGCCTGCAGTCCGTGATGAGGCGGGAGCAAGGCAGTCTGCGGCGCTATCGCCTGGCGCCGATCGGCGCGGGCACGATGGTTGGAAGCAGTCTGATCGCGAATTTTCTGCTCCTGATCCCCACCGTCGCGTTGCTCGTGGTCTGCGCCATGGTGGTGTTTCACATGCCCCTCGAAATCAGTATTCGGGATCTTGCGATTCTCGTCGCGGTCGGCGCGTTTGCTTTTGCGGGATTCGGCCTGACCGTGGCGAGCGTGGCCAACACCATGCAGGAGGCACAGATTTACAACAACATGGTGTGGTTTCCCCTGCTTTTTCTTTCCGGCGCCACTTTTCCCCTGGCGATGTTTCCTCAGTGGCTGCAGCGCGTGGCCCTGTTCCTGCCGGCCACCTATCTCGTGAGCGCGTTCCAGGGTGTGATGTCCCACGCCGACACGCTCTCGGCTCATTGGGCAGAACTCGTGGCGTTGACCGTGTCCGGCACGTTCGGTCTGTTGTTTGCCTGGAAGCTTTTTCGCTGGGAGAAAGAGGAGAAGATGAAGCGATCGAACAAACTGCTGGCGGTGACGTTTGTCGTTCCCTTCCTCCTCATCGGCGCGTGGATGAATGCGAGGGGAAATCCCGGCAGCGCATGGGACGCCGCTTTCAAGATGATGAGCGGAGGCGATAGCTCCGCGAAAGCGTCGGGCAGCAAGACTGGAGGGCCGGCGACGGCAGTCCCGGCGCCGCCGGGCTCGGAATCGGGTCTGGTGAGCGACTTCGATGAAGGCACGCCGACCGCCAAGTTCGGTTCCGGCTGGACTGTCTCGACCGATTCCGTCATGGGAGGCAAGTCCACGGCGGAGATGAAAGTGGTGGACGGTGGCACCGAAGGCAGCAAAGGTTCGCTCGCGGTCACCGGCCAGGTGTTTGCCGGCGCGCCGTACCCCTGGGCCGGAGCTATGTTCTATCCGGGCGCACAACAATTTGCGCCGGTCAATCTCTCGTCAAAAAAGGAAATCAGCTTCTGGGCCAAGGGCGACGGCAAGACGGATCGCGTCATGATATTTACCAAGAGCCTCGGATACGTCCCCGCCACCCAGACCTTTGTCGCCGGTTCGGAGTGGAAGCAGTATTCGTTCCCGCTTACGGCTTTCCAGGGCACCGACGGGCACGACCTCGAAGCCGTCCTCTTCTCGGCGAGCACGGACCCCGGCACGTTCGCGTTTCAGATTGATGATGTACGGTTCAAATAGTTGGTCAGTATTTCAGTAGCTCAGTTTTCAGTTACCTTTCACGTGGTCACGCTGACGGACCGGGAGACTGAAATACTGAAGTACTGAAGTACTGACGGACCGACCAACTTGTAGAACTTCATTCCGTTCCCTCATATTGCTGCTTGAGCTTCGCCACCACGCCGGGATCGGCTAGCGTCGTTGTGTCCCCGAGGACGCGGCCCTCGGCGATGTCGCGCAGCAGGCGCCGCATGATTTTGGCGCTGCGCGTCTTGGGAAGTTCCGCCGTGAAGAAAATGTCGTCGGGCCGGGCGATCGAGCCGATCTTGTGCGCCACGTGCTGCTTCAGTTCTTCGTTGAGTGCGTCCGTCGCGTCATTACCTTCCTTCAAGGTGACGAACGCGGCGATTCCCTGGCCCTTCACTTCGTGCGCCTTGCCGATCACAGCGGCCTCGGCGACGGACTTGTGGTCCACCAAGGCACTTTCGACCTCGTAGGTCGAGATGCGATGGCCGGCCACGTTCATCACGTCATCGACGCGGCCGAGCAGCCAGAAGTATCCGTCCTCGTCCACCTTGGCGCCGTCGCCCGTAAAATACTTGCCGGGGTAGCGCGACCAGTACTGCTTGACGTAGCGGTTGGGGTCGCCATAGATGGTCCGGAACATCGCCGGCCAGGGCTGGGTAAGACACAAGTAACCGCCGGCGCCCGGCCCGACCTTCTGGCCCTTCTCGTCCAGGACCTCGGCCTCGACGCCGGGGAAAGGAATCGTGGCCGAGCCGGGCTTGGTGGCGGTGAGTCCCGGCAGCGGCGAGATCATGATCATGCCGGTCTCGGTTTGCCACCAGGTATCCACAATGGGGCAGCGCTCACGGCCGATGTTCTCGTGATACCACATCCAGGCCTCGGGATTAATCGGTTCGCCGACCGTGCCGATGAGCCGCAATGCCGAGAGATCATACTTGGCAGGCCACTCCGTGCCCCAGCGCATGAAGGTGCGGATGGCGGTGGGCGCCGTGTAGAAGATGTTCACGCCGTACTTGGCGCAGATCTCCCAAAAGCGGCCGCGGTCAGGGAAATCGGGCGAGCCTTCGTACATGAGGCTCGTGGCGCCGTTGGCGAGCGGACCGTAGACGATGTACGAATGTCCGGTCACCCATCCGATGTCCGCCGTGCACCAATAGACGTCGTTCTCCTTGACGTCGAAAATCATGCGATGCGTGGTCGAAGTGCCGAGCAGGTATCCCGCCGTGGTGTGGACTACACCTTTAGGCTTACCGGTCGTGCCGCTGGTGTAAAGAATGTAGAGCACGTCTTCGGAATCCATCGGCTCGGCGGCGCAACTGGCGCTCGCCTTCTCCATCAGGTCATGCCACCAGAGGTCGCGGCCGAAGTGCATCGCGGCCTCGGCTCTCTCGCCGATCCGGCGGACGACAACGACGCTTTCGATGCTCGGCGTGCTCGCGAGCGCTTCATCCACGTTCGCTTTGAGCGGCACCACGTGGCCCCGCCTCCAGGCGCCGTCACAGGTCACGAGCACCTTGGCGTGCGCGTCGTTGATGCGCTCGGCGAGCGACTCGGCGGAGAAGCCGCCGAACACGACGCTATGGGGGGCGCCGATCTTGGCGCAGGCCAGCATCGCAATCGCCAGCTCGGGCACCATGCCCATGTAAATGGCCACGCGGTCGCCCTTCTGTACGCCCAGCGATTTCAGGACGTTCGCGAACTTGTTGACCTCGCGCTGCAGCATCCCGAACGTCAGCACGCGCGAATCGCCCGGCTCGCCTTCCCAGATGATCGCCGCCTTGTTCCGGCGGGCGGAGGCGGCATGACGGTCCACGCAGTTGTGAGTGACGTTGAGCTTTCCAGCCACAAACCACTTGGCCCACGGCGCGTTCCATTCGAGGACCTTGTCCCACGGCTTGGACCAGTCCAAACGCTTGGCCTCCTCGGCCCAGAAACCTTCCAGGTCCTTGCGTGCGCGGTCGTAGATCGCCGGGTCGGAGACGTTGGCTTGCCGGCGAAAGTCGTCGGAAGGCGTGAAAAGTCGCTCCTCATGCAGGAGGGCGTCGAGATGTTCTTGAGCTGCGGTTGCGTCCGGCATGTTGATCTCCAGAGAATACTAAGCGCAGTTCACAAGGCTTATCACTTATCTTGCATCGTCCTGTCGGACGCTTCATCGAGAAGTTCCACCACGTGCATCACGCGGCGGTGCTTCCCACCATCAGCGGAGCGCGCCACGCCGGCGCGCAGTTGTAACATACATCCCGGATTGGCGGTGAGGATCAGTTCCGCGCCGGTTTCGTCAATGCGCCGCATCTTGGCGGCGAGCAGTCGCTCCGCCATCTCGTTCTCGACGATATTGTATATCCCGGCGCTGCCGCAGCAGACTTCGGATTCCTTCAGCTCGATGAGTTCCAGCCCGGGAATGGCTGCGAGCAGCTTGCGCGGCGCCGAGCGGATGCGCTGCGCGTTGGCCAGGTGGCACGGGTCTTGATAGGTGGCGCGCGCTTTGACCGGACGGAAGTCGCGGTTGAAGTCAATAGCGGCGAGGAATTCGGTCACGTCTTTCATTCGTGCGCTGAAGCCTTTCGCGGTTTCGAGGAACTCGGACTCCTGCTCTTCAAACAGTTGCGGGTATTCTTTGAGCACCGAGCCACAGCCCGCGGAGTTGGTGATGACAGCGTCAAAGTCCTCGCTGAGAAAGGCCTGCATATTGCGCCGTGCCAGATCGCGCGCCAAGTCGCGGAAGCCGGCGTGGACGTGGAGCGCGCCGCAGCAACCCTGCTCGCGTGGAATCACCACCTCACAGCCATTACGCGCCAGTACGCGAACGGTGGCGTCATTCAACCGCGCAAAGGACAAGTTAGCAATGCATCCGGCGAAGAACGCCACCCGGTAGCGCCGCTTGCCTTCGGCCGGAACGACCGTCCCCAGGCGCTCCGTGAAGAAGGGCCTTTCCATGCGCGGCGCCAATCGTGCCACGTTGGCGACTTTGCCGGGAAAGAGCCCGAGAACACCATGAGCCAGGGTTTCAAGGCCGGAGCGCTGATAAAAGCGAAGCAGGCGGCCTGCAAGCTCCAGCCGCCCTGGGTACGGTAGAAGATCGCCGAGAAATACGTGCCGAAGCCAACGTTCCATCGGCGCGCGATGATAGTAGCGCTCGATCTGGCCGCGCGCGGCTTCCACCAGCCGCCCGTACTCGACGCCGGAAGGGCAGGCGGTCTCGCAGGCGCGGCAATCGAGGCAGAGATCGATGTGGCGGACGAAACTCTCGCCGAGTGGCAGCCGTCCCTGCTCCACCTGAATCATCTGGTAGATCCGGCCACGTGGCGAGTCCGCCTCCAGGCCCAGCTCCCGGTAGGTGGGGCAAGCGTTCAAGCAGAGGCCGCAATGGATGCACTTCGAGTAGTAGCCCCAGCGCGGCGGCTCCGCGGGACCATAGCCCGTGCCGCCGTTGCTGCCCAGGCTTGAGCCTGGTTCGATTTCAACCCTAGCGTTCAATGTTAACCTGCTTGATTTTCAATAAGATGACGGCTTTCTGAGTCGAGCGTTTAAATAAGTCATTCATTATCAGTATGTTGACGGCTTAGCGGCAGACTCGTCAAATCCCGCGCTGATTCTAAATGACATTCAGGGTTTGTTTTTGAAACTTTGATTTTTTCTGCATTTTTGTACCGACGAGCAGAAGTCTGTGCCCTGTCGCCCTCCAACCGTCGAAATTCCGAGTATCCTATTGAATGGACATAACATACGACTGTTTGTCTCAGCAAACCATGCTTTCTTAAGAACACTCACCTGAGCCTTGTTCCGGAACACGCAGCACCGTTCTATACAGAATTTCGATATCTGAATAGTAATGCCATGGACCTCCCTTGTCAAGCCGGCTGGCGCTGCCCGTCAGATTGGCTCACAGTCCTCCCAGGAATCGCCCGGGCGCCATGATTCCGCTGGGATCCCACGCTGCTTTCAACTTGCGCATGACCTCGAAATCGTCTCCCGGCGGACCCCAAGTGTCAATACGGCTCTTGAAATCGGCGGGCGCGAGCTCGACGACGAGCGAGCCTCCCAGTTCGAGGACCGCAGCGCGCATCTGTTCGACGAGTTCAAGTGAGGGGCGGGTGGCGTTCGACGAAGGCATCAGCCACAAATAGACCGTCCCGACCGCAGCGTAGGCCCAGCAAGCAAGCTGGCAAGCACTCGGGTGGTTGGCTTGGCGGGCCCGCTCGATGAACTCCTCCGTAGCGGCAACGGGCAGGGACGCCTTGAGCAACCAGTCTTGCGGAGTGCTTCCCGCGTGCAAGCCGTAGCCGGTGATTCGCCCCCAGACGTCCTCCGTCGTGGCGTCCCATGGCCGGCGTCGAAGAGAAACCGCCGCCGCACCAGCTATCTTTTCAAGCTCACGCGCGTAGCGATCGAGCACCGCAGCGGAGCCTCCCGCCTCCAGCCAGATCTGCCAGCCTTCGTCGGCTTCGGTCAAGGTATTGGTCATACGCAGATATTGAAGATACCCGGGGTCGAGCAACGCCATCCGCATCGGCCGGAGGGGTGATTGCTGGATGGCCCGGCGCAGATCGCGCGCCTTTTCCAGCGTGCCTGCCGCCAGGACAAACGCCGCGGTGTCCGCAGGACGCGGATAAAGCTTGAACGTGGCTTCCACGATAACGCCGAGCGTGCCGTAAGACCCGATCAGGAGCTTGGCCAGGTCGTAACCGGCGACATTCTTCACCACGCGGCCGCCGGTCTTGATGATCTTCCCCTCGGTGGTGGCGATCTTCATTCCGAGCACCATGTCGCGCGGCCCGCCGTAACGCAGGCGCAGCGGACCGGCGGCGTTCGCGGCCAGAATGCCGCCGATGGAGGCCCGCTCGCCGCCCGGCGGATCGAGCGGCAGCCACAGCCGGTGGCGTGCCAGAAAGCGCTGGAGGTCGCCGAGCTTCATGCCGGGTTCGACGCTGATCACCAAGTCCGCCGGCTCGTAATACCACACCTGGTTCATGTCTTTGAGCGAGAGCGCCACGTCGTAACGGTGTGGCGGGTTGCCGATGCCGAGCTGGGCGCCGTTGCGGCAGGGAATCACGGCGAGATCGTGGTCGGAGCAGTACTTGAGGACGGCGGCCACCTCTTCCGCCCAGGCTGGATAGACGACGTGTGCGGGAATCTTGCCATCGACGGCAAGCGCAGCGCAGGCTGCGGGGTCGGCGGTTGCGCGGGTTTCGCCCACTATGGCGGCAAACGCCAGCCCAATCGTTTGAACGGCACTCACAGAGGCCATGACGATGTCACACCCAAGAAAGCCTCACACAAAGGCGCCAAGGCGCAAAGCAAGCGCCCAATGCCGGGGGCCTTGGCGCTCTCTGCGCCTTTGCGAGAAACCGCTTTGCCCTCCGCTACGAAACCTGAATGCGCAGCTCGCCGCACATTTTGCCGCTGGGCAGGACCTTGCCGGGGTTGAGCATGCCTTGCGGATTGCAGACGTCCTTCAGCTTCCGCATCATGTCGAGGTCGTCCTCAGAAAAGATCAGCGGCATCAGTTCGTTCTTTTCCAGGCCGACGCCGTGCTCGCCGGTAATCGAGCCGCCCAGCTCAACGCAGCGGGTGATGATCTCCTGCGCCACCTGGAGGACGCGCCGGCGCTCGTCCGGGACGCGGGCGTCAAAAGCGATCAGCGGATGCAGATTGCCGTCGCCGGCGTGAAAGACGTTGCTGACCCAGAGTCCGTGGCGCCGCTCCACCTCGGCGATGTATTCGAGCATCTCGGGCAACCGCGTGCGCGGGATGACGCCGTCTTGGACGTAAAAGTTGGGCGAGAGGCGGCCCATGGCGCCGAAGGAATTCTTGCGTCCCCGCCACAGCAACTCGCGCTCTTCCTCGGTCTTCGCGCGGCGCACCTCGCGGGCGTGATTTTCGCGGCACGCTGCTTCCAGGGCCTGCGCCTCCTCTTCCGCCTCCTCCCGCAAGCCTTCGACTTCGATCAGCAGCACGGCGGCCGCGTCGAGCGGGTAGCCGGCGTGGGTGGCGGCTTCGATCGCCTGCAGCGCCCGGCCGTCCATCATTTCGAGCGCGGCGGGGGTGATGCCGCGCGCCGTGGTCTCGGCCACCGTGCGCGTGGCGTCGAGCGCGCGGTCGAAAATCCCGAGCAGCGTTTTCACGGTTTCGGGCTGGCGGCTGAGCCGGACGGTAATTTCGGTGACGATACCGAGCGTCCCTTCCGAGCCAACAAAGAAGCCGGTAAGGTCGTAGCCGGGGCGGTCCGGGTGAGTGGCGCCGGTGTGAATCACGCTGCCATCGGGAAGGACGACTTCAAGTCCGAGCACATGATTGGTGGTGACGCCGTAAGCCAGCGTGTGCGGTCCGCCGGAATTCTCAGCCACGTTGCCGCCGAGCGTGCAAGCTTTCTGGCTGGACGGGTCAGGAGCATAATAGTAGCCGCCGGCGGCCACGGCAAGCGAGAGGTCGATGTTGACGACGCCGGGCTGCACGCGGGCGCGCTCGTTCTCCAGGTCGATTTCGAGAATCTTCTTCATGCGCGCGAAGGAGACGACGATGCCGCCTTCGGTGACCATGGCGCCGCCACTCAAGCCCGTTCCGGCGCCGCGCGCGATGACGGGAGCCCTGTGCCGGGCCGCGAGTTTGACAATCCCCACCACGTGCGCGGTGGTCGTCGGAAGCGCCACCGCGTCGGGCGGGCGGCGCGAAGAGAGCGCGTCGTACTCGTAAAGCATAAGGTCTTCGGGCCGCCAGAGGACGGCGTCGGGGCCGAGCAGCTTGGTGAGATCACGGGCCAGCGGCGTGGGAGTCATGGAAGCTCGTTGAGATGCGAGTATAGCGCCGGGCCAGCCGAGGGGTCAACGAACGACGGCGCGCGGCAACTCCTGGAACATCGGGAACATCTCAGGTGTCTGGAGATAAGAGGAGTGGCCTCGGAGCGGGACGGCAGGGTTACTCTTATGGCGAGCTCGCGAATCTTGACCTTGGCGCTTGACCGGACTCTTCCTGCTTTCGGCGCGGACCGGGCGAGCGCGATTGCCAGCGACGAAGCGGCGCTGGTCGCCGAACTTCAGTCGGGTTCGGAGCCCGCGTTCGCCTATCTCGTGGCCGTTTTCGAGAGCCCGATCTACAACCTAGTCTGGCACATCCTGGGCAACGAAGCAGACGCCGCCGACGTGCTCCAGGAAGTGTTCGTGAAGGTCTTCCGGGGCGTCAAGCAATTTCATGGCGCGAGCAGCCTGAGGACCTGGATCTACCGCATCGCCCTCCACGAAGCTTCCAACCACCGCCGCGGTTGGCTTCGGCGTCACGCGCACGAGCCGATGTCGCTTGACGAGGAGCCGGGGCAGCCGGGGATGGCGGTGGCTGAGGCGGCGCAGTCCAGTTCGCAGACGCCGTATCAGAACCTGGAACAAGCGGAGCGGCAGGCGCGGGTTGAGCGGGCGCTGGCCAGCCTCGCGGAGCCCTACCGAACCGTGGTGGCGCTGCGCGAGATTGAAGACCTTTCGTACGAGGAAATCGCGGAGGTGCTCAGCGTCGCCGAGGGCACGGTGAAATCGAGGCTGATGCGAGGGCGGGAGCTGCTGAGACGGAAGCTGGCGGCCTGGAAGTGATGTGACCTATGTTTGAATCCTGCGTTGAAATTCGCGGCCACTTTTCAGACTATGTTGACGGCGTGTGCTCGCGGGATGCGTTTCGCTCGGTGCGCTATCACCTGGAACACTGCGCCTCGTGCCGCGAAGAGCTGGAGCAGTGGGAAGCCATGCGGGTGGACCTTCGGGCGCTGCCCCGAAAGCGGGCGTCTTGGGAGGCCGACTTGCAAGTTCGAGTACGGCTTTCGCAGGAGATTCATTGCAACGTTCTGGGACGGATGTTGGTCCGCCTGGAGAACTGGGTGCGTCCGGTCCTGCTGCCCGCTTCGGCCGGCGTGTTGCTGACTGCGGCCCTCTGCCTGAGCGTCATCGTGAGCTGGCAGGCCCCGCCGGTGGGCAGCGCCCCGGACGTGCCGCTCGAGCTTTCCACGCCGCCGCGGCTGCAGAGGCTGGCGCCGCTGGATTTCAATACCGGTGACCAGCCCGTCGTGCTGGTGACGCGTGTGGACGCAGGTGGCCGGGCGCTGGACTATCGAGTCCTCTCGGGGCCGTCCTCCCCGGAGCTGACGCGCCATCTCGACCGGTTGATGTACTTCAGCGTCTTTCACCCGGCCACGATGTTTGGCCAGCCGACGGGCGGGCAAGTGGTCCTCTCACTGCGGCGGATCACGGTGCGGGGATAAAGTCAGGGGTCAGGGGTCAGGGGTCAGGGGTCAGGGGTCAGGGGTCAGGGGTCAGGGGTCAGGGGTCAGGGGTCAGGGGTCAGGGGTCAGGG
>DASYXW010000007.1:0-13751 GCA_035934405.1 Terriglobia bacterium
CCGTCCCGGCAAGCCGGGACACCCTCTCCCCAGGGGAGAGGGGGAACAAAAACGAGGGAAATAGCCCTCTCCGAGGGGAGAGGGTGGCCGGTAGGCCGGGTGAGGGGTCACGTTTATAGGTCCCGTCCTTGGCTTCTTTCTAACGCGCATTAATGTCACCAAGTACTAGATCCCCAAATAAAGTATTGACTTTCTGATACTATGGGTGTATACACTTAGTACCTCCGTTATCTTGGCGACTGGAGAGAACTTTCGTGCCTGCATATCGCCCCCTGACCCCCGCACAGTTTCGCGCCCAGCGCCGCAACGCTCGCCGCTCTACCGGCCCCAGGACGATAGAAGGGCGCCGCCGATCAACCCTGAATTACCGGCAGTTGCGGCTTCCGAGGGAGGCCATCGAACTGTTGCAGCGCGTCAAAGGCGACCCCCGCGACTTCCTCCGCCTCTGGCGCGATGTGCTCGCGGTTTTCTGGTTCATGGGCCGGGAGATGGAGCCGTACCTGAGCGTCCTGGCCTGGGACTGGTGGCTGAAGCAACACTTGGCGCGGCGGGGAGAGCCGGAGCACGCGCTGCGGGCCATTGACGCCCGCCTGGAGGAGGCGCTTGTGGAGCTGGTGGCCGCCTATCGCTGGATTAACCGCGAGTGGCGCTACCGGTTCATGCAAGAGATCGGGAGTACCGGTGAACTGGACATCGGCCACCTGCGCTTGGCGGTCGAGACCCGGCTCCGGGCCTACCAGGACCTGGCGGAGGAAGGAAAGCTCCCGCAACTCTCGCCGATGGAGCTTGCGGTCAGCCAGATGGCCGAAATGATGGCCGAATTGGGGGTCGAAGCGTGAAGAAATGGGGCTCTACCGAACCCATGGCGAACAAACCCAGCGGCTGCATAGGATTAGAGCCGAATTTGACCCCTAGATTTGAAAAACTCGAGGGGGGCGAACCCAAAACGAGTAATTCAATTAGAATCAGCAACATATTTCGTTTCGAGGCATGCCATTTCCGAAAATCTCGTTTTGGCCGTCCGCGCGCGCCAAGCCCAAACTCAGAGCAACCCGCGCGGCGGATTCTTACCGGTCAGTCGCACCATGGCGCGGGCGAGCGCCACGTACACTGGGATCACCTCCGGAGCGTGCCGGCGGAGGGCCTCCAGATGACGCCGCAAGGTCTCCCAATCGCCGCGCGCCGCCGGGCCGGTCAGCGCCCGACGCGGACCCATCTCAGCCACGCTCTTCACCGTCTCCGCCACGAATCGCGCCAGCATGGGCCGGGCCACCTTCCGCGGCACGCCGGCCAGTTTCAGCAGGCGCTCGGACTGTTCCAGCAGCGTGACCAAAGTGGGAGACACCAGGAAGGCGGAGACGTGGTAGAGCGTCTTGCGGCCGGGCTTCACGGCGAAGGCCACACCGCCGAGCGCTTTCGCCCAACGCCGGGCAACTTTCACCGCTGCCGGGCGGCCGTCGATTCCCCAGTAGCTCCCCACCAGGCTCACAACCCCGGCCGCAGCGTTGGGAACGGTCTGGAAAGGATGAAACGAGCCGGTGGAGGCCCCGAGCCGCTCCAAGCGGGCGAGCGGCGAGCCGGGACCGCTGCCTGGCAGCGACCCGCAGGTGTGCAAGACGATCCGTCCGCGCCAACTGCGGCGCAGGGCGGCAAGCGCACGCGCCACGGGCTCAATGGCGGCGTCCGACGTCGTGATCAGGATGATTCGAGCTTCAGCCAGCTCGGGCGAATCAATCGGGACGGGCCGGCCGGCGCCGATGAAGCGAACCGCAGCCCGCGCCGCCGCCGGACGGCGTGCGGCGACATACCGGATGGGAAAGCCGGCGGCCGCGAGCAGCGTGCCCAGAGCCTGCCCGGCTCGCCCCGGTCCGACGATGGCGATTCCTTCAAGAGGTTGAGACATGACAGTACGTGGCAGATCGCGCGCGCCCGCCATTATAAGCGATTTCCCTCACCTGCCTTCGGGGTTCGGCTAGAATCAAACAGTATGGTCCAAACGCTATTTGGTTCGCCGGAGAAAAAGAAGACGGGTCTCTTTGACCGGCTCAAACAGGCTGTCGCCTCCACCAAGGCCCAGCTCGTCGAGCGCCTCGAGGAGATCACCGAAGGCAAGGCAACCATTGACGAGTCGGTGCTCGACGGCCTCGAAGCCACGCTCATCGGCGCCGACCTGGGCGTCAAGACCACGCATGAAATCCTGGAACATCTGCGCGACCAGATCAACCGCCGGCAGCTTCGCGCGCCGGGCGAGTTGCGGCCCGCCATCGAGCAGGAGATTCTGGCGGCGCTGGAAAGTCCTGGCGCGGGCGAGGCCCATCGGGCCGCCCCGGAAAAACCGCCCGCCGGGCTCCCCGAAGTGATTTTCGTGGTCGGCGTCAATGGCGTCGGCAAGACCACCAGCATCGCCAAGCTGGCCAACTTCTACCTGCAGCAGAACCGCCGGCCGCTGCTCGCCGCCGCCGACACGTTTCGCGCCGCCGCCAACGAACAGCTTGACGTGTGGGCGCAACGGCTGGGAATTGAGATCATCAGCCAGAAGAGCGGCGCCGACCCCGCCGCCGTCATCTTCGACGCGCTGGCCGCCGCCCGGAAGCGCCACGATGATCCCGTGATTGTGGACACCGCCGGCCGTCTGCACACCAAAGTCAACCTCATGGCCGAGCTCGAAAAGATGTGCCGCATCGCCGGACGCGAAGTGCCGGGTGCGCCCCACCAAGTGCTGCTCGTGCTCGACGCCACCACCGGCCAGAACGGCCTGCAGCAAGCCCGGCAGTTCACCGAGCGGGCCGGCGTCACCGGCATCATCCTCACCAAGCTCGATGGCACGGCCAAGGGCGGGGTGGTGGTGGCCATCGCCCGCGAGCTCGGCCTGCCCATCCAATTCGTCGGCATCGGTGAAACAGTGGACGACCTTCTGGCGTTCAATCCGCGCGAGTTTGTGGAATCCCTGTTCGAGGCATAGCCTTACGCGGAACCCGAATTCCATTGCCCCAAACGGACGAACCACGGTAAACTACTCCGGTTCTCAGGCCCGTAGCTCAGCCCGGTTAGAGCGCTACCTTGACACGGTAGAGGTCTGGGGTTCGAGTCCCCACGGGCCTACCATTCGCTTAGGACGCAACGCAGAGAGCCTATCGGTTCAGATAGGCCGACTATCCCGTGGGATAGCTTTCCCCGATTGGCGCCCATTTCGAGCCCGCGCTCGGCCGTCGCCGCGACCGGCCGCAACTCCCATCAGGGATTTCCAAACTGGAGTGAGGAACAATCCCCGGGCACGCAGAGTTGGCCTATGGCCGGTCAATTGCTGAAACCGTCGGGAGGTCGCCAAGCCCTTGCGAATTTGCAATGGGAGTTCACAATGTCGCCAGCGCCCTCGCAATAGGTTCGGGATGTGTCCCGGGATGTTAGCCTGGCGGCCGACACCGGAGCGAAAGGAGCATTTACCATGGCATTTACCTTAACGCCTGCGGTACAAATCGAACGCGACGCGGACGGCAATGTTCGCAGTCTCAACCACGGTGGCCAGCCCTACGGGCCACTCTCCAATATCTTGAACGCCCGGAAACTGGCGGAATCCTACCTGAACGATGTCGCCGGGATTTATGGCATCGACCCGGCCTGGCTCGGCGCGCTCGACAAGAGCCCGTCGGGCACCGTCGAGAACGCCGGCACAGAGTTGCGGTTCGCGCAGCAGGATGCGGTGACCGGCACGGCCACGGCCAGCTTCCAGCAGACCCACTTCGGCCTTCCGGTTTGGCAGGCGGGCTTCACGGTCGGCCTGCTGGCGGAACCGCTTCGCGCCACAAGCTCGCTCAGCACCCTTCATGCGAAGATTGACGCGGTCAAGCCCGGCCGGGACGCCAAGTGCCTGGCGGGCCGCATCAAGCCACAGGAGCTGCCCGCGCTGCTTAATACAGGCCGCAAACGACGGGAAATCGTCATCAATGCCGAGCGGCAGTGGATCTATCAGTATCGGGCGGACCAGCGCCTGCCCCAACCGCCGCAGACAAAGCCGAACGTGCAGGCGCGCCAGCGGGCGGCCAAGCGTGCCGGACTGACGGGCGCCGAGGGGCCCACGCTGCCACTAGGCCCGGTCGACAAGAGCATCGTGGACGGGCGCCACTACGTGGTGACCGAGGTGCTATTTGACCTGCCGGTAGCGCCGTTCCGGCAACTGCACTGGCGCGCCTTCATCGAGGTCAATACGTGTTCGGTGCTGTACCTGCGCGCTCTCGTTGACGCTTGCACGGGGAGCGTGTATTTGACTGATCCGGTGACGGCGACCGGCGATAACACCATCACGGCGTGCTCGCCGGCATCAACGCTTGATCCGCTGCGCAGCGACGTGACGCTGGAAGGTCTGACGCCGGCTTCACCGCAGAACCTGACCGGCGCTTACGCCACGGCCGTCGGCACGGCTGCGAATCCGTCGCCTACGGTGACGCCGCCGCCGTGCGACTTCACCTACTCGGTGCCGGACGCCAATTTCGCCGCCGTCTGCGCCTACTACCACGTGGACGAGCTCTTCCGGCTGATCGTCAGCTTCGGCTACGACCCCATCAGCAACTTTTTCCAGAACACCACGCTGCCGCTGCCGATCAATTTCCTCAACTTTCCCGGCGTCGTCAACTCGTTCGCCAATCCCAATGCGACCATGAACGGCTTCGGGAGCATTGACTGCGGCATCGAGCAAAGCGGCTGCCCAGTTGGCATTGCGGTCGACTGGCGCGTGACCATGCACGAGTTCGTTCACGGCATGCTCGACGATCGGATCCACAGCGGGGTTCTGGGCTTTGCCCACAACGGCGGGGATGGGTTCGGTTCGATCTATATGGATCCCGGATCGAAGGCGCCCGACAGAGGTCTATCCTTCCCGTGGGTCCCGGAAGTTCCCCGGCGACACGACCGCGATGTGGCTGCGGGGTGGGCGTGGGGTGGAGTCGAGGACGACGGAAACTATCAGAGCGAAGAAATCCTTGCCACGACGCTCTTCCGGGCATACCGCTCGACCGGCGGAGACTCCGTGTATCTCGACAAGCAGCAATTCGGGTCGAGGTACGTCCTGCTGATCATGACTCATGCCATGGCCAGCCTGCCGCTGGCGACAACGACTCTGACCACCACGGTGTCGTACGCCCAGGCCCTCATGAACGCCGACGCGGGCCTCACCACTCCCTTTGTTTACGGAGGGGCCAGCGTCCCCGGCGGGGCCATCGGCAAGGTGATTCGCTGGAGCTTTGAGAAGCAGGGGCTCTACCAGCCGACGGGCGCGCCCACACCGGTGACCACCCCGGGCGCTCCGCCCGACGTGGATGTCTACATCAACGACATTTACTATGGCGAGTACGCCTACCAGGAAGATTTCTGGGAGAACACCAACATCTGGAACCTGCTGGCGCCGAACCCAAGCACCACGCCAGCGGACCACCAGACGCCCATCGTGGGGCAGACCAACTACGCCTACGTCTACATCAGCAATCGGGGCACGCAGCCAGCCAGCAACGTGGTGGTGAGCGCGTACCACTGCAAGCCGTCCACCGGATTGCTCTGGCCGGACGACTGGCAGCCGATGACCACGGCCTCGATCAACGTGTCCGGCAACTTGGCTGCGGGGGCGGCGAACGTGCTCGTCGGCCCGTTCGAGTGGACGCCGACGGCCCTCGGCCACGAGTGCATGCTGATGAGCGTCTCGGCAACCGGCGACCTGAGCAATGCGGACTCGGCCTCGGGCCTGCCCTGCGCCGCCGGACCCACGCCGCACTGGCGGCTGGTGCCGTTCGACAACAACATCGGCCAGCGGAACGTGGCGCCGGTGGCGGGCGGCGGCGGATTGACCGGCTTGACCGCGTCCTTCGCGCCTCGTCATTTCTGGGTGAACAATCCTTACGACTTCGAGGGCCGGGTCAGCCTGGAAGTGAACCTGCCGGACTTTCTCGTCCAGCGCGGCTGGAGCGCGGAGTTCGTCAGTCCGGGCGGCGCGTTGTTCACGCTCACCGGGCGCGGCAGCCGTGAGGTGCAATTGCGGCTGAAGCCGGGTTCTGACTTTTCGCCCGCGGACGTCCAAAAGGCCGGAGCCGCCGCCAGCATCGTGGTGAGGTCGCTGGTGAACGGCATCCCGGTGGGCGGGATGACGTATGCGATCGACCCGCACTTGAAAACGCCTCCACCAGAGTTGCCCGGCAAAGGCCCCCACAAGCGCTGCGCCGACGAGGCTAAGGAACTGCTGGAATGCCTCTGCGTGCCGGTTGATGACGTGAAGAAGGTGCGCATCAAGCGCGTCACGCTGGACGTTGACCTGAAGACGGACTGCGACTGAGCAGCCGTCGAAGATCCGGCGGGAGCGGACGGGACGCACGGCGTTCCGTCCGGCTCCGCGCTGTTTCACCCACCTGCAGCTTCACGCGCGTGGAGCAGGCGATCGGTCTTCTGTCAATTCGTCCCTTGGGCTTGACTTTCCCCTTGAGCTTGGCGGCAAAATAGCACACACTTTTGAGTTCGCCTCCGCCGAGGGGAGGGCAGAACGTTAAGGGAGAAGACTTCAATGAAAAGGCATCAGTGGAGCGGTTGCGTGCTGACGGCCGTTTTCGTCCTGGCGCAGGCGGCTGCGCTCGCGATGGCGCAGGGGACGATGGGCGCGGAGCCGAAGCTGCCGCCGGTCAAGTTCACTGACCAGCGCCTCGCGAACGGACTGCGGGTGATCATCGCCGTGGACCACACGGCGCCGGTGTTCGGCATCGACGTTTGCTACAACACCGGCTCGCGCAACGAGCGCCCGGGCCGCACCGGCTTTGCGCACCTCTTCGAGCACATGATGTTTGAGGGGTCGGAGAACGTGGGCAAGGGCGAACACTTCATCCTGGTGCTGAACAACGGCGGCAACATGAACGGCACGACCAACAGCGACCGCACCACCTACTTCGAGTCGCTCCCGAAGAACCAGTTGGACCTGGCCCTCTTTCTCGAAAGCGACCGCATGGGGAAGCTGGCCGTGAACCAGGCCAATCTGGATAACCAGCGCAACGCCGTGCAGGAAGAGCGCCGGCTGGGGGTGGACAACCAGCCTTACGGCAAGGCCTTCCTCGACATCGACAATCTGGCGTACGACAACTTTGCCTACAAGCACTCGACGATCGGTGAAATGAGCGACCTGAACGCCGCCGATTTGCAGGATGTGAAAGACTTTTTCCGCACCTACTACGCTCCCAACAACGCGGTGCTGACGCTGGTGGGGGATCTGGACCCGGCGGTGACGCTGGAAAAGGTAAAGAAATACTTTGGCGGGATTCCCTCGCAACCTGCGCCGCCGCCGGTGAGCATGACGGAGCCGGAGCATTATGGCGAGCGCACCGAGACCATCATGGACCCGCTGGCGCGCACTCCGCTGCTCATCATGGCCTACCATATCCCGGCCGGCAACACAGCGGACAATTGGCCGTTTCAGGTGCTGCAGCAGGTGCTCGGCACGGGCGAGAGCTCCAGACTCTACCAGCACCTGGTGAAGGAGAAGCAGCTTGCCACCCAGGTTTTTGTCAACGCGGATTTCCGGCGCGGGCCGAGCCTCTTCTACATTTATGCCTTCCTGCGGCCGGGCGTGAAGCCGGAGGACGCCGAAAAGGTGGTGCTCGACGATATCGCGACGGTGCAGAAAGATGGGATCACCAGCGAGGAGCTCGAAAAGGCGCGGACGCAGTTTCTCACCCAGGAGATTCAGCAGAATCGCCCCACCGACCTCGGTACGGCGATCGAGATCGGAGACGACGCCGTGAACTTCAATGATCCGAACCTCATCAACACACAGTTTGACAAGTATGACGCGGTCACGGCGGATCAGGTGAAAGCGGCGGCGCAAAAATACCTGATCGATAAGGAACTGGCGGTGGTGACGGACCTGCCGGTGTCGCCGGCGGGCGGATCAGCGGCGGCGGGAAAGTAAGGCAGAAGGCAGAGGGACATTTAGGGCAGAGGGACAAGCGATGAGACGAACCGTAACGATCTTGACGGTAATCCTGACGGTGCGAGGGGTAGCCCTCGGCCAGGGCCAGGGCCAGGGCGGGGAACAGCACGAGGCTTCCGTCTCCAAGGTCGTGCGCTTGAACCGCGCCCCAGTGTCGAAGGAGATTCTGAAGGTGACTTTGCCCCGGCCCACCGTTACGAAACTACCCAACGGGCTCACCGTGCTTGTGCTCGAACAGCACAAGCTGCCCACGGTGGCGTTCAATCTGTGGATCAAGTCGGGCGCCATGTCGGACCCGCAAGACATTCCCGGCCTTGCCAGCTTCACCGCCGACATGTTGCGCGAGGGCACCAGCCACCGGACGAGCGCGCAATTGGCCACCGACGTGGACCAGATTGGGGCCAGCCTCAACGCCTCCGCCCCATTCGGCTCGAACACCACGACGGTGGCCGCCTCGGGCCTCTCGCCCAACACGGAGCAGATCTTCGGCATCCTGAGCGACGTGGTGTTGAACCCCACCTTTCCCGCCGATGAGCTCGACAAGTACAAGAAGCGGCAACTGGCAGACCTCGAGCAGGAGAAGTCGCAGCCGTCTTTCCTGGGCCGAGAGAAGTTCCGTCAGGCTCTTTACCGTGACTTTCCGGCAGCGGTTACGTCGGCGACGCCGGAATCGGTGGAGCACGCCACGCCGGAACTGCTGAAGAAGTTCCATGACGAATACTACGCGCCGAACAATGCCATTCTGGGCGTTGTGGGCGATGTGAAGTCCGATGAAGTGGTAGCGCTGGCGAAGAAGTATTTCGGCGCCTGGCAGGGTCACCAGGTGGAGCATTTTGACTTTGAGAAGCTCCCTCCGCCGGCAGCCTATCAGATCTCCCTGGTGGATCGCCCGGGCTCGGTGCAGACGAACATCTTGGCGGGCGACTACGGGGCGCGGCGCGTGGACCCGGACTATGTGGCGCTGCGGGTGATGAATCAGGTGGTCGGCGGCGGACCCCAGGCGCGGCTCTTCCTCAACCTGCGCGAAGAAAAAGGGTATACGTATGGAGCTTACAGCAGTGTCGGTGACGACAATTACCGTGAGCCGTGGGCGGCGAATACGGAAGTGCGCACCGCGGTCACCGACGGCTCCATGCACGAGCTGATGTACGAATTCAAGCGGATTCGCAACCAGCAAGTGCCCGAGACTGAGCTGGACGAGGCGCGCCACGCCATCGTGGCCAGTTTCGCCCTGTCCCTGGAACGTCCACAACAACTCCTTACCGACTGGCTGCTGGTCCAGGACTACGGGCTGCCGCAGAACTACTGGGACCGCTATCCGGTGGAAGTCGCTCAAGTGAGTCCGGCCGCCGTCCAGGAGGCCGCCAAAAAGTACGTTGACCTCGATCACCTGCAGGTGGTCTGCGTGGGCGACGCCAAGCAAATCAAGAGCGTGCTGGAAAAGTACGGCCCGGTGGAAGAGTACGACGCGAACGGCAAGCGGCTGAACTAGCGTTGAGCGCCGGCACTCCGCCGGCGCTCCCTCATTTTTCCGCTTTCACTCCGAAGATCATCAAAAGACATCCTGCAACCGCCACCGCCGCCAGCACCGTCATGATGTAAACCGGCGGCAGTTGCGCGAGCGCGCCGGCCACCGGAGCGCCGGTGGCGCTGCCGAGGTACTGCAGCGTGTGGAACGTGCCGAGCGTGGTGCCGGTGGCGCCTTCGGGCGCGGCACGGCTCGCGAGGCTTGGAAGGACCGGCTCGAGTCCGGTAAATCCGATGAGAAAGATCATGCCGGGAACGAGCACGGAGGCGAGATGGCGCGGATCGAAACCACCGAGGGAAGGGCGAAAGAGCAACAGCGCGCTCGCGAACAGGATCGCATAGGCGAGCGCCGCCAGACCCCGGCCCGCGCCGCGGTCGGCGCCGGTGGAAAATGCGAACATGGTGACGCCGCTCGCCAGCACCATCGGCAGCAGCACGTGGTAGTACTGCGACATCGCCAAGTGATGCTCGCCGGTGACGATGAGCGGAAAATAAAACCAGAATGCTGTCATGAACGTGTTCATCAGAAAGCCGCCGAGGTCGAGCGCCAGAACCTGACGAATCCTGAGGACCTTCAACACCGGTGTCGGTTCCGCGGGTCGCGGCGGGACCGGTGGAAGATAGCGCGCCAGCATCACGACGGTTCCGAGGCCGAGCACCCCGGTAAGCCAGAAGAGCGATTCGGGGCCGAAGCGTCCGGCGATCATTGGCCCGGCGATCACCCCGAGGATGAACGAAACGCCGATGGGAATCCCGAGAATCGCCATGGCGGTCGAGCGGCGCTCGGGCGGGATCTGGTCGGAAACCGTGGCAAAGGCAGTGGCGGTAATCGCGCCGATGCCCTGGACGAGCCGGCCGAAGATGAGCTCGCCGATTTGGAGTCCGGGCGGAAACCAATGCGGCATGGCACAGAGGAACGAGCCCAGGCTGAAGATCGACATGCCGAGCAGCAGGACTTTGCGCCGCCCAATGCGGTCGGAAAGCCGCCCGAGGGGAAGCTCGGTCATGGCCATGGCCAGGCCATAACATCCGAACGCGAAGCCCACCAGGAATCGCGAATGTGTGAACTCGAGGCCGTAGAGCGTAAAAACGGGCAGGACGAGGAACAGGCCCAGCATGCGCAATCCGACGGCGGCGGCGAGCGCCAGAAGGATCTTGCGCTGGGTCGCGCTGAACGGAACGCGTGGTGTCTTTGCCGCGGTGCCTGTTTGCTCCGCTATCTGTGTTGTCACGGGGCCTTTGCCACCAGCACGAGCCTGCCTGATGGGTAGCGGTAGAGCAGTCCGTTTGCTTGATGCGCGGCGTCCATGGGATTCACTGTCAGTTGGGCGCATCCTGGAAACGTGTCTTGACTCACCCCAGCGCTGACTACGACAACATGATTGTTGATTCGGAAAAGGCAAAACGGATGTCCCCATGCGTCGGCCCTGGATTGCGAAGGCACCGAGGTCAATGTCCTGCTCGTTTCGGGCAACTTCGCGGTCGTTTTCATCTCACGTGTTAGGGCGAGAGCGAGTCCTGCCGCGCTGGCATAAGTGTCCGCAAGTTGCGCACGTTTCTTGATCTCCTCCGGCGGAAGGTCGGCGACCAAAGTCGGAGAAGTTAACTCAGTCCCCACTTGGAAAGGCGTGGCCGCCTCCCGAGTCACAGCTTCGCTAACACCAGCCTTAAAAAGGTCACCAAGCCCTTGGACATCAGTGTGCCGAAGTCCCCGGTTCGCGAAATAATCTCCTACCCCCAGAGAGGCCACGATAGCGGCCGCTGTGCAAGCTACGGTGATAGCGATTAACTTCCAGCTCTTCATAATCGGGGGTCTCTGTTCCGCCGTTCTCTGTTCGTCACTCGTCACTACGTCAGTGCCTACCCGCATGTTTAGGAATTTGCGGCTATCAATTCGCCCGGCCGCTCACGAACGGAGGACCGCCTTACACCTCAGCGAACTCCGCCACGGCGCCCGAAGGGAGCAAGCCTTTCTCGGCGCCGCGCGCGAGCAGCGTTTGCACCGCTCTGCGGCCGCGTTCGCCGTAATCGAGCGTCCATTCGTTCACGTACATGGAAATAAACCGGTCGGCGGTGGAGGCGTCAAGGCCGCGCGAGAACTGCATGGCGTATTCCAGCGCCTCCTCGCGGTGATCGAGGGCGTACTGAATGCTTTCCTTCATCAGGCGGGCGACGGCCTGAATCATCTCGGGGCCGAGCGAGCGCCGGATGGCATTGCCGCCGAGCGGCAGCGGCAGATGCGTTTCCTCGTCCCACCATTCGCCGAGGTCCACCACTTTGCTGAGGCCGTGATAGGCGTAAGTCAACTGGCCTTCGTGGATGATCACTCCGGCATCGGCGTCGCCTGCCGCCACCCGCTCGATGATGCTGTCAAAGGGGGTAACCACGGGCTCGATGTCGGGTTCGAAGAGCCGCAGCGCTAGATACGCCGTCGTCATCAGACCAGGCACCGCTACCCGCTTGCCCTTCAGGTCGGCGGCACCCAGCGGCCCGCGCGCCACTACGACGGGTCCGTAGCGGTCGCCGAAGCTCGCGCCGCACGGCAGCAGAACGTAATGCCGGGAAAGGTAGGCGTAAGCATGGAAGGAAATCGCGGTGATGTCGTAAACGTCCTCGCGGGCTTTCTGGTTGAGTGTCTGAATGTCTTCGAGCACGTGCATGAACTTCAGGCCGTCGGTGCGAATCTTGTTCGTGGCCAGGGCGTAGAACATGAATGCGTCGTCCGAGTCGGGACTGTGCGCCAATTTCAATTCGCGTTGTGGGGTCACAATCGCGGCCACGCATTCCTCACACAATGGGGTAACCGAAGACTTCCCCTTTTGATGAGCTACTGTAACACAGGGTGGCGGAGCGCTGCAATTCTTGCCGGTCGGTCTCGGCCCGGTATGGATTTCACACGCTGGACAGGATACGGCGAAATGCCATAGACTTTTCCGGTAGGGGAAATCCAGTTGTCATCCTGGGAGGTGGAGGATGCCTCATTGTCCGGAATGTGAAGCCGATATCGACCTAGAGGATGATGACGTCGAGGAAGGCCACCGGTTGGATTGCCCCGACTGTGGCGCGGCGCTGGAAGTGGTCAGCACCAATCCGTTGGTGTTGAATGTGGTTCCCGATGAAGAAGAAGAGGAAGAACAGAACTGGTAGCGAAGCCGGCCTCGAGTCGAAGCAACGGGGCGTGGCTTGTCGCTCGCAGCGGCGATACGGCTCGGTCGCGATCATCCTGGTGGCCTGCAGCCTGACGCTCGCGCCCGCAGGCGTGATGGCGAAAAAGAAAAAGCCGCCCACCAAGACCGTGACTGGCGAAGTGTTGGACAAGGCCAACAATCCCATCGTGGGCGCGTCGGTTGAGCTCACCGACCTGCGTACCGGCAAGAAGCTGGCAATTTACTCCGAGGCCGGCGGGCGATACAGTTTTGCGGGGCTCGCGCCCACCGATGACTACCAGGTTCAGGCCACTCACCAGGGGCAGAGTTCAGAATTGCGAAAGGCAAGTTCACTTGACGACCGCCTGATTATGGTGCTCAACCTGCATATTCCACCACCGCCGGAGCCGTGACGTTTGGACGCGTTTCCCGAAACACCCCTTTGCCCTGTGAGACCGAACCGCAAGCCCCATCAACTTGCCGTTGCGCTGCTCTGCCTATGCGGGCTGGCCGCACAAGCCGCTCCGCAAACCGCATACCCCACCGCGCAATCTAAGAGCGCGTCGGCATTGGGCCCGTCGGGGAGCCGGCCATCTTGCGTGGTGAAGGTGTTGGACCGCGGCGAGCTCGCGGGAGCTGTGCGCCTCGGATTCCGCGGTACGGCTCTGGCTCCCGAAGCACGTGGAGAAGGGGAATTCGAGGCAACCAAGAACCATGCCGGAATCAAGGCGGCGTTCGCCGGCTTGCCGCCCGCCACGCGCTTTGGATCGCAGTACCTGACCTACGTGCTTTGGGCGATAACGCCCGCCGGACGCGCCAGAAATCTCAGCGAAATCGAGGTGAATGGCCAAACCGGCAAGGTGGACGCCAAAGCCGGGTTCAAGGCGTTCGGCCTGATTGTGACGGCTGAACCCTACTTCGCCGTCACCCAGCCGAGCGAGATCGTAGTGCTGGAGACCGAGTTTCCCACGGGGACGTCCGGGAAGATCAAGGAAGCAAAATGCGATTTGCTGCCCCGAGAGCATTATCCGCCGAACCCCGATGTGCCGCCCGCGGTTCCCGGCGGTGTCGATCCGCAGTCCGCGCTCGCTCTCGATGAGGCTCGCTATGCGCTGTTCATGGCT
>DASYXW010000032.1:0-19998 GCA_035934405.1 Terriglobia bacterium
GCAAACGCCGCCGCCGAGATCAAGCGCGACCGGCCGATCCTGGTGGTGCTCGGCAATCCGCCGTATTCGGGTCATTCCGCGAATCGCAGCCGCGACGAAGAGGGCAAGCTCACCTTCATCGGGCAGCTTATTGAGGACTACAAGATCGTTGACGGGCGGCCGCTCGGCGAGCGCAATCCCAAGTGGTTGCAGGACGATTACGTCAAGTTCATCCGCTTCGCGCAGTGGCGCATCGAGCGCACCGGGTACGGCATCCTGGGTTTCATCACCAATCACGGCTACCTCGACAACCCTACGTTTCGAGGCATGAGACAGCAGCTCATGCGGTGCTTCAGCGACATTTACGTGTACAACCTGCACGGCAACTCGAAGAAGAAAGAGCGGGCGCCGGACGGCGGCAAAGATGAGAACGTTTTCGATATTCAACAGGGCGTGGCGATTATCCTGGCGGTGAAAGAGGTAGCGCCGGGCTTCAGCCCGGCACGTGCCGACCTAAAGGTCGGCGCTACAAGAGCCACCGTCCATCACTGTGATTTGTGGGGCTTGCGAGAAGCGAAATACCGCACGCTTGCCGAGCGGGACGTTGAGCACACGCCGTGGATGATGTTGGCTCCATCGTCGCCGATGTACCTGTTTGTGCCCCAAGACGAGAGCCTGCTCGAAGAATATGAGCGCGGGTGGAAGGTGACCGATGCGTTGCCGTTGTACAACATGGGCATCACGACCGGCGTGGACTCATTCGCCGTTGCGTTTTCCGCTTGTGACCTAAGGGACAGGATAGCGGATTTGGCTGGGAACAGGGATGACGCGTCGCTCCGTAGCCACTACTCTCTGCGTGATACGTCCTCATTCTCCCTGAACGAAGCCCGTGCATGGGCAAAATTACCAGATGCTCCTTCTGCCGTTACTCAGGTGGCGTATCGGTGTTTCGACGGTAGGTGGATCATCTACTCGCCTTCCGTACTCGCACGTGCCCGCGAAGACGTCTCCGCCCACCTGATGAGCCGTCGAAACCTCGCACTTGCAACCTTCCGCGCTATTCGAAAGCCACCCTGGGTACACGTCTTCGCGGCCGACTGTTTAATCACCAAGGAATATTTGAGCGCTCTAGACAACTGCTATGCGCTGCCTCTTTACCTTTATCCAAAAGCTGAAAAAAGGAGTGGGCAGACTAAGCTCACCATCGAGAGCGGGCACTGGCCTCCCGGCCCTGGCGGGCGGCGGCCCAACCTCAACCCTGCCTTCGTCGCCGAGCTGGAAAAGCGCCTGGGAATGACCTTTGTGCCGGACGGGGCCGCGTTGGGTAGGGGCGGTTCGCGAACCGCCCCTACGGAATTAGGCCCGGAAGACGTGTTCCATTACATGTACGCAGTGTTTCACTCGCCCACCTACCGGACGCGCTACGCCGAGTTTCTGAAATCTGATTTCCCGCGACTACCGCTCACCAGCAACCGTGAACTCTTTGCGGCGCTCGCCGAAAAAGGCCATGAACTCACGGCGCTGCATTTGATGGAATCACCGCGCCTCGCCGACCTCATGACCACGTTTCCCGAAAAGGGTTCGAACGTGGTCGAGAAAGTGTCCTTTGTAGCGCCGGGCTTTAGCCCGGCACCTGCCGACCCTTCGCCGGGCTCAGGGCAGGCTCTGAAAGTCGGCGCTACAGCTGCGGGTCGCGTGTGGATCAACCCGGTGCAATACTTCGCCGGCGTGCCGCGCGAGGTGTGGGACTTCCACGTCGGCGGCTATCAGGTGTGCGAGAAATGGCTAAAGGACCGCAAAGGCCGAGCGCTCAGCTACGATGATATCCAGCACTATCAGAGAATAGTCGTAGCCTTGAAAGAGACAATTCGCCTAATGGCCGAAATCGACCAGGTAATCGAGGAGCACGGCGGCTGGCCTATAAAATAGCCAGCAACACAGACCTAGACTACCCAGTCGTCTTGCCGCTCATTTTTCAAACTGAGACACTACCGTGACGGTCGCCGCCCGGTCATCGGGTTATAATATTGGGGTCCAGCCGCAGACTTTTCGCAAGGCGAGAGTGCGCCGGAGGGTTATGACACGTCAGGGAGACAGCATGAAGAAGATTGGCATTGTATTCGGCATGGAAGAGACGTTCCCGGCCGCGGTCGTCGCCAAGATCAACGACATGAAAGTGGATGGCGTCACGGCAGAGTTCGTGCGTGTCGGCGGCGTGAAGATGGCTCACCCGTCGGGCTACCGCGTCATCATCGACCGCATCTCGCAGGATATTCCTTTCTATCGCGCCTTCCTCAAGAACGCCGCGCTCAGCGGCACGATCGTCATCAATAATCCCTTCTGGTGGTCGGCGGACGACAAGTTCTTCAACTACGCCCTGGCCTCGAGAATCGGCGTCGCGGTGCCGCGTACCGCCATCCTGCCGCACAAGAAGCACCCGCCGGATACCACGGAAAAGTCCATGCGCAACCTCATTTATCCGCTGAACTGGGAGGAGATTTTCGATTACGTCGGCTTTCCGGCGTTCCTCAAGCCGTTTTCAGGCGGCGGCTGGAAAAGCGTTTATAAGGTCCATTCGCCCGAGGAATTGTTTGCTGCTTACGAGCAGACGGGCGACCTCTGCATGACGCTGCAAGAGGCCATCGAGTTCGACGAATACTTCCGCTGTTACGCCGTCGGCCAGGAAAGGGTCTGGGTGATGCGCTACGAGCCCAGGAATCCGCACCACGAGCGCTACGTGAAGAACCCGGCCCCAATTGAGCCTGCCCAGTACGACCGCATCGTCGGCGACGCGCTGAAGCTTTGCCGCGCCCTCGGCTACGACCTGAACACGGTCGAGTTCGCCCTGCGCGGCGGGATTCCCTACGCCATCGACTTCCTGAATCCGGCCCCGGACGCCGAGTACCAGTCCGTCGGCGCCGAAAACTTTGCCTGGATCGTCCAGGCCGTCGCCGACCTTGCCGTGAAGAAGGCGCTCAGCGACGAGCAACCCTTCCGGGAGTACCGGTGGTCGTCGTTCTTGGAGGGCGGCCGGCGGGCGGGCGCGGGGCATTAAAGCCGTGGGAGAGAAAAGGGGGCCAGCAGGCATCAAAAGGAGCTGGCAGCAAATCCGCCAAGTCATTGAAAATAAAAGGTGAAGATTCACAGCAAGCGAGGTCCAATCTGTCAAGTTATTGAAAATAGGATAGTTACTTTGGTAGGCCGGCCAGCGTACCGGGCGAGCGGTCTCGAACCTCAGCGGATAAGTTGACTCGCGGGATGATTTTATTATGTATTTTATTAATGAAATCAGCTAAAATATGTTAACTATAAAAATAACACAAAATGACCGAAAAGCGCCAAACGAAACCGTTAGGTATATGAAAACATTAGGTCGGAGCCGCTCAGGAGGGAGCGAATACGGAGACAGCCGTACGACTTTCTGACGCGCTGTAAAGTTCTTCTGCCAGAGGCTGCGATGAAACCCTCGTTCACGATCGGGATCGAAGAAGAGTACATGACCATTGACCCGGTCACGCGCGACCTGCGGTCGCACATCCAATCCGAGATTATCGAAAAGGGCAAGCTCCTGATGCAGGAACAGGTAAAGCCGGAGATGCACCAGTCGGTGGTCGAGGTGGGGACGACGGTGTGCCACAATATCAAGGAGGCCAAGGAAGCCGTCAAGGAATTGCGGCGCAAGATCATTCGCCTGGCGGGGGAAAACGGACTGCGGCTGGCCGCCGCCGGCACCCACCCTTTCGCTGACTGGCGCCAGCAGAAGATTCACCCCGACGAGCGCTACCAGACCATCGTCAAGGACATGCAAACCGTGGCGCGCGCCAACCTGATCTTTGGCCTGCACGTCCACGTCGGCGTCGAGGACCACGATACCGCTATCCACCTCATGAACGCCGCCCGCTATTTTCTGCCCCACTTGCTGGCCCTCTCCACCAATTCCCCCTTTTGGGTGGGCATGAACACCGGACTGAAGTCCTACCGCTCGAAGGTGTTTGACAAGTTTCCGCGCACCAACATCCCCGACTACTTCCCGAGCTGGGGCGAGTATCAGCGCTTCGTCAAGCTCCTGGTTGAGACCCACTGCATCGACAACGCCAAGAAGATCTGGTGGGACGTCCGCCCCCACGCCGTGTTCGACACGCTGGAGTTCCGCGTTTGCGACCTGCCGATGCGCGCCGATGAGTCGATTGCGCTTGCGGCGCTCATCCAGGCCACCGTCGCCAAGCTCTACAAGCTTTACTCGGCCAACCAGGGCTTTCGCCTCTACCGCCGCATGTTGATCATGGAGAATAAATGGCGCGCCTCGCGCTACGGCATCGATGGCAAGCTGGTGGATTTCGGCAAGCAAATCGAGGTGCCGTTCCGCGACCTGATGGAGGAATACCTGGCGTTCGTCGACGACGTGCTCGACGAGCTCGACAGCCGCGAGGAAGTGGGCTACGTCCGCGAAATCCTGCGCATGGGGACCGGCGCCGACCGGCAGTTGCGCGTCTACGAAGAGACTCACGATCTCCACAAAGTTGTCGATTACATGATTGAGGAAACCGCCGTCGGCCTGCACGAGCCAAGCCCGCTGGCGGTGAAGGTGGGGTAAAGCATGAACGGTTCTTCGACGGACGTAGGTGTCGACCCGGAGCTCCTCCCCGGCGCGCGGAACGCGGTCCGCGTCTGCCTGCGGGTGCAGCCGCGCGAAAAGGTGACGCTGATTACCGACAACGCCTCGCAGGAGATCGCGGCCAGCCTCTCCCAGGAGATCGAGCAGGTGGGCGCGCCCTGCCGCACCTGGGTGCTCGAACAGCTCGCTCCCCGGCCCCTCGGCTCGATGCCGCAGGCGGTTCTCGAGGACCTCGAAACCAGCCAGGTAAGCCTCTTTGCCGTCTGGGCGCAGCAGGACGAGCTGCAGTCCCGCATGCAGATGACGGAAGTGGTGACGCGGCGCCAAATCCGTCACGCCCACATGGTGAACATCAACAAGAGGATTATGATGGAGGGCATGCGCGCCGACTTTCTGAAGGTGGATGAAATTAGCCGCCGGGTGTGGAAGATTGTGAGCGCAGCAAGCGTTATCCGCGCCAGGACTGCTGCCGGCGCCGACCTCACCGCCCGCCTCAATCCCAACTACCGCTGGGTGAAGACCAGCGGCATCATCAGCCCGCAGAAATGGGGGAACCTGCCGGGTGGCGAAGTCTTCACCACGCCCGAGTGCGTTGATGGGAAATTCGTGGTGGATGGCGTGGTCGGCGACTATCTTTGCGCCAAGTATGGGAGCTTGCAGCAATCGCCCCTCACGCTCCGCCTGGAAAAGAATCGCCTGGTCGAGGCGCACTGCTCGAACCGCGCGCTCGAAGAAGAGTTCTGGCGCTATACCCACACCGACGAAAACAGCGACCGCGTGGGTGAGCTCGCCGTCGGCACCAACATCGCCTTACCCGACGTGATCGGCAACATCCTGCAGGACGAAAAAGTCCCCGGGCTGCACATCGCGTTCGGCAATCCTTACGGCGAGCATACCGGCGCCGAGTGGACTTCCTCCACCCACATCGACGTCGTGGGCAGGAAGTTCGACATCTGGGCCGACGACCGGCAGCTCATGCGCCAAGGTCAGTTCCTGCTTGAGTGAACGGGAGAGCAGGCAAAGCGACTGGCCGACGCGGTCAACTGTTTCCTGAGCCAGCTCAAGGATAGTCTAGCGTGATTGCTGAAATCCGCCGCCGGTTCAACTCGACCTTCACTCCTGAAAAGTACCGCCATTTCCTCACCCACCTCGACGACCGCTGCGGCACGCATATCAAGTTTCGCAACTCCGAGACGCCGTGCTTCTTCCCGAAGGCACTCGTGGAGCAGATGACCGCTTGCGGCAGGGAGCTCATTGAGCAGTTACTCACCGGGCCGGCCAGCGCCGAATACCGCCGACGGTCGGACGCGACCATTCCGCCGGAGTTCAATGCCCCGGGGGAAACTCCGCAACCGCTGTTTGTTCAGGTTGACTTCGGCCTGATTCGCAACGTGGCGGGAGAGATCGAGCCCAGGCTCGTCGAAATCCAGGGCTTCGCTTCGCTGTACGCGTTTCAGGCGGCGTTGGCCGAGCAGTACCGGGAGTCCTACACGTTGGACCGACTTGATCCCAGTCTTCGATTCCTTCCCGCCGGCATGGACCTCGACGCCTATTACGCGCTCCTACGCCGGGCGATCCTCGCCGGGCACGATCCCGAGAACGTGGTCCTGATGGAGATTGACCCGTTCGACCAGAAGACGCTGCCGGACTTTCTGGTGACCCAAAAGCTTTTCGGGATCAAAATTGTCAACGTATCGGATATTCTCAAGCAAGGGAATCAACTTTTTTATCAACATAACGGAAAGAGCGTGCCCATCCGCCGCATCTACAACCGCGTCATCGTGGACGAGTTAATCCGCAAGAACCGGGCGCTTCCTTTCAGCTTTGGCGACGCTCTCGATGTGGAGTGGGCCGGTCACCCGAACTGGTTCTTCCGCCTCAGCAAGTTCTCAATCCCGTTCCTCAAGCACCCGTGTGTCCCGAAGACCTGGTTCTTGCATGAAGTGGACTCATTGCCAGCCGACCCCGAGAACTACGTCCTCAAGCCTTTGTATTCCTTCGCCGGGATTGGCGTCATCGTTGGTCCGACGCGCGACGACTTGCAGCGAATCCCGCCGGAGAACCGATCACAATATATCTTGCAGGAGCGCCTCAGCTTCGCGCCGGTGATTGAGACACCCTGCGGTCCCACTCAGGCCGAAGCGCGCATCATGTTCATCTGGTTCGACACGCTCCAGCAGGGCCCGACGCTCGTCCGCACGGGCCGGGGCAAGATGATGGGAGTGGATTACAACCGCAACATGGATTGGGTGGGTTCGTCGGCAGGGTTCTACCCCGGGTGAAGCGGCAAACGGCATAAGGCAGGCGGGAACTTACGGGCCGAGTGCGCCCTTTACCATTCTTCGGCAGATGCGAATCAACCGGGCGTGGGGGATTTCCTGGCTCGCCGGGAGCATGACCAGTTCGCCCTCGCGGAAGCTCGAGTAATACCAGCGTCCGAGCAAGCTCAAGTGCTCCCAGGGCGGGCGCCGCGGCGCTTTGTCGGAACTTGCCGAAACGTCGCCGGGCGTGGCCAGCGGGTCGAGCAAATCGCAGATTTGTTCGTCGAGCGGAACGGGTTGCGCCACGCGTTCGTCGAGCGAGAGCGTGGCGGGCCCGCGAATCTCGCCGGCCGAGATGCGGAAGAACACGACGCTCTTCGGTTCAGCTCCCCGCTGGACCATGACGGCATCGAGTTCGGCGAGATTGCGCGCCAGGCTCGATTTGAGCCGCAGGACTTCGTGGAGCTTTTCCATCCTGTGATGAACCTGCGACGCGCGCTCAAATTCCAGCGCTTCCGAGGCCCCGGTGCGCTCGACCTCAAGGGCGTGAATCAGGGACTGCCCATCGGAATCGAGAAAGGTGACCACCCGGTCAAGCTCGCGGTGGTATTCGTCGTCGGTGCAGCCGGCGTAGCACGGCGCGAGACACATCCGCATCTGCGAGTAGATGCACCCGGGATGGGCAGGGTCGGGATTCAAGTCTTCCAGGCAACGGCGAATCTTAAAGAGGTCGAGAAACTCCGCCGCGAAGCGCTCGGCGCCGGCGCGAGAAACGAAAGGGCCGTAATAGAGCGAGCCGTCGTTCAAGAGCCGCCGGGTGGGATAACAGCGTGGAAAGCGGTTCGCCAGATTCACCTTGAGCAGCGCGGGCGGCCTCAGGCGCAGGCGCTCGCGCCAGTGCCGCGGGTAATAAAACCGGTTGAGCCGGTAGAGCAGCCACTGCGCTTCGAAGTTTGACCCCACGCACTGGTATTCCAACTGCCGCGCCACGGCGCGCAGGTTGAGCAGCTTCGAATTTGTGCGCGGTGTGGCCAGGAGGCGGGCGAGGCGGCGGTGGAGGTCGCGAGTACGGCTCAAATAGGGCTGGGGTTCGGATGGCCCCGCCTCAGGGAACAGTGCAAACACGGCCGGGCGGCGGGGGATCGAATCGAGAAAGGCGTTGGTCTCTCGCCCAGGATCGAACTCCGCCGAGCATTGAAGTCTCATGCCTGCTCTGCCTGCTCCGGGCGGAGGCGCTGAGGTCACGATGCCTGCCGGCGGAAAAAGCCGGACAGCTTGTCGTAGGTCACGGAGAGGTCTTCGGGCAAGAGGCGCGTCTCGCCGACCACGGTCATGAAATTTGTATCACCGCTCCAACGCGGCAGAAAGTGAAGATGCAGGTGATCGGCGATGCCGGCGCCGGCCGCGCATCCCAGGTTCATTCCGAAATTGTAGCCTTCCGGCCGATAGAGGGCCTGCAGAGCGCCCTCCAGATCGCGCGCCAGAGTCATCATCTCCCTGAGCGCCTCAGAGTCGAGTTCCGCGAGGCTGGTCAGGCTTGCCGCGTGGGCGTATGGCACCACCATCGCGTGGCCGGAGGTGTAAGGGAAAAGATTCAGCACCACGAAGTTCTTGCCCGCGCGATGTACAACGAAATTTTCGCGGTCGCGGCCCGTCTCCGCCGCCATGCGGCAAAAGACGCATGGCGCGCCCTTCACAGTCTCGCTCACGTAGCGATACCGCCACGGTGTCCACAAATGATCCATAGGCTGGCGAATCGGGCCCTCTCAGGCCGGCGTCGCCGGGGAGGAAGCCGCGGCGGGCGTCCCTCCTCGATTGACTAGGTCCTTTAATTCCTTGCTGGGCTTGAAGAAGGGAATGGTCTTGGCAGGAACCTCCACGCGCGCGCCGGTCTTCGGATTGCGGCCCACACGCGCCTTACGTTCGCGGGTGCGGAAGCTTCCGAAGCCTCGAATCTCGATCTTCGCGCCCGCCCGCAGCGACTTCACGATGCTTTCAAACACCGTCTCCACAATCACCTCAGAGTCCTTGCGGTTCATCTCCGTTGCCTGCACGACCTCTTCAATCAGATCAGCTTTGGTCATCATTCGCTCCTTGTGGAAGTGTCCGGGCTTGCCTCTGCCACCGGCAAGACCGGCGTGCCTTCGCCTGCCCCGTCCTCGCCATCTCGACTTGTTGCCTCGGCGGCCGCCGCTGGAATCGCTGCCATCGCCTCCACCGGCCCGCTGCCTTCTGCGCTTACCGGTGCCGCCCCGGCCGTTGTCTCCGCGCCCGCCTCTGTCTCTGTCTTCACCACATCGCCCGGCGCCCATGGGGATTCCGCCGTCGTTCCCGGCTCTTCGATTCCCACCGGCGCCATCGCGGGAGATGTAGCATGAGCCGCCTCAGCCGCTCGGATTGCCTGCGCCATTTTTTCAGCCATCTGCGTTGGCGGAGGCGGTGGAGGCGCCTGTGCGGTTGAAGGCTTCGAAGCCTTCGGCGCGGCCGGCGCCGGTTCCGGCTTCCGCGCATCGGTCTTGAGGCTGAGGCCGATCTTTTTCTCGCCAGCGTCCAGTCGGATGACCCGAAATGGGAGCTCGCTGCCCACCTGGAGCGGGTTCGGGCCCTTCGGTGAGTACTGCTCACCCATTTCGGAGGTGTGGCAGAGGCCCTCGATTCCAGGTCGCAATTCGACAAAAGCTCCGAACTGGGCCAAGCGCGCCACCTTGCCCGTGAGGACGCTGCCCACCTGGGTTTCGGCAAAGAATTCTTCCCAGATATTAGGCTGGAGCTGCTTCAGGCCTAGCGAGATGCGCCGCTGCGCCGCATCCAGACTGAGAATCACGGCCTCCACTTTTTGCCCCTTCTTCAGGACCTCGGAAGGGTGCTTGACTTGCTTCCAAGAAGCGTCGGAAACGTGAATCAGCCCATCCACTCCGTCTTCGATCTCCACGAAGGCGCCGAAGTCGGTGAGGTTCCGCACCCGGCCCTGCACCGTCGAGCCTACCGCCAGGCGGTCCGCGATGTGCTCCCAGGGGTCAGCCAAAGTCTGCTTGAGGCTAAGCGAGATGCGCCGCTGCGATGGATTGACATCGAGCACCGAGACCTCCACTCGGTCACCCACCTTCAGCAGCTTCGAGGGATGCTTCAGGCGCCGGCTCCAAGTCATTTCCGATACGTGAATCAGCCCCTCAACGCCCGGCTCGAGTTCGACGAAGGCGCCGTAATCGGTGAGACTCACCACGCGGCCGGCGGCGCGATCGCCGGGATGATAAATTGATTTCACGCCCTCCCAGGGGTCGGGTGTGAGCTGCTTCATCCCCAGCGAAATACGCTCTTTCTCGCGGTCGAACTTCAGCACCTTGACGCGGACTTCCTGGCCGGCATGGATCACCTCCGACGGGTGCCCGACACGGCCCCAGGAAAGATCCGTCACGTGCAGCAGGCCGTCCATGCCTTCCAGGTCAACAAAGGCGCCGTAGCCGGTGAGGTTCTTCACCCGGCCCGTCAGTTCTGCGCCCTCATGCAGGCGATCCAAAAGCTCGGCCTTCTTCTTGTTCCCTTCCTCTTCCAGGGCCAGTTTGCGGCTTACCACCGCGTTGTTCCGTTCCTTGTCGAGCTTAATGACCTTGCAGACGATTTCGGCGCCGATCAGCGAATCAAGATTACGCAGCGGACGGATGTCCGCCTGAGAAGCCGGCAGGAAAGCCCGCACCCCCACATCCACCGTCAGCCCGCCCTTCGTGCGTTCTACGGCGCGGCCCTTGACGTTCGTCTGCTCGCGAAAGGCCTGCTCGAGGTCTTCCCAGGTGCGCAGGCGTGCCGCTTTCTTGTGCGAGAAGGTGAACGTGCCTTCTTGCTCGTCGAACTCCTCCACCCACACGTCAACGGCGTCGCCGGCCTGCGCTGTCAGCCGTCCGTCGTCGGTCAGAAACTCGCTGCGCGCGATGGCGGCTTCGCTCTTCCGCCCGATGTCAACCAGCACCACGTCGTCGGTGATCTTCACCACCAGGCCCCGGACCACCTGGCCTGGCCTCAAGCCCGGCAATTCGCCCACACCCGCCAGCAGGTCGCCGATCTCACCCGATTCCAAAAGCTTCTGCTCGGAGTCTACGGACTCGGACGGCCGCGCCTCCGGCCGAACCCCAACCGCCGGCGAGGAACCCTGATTCTCCTCAGACACCATTCCCCGCTCTCCTTTTCCCACGCACCCGCACGCAAATACCACAGGGAGAACCTTCATTCTAGCGTTCCCGGAAAAGGGAAGTCAATGCGCGTGACGGGATTGTAGCGTCGGCTTCCAGCCGGCACTGATCGTCCACCGTTGCTGTTGGTTTGTCGTATACTAGGGTTCGAGACGCATGAAACGCTGCGCGACCTGCCAGAGAGACTATCCCGACCACCTTGAGGCCTGCCCCGAGGACGGCGCCCGCTTGCCGCTACCATTCTCGTGGTCTGCGGGGGCGCTCATTCGCGGCAAATACCAAATCATCGAGCCCTTGGGCGAGGACTCGCTGAGTGAGGTCTACAAGGCGCGCGACCTCAACCTAGGCGAGATGCGGGCGATCCTGGTCCTCCGCCCGGAATTCGCCGCGCGCCCATCCGTGGTGAGGCCGTTCAAGCACACGGCGGCCATCGCGCCCCGGCTTCAACATCCGGCCATCGTCCGTGTGGAAGCGGCGGAGGATGCTGACGACGGGCGCCCCTTCCTGGTGATGGAATACGTCGAGGGCCACGACCTCGCGGCCGTGCTCGGTCGAGAAGCGCCGCTCAATGGGGCGCGCGCCTGCTCCATCGCCCGCCAAGTGGCCGGAGCGCTCGACGTGGCGCATCGCCTGGGCCTCGTTCATCGTAATCTCGGTTCCGCCAACATCCGCTTGCTGGCCGCGCCCGGCGGCGAGCGCGCCAAGGTGCTCGGATTCGGCATGGCGCGCGTCATCGAGAGTTCCTTGCACGGCGCCGACCACCGCCCCACTCGCCCTGCACCCGGCGGCCTGATTGTCGGCGCGCCACAGTACGCCTCACCCGAACAGGCGGCGGGCAAGCTGGACGCTGACCTCGACGCGCGTTCCGACCTTTATTCTCTCGGCGTTCTGCTGTACGAGATGCTGAGTGGCCGCCTTCCCTTCCCATCCTCGGAGGACGAACGTGACTTGGGCGCGCTCTTGGCACACCTCGATCTCACACCTGAGCCTTTGGACGGCTCGCCGCCGGTCCCCGGACGCTTGGCGGCGCTGGTCGCGAGGCTGCTTGAAAAGAGGCGGGAATTGCGCCCCGCCACGGCGCAGGCGGTGATCGAGGAGTTGGATGCTATCGGCAATGATCTCGCGCCCCCCGTGCTCGAAGCTGACTGGGCCGACTTGGAAATGGCCGAGCCTCTCATAACTCCGGTCATAACTCCGACCGCCGTGGTTCGGGCGCCGGAGGCGCCGCCGAAGTTGGCCTGTCTGCCAGTCGGACCGGCGACGGAATCCGCCGTCGCGCCGGATGCCCGTTCAGCGATTGCCTCGGCCATGGACGGCAGCCGAGTTGCAACTAAGGAACCAGTCGTTGCCGCGCCCACGCTTCCAGAATCCCCCCCCCTCGACCCAGTTGGCCCACTGGACAGTAACCGTGTAAGCCCCACCGTTGACAACATGGGCCCGGTGTTTGAGAGGCCAGCAGCTCTGCCCGTCGGCCCCGTCGGGCCCATGAGTGAAGTCCTCCTTGCGGCCCCGCCGTCCGCGCCCGAGGCAGCGCCACCGGCCGGGCTCGAAATCCCCGGGCGCGTTAGTCCCTATTCCATCCTCTTCAAGCCGCCGGAGCCTCGAAGCCGTTGGCCGCGCATGCTCAAGGTGGGCGCGGCGCTCGCCGCTATTCCGCTGGCCGTTTGGTGTTTCGTCGTCTATCGCCCCCGGCTCTCCCGCTCCACCATCAACGCGCTTATTGAGCGTTACGGTCCGGCCCGGAACCCCGACACGCCGCGCTCGATGCCGCAGCCGAAGACCGAACCACCATTGGAGCCGATTTCCCCATCAGGCCAATCGGGCCCACTGGGCCCATCGAGCGCCGCGCCAAGCCTATTGGTCCCGCCCGGCCCGCAGCCGCCGAACCCGGCCGCTTCCGCCACAACGGAACCGGGCAGTGCCCACCCGCAGTCTCTCCCGGCGATTCCTCCGTCCGTCGCGCAACGCTCACCCGCGCCCAAGCGTTCGGTCGACCCGGCGCTCATTCAAGCCTCGATCGCCGAAGGAGATGGCTTCTTCGAGCTGGGTGACTATGACCGCGCCATTGCCGTGTACGAACGCCCGCTCAAAATCGACCCCGCCATCAAGGTGTTGCGCCAACGCATCGAGCGCGCCAAGAAAGCCCGGGCAGCCGAGGAGAAGTACCTGGGTCAGTAAGCCCGGCGTGAGGGTCTACGGGCGACTCGCCTGGGGTGGGCCCTGCCTACAATTGGAAAAGTGTAGAAAAACTCCGCACTTTTGCCTCCGACCCATCATTGCGGCTGTTCCTCATCGCCTAAGCGGCTGAAACTAAAGCCCCAAAATGGCAGCGTCAGAAATCTCAGTTGTCTCACCTGTCTCATTGTTCAAGGCGAACAGAGGCACCAAAAAACCTTAACTAGCCTATTTTAGTAGGCTACAATATGAAGAACAGATACACGCCTGCGGCAGGGAGTCGGGAGAAGCTAGATTCCCGCTCACAGGGAGTCGGGAAAAGCTAGATTCCCGCTCACGCGGGAATGACCAGGACCGGCTGCTTCTCCCTACTCCCTACATGAAGTGACGTAATCTTGCGTGTGTAAAAAGGACGAGGGTGTAGGTTTTTGTTGTGCTCGAAGCAACAAAAATCTCCAACGAAGGAGCCTCCACCCCGATGCGAAAAGACTTTAGCACAGAACAGTTCGGGCATTTTGTGAAGGAGTTGCAAGAGAGTTTTTGGGGAGACTTTCAAGGCCAGGCGCGGAGGGTCCTGGAAGCGGTCTTGAAGGCCGGCTCAGAGCAGCAGAGGGAACAGTACCTGGGGTGAAGTGGCATGAGCGCCCGGCCGAAGGCGAAGTCCGGATCGATCATCGCAACGGGTCCTATGGGCGAGGCTACGTGACGCCGCTGGGAGGGGTCCAGGTGCAGGTGAGCCGGACGCGGAAGCGGTCGTTCCTGCCGCGGGGGATCAAGGCCTTGCAACGGCGGAGTCTGGAGGTGGCGGAGCTGATCCGGCAGGCGTTCCTGCGCGGCATCGCGACGCGGGCGGTGGGACGGGTGGTGCCCTGCTCACCGCCGAGCCGGTGAGCGCGCAGACGGTGTCGCGCCTGACGCGGGTGCTGGAGGAGCAGGTGCGGGCCTTTCACCAAGCCCCCTTGGACGACGACTGGGCTTATCTGATCCTGGATGGGGTTTGGATCAAGGTGCGGCGCCGCTTCGGACCGCAGCGGGCATTGGAAGCAAGTCTGGAGGTGGGAAGAACCGCCCTGATACATCGCGGCGCTGCGCTTGCCGCTCCCGCCGCCGGGGCGGGGCCCCAAAAATTAAAGGGCGGCCTTACCCGTGAGGGTGGAGGCCGCCCAAGGACGCCCGCCATGGGCGGGGCGTTGCCTTACGCCGACGGAAAGTCCGACTTACTAAGATAAGCGCGGGCAATCGTGGCTGAGATACACGCCCAGTAGTATAATGCCCCCGTTCTGCATGTCAAGGGGGATTTTGCTGTAGCGGCGGTCTATGACCGCCGGTCTTGGTCTTACATGGTCCGGCGGCCCCTTCCAGGGCAGGCTCCGGCCGCCGCTACAGGTCGAAGGGGGAAAAATGGCAAACAACGAGGGTGGTACGGCCGGGCCGTTTGTTCTCGGCCTTGACCTCGGCACCAATTCGCTCGGTTGGGCGATGATCGGCCTCGATGAGGGCAAGCCGGCTCGGCTCATCCGCTGTGGCGCGCGCGTCTTCGACGCCGGCATGGAAGGCGACATCGCGTCCGGCCGGGAGGAGTCGCGCAATTTGAAACGGCGGCAGATGCGATTGCAGCGCCGGCAGATCGGACGCCGTGTGCGTCACCAGTAACAAGGATTTCGAGCGGGTGGGGAGTTTTATCAAAATCGTTTGGGTATGATGGTGGTCGCAGGCGGCCCGGCCAACTAGACGCGGTTTGGGAAAGACAAGCGTTGGCGGCGTCGCTCACCAGGGAATCGATGGAAGCGCAGTTCAAATCAAGACAGCGCATCGCGGATCATGGTGAGGTGCTGACCGGCAAGCGGGAGGTCAACGCCATGCTCGATCTCGTGAGGCAGGAAACCGAACGAATCGAGTCCCGATTCCTTGAACCGGCTTGCGGAACCGGGAACTTCCTAACAGAAATCCTCGAACGAAAACTGCGTGTCGCCGAGAAACGCTACGGTAAGTCCCGTCTGGATTACGAGCGCTATGCCATCCTCGCCGTATCCTCGATCTACGGCATTGATATTCTGCCCGACAACGTGCGCGATTGTCGTCAGAGGCTTCTTGACATCTTCGACGCGGCATACACCCGGTTATTCAAAGAACCGGCTAAAGACAAATATCGCGCGGCCGTCCAGTTCATCCTTGAGTGCAACATTATTTGGGGTGACGCTCTCAATCTCAAGACGGTGGGGGGAGAACCCGGATACATCCTGTTCTCGGAGTGGTCGCCTGTCAACGGGAGCATGCTCAAGCGACGCGTTTTCACCTTCCACGAATTGCTGACGCACGAAAGCACGAGGGAACTGCCGCTCTTTTCCGACCTCGGCGAGGATGTATTCATCCCCACGCCGGAGAAGGAGTATCCGCCGACCCACTTCCTGGAGATTGCCGATGCCGACGGAGGGTAACTACAATCCCGACGTGCTGACCTGCATCGCCAACCTAAGCAGCGACGAGGTCTTCACGCCGCCGAAACTGGTGAACCAGATTCTTGACATGCTTCCTGCGGACCTCTGGAGCGACAAGAAGATCACGTTTCTCGATCCCGGCTGTAAATCAGGCGTGTTCCTCCGGGAGATCGCCAAGCGCCTGGACAAGGGGCTGGAGAAGCAAATCCCCGCCCGCCAGAAGCGGATGAACCACATCTTAACGACCCAGCTCTACGGGCTCGCTATAACGGAATTGACCGCCCTGCTTTCGCGCCGGTCCTTATATTGTTCCAAGACGGCCAACGGGAAATATTCCGTTTGCGAGTCCTTTGACAATCCGCAAGGCAACATCCGTTTCGGGCGCATTGAACACACGTGGGAAAATGGTCGTTGCGTGTTTTGTGGTGCCAGCAAGGGTGAGTACGACCGGGGAAAGGAATTGGAGAGCCATGCCTATCAATTCATACACACCGAATCTCTGGAGGGGGTCTTCAAGATGAAGTTCGATGTCATTGTGAGCAATCCGCCGTATCAAATGGGATCTGAGGGGGGCACTCGCGATATTCCCATCTACAACAAATTCGTAGAGCAGGCAAAGAAGCTTAACCCGCGCTATCTTTCCATGATCATCCCCTCACGCTGGATGGCCAGTGGACTGGGGCTGTCCGACTTCCGCCGCGCGATGCTAGAAGATAGACGAATCCGGAAGCTGGTAGACTACCCAGTCGCAAGCGAGATATTCCCCGGCGTGGAGGTGAAGGGCGGCGTCTGCTACTTCCTGTGGGAGCGTGACACCGAGGGAGACTGTGCAGTTACAACGGTGCGGGGCGACGATGCGGTCGGGCCGGTGAACCGAAACCTCGGCGAGTACGACGTATTCGTCCGCGACGGTCGCGCCCTTGACATCCTCCGCAAAGTCCAAAGGAAGGAAGAGCCCTCGATAACCGAAATCTTGTCGGTTGACAAGGAGTTTGGCTGGACATCTAACTTTGATGGGTTCCACAACAAGAAGAACCCAGGCGATGTGCCGATCTACTACATCAGGAAGACGAAACGGGGCATCGGGTGGATTGAGCGTTCAGCGATTGAAAAGAGCCCGGAGCTTGTTGACACGTGGAAGCTGATGATTCCTCAAGCCTACGGCGCTGGTGAAGGAATCCCCCACCAGATCCTAGGCCAACCCATCGTGGCGCCAAGCCCTTCGGTCTGCACCCAGACATATCTATTCGTCCATGTGGACAGCAAAGACGCTGCTAGGAGCGTTGAGAGCTACGTCCGCACAAGGTTTCTGCGGTTCCTGGTCTCGCTCCGAAAGATCACACAGCATGCCACTCGCTCAACGTATACGTGGGTGCCTCAACAGCGGTGGGACCGCTCTTGGACTGATGAGGCGCTCTACAAGAAATATGGGCTGACCAAAGACGAAACCGCCTTCATCGAATCCAGGATACGCCCAATGGAGGCGAGCGATGAGTAAGGACTTTTTCCCCCCGCGCCCGGATTCACATCCCACAATTTACGTCTACGAGGACAGCAACCCGGAGTTGGCCGGACTCCTCAAGGTGGGCTACACAACGCTGGACGCCCGCGCTCGCGTTGCGCAGCAATATCCAATACTGAAACCCGGGAAGCCACCGTACCGTATCCTCCTCGAAGAAACCGCCATGCGCAGTGACGGGACAGTGTTCACCGACCATGACGTCCACCGGATGCTGCGGATCAACGGAGTCAAGAACCCCGGAGGCGAATGGTTCCGATGCACGGTCACCCAAGTCAAGGCGGCCATAATCGCGGTGGGGACAGGCCAACTGAACGAGGAGAACCGATCCCTCGACTTCACAATGCGGCCGGAGCAGAAAGCAGCAGTCGAAAGTACGGTCGCATATTTCTCTAGCTGGCGCAGGGAAAAAGGCAACCGAAACAAGCCCCCGCACTCCCTGTGGAATGCCAAGATGCGATTTGGAAAGACCTTCGCTGCTTACCAGTTGGCAAAGAGGATGGGCTGGCGGAAAGTGCTAGTCCTAACCTTCAAGCCGGCGGTGCAAAACGCCTGGGAAGAGGACCTGAAGCGCCACGTGGACTTCAGGGGCTGGCAGTTCATTTCCCCCGGCCGATTGTCGTACGAAGAGGCCGACAAGAAGAAGCCGTTCGTCTGTTTCGGGTCCTTCCAAGACTACCTGGGCCGGAATCCCAGCACGGGCGGCATCAAAACGAAGAACGAATGGGTACATGCGACAAACTGGGATTGTGTGATCTTGGACGAGTACCACTATGGCGCGTGGCGCGAGAACGCGAAGGAACTGTTTGACGCCGAGGACAAGAAAGAGGTGGAGTTCGGCGAGGGGGAAGGCATCGAGGATTTTGACGAAGACATCATGCCGATCACCACAGACGCCTATCTCTACCTGTCTGGCACTCCCTTCCGGGCCATCGCCTCCGGCGAGTTCATCGAAGAGCAAATCTTCAACTGGACCTATTCCGACGAACAGCGGTCGAAACGGGACTGGAAAGGCGCCGACAACCCCTACGCCGCACTGCCCCGGATGGTGCTCCTGACCTACCAACTGCCGGACGCGATTCGCGAAATTGCCATGCAAGGCGAGTTCAACGAGTTTGATCTGAACGTCTTTTTTTCCGCCGAGGGTATCGGCAGCCAGGCAAAGTTCAAGTACGAGGACGAGGTTCAGAAGTGGCTCGACCTGATTCGAGGTTCGTTCCTGCCAACCAGCATCGACAACCTCAAGCTTGGGGCCGAGAAGCCGCCGATGCCCTATTCCGACGTGCGCCTCTTGAACGTGCTTTCACACACGTTCTGGTTCCTCCCCAGCGTTTCCTCCTGTTATGCCATGCGGAATCTGCTGGAGAAGAAACAAAACCGGTTCTATCACGACTACAAGGTCGTCGTGGCGGCGGGAGCCGCCGCCGGGATCGGCGTCGCCGCCTTGCCACCCGTGCAGGAGGCGATGGACGATCCGCTAAAGACCAAGACGATCACCCTATCGTGCGGAAAGCTGACGACGGGAGTGACCGTCAGGCCGTGGACCGGCATTTTCATGCTTCGCAACTCCTCCAGCCCGGAAACATATTTTCAGGCGGCCTTCCGGGTGCAATCGCCCTGGACGGTCCGGAACCCGGACGGCGCATCTCCGAACGAAGAGCAGATCATCAAGGAGGAGTGCTACGTCTTCGACTTTGCACCGGACCGGGCGTTGCGGCAGATCGCAGATTACAGTTGCCGGTTGGATGTGAACGAGTCGAACCCCGAAAAAAAGGTGGCGGAATTCATCAGCTTTTTGCCTGTCCTGGCCTATGACGGCAGTTCCATGAAGCAGATTGACGCGGCGGAGGTTCTTGACATGGCTATGAGCGGTACCACCGCAACCTTGTTGGCGCGGCGTTGGGAGAGCGCGTTATTGGTCAATGTGGATAACGACACGCTCCGGCGAGTCATGGATAACGAGAAAGCCTTGAACGCCCTGATGAGCATCGAGGCCTTCCGCACCCTGAACCAAGACATCGAGACCATCATCAACAAGTCGGAAGCGGTGAAGAAGGCGAGGAAAGAGGCGAATGACGAAGAGCTTTCCGCCGAGGAGAAGAGAGAACTCACCGAGGAGGAGAAGGAATACAAGAGCCTGCGGAAACAGATTCAGGAGAAGCTCATCAAGTTCGCGACGCGCGTGCCGATCTTCATGTATCTCACGGACTACCGGGAGCGCAGCCTCAAGGATGTAATCACACAACTGGAACCAGGACTGTTTAAGAAGGTGACCGGCCTGACCGTGAAGGACTTTGAGTTGCTCGTGAGCCTCGGAGTCTTCAACAGCGCCTTGATGAACGATGCGGTTTACAAGTTCAAGCGCTATGAGGACGCCAGCCTGAGTTATACCGGCATCAACAAACACGAAGGCGAAGATATCGGACTGTACGACACGGTTTTGAGCCGCAAGGACTCCCAAGCGATATTCGTTAATGAGCAAGCGTAGCGCCCCGATGCATCGGGGCGGCATTTGCCTGGGAGAACCGCGGACCCCAAACACGGGGGTCCGCGCTACCGTGCGGAGCGCATTCTGGACTTCTCGCAGCAGCCGGCAAGCCTCTGGGTGCGCAACGATCTGCTGGTGGTCCGCCTCGTAGCGCCGGCCTTTAGGCCGGTACAGGACCACGGAATGCCGGAAAATGCTGGGCTGAAGCCCGGCGCTACGCAAGAACAGACGATTCCACTCGAAGAGATCGCCGTGATCGTGGCCGCGCATCCCCAGGTGACGTTCACCCTGGCGGTGGTCGCGGGACTGGCGCGGCACGGCGGGCTGCTGGTGACCTGC
>DASYXW010000059.1:0-5005 GCA_035934405.1 Terriglobia bacterium
TTGGCGCCACGCGGCGTCATCGGGAGGCGCATCGCCTTCGGGCCAGTAGCCCTCCGGCCATTTCGGCGAGACGTGCTTCGGGTTGCGGCTGAACTCGAGAATGTCCCATTGCGCCAGGCGGAGATGCTCCAGCAGCCGCCACGCCGTGAACAGCGCCCCCGGCGCCTTCACACCGCGGAGCTTCGCCGGCAGGCCCGCGAAGGCTTTTTCGAAATCGACGTGAGCGCCTCCGCCGCGCAAGAGATACAGGACGTGCTCCCTCAGCGCCTTGTCCCGCTTAGATATTTCATCATCGTCCCGCTTGGATATTCCACCATCGTGTGGCGGCTTTGCGCTTCGATTCCCGCCGGCCTTGTGCTTCGAGGATTTCTTCGGCATGACCGCTTACGCTCGCGGCGGCTCTACTTGCTTTGGAAGACAGCTTCTTTGAACGACCCGCGCTGTTGCTCGATTTTCTTCTGCAAGAGCATGATGGCGTGGAGCAGTTGCTCGGGACGCGGCGGGCAGCCGGGGACGTACACGTCGACGGGAATATACTGATTCACGCCCTGCACGATGGCGTAGTTGTTGAAGACGCCGCCGGAGGTGGCGCAGGCACCCATCGAAATCACCCACTTGGGCTCGGGCATCTGGGCGTAAAGCCGCTTGATGACCGGCGCCATCTTCTGCGAAACGCGTCCGGCGATAATCATCAGGTCCGACTGGCGCGGCGAACCGCGGAAGACTTCCGCGCCGAAGCGCGCCACGTCAAAGCGCGCGGCCGACATGGACATCATCTCGATGGCGCAGCACGCCAAACCGAAACTCATCGGCCACAGCGACGACTTGCGCGCCCAATTGACGGCTTTGTCGAGCTGCGTGAAGATGAGGCCTTCAAGGCCGGAAGACTCGTTCGTCTTGATGGAGCTCATCGCCATCGGTTTCATTATGTCACGCCGCGGCGCTGGCTTCAACTCTGGAAAGGCGAGTCGTCATCAGGCTAGTCTGCTAGCCATTGGACGACGCCACCCGATTCCCGTCCGACCCTGCGCGCCGCCACCGCAGAAACGCCTTGATGAACGGATCCACATCGCCGTCGAGCACCCGGTCGGCGTCGCCGACCTCGAGCTTCGTCCGATGGTCCTTCACCAGGCGGTAAGGGTGCAGCACGTAAGACCGCACCTGGCTGCCGAAGTTGATCGCGGCCTTCGAATCCTCGAGCTTCTCGGTCTCGGCTCGCTTCTTCTCGAGTTCCAACTCGTAAAGCTTCGAGCGTAACATCTTCATCGCCATTTCACGATTGCGGTGCTGCGAGCGCTCGTTCTGGCACTGTGCCACGGTGCCGGTGGGGATGTGGATGATGCGCACCGCCGAGTCCGTGGTGTTCACGTGCTGGCCGCCCGCGCCGGTGGAGCGGTAAGTCTCCACGCGCAGCTCATCCGGCTTGATGTCAATAGTGATGGTCTCGTCGATTTCCGGGCTCACAAAGACCGAGGCAAACGAGGTGTGACGCCGAGCCGCCGCGTCGAAGGGCGAAATCCGTACCAGGCGATGCACGCCGATTTCGGAAATAAGCAGCCCGTAGGCATAATCACCGGTCACGGTGAAGGTGGCGGATTTCAGGCCCGCCTCCTCGCCCGCCTGGTATTCCAGAACCTGGAACTTGAAGCCGCGGCGCTCCGCCCACCGCTTGTACATGCGCAGCAGCATGTCGGCCCAGTCCTGCGACTCGGTGCCGCCGGCGCCGGGGTGCAGCGTGACGATGGCGTTGAGCCGGTCGTTCTCGCCCGCCAGCAGCGTCGCGGTCTCCAGCTTTTCGATCTCCTGGCTGAGGGCGGCGATTTCCGATTTCAGGTCGCCATCAACCGCTTCGCCTTCGCGCGCCAGCTCGAAATAGGCCTCGATGTCCGCGAGTTTCCGCGCCAGGCGCTCGTCGGTCTCAAGCGTCTCGCTGAGCCGCTTGCGCGTCGTCAGGATTTTCTGAGAAGCGTCCGGGTTTTGCCAGAAATCGGGCTGGGCAATCTGCTTTTCGATGGTTTCGAGTTCACGGCGATGGGCAGGCGCGTCAAAGAAAACTCCGCAAGTCGGCGGCCCGACGCTTCAAGGGTTCAAATTCTCGCTCCAGTTCCTCGACCATAGGTCCCTCAATTCCATTTTAGTGGCGTTCCGACGTTCCTGGTATTGTGCAATGCGGTAGCCGAGACTCACGCGGAATGTGAACCTATGATTCGTTCTTCAATCCGTCCATTGGCGGACCAAATCTCGGCTCAGACCCTCCAGGTCTGGAAACACTGTCATCTCCGAAATGCCACAACTCTCCAAGTCCTCACGTATGCCCTCAATTGCTGAAGATGCGATGACAATTTTGGCCAGTCTGAAGCGAGTTCTCCTTTTCCGTGCGACTCGTTCAAGGCCGCGCAGCACCGTGCCGTGAATTGTGAAGTGACTACGCTGGACCGCAAGCCGAATATCGACATGCGACGGATCTATCGCCACCGGATGGGGTCTCCTTAGGGTCTTGTCCGAAAGCTTGTCGGGAAGATAAGGCTGCGCCTGTTTACTCTCCTTTAGGAGAATGATATCGTCCTTGATCACTTGCTTATTTAGCGATCCCGGCTCCATCATCCAAACAGCCGCATCGCTTTTCTTCGCCGGAGAAAGCTTACGATCCGTTCCGGTGCCTGCCTCTCGCACAGCAAAATACAAGCCGAGAAGTGCGCTGTCTGTCCAATCAAGAAGCCGCGTCGGGGCGCCGTAGTGCTGCATCAGAAAATACCAGTCCCAGTCGTCGTGCATATCGCGTTTTGTCATTTGAATGCCGAATCTCTCGAAGTCAATGCGGAGCTCATCCTCATCAGAGCTTTTCAACCTATAAAGCCGCGGCCTCAAGTCCCAATCGGCAGAAGCCTGCCCCCGAAACCAAGGGGTGACTTCACTACGCTCCCTTTTGGCCCAGTCCTTTTTAATCTCCTTTACACGATTGATGAAACCTGCCAACGATTTCACCTCGCGCGCAAGCTGTTCGATCGCCATCCTTTATCCGCTCTGAGGCGCTCTTCTTGACCTCCGGTACCGGCCAGTCCAGCCCTCTGCCAGGTAGCTGCCTGCCCTAAAGTCGTCTGCAACTTAATCCTTCGTCGCAAGGGCCCTCGGCCGCCGACCCAAGCCTCGAAAAGCCACAACTAGGCCGGAAGCCACCACACACAGCCACGCGAACACATCGCCGTGCGCGCTGTAGAACGTCCGCGCGCCGATGAAACTAAAATGCGCCGGCAGCACGGCCTGCTCGTGACGCGGCAACCGGCCGAGCACGCGCCCGTAGGGATCAATCACCGCCGTGATGCCGTCGTTCGTCGCCCGCAGCAAGTAGCGGCGGTTCTCAATCGCCCGCAGCCGCGCCATCTCGAGTGACTGGAACGCGGCGGAAGAATCCCCGTACCAGCCGTCGTCCGAGATATTCACAAGGACTCCCGGCCCTGGCGGCGTCAGCCGGCGCACTAGTTGCGGAAAGATCGCCTCATAACAGATGAAGACGCCGATTTTCCCACGAGGCGTAGCCGCTGATTCGTAATTCGTCCCCGGAACAAAGTCGCCAGCTTCCGAGGTGATTTTGCCCGCCACCGCGGCGGCCCAGGCGGGCACGTACTCGCCAAAGGGCACCAAACGGATTTTATCATATCGCAGAATCACGCTGCCCGAGGGGTCGAGCGCGACTGCGCTGTTGCGAGGCAAGGTCTCACCCGGCCCGGAGAAGTCCACGGCGCCGACAACGGCGTAAGCGTGCGCCTGTCGCGCCATCGACTCGACCGCTTTGCGGAAGACCGGGTCGCGGTTGAAATAGAACGGCGCCGAGTTTTCCGACCAAACGATGAGTGGTGGCGTGCCCGGGGCGCCGTCAAGGGTGGCCGAAGCGCTCGCCGGCCGGGGCAGACTCGCAATACTCAGGCTGATAAGACGCTCAAGCGGCGCCGGATTTTTCCAGGGCGCCCAGTCGTCCGCCGCTTCGTTGAGCGGCACGTTCGGCTGCACGAGTACGGCGGTATCGGTTGCCGGAGGCAGCGGGAGCGGGGCGAGGGCACGATTTGCCGCCGCCAACATGATGCACCACGCTAAAAGCGCAATCGCCAATGGTCTTCGCCGCTTCCGGAGGAGAGGAACCGAGGCGCCGAGCGCGCTCGTCGCGACCGCGATCCAAGAAAGTCCATAGACCGCTGTGACTGAAGCCAACTGTCGCAGCCCCGTCGGCTGCACGGCGTAGCCCAACAGGTTCCAAGGAAAGCCGGTGATGAAGTAATAAGTCCGCGCCAATTCCAGTGACACCCAAAGGAACGGAGCCGCGGCGAGGGCCAACGCTGGCGAACGCCGCGCCATCCAGCATTCGACGAGACCGAACAAGCCCCAGAAGCTCGAGAAGACCGCGAGAAACGGCACCATTACGGCGAGCGCCAGGCCCTCGGGCATGCCGCCGTAATGCGCCATGACGAACGTGAACCAATAGACGCTGCCCGCGAGGAACACCGCGCCGGCGAGCGCGCCGAGCAGGTAGGCGCGTCCCAGCCGCCGCTCGCCGACCACGGCGACGAGCAGTGGCACGGTGGCCACCCAGACCAGCGCGTGCGCGTTGAGGAGAGGGAAGCAGGCGAACAGCAGGACGCCGCTTACGACGCTGAGCAGGAAACGGAATGATGAACGCTGAATGATGAACGATGAAGGATGTCCGCGGTTGTCGGTTATCGGTCTCCGGTCTTCGGTTACGATTTGACGTTCACCATTCATCGTTCCGCATTCATCGTTGCTCAACGCTACTTCCGGATGAACGGCTTGAACCCGTCCTGGGCCAGCTTGTCACGAGCTTTCCCCGCCTCAGCCGCCGAGCCGAACGGCCCCACGACGACACGGAAAAAGCTGTCGTTGGCATGGGCCTGATCGGGTGACATGACGAAAGGCGCATAGCCTCGTGCTTTGAGCACACTGATCAGCGATTCGGCATCGGCGCGGTTACTCAGTGCCGCCACCTGAACGGTGA
>DASYXW010000081.1:0-1505 GCA_035934405.1 Terriglobia bacterium
TGGATGAGACGCCGATAGGGACGTTTTTGGAGTTGGAAGGCTCGCGGCGCGCGATTGATGGCGTGGCGCGGGCGCTTGGATACACGGAAAAGGACTACATTGCGGTTTCGTATCTGGAGTTGTATTTGGCGGAGTGCGAGCGGCAGGGCAAGAAACCGGGGAACATGGTGTTTAAAAGTAAAAATAATTGAAAGTTAGAGCAGTCTTCGCTTGACAAAGTCTGCAAGTGAATTTAACAAGGAATCGAGATGAAGCGCACCGAGTTGGAGCGTTCGTCCAATCAGGATCCGGGGAGTCGATGCCTGCCTGAGCCAAGAAGGAAGGCTTGGGCGGGGGTCGCCAAGCGCGGCGTGTCCGGCGAATGGCCGGTGGCGCGGCTTGAGGCCAAGGAGGCGGAGGCCGACCAGGGGTAATTGAGCGGGAGTGATTTCCGCCCGTGGTCGGAAGCGAGTCCGGCCGCGGGTATTTTTTTGCCTGCGCGGCTGAAGAGGGAGTGAGCCATGCTGCACGCGACGGAGCTGTTGGGGTCTGAAGCCTATGACGCACAGGGGAACTTCGTTGGGCGGGTGAAGGAGTTCTACCTGGAACCGGCGGAGCAAGGGAACCGCGTGAGCCGGGTGCTGCTGACGCGCGGCAAATATCAGCCTTTGCTGGCGCGGCATGACCAGATTGGGTTCGTGGCGCCTGGGACGATGCGACTGACCGTGGAAGAAAAGGACCTGGAACATTACCGGCCAAACGAATCATGGCTGGCCGTGAGGAAGGACTTGCTCGATCAACAAATCATCGACACGCACGGGCGGAAGGTGGTGCGCGTCAATGATGTGGATCTGACGGAGCAGCGAGTAAACGGGAACGTGGAGCTGCGCGTCACGCGAGTGGATGTGGGGTTGACCGGCGCGGTAGGTCGATTGCTGCAGGGAGTCGCGTCAGCAGCGCTGATCCGGCGAATTCAGGAGAAGCTGCCGCCGCGGATGATCCCGTGGGAGTTCGTCAATCTGATCGAGCCGGACCCCTTGCGACGGGTGAAGCTGCGGCTGACGAGCTCGAAGCTGGCGCACATGCATCCGGCGGATTTGGCCGAATTGATGGAGGAGCTTTCGCCGGATGAGAGAAGCTCGGTGATTGCGACGCTGGACGAAACGGCGGCGGCGGAAGTGATTGCGGAATTGGATAAGAGGCTGAAGACGCAGTTGGTGGAGACGCTCGAACCGGGCAGGGCGGCGGATATTCTGGAGGAAATGCCCCCGGACGATGCGGCTGATTTGCTGGCGGACTTGCCGCCAGAGAGATCCCGCGAATTGCTGCGGGAAATGCCGAGGCGCGAGGCCGAGGAAGTCAAGGGCCTGCTGCAATTCGAGGGTCACACGGCGGGCGGGATGATGACGACGGAAGTGGTGCAGGTGGGCGAAGACGCGACGCGCGGCGAAGTGGTGGATTACATACGGTTCCACGACGTGCCGCTCGATCAGCTGGACACGGTGATCCTGATCAATACGCACGCC
>DASYXW010000103.1:0-2987 GCA_035934405.1 Terriglobia bacterium
AGGGTCAGATACCCCAGCATCACTTCGTCTGCGAACGCGGATTGCTTCTCGTTGACCAACTCCATCCCCTGCGCAAGCAGTCGCTCGGCCTCGTCCAGGCGGTTCCACTCACGGAGCACATCGCTCAACCCGAAGCAGTAGGCGACGCTGGGCGTCAGTGCCTGGAGCACCTGCAATCCTGGGGCGACTTGTGTCATTTAACCCATGGTTTTGCAGATTGGTGAGACCATAGTTTTGCAGAGGGTTGAGCTTGAGCGATAAACCAGTTCATCGCATTTTTGGATTTTCGGGTCGTGAGCAGCCTTGATGGGGAAGCATGGTTTTGCAGAAAAACTTCACTAAAAGTTGAAATGGTTGCGGATGAAGCTGGAGCTTATTCAGAATTTCGTGTCCTCATGTCTTGACACAAGGGTTCACTTTAACGCCTTGCTTTTCGAGCGAAAGTGGGTTACGCTTTAGGCGAGCCGAGCTGCCGAACATACTGGTCAGCACGGCTGAGAAGGTACGGATACGGCAAGACGTCACGGGAGGATTTTCTACGATGAACATTAACGCAACAGGTAAGCAGGTGGTGGTCATTGTCGGCGCGGGACTTGCTGGCGGCAATGCGGCGGTGACCCTACGAGAAGAGGGATGGCGGGGCCGCATCGTGCTCCTGGGCGCGGAGCCAGGTATCCCTTTCGGTCGTCCGCCGCTGTCCAAAACGTATCTGCGGGGTGAGGAAGATCTCGGCGCCTGGTACGTCAAACCCGCTGACTGGTATGGCGAGCACGACGTTGAGCTGCGCACCGGCTCCATCGTGCGGCAGGTGGATACCGCCCTCAAGCAGCTGCGACTAGAAAGTGGAGAGACGATGGACTACGACAAGCTGGTCCTCTGCACTGGCGGCAGAAACCGGAACCTGGCGGTGCCCGGAGCGAGTCTGCCGGGTATCTATCAGCTGCGCAGGGTCGCGGAGTGTGATGCGATCCGTCAGGTCGCCAAGCCCGGTGCGCGCGCCGTGGTGGTCGGCATGGGCTTCATCGGCTCTGAGGTGGCCGCCTCGCTGCGCCAGATGGGCCTGGAGGTCACCGCGGTGCTCCCTGGAGCGGCACCGCTTGCCACGGTCCTGGGCAACGAGGTCGCCGCCGTGCTCGCAGCGCTTCACCACGAGCATGGGGTCCACCTCGTGACAAACGATCAGGTGATCGGCTTCGAGGGCGGCACCCGGGTGGAGCGCGTGTTGACCGCCAAGGGGGCACAGCTGGCGTGCGACCTTGTCGTCGTCGGCGTCGGGATCGCACCGGCCACCGACGCGCTTGCTGGCAGTGCGATCGCCCTGGACAACGGGATCCTCGTGGATGCGCGCTGCCAAACGAGCGTGCCCGATGTCTTCGCCGCAGGGGATGTGGCCAACCTGCTGCACCCGGTCTTTGGGAGGGTACGGGTGGAGCATTTCAACAACGCCGAAAAGCAAGGCCGTGCGGTGGCCCGCGCCGTGCTCGGAAACCTGCAGGCGTATGAGTATATCTACAGCTTCTGGTCTGACCAGTACGAGCACAAGCTGGAATACGTGGGGTTTGCCAGGAGCTGGGAGCAGATTGTTCTGCGCGGCAGCTACGACAGCAGAAAGTTCTTGGCCTTCTACCTGACACAGGGCATCCTGCAGGCAGCTTGCGGGCTGAACCGTGGGGGTGACCCGGAGCTCGAGGCTGATGCCGAGCTGCGTGTGTGTCAGGAGCTGATTCGTGGGCGAATCCGACTCTCGGAAGCCTCCCTGGCGGATGACCGGGTGGACCTGTGGTCATTGAACCCAGCTCCTCTATGAACGCGGTGCTGCCGAATGACCTGGTGGCCACCGGTGGGCCTCCGGATCACGTACTCAACAACGAGACTTCGGTCTGGGGTATGCATGCGGTGTATCGCCGACCCGCTGGGACGAGTGAACATTACACGTAATGTGCCGTCCGGCATAACTTTAGAAAAACCAATTGACATCAAGGCGACTCCGAGCACGGATTGTGGGATCTCCCCGCTATTTGTTAGAAAGTTATCCGAGAACGAAGGCAATTTTGGATCAGGTTGTGCCTAAATCCAAAAAGTGATCCCCTATTGAAATGTCTTTAATGCCTGATCTTTTGAGCCAATCCAGATAATGTTTTTGCCGGATTGAGAACGGAAATTTTTCGATGAGCTTATTCTACATTGGGCGTAGATGTTTGCAAACGAACCTGCGTACTTTTTCTACGCTGAGAATAGAATTTACGTTAATTCCACGATTACAGTAGACCGCACAGTGGGAAGCATAGTTTTGCAGGGCAAAAAGGGAAGCATAGTCTTGCAGAATCTGCAAAACCATGGGTAAAAAGACAACTTGCCCCGCTTCTTCATAGGTGGCTGCGGCTTCCCTGAGGCGCCCCTGGAGGACCTGCATGCGGGCTAGCATGGTCAGGCTGCGGAAATGGACCAGCGCATACCCCGAGGTACGCACCGTGGTCACCGCACCGTTCACCTGCTGCTCATAGCTGGCCGTCACGTCGCCGCTCACCAGGTAGCGAGACGCCGCTTGTAGGGTTGGCCCCGCTCGCATCATCCCGTTCGCCTCTGCCAACAGGTCGAAAGCCTGCTGTCCGAGCGCGACGTAGCGAGCGAGGTCGCCGGAGTAACGAGCGATGTTCGCACGGATGTTGGCCGCCAGAGCCAGCACGATCCCGGTGTGCTCGGCGGGTGGATGAGCTTCGAGCGCGCGTTCGGCGTCTGCAAGGCGCGCCTCGGCCTCCTCCAGCTGATCGTTGAGATGCAGCGCGGTGGCATAGCTGGCACAGAGGAAAGGGCGTGCGCGCACCAGCGCGTCAGGAAGCGCATTGAGCCATTCGAGCAGCAGGCGCGTCTGTCCCCAAGCGGCGACCATCATGCCACCTTGCTCAATCAAGCGGGCAGCGCGCTCACTATCCTGGGCGGCCAGGGCATGCCGCACCGCTTCCATGAGCTGTGCGTGCTGTTCGTAC
>DASYXW010000084.1:0-14390 GCA_035934405.1 Terriglobia bacterium
CGAGTGCCGCGGGCCCGCCAAACCAATCGGGCCAGCTCGACCCGGCAGGTGAATCGGGCCAGCCTGCCCCGAGTTTATCGGGGCCTGCGCCTGAGACCCCATCGGGCGAATCGGGCACGCCGGGCGCCTGAGGCCGGTCAGTCAATGAGAGCCAACCGGTATTGGCGTCATTTGCGCGGGTTGACAGGAGTAACGGTCATTCCCGCGAAAGCGGGAATCAAATGACACACTACCAGCCCATCTGGGGATTGACAGAACGCTGCGTAGGGCCAAATCTATAGGTATGCATCCACACCACCGCATTTCCGTCATTTTCGAAATCCTGGGCGATGCCGCTCTCATTGCCTTCGTCATTGCCAGCCAGGTCTATTGGGTTCGCCGCCTGCGCTCGCTCGGCAAGCGGTTCGTCGGAAGCCGCGCCGGGCGTCGCGCCCTGGCCGTTGCCGCGCTGGTTTTCTGCGTCGTGGTTCTGGCTTACAACTTCTCTCCGCTGTGGGAGGCAAGGACAAACAGCCCCACCCGCCTGACACCGGGCGCAGCGCTGCTCGAGGCGCCGTTCCAGTGGTGGATCTTCGGCTCGGTCATCGGCTTCCTCATCGTCCTCCCCTTCGGCGTGGTGGACCGGGCGGTGCGTCTGGTGCGATGGGCGCTGCGGCACGCCATCAATGCCCTGCGCCCGGCGCCGGCGCTGAACGATGCCATCGGCGCGCCCGCGCCCGGCCCGGCGTCGCCGGCCCGCCGCCGCTTTCTTAGCCAGGCGGCGACGGCGGCAGGCGCGGTGCCGTTCATGGCGGGCGCTTACGGCTTGCTTTACGGACGGCTCGAAATCGAGACCACGCGGCAACGCATCAAGCTGGCGCGCTTGCCCAAGGCCTTCGACGGATTCCGCATCGTCCAGCTTTCCGACCTCCACATCGGGCCGTTCATGACGGCCCGCGAAATCCGCAAGTGCGCGGAGATGGCGAACGCGCTCAAGCCGGATTTGCTCGCGCTCACCGGTGATTTCGTCACCTGGGACGCCTCCACCCAGGGCGCGGCGGTCGAAGCCCTTTCGGATCTCAAGGCGCCGTTCGGCATCTTCGGCTGCCTCGGCAACCACGAGCTGTGGACCCACACGCAAAGCTCCATCACACGCCTCTTTGCCGAACGCGGTGTTCACATCCTGCGGCAGGAACGGGTGGCGATTCGTGCCAGCGGCGCGCCTGGCGGCGACACGCTGAACCTCATTGGCGTAGATTTCAAGACCCGCCGGCCAATGGGCATGCGGCACGAAGGCATCGTGAAGCGGTACCTGGAGGGCGTCGAGCCGCTGGTGCGGCCCGGCGCCATCAACATTCTGATGAGTCACAACCCCAACACCTTCGACCGCGCCGCCGAGTTGCAGATTGACCTGAGCCTCGCCGGCCACACCCACGGGGGCCAGGTGGCGCTCGAGTTCATCAGTCCCGAGCTCTCGCCCAGCCGCCTCATTACGCCTTACGTCGCCGGGTGGTTCTCAAAACCCGGCGGCCAGCTCTACGTCAACCGCGGCATCGGGACGATCGGTGTGCCGATTCGGGTTGGCGCGCCGCCGGAGATTACGGTGTTTGAGTTGGTCAGGGATTGAGTGAATGAATCATTGAGTGATGGGGCGATTGAGCGATTGTTTTGGTCCGATCACTTCATGGCCGGCAGAACCTTCAGCCCCTCGGCTGCGGCCAGCCGAACCTGCCGCCCGTCGAAGCTGTAGAAGCATTCGGCCTTGAGGAGCTTGGCGGCGGCGACATGCAGGATATCCAGTGTGCGCGTACCCAGGCGCGCGCTGCGTCGTCGGGCCATCTGGGTGGCCATGAGGTATGTATCCTCAGGCAAGGGAGAGGGCGTGAAGATGCTGGCGAGATCCTGCTCGAAGTTCCGCCGGACGTCCCGCGCCTGCCGGGGTGCGACGGCCTTGCGGAAAACCGCCAGCTCCAGGGCGCTGGTGACTTCGAGCTCATGCAGCGGAGTCAAGACAAGGGACGGCCTGGACTGCATAAGGGAGCGCGCCCGGCTGGAGTTCGCGTCGGGCAGGTAAAGTGAGACCAGAAAACTTGTGTCAGCATAACCCGCCATCAGCGGTCGCCTCGCGACCAGGAGACGATCTCGGCGCCGCTAATCTTGAGGGCTTTCTCCCCGAATATCTTTCGGGTCCGCGCGGCAAAGTTCGGCCACCGGCGGGAACGAGCGCGGACGGGAACCAGGTGGCCGATCACCTTGCGGCGTTTGCGAATCTCGATCTCTTCGCCCTCGCGGAGCCGTGCCTCGATTTCCGGGAAGCGGTAACGCAAGTCTCGAACGGTGGCAGTTTTCATGTGATGCATGTTAGCATCACGCAAGCGCGGAGTCAAATGGATCGCGGCAAGTTGGCGATGCGTGGCCCCTGCTCGTCACTCGTCACTTGTTGCCGCTTTCATGAAGTCCTTGCCGCGTTGCTCGCGGCCGAGCGCGATGATAATGCCATCCACGACGATCACCGCCACAATGAACATCGTCATGGCGCGGGCGTAGCCGAAGTGGTCGCGGAGCGCATACTCGATGGTGTTGGTGGGCGAAGCGATGAGGATGCCAAGCTGGTAAGCGAAGCCGGGCAGGAGACCGCGCGCCGCGTCGGGCGCGAGCTCGTTCAGATGGGCGGGAATAATGCCCCAGGCGCCTTGCACGCCCACCTGCATCACGAAGGCTCCGAGGGCAAGCGCCGTCAGGGTGCTGCCGTAGGCCCACAGTGGAACCACGGCGAGCGCGAGCACGATGGCCAGAATCATGCTGCGCCGCCGTCCAAAGCTGTTCGAGAGCTGACCGAAGGCGATGCCGCCGAGCACCGCGCCAACGTTGTAGAGCATGGCGACCAGCGTGACGGTGGAAGCCGCGACGTGATGGGCGGTCTTCAGAAAGTCCGGGTAAAGGTCCTGAGTTCCATGCGAGAGGCAGTTCATCAGCGCCATCAGCGCCACGAGGTAGAGGGCGCTCTTCCATTCCGCGGCGACGGTGCGGAGAATGCCGCCAAAGCTGCTTTCCTTATGCCGGCGCCAGGCCTCAGACTCCGGCACTTTGGAATAGATATAGGCGACCAGCAGGGCGGGGGTGGCGCCGGCCCAGAACATCGCTCGCCAACCCCAGGCGGGCAGAATGAAGCGGGCGGCGACGGCGGCGAGCAGATAGCCGATGGGGTAGCCGCTTTGCAGGATTCCCGACATCATGCCGCGGCGGCGCTCCGGCGCCGCCTCCATGGCGAGCGACGCGCTCACGCCCCATACGCCGCCCATGCCGATGCCGTAGAGCCCGCGCAGCACCAGGAAGACGCCATAGCTGGGCGCGAAGCCGCATGCCAGTTCGATGACCGAGTAATAGAGCACGGCGGCCATGAAGGGTCCGCGGCGCCCATAGCGGTCGGCGAGCAACCCGAAAAGCAGCGCGCCCAAAGGGCGCATGGCGAGAGTGAGTGTCAGCGTGCCGACGATGGCGGCCTTGCTCACGGCAAACTGCGCCGCCAGCGTGTCCACCAGGAAGACGACAACGAAGAAGTCAAAGGCGTCGAGCGTCCAGCCGAGAAAGCTGGCGAAGACGGCGTGGCCGTGATCGGGCCGGACGCGGGGCTCCATGCCGGACGTGCGCTCGGACTCAGGCGAAGTGTGGCGCATGGCTGAGCCGCCTATTCTAGACCAGACCACCGAGGGTAGACCATTTATGTACTGTTGCGACTTGCTAGCGGAGGCGGAGGGGCGCGGAACGTTTTACATCGGGCCCATGCACCGCATCAACGACGGCCGCATCGTCAACGACCTTGATACCGAGTACTTCATCCGCTCGGCGAGCAGTCGAGGATACGATTACGCGGGGATTAACTACTGCCCGTTCTGCGGCCGGGCGCTGGCTCATGGCTTGTGGGTGGCGGAGAAGAAGTGAGTCAGGAGCCAGGGGTCAGGAGCCACATGGGAAAAAAGGAACTTCGCTGCTCCCGTTTGTGCTTCCCCCATTTGCCCCTTTCCCCCTTCTGACTTCTGTACATCACCGCTCGAACCGGATCTGCCTCAGGTGCGACAGAGGAGCGGAAAAATCGAACACGTCAATGCTCGCCGGATCGTAGTGGTCGGTAATACCGAGGAATCGGGCCTCGGCGGGTTTGTCGGTGGGCATGAGGAACTTGCCCTGCTTCACCTGGCCGTTGGTCAGGGTTATCTTCAGGTGATCGCCGGCGAAATCAATTTGCGCGATGTCCGCGAAATCCACCAAGTCTCCGCCACCGCCATCGAGCGAAATGGGAAAGTTGATGCGAGGCGGGACGGAGTCAAGCAGGGAGCCTCGCCCGCCGGGAGGGTAAAAATCGAGGTAGGCGTCAAAAACCCGCGTCGTCTTGCCGGTTTGGTCGGTGACGGTGGCGGTGAACCCGAAGCGCTTCCACAGGGCGACAATCTGCTGGCGTTCATCCGGCTTGCTGCGGTCAGCGTCGTAAGGCAGGCTGCCCTGGTCGAGCGTCACCTTCACCACGCGCTGGTCCTTGAGGTCGAAGTGCTTGTAGATGAGCGACGACGAATCCTCCTGCACCACAATGGCGTTGCGCTGGATCACGCGGGGCTTGCCTTGCGCATCGGTTTGCAAGATGGTATCGGCGCGCAACGGATGGAGAACGGCTGCGGCGCACAGCAGCGCGGCGGCGGTCAGCCGAAGAGAGTGGCGAGCCAAAGCGAGAAGCCCGGACCTTCGCGGCGCGCGAGCGGAAGCGAAGGCTGTATCCACCATGGCGACGAGGAATCCCAAGCTAGCCTAGCCCTTCTTCTTGGTCTTCTTGAACTGCGTTTCAATCTTGCCACCCAGTTGCGCCACCGTCTGCTGGGCGGCGCTGGCCCACGGGCCGTTCGGCGCGATTTTCAGGTAGGTCTGGAAGGCTTCGACGGTGCCGGGCGCGGGAACGATGGTGCCGTCAGGCTTGTACTGCGCCTTGCCGAGCAGGGCCATGCCGTACCAGTAGTAGGCGTTAGCTTTCGTCGAATCTGTGTCGGGGGCGCTCGAAAGCGCGTCGGTGGCTTTCTTCAGCGCCACCGTAGCGTCATCCATCTTGCCCGTGTTCACCATGATGACGCCCAGGTTGTAATAGTAAAGCCCGGCGCTGGCCGGATTCAGCTCCGCCGCCTTCTGAAACTCGGCTTCCGCGTCGGCGCTCTTGCCCATGTCGGCGTAGCAACTCCCCAGATCATTATGGAACCCGGCCTCGGTGGGCGAGGAGGTGATGAGGTCCTGATAGAGGGCCACCGCCTTGTCGTAATTCTTGGCCATGCGGTAGGAATCCGCCAGGTGCTCCTTCACCACCAGCAGGTTCTTGTCCTTCGCCAGGGGAATCCCCTGCTCAAAGGCGGCGGCGGCCTCGGCGTACTTCTTGTCGTTGTAGAGCTGCTGCCCCTGGTTGAACACCTCCTTCAAGTTGGTCATCTGCTTCTGCTCTTTTTGCTGCTCCTCGATCTGCTTCTGCGCTTCGGGGCTCGCCTGTTGCCGCTTGATCTCCTTCGGCAAATTGAAATCAATCTGCGTGGGATCGCCCACGTCAACGCTGCGGGCGATGAAAAATCCCGGAGCTGGAAGCACGTGGCCGCTGGGGTCTTGGAGGGTGAGCTTGTAGCGGCCGATCGGCAGGCCGATGTAAGTATATTCACCCTTTTTGTCGGTCTTGACTTCGTAGTGCCCCTTGATGTCCTGGCGGTCGATTACGACCATACACTTCACGCAAGGGCTTCCGTCCGAGAGTATCGTCTTACCCGTCACGCCGCCCGTCTGCGCCCACGCCGGCGCGGCCGCGGCCATCACCACCAACACCAGCGCCCCGCCCATCCATTTCCCAAGCCTCGACATAAGGTCCTCCTCTATGAAATCCGGATGGCGAGCATTCTAGCCGCTTCGGCCGCCGGACTCAACCCCCAGAGAGCCCCCAGAGAGCTCGATGCGCAAGGGGACAGCCGGGCTGCCCGCGGCGCCTTAACGGTGCAAGCGCGGCCCGGCGTCAGCGGCGGCCTTGGGATGCTGTCTCTACGCTTTCGGCCGCTTGAGCAGGACCACGGTGAGCGTGGTCGCCGCCTGGCCGCGCGAAAGCAGCGAGACCACTTCCCATCCTTCCTCGCCCAGCCGGTTCAGTTCGGCGGCGTTCTCGTCCAGGTCGTCGAGTTCAAGAACTTCGAAACGGTATTCCCACTGGGCCATGGGTTGATTCTCCGCGTCCCTACGGCGTTTACTCGGCGCGTACTATCTTACATTAGAAGCGCCCCAATCAAGCAATTACCGGTCGCGCAGCTCGCCGCCGCACTTGCGGCACTGACGGCGCCGCCGGGCATTGAGGGTTCGGCACCCGCCGCACCTGATGTACATGGCGCGCGCAAAGCCGGCCGTGACGGCGTAGGCGGCGCCAAGGATGGCGGCGGCGACGACAATCTGGGCGAAGGTGGAATGCATAAAGGCAGTGGCCAGGGGTCAGGGGCCGGGGGCCGGGGATGAACGCCCGAGGTGTACTCTTCCGTCTCCGTTGTCATTACCGGTCCCTGATCCCTGGCCCCCAACCCCTGACCGGGCCTTGCGGTACTTCGCCATGTGTTCCTGCAGCTCGGCCGCGTGCGGCGCGAGCGCCAGCGCCTTCTTCTGCGTCTCCACCGCCTGGGCGTAGTTGCCGGTGGCGTAGTAGGCCTCCGCCAGCGTGTCGATGAACTCCGGCTGCCGCCACTCGGTCAACTCCACGGCGAGCTTGGCGTGCTCGAGCGCCTCCGCCGCATTGCGGAACTTCGGGTCGTCGCAAGTGGCGTAAAGCCACGCCAGATTGTTGTGGGCGACCGCCAGCCTGGGGTCAAGGCGCAGGGCTTGCTGGTAATGGCCGATCGCCTGCGGATAGAGCTTCTGGGCGTTCGCAAGATCGGCGAGTTCCGCCTGCGCGCCAGCCGACTGAGGGTCCTTGCCGAGCGCCGTTTCGATGAGCTTTTGCGACTCGGCGGGTTTGCCTTGGCTCTGGTAAATCGACGCCAGGCCCAGCGCGGCCTGCAGGGATCGCGGATTGAGGCGGAGAGCCTGCTCGTATTCCGCGGCTGCATCGCTGACCTGCGCCTTCGCCGCGTAAGCGAGGCCCAAATCTTCATGCGGACGCTCGTCGTTGGGAGCGAGCTTCTCCGCTTGGCGAAAGCTGGCGATGGCGCGATCGAGGCTGCCGACCGCTTCCAGCCGGTCGCCTTGCTGGAGCAACAGGCTGGCGCGGTGGAACGACTGATAGTGACCGGCCGCGAGCGTCATGGCGAGCGCGACCACCGCCACGGGAACCACCGCGATGCTTTGGGAAGGGCGTTCTTCGGGGCCCTCCGGTGGCCGGAGTGATGGGTCAAGAGCGGCGGAAGCGGTCGTCCCGCCCAGCCAGTGGCCGGCCACGGATTCCCGGCGCGGCGGCGCAATGAGGAGCGCCAGCAACGCGCCTCCTACCAGGCCGCCGACGTGTCCCCAATGGTCAACATTGGGGATGGAACGGTCCACCACCAGCTCCATGACCACGAAGATCAGGAGCATAAAGGGCAGCCGTCCGCGGCTGAAGACGCGCGCCAGGCGATGGGGCAGCGTGGCGCGATGAACGTATCCCGCCACGAGGATGGCTCCGGCGACACCCATGATCGCTCCCGAGGCGCCCGCCGCCACGTTGTGCGAAATCGTCATCGAGGCGAACGAGCCGCAGATGCCCGCGCCGACGTAGAGCAGCAGGAAGCGCCCATAGCCGTACATTTCTTCGAGCACCGGGCCAAGGATAAAAAGCACAAACATGTTCGTGCCGAGGTGCAGCCAGCCGAGGTGCAGGAACATCGGCATCACCAGCCGCCAATACTGGCCCTGGCGAAAGAACGGCTCATAGGAGGCACCGAAATCGAGCACGACGTAGGAATTCCCCGGGCCGCCCGCCGCGATCATCAGCGCGAACACGGCGACGTTCAGGGCAATGAGGACATAGGTGGCCACGGGAACGTAGGTGCGCGGCCAGAGGACGACCGGCGCCGGCGGGGGCGGCGGGCTGGGCCAGGATTCGGGATTTACGGTCGGCGTCATGATGAAAGGACGTAGTAGCTTTCGCCGGCGCAGTTCCGGCACAGGACGCGCCCACCGGCTCGAAGCTCGCGCCCGTTGTTCACGCCCTCGCCGCATTCGTCGCAGGCGACGCGCGAGCGCGGCCCGCCGGGCAGGTCTTGGTCGTTCACCTTGACGCGCACACGTTGCCAGATGAAAAGCTCGGCATCGTCCATGGCCTTGTAGGCTTCCCGCTGCTGCCGGTAAGGATCCGCGAGCTCGGGAGCCACCTGCCTGGCGCGCCGGCGGGAATCGTCGCGCGCCGCCACGCGAACGGCGCGGCCGCTCTCGAGATCCACAAACGTCGCCGCCACCTTGCCGTAGTCCAGGAACTTCAGCGTTCGCGCGCCCAGCCGGCAACCCGTCACCAGGCTCACGGCGTCGGTGGCGCAGCGGTCAATTTCGACGTAGGTGTACAGGCGCTTGCGGAAGTTCGCGGGCTCGTCGATACCCAGCTCCCGCAAGCCCAGCATCGCCATGCGCACGCCCAGCACCTGGCCGGGACACATGTGGCCGTGATTCTGCGCCGACAGAGCGAGATATTCCTCGAGGGACTTCATAGGCGGTGATTGCTGGCCTCAAGGAAATTATAGCACCCGTCGGCGTCTTGCTGGCTTCACGTCAGCCAGTGCGTATTCCCTGAATCCTGCCCTTTGCTTGCTTGCCCCTCGTCCATCTGCTATCGTCAATCGGAAGGCGCTAAGAGGGTAAGAGAGAACGAATCTCGCGAGCGCCCGGTGCCCGAACCGCCTCCAGGAACCAGCCGCCCTCGATTCTAATCCGGTCGGGCCGAACGGCCGCCGAGCCAGGCGGGCAGACGAGAACATGCCGGTTCGGTTTCCCGAAGATCGCCGCTTACCCGCCTGGAAGATTTCCTTGCTGCAATACTTCATCGCCGCCACGCTGCTGGTGCTGCTCGGTGGCTATTGGCGCTTGCAGATTGGCCAGCATCGCGTTTACGAGGACGAAGCCGAGCGCAACCGCATCCGCAACCTGCCGGTGATTGCGCCGCGCGGCCGCATTCTCGACCGCGAGGGTCGCGTGCTGGTGGACAATTTCCCCGCCTTCAGCATCCTGCTGGAGCGCGAAAACGCCGCGGCGCTCACGCCGGCGCGCCTGGAGGCCGTGGCGCGCGCTTTGCAACTCGACCCCTCCGAGGTTGAGCAGACGGTGACCCGCGCCGCCAAGCTGCCGCGTTTCCAGCCCGTGCTCCTCAAGCCATCGGCGTCGCTCGAAGATATCGCTTTTGTGGAATCGCACCGCGTGGAGTATCCCGAGCTCGATCTCATCCAGACCCAGCAGCGCTTCTACCTCAAGCACACCGTCGGCGCCTCGATGCTCGGCTACGTCGGCGAGGTCTCCGAAGAAATGCTGGCGCCGGCGGGTTCGCCCTACCGGCCGGGTGACGTGGTCGGCAAGTCCGGCATCGAGCGCCAGTACAACTCCATTCTCGCCGGCCGCGACGGCATGCGTCGCGTCATCGTCAACAGTAAGGGCCAGGAAGTGGGCGCCATGAACACCCTCGACGCCCATCCCGGCAACGACCTCCGCCTGACCATTGATCTCGACCTCGAGCTCGCCGCCGACGCCGCGCTCGGCGATCACTCGGGGGCCGTGGTGGCTCTCGACCCACGCACCGGCGAAGTGCTCGCCCTGGTCAGCCACCCCGAATTCGATCCCAACGACTTCGCCGGCCGCATCAACCGCGCGGAGTGGGCGAAGCTGATGTCGGACCCCGAGACCCCGCTCCTCGATAAGGTCATTCAGGCGCAGCTTGCGCCCGGCTCGGTGTTCAAGATCGTCACCGCCACGGCCGCGCTGGACTCCGGCACCATCACGCCGAGTTACACCCTCATCTGTCCCGGTTTCATCACGATTTACGGCCACACGTATCACGACTGGATTTTTGCGAAGCACCGCGGCCACGGCAGCGTGGACCTCCACCGCGCCATTGTGATCTCCTGTGACGTGTATTTCTACACGCTCGGAAAGTTGCTTGGGATTGACAAGCTGGACTACTACGCCCGCGGTCTGGGACTCGGCGCCCGCACCGGGATCGACCTGCCCTCCGAAGACGCCGGCCTGATGCCTTCGCCCGCCTGGGTGGAGCGGGTGTTCAAGCACAAGTGGTACGCCGGTGAGACGATTTCGGTGGCCATCGGTCAGGGCGCCGTGCAGGTAACGCCCCTGCAACTGGCCTACATGATCGCCGGCGTTGCTTCCGGCGGCGTTTTCGAGCGGCCCCACCTTGCCTTCCGCGACCAGTTGCTGGCGCAGGGCGTTGACCCGCCCCCCGGCAACGAACGGCAATTTCCCATCAGCGCTTCAACCGTTGACGCCGTCACCCGCGGCATGTGGGGCGTGGTGAACGAGGGTGGCACGGGCGCGAGCGCGCGCCTCCCCGGCCTCGACATCGCCGGCAAGACGGGCACGGCCCAGGTGGTGAGCGTCGGCCTGAAAAAGTCGGCGCACGACGCCAATTACCGCAACAACGCCTGGTTTGTAGGATACGCCCCGGCCGACAAGCCCGAAATCGTGGTGGCGACGCTCGTGATGCACGGCGAGGAGTCGTCGGTGGCGGCGCCCATCTCGCGCGACGTCATCAAGGCCTATTTCGACAAAAAAGGCTCACAGGCGCCCGAACCCCCACCGCCCCAGACCCAGGCGCAGCTCCACGCGCCCAATGCGCGCGGCGCGCCTTGAGGGCTCGACGGCTCCGTCAGCCATTCGGGCTCATCAAGCCGTCACTCCACCGGAGCATAAGAAAACAGCCCTCTCCCTTTGGGAGAGGGGGGACCCGCCAGCGGCGGGTGGGTGAGGGGTTGAGCCTCAGACCTCCAGGGTGGTCGCCTGCAGGAAGGCGACTCCCGCCTCGCCGTGTCCCCAGCGTCCCTGCTCCGACACCCAGATGACGCGGCTCGGCACCGCCTGCCCGCTCCCCTCTTTGGGAATGACGGTAATCTGCTGGCCCGGCTCGAGCTTAAGCCCGGTCCGGATGCGCGCGCCCAGCGTGGAAAGATCCACGGCGAACGCGCTCTGGGTGATTTTGCTGCGGTCGGAATCGACCACGAAAGCAATCTCCTTGGATACGTCGCGGCGCTCGGCTTGGCGCCGGTTGTCCTGAGCGGACTTTTCCGGATGGCCCATACGACCCATACGGGTTCCTTCTTGCGGCATGGCAAGCCTCCTCTATGTACCAATAAATGGTTACTCGCAGAGTATACACTCGAAGCCTGCCGGAAGAATTATTTCTTTCTGGCCCGACAGAGCTCCGTATTCCCGGCGCACGCGGCTGTCCCACGCGCTGCTTCGACGTTTCACTTTCTGCTTGAACCCGGAATCCTGCTGTGCTACGCTTCGCCCAGGATGACAATTCAGCAGCAGGAGGTGACACACCCGTGAGCACTTCGACCGAGGCCATCCGGGAGCAATTGGTGGCCGGCAATCCCGAGTATCAGCGCCTTCGTGAACAACACGCCCTCTACGCCGCGCAACTCAGCGAACTCTCTTCCCGACATTACCTCACCGAGCAGGAACAGCTCGATGAAGTGCGTCTGAAGAAGCTGAAGTTGCACGTGAAAGACGAGATCGAGCAACTCATGCGGCGCGCGGGCAATGCGTAGTATGGGTCCGTGGCCCGCTGTCGTGGTCCGTTGTCGGACTGACAACTGAGAACTGACAACTGACCACTGATTTCTATGGTTAAAGAAGGCTACTGGTACGGGCTGCCGTTGGCATTGGCGGCCGCGGGATGCGACTATCTTGGACTGTACTGGGCGGCGATCCTTTTCGCCGCGCTCACCCTGCTCATCCTCAATTTCTTCCGTGACCCCAACCGCACGATACCTGACGACCCCAACGTTATCGTTTCCCCCGCCGACGGTCGCGTGGTCCAGATTGTTGAGGAGAGCCTTGACGGCCGGCCCGTCCGCCGCGTGAGCATTTTCATGTCGCCGCTCGACGTTCACGTGAACCGCTCGCCCATCGCGGGCAAAGTGGGCGAGGTCACCTACCATCGGGGCAGCTTCCGCGTGGCTTCCGAAGACCGAGCGTCCGCCGAGAATGAGCACAACATCTTCACGGTGGAGGGCGATCAGGGTACGGTCGTCGTAAAGCAGATTGCCGGCATACTCGCCCGGCGGATCGTCTTCTGGAAGCGCCCCGGTGACCGCCTGGAGCGCGGCGAGCGCGTGGGGCTCATCAAGTTCGGCTCGCGCGTGGACGTGATGCTCGATCCGGCCACCGATGTGCGCGTCAACGTCGGCGCCCGTGTGCGCGCCGGAAGCAGCATTCTCGGCGTCAGCCGGCCCATAGCGGCGCGCTCCGTGCCCGAATCGTCCAAGAAGTTTTTCCCCCATGTGCATTAGACTTGCATTCTTATTTTGGGCTAACCAAGAACTTGACCATGGTCGTAGACCATGATACGCTTGCTTGGAGGCTCGCTATGGAGAGTATGCGTATCTCGGAGTTCAAAACCACGTGCCTTGCCGTTCTGGAGCGGGTCCGGCGCACCCAGAAACCCGTGTTGATCACCCGCTTCGGACAGCCCGTGGCGGAAGTGGTCCCGCCGTCGGCGCCGCCCCGGCCCCAGAGCTGGATTGGGTCCATGGCGGGCACCGGGAAAATCCTCGGGGATATCGTCTCTCCCGCCGGCAAGAAAAGCGATTGGGAGGCAGCGCGCTGAAACTGCTGCTGGATACCCACATTTGGATTTGGACGCAGCTTTCGACCGACAAGCTCTCGGCGCGTGTGCGGCGGGCGCTGGAGAACCAGGCGAACGAAGTCTGGCTCTCTCCGGTCAGCATCTGGGAGTTGGTGCTCTTGGTCGAAAAGCGCCGCGTGGCGCTCGACCGTGAAGTCAGGGAGTGGGCTACGAGCGCCGCGTCCATGCTGAAGGAGGCTCCGCTTACCTCCGAAATCGTTCTGGAGACGGCGCGCTTCAGCCTTCCGCACGATGATCCGGCCGACCGCCTGCTGGTGGCGACGGCGAGAAGCTTGGGCTTGACGCTGGTAACGTCCGACGCCCGGCTCCTGGCATCGAAAACCGTTCCGGTTCTGCCGAACCTGTGATTCTTAGGAACCCGTGAGTTGGTGCTCACCTCTCTCCCGTACATTGCGGCGTATCGCGTCAAAGAACAGAGCGTCGAAATCCTGCACATCTACCACGGCGCACAGGATCGGCCTTAAGAGAATCGCTGATCGTGGCCGGCTCTGCTCGTCACTCGCCCCGCCGCGGCGAGTCACTCATCACTAATTTCTTCGGCCGCCAGAAACCGAGCCCCAGCGATCCCAGCGCCAGCAGGCCGAGCGTGCCGGGTTCGGGAGTGGCAGCGGACAAAAAGGTGTTCGGCCCGATCTGCCCGGCACCGATCGGCTGATTGGCGACAGTGTCGTAGGCGTAGCCTTCGAGCCTGGCTGCAAAGTCGCTACCTCCCTTGTATTCGACCGACAATTCCGCCCAGCCGTAATGGATCCCGCCCCCAAAATCAAAGCTCAGTTGTAGCCCAGGTAGCGATTCGCGACGTCGTCCCAAGGCCCAACCGCGAGGCCACTGCTGCCCTCGCTGTAAGGGAAGACACTCAGCATGATCCCGAAAGGAGAGAACTGTCCGGCGCCCCGCCCGATTGGGGTGCCTTGGTGTAGCGCGGCAGCTTAGACGTACCGTTGAGAAGAGCCCTGGCTCCGCCGTATCCAGACACCTCCAGATAGTGGGCGCCGGTGATTAAACGGTCAAACAAGCGTAAATCGTTGTGGCCGTTATGGTTGATGTCAATGAACACGCTGAAGTAGTCTCCGCCGAACCCGATGTTGGCAGGCGTGTACACGATGTCAGCGCTGGCGGGCTGCGCCGTCGCCAGTAGCCCAACTCCGGCTGCGCCCGCCGCCGCTGCATAGACTGCCAAACGTTCACTGAAACCTTCGCGCACCTTCATCGCTCGGCTTGATGAGCGTTCTCTCTTGAGTTTTTGCGTCGCAGTCTCTCGTCTACTCATGGATTCCTCCTCCGCTGCTGAGATCAACCGAAATATCGATCTGGGTGATAGGCGGCCTCCCCCGAGGTTATGAGTCTACGGCTCAGGTCAGCCCCGTTGCGCAAGCATCCTTTTACCAGGGCAGGCCAATGTCAAAGCCGGTTGCTTCGTCAACCATCAATGAGGTCACGCAGACGCCAGCTCCACTTCCGACGCATGATGATAGACCACAGCCAGGGCAATTGCTGCCAGGGTGGCGATAAAGCAGAATGGCGCATAAAACACCATCAGAATGTGAGCCCCCTCGAATGGTTCAGGAAGCCGAGACAG
>DASYXW010000017.1:0-33141 GCA_035934405.1 Terriglobia bacterium
GTTCGAGAAGCGCGCCGCCGCCGACCGGCAGGCGCGCGCCGAGCTCGCCGGCCCCAAGGTGGAGTGCGAAATGCTCTACGCCTCGCCCGACCCCGACCGCATCGCGCTCGCCCAGGAGCGCCTGGAGCGCCGCTTCGAAAAGAAGTTTGAGATGCTGGTGCGCTACCGGCGCATGCGCCGGGCGGGCGACCTCTTCGGCTTGCCACCGGCCGACGAGTCCGAACCAGACCAGGCTCCCGGCGTAGCGCCAAGCTTCAGCCCGGCCGGCGCCGCCCGGGAGGACAGCGTTACCGCCAGCGGCTCAGAAAAGGCAAAAGTGAACGAACGAAGCCGTCAAGGTGCTGAAAACACAGGGTCGGGAATTTCTGCAGATGTAGAAAGCCGTCAACATACTGAAACTAAGCCAGTTACCGGCAGCACGAGCCAACCCGCTGAAAACAATAGGCATAAAGCGCGCTACTTGCCCCCTCGACCGCGCCGCCAGCGTTAGCGGCGCGCGCCACTCGGCGCACCGTCGCGGCGGCTCAAGGCCGCTACCCCGAGGGGCGGGCAAAAATCTGATGGACGGATAAAATCCAGCGCGCGACTTCCCGGATAGGCTACATGGCTACGCTACACGTGTGCTCGGAGAAACGCGCAGCGCAGACCTGTTTCGCAATGTCGGCGGCTTGTCGTTGCCGGGGTGCCCGATGGCGCGGGATGTGGCGCGTCACAGCACTTTGTACACGCGCAGCGCAGCGCTGTGGCCGTCATGATGAGCGACGCCGAGATAGTAGCGATGCAGTTGCGGCACCAGGAGCGCCGTCTTGGCGCGGAAACTTCCCGGCACGCTCTCGAGCAGCGTGTAATGGTCCGCATCCTTCTGCGCGAACACGTCCACGTGCCCGTCTCCCGCCACGTAAATGCGCTTGCTCCCAGGATCATAAACGGCGTCGTCGGCGAAGCCCACGCACGTCATGCTCGTGACCACTTTGCCCGAGTCGGAGTCGAGCACGATGAGCTTGCCCGGCTCGCGCGTGACCACGAACAAGCGATGATCCGCTTCGTCGTACGCCAGCGGCACGTTCTGCTTGCCCTGGCTGGCGATCGGCCACGTGGCCATCAGCACGCGCTTCTTGCGGTCGATCTCGCCCACGGCGTTCTCGCCGGTGATGTTGCAATAGAGCCGGTCGCCGGATTTTTCAAGCGCCAGCGCCTCCACGCGGTTCGAGTTGATCTTGATGTCGCCGAGCTTTTTCGCCGTGGTGGTATCAATGATGCTGATCAGGGAATAAGGCGTGTGCGCTTCGCGGCCGCCGTTCACCACGTACATGTATTTCGTCGCCGGGTCGTAGGCCATCGAGTCGCAGTCGATCGAAAGCGGAATCTGCCCGATGCGCCGGTACGTGTCGCCCTGGTAGATCTTGATCTCCGAGGCCTCGCCATCAACGATGAAGAGCTTGTTGATCCCAGGCCGATAAACAATGGAGTGCGGCGCTTTCATGTCGGTGAAGGTGTGAATGAGCTGGTTGGTGTTGGTGTCGAACACCAGTACCTTGGAGTTTTCCTCGGCGGCAAAGAAAAGGCGATGGCCCTTGAGGTCGATCGCAGCATGATCGAAATCGCCGTCGTGAAGTTCCGGCAGCGGCGTGGTGTGGATGAGTTCGAGGGCCTTGCCCTGGGCGCGCGCGTTCGTTGCGACCATGACGAACAGACCGAGTAAGACCAATTGGATTCGCTTCATGATTCCTCCTGTGAATTGTGATTTCCTGCCTCGCCCGGAGATTGCCGCCGCGGCTTCAACACAGTCCGTGACGTCACCGGCGGCCCTTGACGGGCGGGTAGTCGTGCTGATAACTGCCGTTGAGGATCTTCTTCATTTGCGCGTCGGCGTATTTCCACGGATCTTTGGCATACTCCGCGTAGCTGCCTGGCGCGTTGATGCCGGGGACTTCCGGAATCCAGTCTTCGCTCAGGATTCGGTCGGGGTCGCCGTGCTTGGAAGCAAGCGCCCGCACCTCGGGGTCGTCGAGCGCCGTCAGGTGTCCGCGGTCCACGAGCGTCACCCACTTGCCGGTGGACCTCAAATGCGCGCGATAAGTGATGAAGTAATTCTGGATGTGAAAATCGTGGCCGCTCGGCAGATTCCGGTCCGCCGCGAACTTATCCCACTTCACGGGCGTCCCCCGCGAGCCGGGGTCGCTCGCGATCTCGTTCCCCAGCCCCCAATGGAACACGCCGCTGCGGTAGCGTTCGTAGGTGAGGCAATAAATTCCCGCCGTGCCGCCGCCATAGAAATCGGTGGGGTTGCGGAAGTACTTGGGATTGGTCCCGAGCGCGACTTCCCAGAGGTGCCAGAAACCCGGACGGTCGTAATAGGGATACGTGACGTCGTTGATGTGCGGATAATTCAAAAACTCTCGAATCACATCTCCGTACAAGCCTCCGCCGGTGACTTGGGTGATGTAACCGTTTTTGAGGCGCACCTCCATGCGCGGCCAGAATCCGCCGGAGCCGTTCGTTCCCGCAATCACTCCCGTCGCCTGCGCCGTCGGCGAGCGCGGAATCCACTGCTTGCCGTGGGCAGGATAGCGGTCGAAGTCGTACGGGTACTGGCCGGTGGCGCTGTCGGGATACATCAGCAGGTGCCCGCGCCAGTAAGCGCCCTTGGCCCACCGCTGGGCCATCTCCTCGGGCACTTTCCAGGAAATGTCCGTCCCCTCGGGATCGGTGACGTGGACCTCATCGATGTCCGCGATAGGCGCGAGTGTTTTCTTCTCGACCAGGCGAAAGACGTCGCTCGGAAAGGCCGGCACGTCGCTCATCACTTCCCAGCGATTGGTGAAGGAACAGCGCCCCAGGTACTTGGCTTCGAGCGGGGCCATAGTCCGGGCGTAAAACGCTCCGCCCGGATGTCCCCAGTAGACGCCCTTCACTTTCGGGTGCTTCATCAGGTAGTCGCGGACCGCCGCGCCCACGTTTTCGTTGCTCAACTTCTTCCACTCCTGGTAAAGCTGGGGCGACATCTCGTCGCGCTTCGGATAAAGCGCCGCGTAGAGATCGGGCCGCCGCTTCTTGAGCCATTCTTTGGGCGCTTCGGGATGGGCAAAGACGCGCTCGATCCAGTAGTACTTCGCCTCCATGAAGCCTTCCTGGGCGCTGCGGATTTCGGTCTTTTGGCGGATGGTCTCCGCGTCCGCCTTCGACACACCGGCCAGCGTGTAATTGGGCACGAAGTCGGACTTCACCCCGCGCTCCGCCAGCGCCCGCCGCACCGCCTCCACGATCAGGCCGTCCGCCGTGGTGTCGGTCACGATCATCACTTCGTCGCCGCGCCGCAACATGCCCAAGCCGATTCCGGGCGAGTTGCCGCCAAAGCCGGCTTTATCGCGCGCCAGCACGCGGGCGCGCGGCATGGCATCCTCCACCGACCGCGGCGCGCGGAGGTACGCAGGCCAGCGCGGCGCGGGATACGCAGGCTTCGCGGCGGGCGCCTTGTGTTGCTGCGCCCGCGCCTGGAGGCTCGGTAGGCCCATGAGGGGAAGCAAAAGCGCGAGCACGGCGGCGCACGTCAGGGCTACCGCGCCTTTTCGCTCGCGGTTACTCATCGGATGCCTTCCTTTGCGCCGCGGGCGCGCTGGCCGCGGCGCTCGCGCCACTGCGAATCTCGGTGTGGCGGATTTGGCCGCCGAGGTTCGCGGTCCAGGCCATCAGCCCGGCAGCCACGATGCCGGCCATCAAAGACGCCGGAGCAAACCAGCGCGGCATGGGCCGCGATCGGCGCGAAAAAAAGAGGGCGAGGAGGGAAATCGAACCGAGTCCCCAGACCGCGAGCGCGGCAATGAGCGCGGCATTCTCGTGCTGGTGCACGAACGATTGGGAGACGCCAGGTAAACCTCGAACCAGGCGCTTGGCCGGACAGCCGGTCAAATACGCCGGGATGGTGAGCAGGGCCACGGCGACAAAGCATCCGGCGCTGGCCTTCTCCATCTCGTCGCTTTTTCTCCAGACGGCGAAAGCTTCGAGACCGATGGCAAACGGAGTTCCAATGACGGGGAGGTGATTGAGTAGAAGGTGCCAATGCGCCCAATTCATCAGTTTCTGTGACACTCCGGGTACCCAGCGTCATAAGTCCGTTCGCAACCCGAAGGGGTTTGTCATTCTGAGCGAGCGAAGCGGAGCGAAGAATCCCTGTATTTGTCTCGCCGACATCAAAAGAAACTACCGGGATGCTTCGGCCGCCGCGGCGACCTCAGCATGGCAGGCTTGCGGACTTGGCGGTGACTTGCGATGTTGCCGTATTGTTGGGACGCGCAGCGCCCCCGCCTAAAAAATGAACTTGACGGCCAACTGAATCTCGCGCGCCGTGGTGGTGGTTGACGTCAGCTTTCCCGCGATGCCGGTCGATGCGCCCGTCGAGTCAAAGATGTCGGTGCTGTCGGGTGAAACCGGAACCGCGAAGTTGGCATGGTTGAGAATGTTGAAGAACTCAGCCCGGAACTGGATGTTGAAGTTCTCGGAGATTCTGCTGATATGGTTGTTCTTGAAAATCGAAAAATCGAGGTTGGACGTGCCCGGTCCCGGCACGATGTTTCGGCCGGCGTTGCCGCGAAGGTTGAAGCAGGTTCCCGGCGTCACCTGGGAGCACTGCGAGAGCAGGGCCGCCGTGACGGGGGGAATCTGGAAGCATTGCGTCTTGATGTAGTTGTTGGGATTGCCCGGATTGATCAAGGAATTGCACCCGGGGCCCGACAGCCGGTTGGGGAAGTCCCACGGGTCGCTGCTGTTCAAGCCGAGCGGATCGCCGTCGGTGCCGAACGTGGCGGTAAAGGGAATGCCGTCGCTCGCCCGGTAGATGCCGCCCAGCTGCCAGCCGTTGGTAATCCATCCCGCGGCTCCGGTGAGCGACTTGGCCGCAGGCACCTGCCAGGTGGCGTTGAGGACGAGGGTGCGGCCAATGTTGAAGTCGGAAAGGGCCCGGTTGAGTCTCGGATCAAACCATTGCAGGCTGGAGATGGAGTTCCCAAAAGTGTCGCCGGCGAGCGCCGCCGAACCGATGTCGATGCTCTTGCCCCACGTGAAGGACGCCTGCGTTTGCAGTCCGTGGCTGAGCCGTCTCTGCAGGCCCACTTGCAGGGCGTCGTAAAAGGAGTTGCCCCGGAACATCAGGCCCCGGACGTCGCCAAAGTTTGGATTTTGGGTTGTGCCGGCCTGGTATTGCGTGCACGCCCCGGCGACGATGGGCGCGCAAGGCCAGAGGTAACCCGAAGGCGTCGCGGTGGGAATCACGATGTCCATGTCGTCTGCCACCCACGGCAGGTGGACGCCGCGCGAGCCGACGTAGCCAACCGTCGCCGTCAGGTTCGGAGTGATGGCGTGCTGGATGTTCAGGTTCCACTGCATCACGTAACTGCGATGCGGGTGCTGCTCGATGTACACTGCCTGGAGAGAAGAGGCGGTCAAGAGGGGAAACGCTCCCTGGAAAAACGAACCTGCCGGCAGACTGTTCACCGAGCCGAAGGAGAAGAAAGGAGCTGCCTGCGCCGAATAGAGTGTGAACAGGTAAGGCAGGGGCAACACGTCGAAAAGGCCGAAGCCGCCTCGGATCGCGGTCGTGCCCTTGTGAAACGGATCCCAGGAGAAGCCGATGCGCGGATCAAAATTGCGCCGCGTGGGATTGGAAAAGAACGGAGACCCCAAGTGAGGCGTTGCGTCGGTGGGGGTGAGCAGCACCGACAACTTACCCTGCACTTCCGTCGGCACGGTCGCCATCTCCCATCGCAAACCGAGGTTCAGCGTGAGATTGGGTTTCCAGCGCCAGTCGTCCTGAAGATAGAGTCCGAAGATGGTCTGCCGCAGGCCGCGCGGCGTAAGGGTGCTGGCGACGCCGGTGACGAATCGCGACGGCTGATTGGTGAGGAAACTCTGAAGCGAGCCGAAGGAAAAGATGCCGCTGGGATCCCGCAGCACAAGCTCATTGAGGTCCTCGCGCTCCAGGGCGACGCCGAACTTCACGGCGTGCGTTCCGCGGTTCCAGAGGGCATCGTCGTAAGCCTGCCAGGAGTTCCAGAAGTAAAAGTAGGTTGGATTGGCGCCGACACCGCCGGTAAAGGGAGAGATTCCGGAAATGTTCACCTGGGTGGCGTCGCGGGTGGGATCAGCGCCGAGGGTAGGATCCGCCGCCAGCGGATTAATGGCTTTCACCGTGTTGTCATTGGCCACGCCGTCGCGGTTGTAGCCGGCCCGGAAGGAGTTCACGAAGGTGGGGCCGAAAATGTGCGTCTCTTCCACGGAGATGATCTGCCGCAGCGTCTGGTTGCCGAGCAGCACGACGTTAAAAGGATCGGGCGCGTGGTAGGGCGTGTTGTCGAAAAGATAGCTTCCAAAGATGCTGTCGCTGTCCGAGAACTTGTGGTCCAGCCTTGCGGTGACGAAGTCTTCGCGAATCACTTGCTGGCCCGGGAAGGCAAACGTGCCCGCGTCTCCGCCCGTGGTGAGATCAATGCCCGCATTGGGCAAGGGGTAAAAGGGAAGATATTGCGCCGCGGCGGGATCGACAGTCACCGTGGTCGGCGTGCAGGACGACAAGGGGTTCGGCTGCGAGCACAACTGGCCGCTGCGCGCCGCCATCGAGGGCACGGTGCTGATATCGGTGATGCCCTTCGATTGCCGTATGCCTTCGTAGTCCGCGAAAAAGAAGGTTCGATCCTTCTGGATGGGTCCGCCGATCGCGCCCCCAAACTGGTTGCGTTTGAAAGGAGGAATCGTGCCCAGGTCAAAGAAGTTGCGCGCATCCAAAGCGCTGTTGCGCAGAAACTCATAGCCGCTGCCGTGAAACTGATTGGTGCCGGAACGCGAGATGGCGTTGACCACTCCACCCGAGGTCTTTCCGTACTCTGCCGAGTAACTGTTCGTCAGCACGGAAAACTCCTCGATCGCGTCCACGCCGAGGTTGCCTCCCAGGACGCTGCCGGGCGCGCCGTTGGCGTAGTCATTGATGCTGATGCCGTCCAGCCGGTAGTTATTCTGCTGCGGCCGGCCGCCGTTGATCGTGATCTGCCCGCCGTAGCCGCGGTTGCCGCGGTCGGCGCCGACGGCAAACGTGGGCTGCGCCTGAATGGCATCGACTCCCGGTTGCAACGTCGCCAGGTCCGTCCACGAGCGTCCATTGAGGGGCAACTCGCGCACCGTGGTCGAGTTCACCACGGCGCTGAGCGCCGAGCTCCCAAGCTGCACGGCCGGCGCGGCTCCGGCCACTTGCACGGTTTGGCTGGATTTCCCAACGCGCAGGGAAACATCCAGCACCTGGGCGGAGCCCACCGTCAGGATGATTCCGGTGCGCACTTCGGTGGAGAATCCCGAGGCTGACACTCGAATCTGGTAGTTGCCGGGAAGCAGGTTGACGGCCGTGTAAAAGCCGGCGGCGTTCGTTTTCACGGTCTCGGTGACTCCGGTGGCGACGTTCTTGATGGAAATTTCACTGTTGGGAATGACGGCTGCGGAGGGGTCCGTGATAGTCCCCGACAGCGTGGCGCCGACCACCTGGGCCCGGGCCTGGATGGGCGCGAGCGCGGCGCAGAGCAGCGCCGCCAGCAGCGGACCACAGACGAACGGCCGACGATCGAATCGAGAGACCATGAAACACCTCCTCCAAGCTGCGCCGCAAAGCGTATTCCGGCGGCCGGAGCGAAGCATTAAAACGGAATTAATTTTTGTTCATGTTTCGTTGCGGCAGACCCGATTCAGCCGGCGACGGAAATGGCAAGGTTACCGTGAAGGTGGTGCCCACTTGCGGCGTGCTGGCGCACTCGATCGTGCCGCCGTGGGCGCAAACAATCGCCTGGGCAATGGCCAAGCCTAGCCCGCCGCTCTGGGCTTCTCCGGCGCTGCTCGGCGCGGCGCGGTAGAAACGCTCGTAGATGCGTGACAAGTGCTCGGATGGAATCCCGATGCCCTGGTCTTCGAAGCGGGCTCGCACGACGCCGTTGAACCTCTCGAGGCGGACCTGCACTCCAGTGCTCGGCGGCGAGTATTTGATGGCGTTGTCCAGAAAGATGAGGAACAACTGGTGGAGAAAAGCTTCATCCCCGACGTAAGCGACTTCGTGCTGCAGCTCCCGGCTGATGGCGATATCCTTGGCGCGCGCCCGCGGCGTGACCAGCGCGCAAGCCTGTTCCAGCACCTCGTCAATGTAGAGGGGCTCGCAGGCCAGGTGAAGCTGCCCGGCGTCAGCCATGGAAAGAGTAAAGAGTCCTTCCACGATGCGCGTCAAGCTCTTCGCTTCGTCATGGCACACCGAGAGGGCCTGGCGATACTCTTCCGTCGTCCGGGGCTTGGAAAGCAGCAGCTCCGTCTCGCCCTGCAAAACGGAGAGGGGTGTGCGAAGCTCGTGCGAAGCGTCGGTGACGAACTGCCGCAATTGGCCGAGAGCCGAGTCCACACCCTGCAAGAGCTGATTGAAGGTCTCCGCCAGACGGCTGAGCTCGTCATGAGTGGAAGGCACGGCGAGAGGCGTCCAGAATTGTCCTCGCTTGGTCACCTGCCTGGCCATCTGCGCCGCGTGCTGGGTGAGCGCCGTGATGGGCGCCAGGCTCCTGCCCACGTACCAGGCCGAGATCCCGGCCGTCAGCAGGAGGCTGAGCGGGAAGAGCAGCAGGGCGACCCGGGCGAAGCTGTCCACCACCCGGTTCGCGCCCAGCGCCGGGATGGCCACGGCCAGCGCCAGCTTCTGCGCCCCTCGGTCAAACGGAATCATGGCGGCGCGCAACGACGTGCCGTCGCCCGTGGTGGCAGCGCCGAAAATCGGATGCGAAGTTCGCGGTCCGAGGGCCGTCAAGTTGAGCGGGCTCGCCAGGTTCGTCGAGCTTTGCAGGACCCGGCCCGACCCGTCCAGCAATTCGAAGTATTCCCCCGGAATGTCGAGCTTGCTCACGTCCTGTTCGTTGGGGTCGGTGATGAGGTCGGCGACGATGGGACGGGCCGTCTCGAGCAACTGGCGGTTAAGTTGAGAGTGGATTTCACTGACCAGCAAAGCGCCAAACGCCAGATAGGACGCCGCCAGCAACACGCCCACCACGGTCGAGAACAACAGCATCATGCGGAAACGAAATGTGTGCGCTTTCATCATTCATTCCGCGAGTCCCAGCCGGTAACCCATGCCGCGGACGGTGTGGATGAGCTTGGCCGGCCGATTCAAGTCAATCTTCTGGCGCAGGCGGTTGATGTAAACCTCCACCAGATTGGTCTCGCTGTCGAAGTGGCAGTCCCAGATATGCTCGATGATTTCGCTTCGCGTCACCGGCTCCGGAGCCCGCAGCAGGAACAGTTCGAGAAGTGCGAATTCCTTCGGCGTGAGGGGAATGGCCTCCTTGCCTCGGGTGGCGCGGCGGCGGTGTCGGTCAAGCTCCAGGTCGGCGTAACCCAGCAGGGTGCCGCGCTTGCCGAGGCCGCGCCGCAGCAACGCCCGCACCCGCGCCAGCAGTTCGGCCAGCGCGAAAGGCTTGGGGAGATAATCGTCGGCGCCGACGTCGAGGCCCTCCACCCTTTGCTCCACCAGGCCGCGAGCCGTCAGCATCAGAATGGGTGTCTCTGTCCGTTGCTGGCGCAACCGGCGGCAGACTTCGATCCCGCTCAAGCCGGGCAGCCGCACGTCGAGCAGAATGGCGTCGTAGCCGACGTCTGTCGCCAGCTCCAAAGCCTTCTCGCCGGTTTCGGCAACGTCCACCGCGTAAGAATTCTCCCGCAACGCGCGAGCGATGAAGCTCGCGACGCGACGCTCGTCCTCAACCAAGAGAAGCCGCATGTCTAACCTTCAAGACAGCATACACCGGGCGCCGCCGGTCTGTGTAGTCTCACGTGAGCCCTGCTCACAAAGGCTGCCCGGCATTTCAGGTCAGACAAGTCGATTCCCAAAATCCATTTGTGTGACTTGGTCTTACGAGGCCTGTAGCTGCGGCCCTGACGCCGACCGTTCGGGCTTGGCTGCTACCTTTTTGAATGAATGGCTGGGAGGCAGGGATTCGAACCCCGATACGCAGATCCAGAGTCTGCAGTCCTACCGTTAGACGACCTCCCATTCAGGCTGTCTCTTATGTGTAACGGGGTGAGGCAGGTCTTGTCAAGCTGCTGTATTCGTCGGTAGTGACTTACTTTGATGTTTACAGACACTCTTCACCGCCGTCATCCCCGCGAAAGCGAGCCCATCCAGGGGTGAGCCTTTATTTCGCAGTGGATTACCGCTTTCGTGGGAATGACAGAGAGGGAAAGCTTACAAGAATCGGCAAAATGAGTCACCACTCCGCCGTTGGTAGTGAAATGGTTCCCGCGCTCAGAGAGCGACGCTACAATAAACAGACCCACTACCCCGCCGTTTGTGGTGTCGCGATTCAGTGGTGTTTCCTGAACGAACTTCCCAGGACACGATGGCCTGACTTAAGGAAACAAAAAATACTTGACAAGCAGGTAACTCATGATATACTAAAATCAGATGGAGAACCTCGCGGTATGCCCCTTAGACTGCCGCAACGCGTCCTAGCGCGGGCACCCTGTACAACAGGCTACGCTCGGGCGATTGCGTATTCGTGCTGGACTGAATGAAAACACAGAGCTTAAACGCATGATTATCATGCTTGATCCGGCGAATAAAAACCGAGCCGCCCCCGACCTGTGGCGCCAAGTCTTAGGAAGGACCCTGGCGGGCGGTACCCGCCGTTCCACCCGGGCGGTGCCCGGATGAAAGCGGAACAGAGGGAGGAATGACGGTCAACCCAGGAATGTTACTGAAAGTGGGTAAGTTGAATTCGAATGCAGCAGGCCTGCCCGATTTGCCGCCGACGGGGGCGAGTGGGGTTGAGCCATGACCGCAAGCCCGTCTTCGCACCAGCACGATCATTTACACAGGCTTAATGGCAGCGCCGGAGCTAACCCGATAATGAGAAATCGCCTAAGTGGGTCATTACCGCTTGTGGTTGCCCGATGTGTCGCAGGCCTCCAGTCTGCCAGCTATGAGACCGCAAGCAAGATGCCTGCGCCGCAAGTCGCCATGTCCGGAGCCAGCTCAGGGCTCGACCTCGAAATTGAATACTGCGTCGGCGCCGATCTTGCTTCCCGGCGGTGGCGACTGAGAGACGATGACGCCGCCAGGCGCCGAACCCTGGGGAGAAGCGGCGGGGCTCGCGACATTGCCGGACGGACCTGCATGATTGGCAGGACTTCCCGTGGCCCCGGCCATCGCTCCGGTCGTTGCTCCAGGAGCGGGCGTGTGAGCGCCAGCAGTTACGATCTGGCCCACTTTGAATCCCGCCCCTTCGATCGCGCGCCGCGCCGCATCGAGGCGCATGCCGGTGAAATCGGGGCAGACGAAAGCGGCTGGAGGCTCTCCGACCGACACGAGCAGGTTCACCGCCGGGCTGCGTACCTCGGTGGTGGCCGGGGGTGGGTCCTGGGCCACCACCTGATCCATGACCGTGCTGTCTCCATGCACCGTAGCGACGTCGCCCACGGCAAGTCCGCGTCCCACAGCTACAATCTCGGCGGCGCGAACGCTCGATCCCACCACGTCGGGCACGCTCAGCCGCGGGGGGCCCAAGCTGACGAGCACGTGGACGTCCTGGCCAGCTTTGGTGCTCGCACCCGCGGCCGGAACCTGGGAGACAACCTGGCCGGTGGCATACTTCTCGCTGAACAGCCGGTCTTCCACCCTGACGCCCAGGCCCATGGCGCGGGCGTGCCGCTCGGCGAGGTCGAGCGGCACGCCCACCAGATTCGGCGCATTCTCCTGGCCGCTGTGAACGGTGAGCCGGACCGTGGTAATGGCGCTGATCAGCGCCACGGCTACCAGCACCGCGAACAAGACGAACAGCCGGAAGAGAGTCCGGATTTTCGCGCCCAACGCCATCGCAACCTCTCGCTCGTTAGGATTCTATCACCGGTCTCAGGCGCAGGCTGCCAGCCCGGCCGTCCGTGGGGGTCCACGCCCCAAGCTTGACAGCGAGACCGGCCCTGCATAGACTGGCTCTGCCTAACAGGAGGATCTCAATGTCGAAACTGAAAACCAGTACACTGCTTCTCACCTGCTTATCCTTTGCTCTCGCCATCGCCCCGACCGCTGCCCGTGGCCAAGCGCCAGGCTCGCGAATCTTTACAACGATTGATGTCCCGGGCGCCACCGAAACGGATTGTAATGACGTCAACATTAACGGGACCATCGTCGGGTTTTACATTGATTCGGCGTTGGTGAGCCATGGCTTTTTGCGGGCCCAGGGTACATTCACCACCATCGATTTTCCAGGCGCTACCGCGACCCTGGCGTATGGGATCAACGATTCGAGCCAGGTCGTGGGGTGGTACACCGATTCGGGTGGGATCACGCATGGATACATGTTGAACAAGTCGACGTTCACGACCATCGATCCCCCCGGTTCGACCTTCACCAACGCCTGGGGAATCAACAACGCCGGCGCGATTGTGGGCACTTACATCGGCAGCGATGGGTTATTCCATGGCTTTACGGACAACAATGGGACGTTCACCACCGTCAACGTCCCGGGTTCCACCCTCACCTATGTTACGGGCGTGAACAATTTGGGCCAAATGGTTGGAATCTTTGACGACTCGGCGGCGGTGGAGCACGGGTATAGTCTCACTGCCGGTAAGTTTACCCCGATTGTTTTCCCGGGCAGCGCCCTGACGGCGTCTGACCGGATTAACGACGCGGGCGAGGTGGTGGGGCTTTGGGGCACAAGCGCGGCGGGCCCGTTTACCGGCTACGCCAAGTTTGGCGGGACCTACGATGCGGTCATGGTTCCGGGTTCCACGGAAACGCGGTGCCGCGGCGTCAACAACAAAGGTGAGATTGTTGGCCGCTACACCGATTCGGCTGGGGTCATTCACGGCTATTCAACACACTAAGGGACGCTCGATTCCGGGGGTGACGCCGGCGGCTCCGCCGCTCTGCTGTGGGACGGCAAAACCGCTAGTGTAGTGTCCGGGAATTGGATGGACAATGTAGCGCCGACCTTTAGGTCGGCAAGTGCCGGTCGGAAGGCCGGCGCTCCCGAAAACGGATTGGCCGGCCATTCCCCGGACACGACACCCGAGCATTCCGAAATGACGCTTCCTTAGGCAATCAAGCGCCAAGATGCATCCATGACCGAAGAACAGGAAGTAATATTGGCTGCCCTGGACAAGGGCATCGCCACCCGCCAACAACAACAAGAGGCAGCCCGCATGATCCGGGACTTGGAGAGTTCAGTGCGGGAGCTGTCTGAGTTGAATCAGCGCGGCTGACAACCGGGACGAAGGAGCGATGCGGGCTTCACTGAGGATCGCCATACCCATGCGTCGCGCGATCCTGGCGTTCGTTCTCCCTTCGGCCCTGGCGTTCTTCGGCGCTCTCGCGTCCGCCGGCGTTACGCCCGCATCTCCGCAGTCCACTGTTCCGGCATCGCCCTCATCGAGCCAAGCTGGAAGACCGCCTGCGAACTCGACCTCAGACTCGGCTTCAACGAGCACCGGCACCAAGCCCGATTCCCAATCCGTGCTGGCCGCCGCTGACGCCATCCTGTCCGATATGAGCCGCATCACCGGCCTGGCAATCAAGGCGCAGGTCAAGAAGCAGATCGTGAGCCGGACGGAGGTGGAGCAATACCTCGCAGACAACGTTCACAGCGAATACACGGCCGCGGAAATGCACGCTGAGGAGGCGTCGCTCAAGGCCTTTGGACTTGTTCCGGCAGATTTCAATCTGGAACGGTTCCTGGTGCGCTTTTACACCGAACAGGCGGCCGGGTTCTACGACCCACGCCGCAAGACGATGTTCATCGCCGATTGGGTCGAGCCCGAACAACAGAAGCTGGTGCTGGCTCACGAGCTGACACACGCGTTGCAGGACCAGAGCTTTGACCTCGAGAAGTATGAGTTCGCCGAGCGCGGCAACGACGACGCGACCGCCGCGCGCCAGGCCGTGGTGGAAGGTTACGCCACCGCCGCCATGATGCAGGAATTGATGCCCGGCATGGACCTGGCGAGTCTTCCCGAGATTCGGCCGCTGATGGAGCAAATGGTCGGACAGCAGATGAAACAGTTTCCGGTGTTCAGCCAGGCGCCGTTTTTCTTCCGTTTTCAGGCGCTGTTTCCTTACGCGGCAGGTCTCAGCTTCATGCAGAAGGGTCTCCAGCTTGGCGGCTGGAAGAAGCTGAACCTGCTGTTTGCACAGCCGCCCGAAACGACGCGGGAGATCTTCCAACCGGAGGCTTACTTCGAGCCGGGTTCGCCGGCAGCCACGCCGGACACGGCCAAGCCGGAGATGACGCTGCCTCATCCCACGGCGCTCGCCGGCCTGGCGCACTTTAGGCTGGTTGAGGACAACGCGATGGGTGAGCTCGGCTATTACGGCCTCCTGGGTCAACTGATTTCTGAGGACGAGGCGAAGCGCGTGGCTCCACAATGGCGCGCGGACCGCTATCTGGTTTATGAGAATCCCGATTCGCGCACGTACCTGCTGGTGGCGCGCACGCGCTGGGCGAGCGCCGACATGGCGCTGGATTTCTTTCGGGACTACCGCACCTTGCTGGGCAAGAAATACCCGGACCTCACGCCGTCGCCACACGCCACGAGCAACGAGTTCACAGGCGCGACAGCGTCGGGCCAGGTCATCGTGCTGCGCCGGGGCGACGAGGTCGTGTGGGCTGAGTGCGTGCCCGCGTCGCAAACCGAAGCCATGCTAGACTTCTTGCGCTCGTTGTAATGGTCCTATACCATGCCATCACTCACTGCCAAAACCCGGGAACCGAGAGAGGCCCCGGAAACCGCGGGGAAAAGGGGAAAGAAGAAGAAAATGCCGAGGGGTGAACTGAAGCTCATCATTGGAAACATGTTCGGCAACAAAACGGGACGACTGATTCTGGAGGTCGAGACGCTGCGCGAGTTCGGCAAGAAGCGGGTGCTGATTCTCAAGCCCGACGTCGACACGCGCAGCGGTCCCGCCTCGATCAAGGACTACCACGGCAAGAGCATGCTGGCTTTCGAGGTCTCGGCCAGCGACCCCTGGCAGGCGCTCCGGGTGGTACGCGAGAAAGAGTCAGAGATGGGCAGCCGCTTTCACATCATCGCCTTCGACGAGGCGCAATTCTTTCCGGTAAGCTCGAAGTTTTTCAGTGTCGTTGACGCGTTGCTGGAACACGGTTATGACGTGATCGCCGCCGGCCTAGCGCTCGATTTTCGCGGCGAGCCCTTCGGTTCCACCCTCCTCCTTTTCGGCCTCTGCCGCAGCAACCACGACTGCATCTGGCTCACACCGCTTTGCGCCAAGTGTGGTAAGCCGGCGCCCATTCCCCAGCGCATCATTGACAGCAAGCCGGCGGCCTATGATTCGCCGCAAGTGAAGGTCGGGGGCAAAGAAACGTACGAGCCGCGCTGCTACGATTGCTTCGAACTGCCGGGGCGTCCGATTCCACCTGGCTAAGGCTCTTAGTTGCCGAGCAGCTTCAACAGCCCGGCTTCGTCAATCGTCTTGACCCCTAGCGACCGCGCCTTTTTGAGCTTCGAACCGGGCTCCGCGCCCGCGAGCACGTAATCAGTCTTGCTGCTGACGGAACCCGTGACCCGCCCGCCCGCCTCTTCAATCATCCGCGTGGCTTCTTCGCGCGAATACGTGGGCAGAGCGCCGGTGAGCACGAACTGCTTACCGGCGAGCGGCTGGCCGCCACGCGGGGTGGACTTCCTCCGCTCGAATTGCAGGCCGGCCTTGCGGAGCTTCTCCACCAGGTCACGATTGCGCTTCTCGCCGAAGAATTCGCGGATGCCTTCCGCCGTCTTGGGGCCGATCTCGTGTACGTCTTCCAGTTCGTCTTGCGTCGCCGTGGCCAGCTTATCCATCGACCCAAAGTGGTCCGCGAGCAACTGTGCCGTCCGCTCGCCGACAAACGGAATGCCGATGGCGTAGATCACGCGCTCCAGCTCCGTCTTTTTGCTCTTCTCAATTTCCCCCATGAGATTGGCGGCGGATTTCTCCGCCATGCGCTCGAGGCCTGCGAGCTGCTCTGGAGTGAGGCCGTAAAGGTCGGCCAGGTCTTCCACGAGATCCTTGTCCACCAGTTGGTCCACGAGCGCCTCCCCCAGCCCGTCAATGTTCATGGCGCGCCGGCCGGCAAAGTGCAGCAGCGACTCCTTCAGGCGCGCCGGGCAGGACACGTTGACGCAACGATAAGCCACTTCCCCCTCGGCGCGAACCACATCCCGTCCGCACACCGGGCACTTCTTCGGCATGTGGAACTCGAGGCCGTCCTTTGCCTGCTTCACAACCTTGACTACCTGCGGGATCACCTCGCCGGCGCGCTGCAGCAGCACGGTGTCGCCGACCTTCACGCCCAGCCGCTCGATCTCATCCATATTATGGAGCGTGGCGTGGCTCACGGTGACGCCGCCGAGGTCCACCGGCTCAAGGTCCGCCACCGGCGTCAGCGTCCCGGTGCGCCCCACCTGGGCGCGAATATCCTTCACCACCGTGGTCGCCTGCCGCGCGGGATACTTGTAGGCGACCGCCCAGCGCGGCGATTTCGCCGTCGCGCCCAGCACGCGCCACAGGCGCGAGTCATTGACCTTGATGACGATGCCGTCGATTTCGTAATCCAGCTTGTCGCGCTTCGATTCCCATTCGTTGATAAAGTCGAGTACGTTGCCGAACGTCTGGCAGAGCCGCCGGTGCGGGTTCACCTTGAAACCCATCTGGGCGAGCGTGTCGAGCGTCTCCGAGTGCCTCGGGAGCGGCTCATCGCCCTCGACGAACAGGTAGTAGGCAAACATTTCCAGCCGCCGTTCGGCGACGATCTTCGGATCGAGCTGCCGCATCGTGCCGGCGGCGGAATTGCGCGGATTGGCGAACTTCGGCTCGCCCGCCGCCTCGCGCTGCGCGTTGAGCTTTTCGAATGCCGGGCGCGGCATCAGGATCTCGCCGCGTACCTCTAACCTCTCCGGTTTACCGATGATCGCGAGCTTCTTGGGCTCGATCCGCAGCGGCACGGAGCGGATGGTGCGCACGTTCGCCGTCACATCCTCACCGGTCACGCCGTCGCCTCGTGTCACGCCATGCGCGAGAACGCAGCCCTCGTAAGCGAGCGACATGGAAAGTCCGTCGAGCTTCAGTTCCGCTACGTATTCCACGCTGTCGCGCCCCGCGAGCTCGCCTATGCGGCGGTCGAAATCCCGCAGTTCGTCGATCGAATAAGTGTTGTCGAGACTCATCATCGGGGTCGCATGGCGCACCTTGGGAAAGGATCCGGCGGCGAGACCCCCAACGCGCTGCGTGGGCGAATCCGGCGTCACCAGCTCGGGATGCTCGCGCTCGAAATCCTGCAACCGGCGCGTGAGCTGGTCGAATTCGTGATCGGAGATCTCTGGATCATCGAGGATGTAGTAGCGGTGCTCGTGGTATTGCACCTCGTCGCGCAGCTTCTTGATTTCCTTCTCGGCACGCGTGGCAGCCATAGGTCTCCGTCAGCGAAAGGGGTCTCGAGAATTATAGCTTCGTCGGCGCCTCGATCGCGAGCGCCTCATACCCGATCGACGGCGTGGTTGTCGTCCGCACGACCGGCTGTCTGGCGCAGATCGGCCCTGAGCAGGCCCGCCAATTTCGCTGGGAGCAAAAGGGTCGGGGCCGTTGACCGCCGATTGATTCGATTCCTCATGCTTCTGTCTTTCGATGGGCAGCGGCGAGATTCAGGAGGCAATCTGGAATCTGGAATCTTGCGGGCGTCGAAAAGCGACACCGGCTCACTTCAGTTTCTGCTACAGTCAGCGAGGGTCTCTGGTGTGAAGCTGCGGGGGTGGCGGAACTGGTAGACGCAAGGGACTTAAAATCCCTTGTCCCGGAAGGGACGTGTGGGTTCGATTCCCACCCTCCGCACCAGATGTTGTAAGTCCCTGCTTGCAGTCTCTGGAACTCATCCCAAACCTTGCGTTCAGTTCGTCTCCCTGCCGGGAGATCTTTGCGCCGGCTTGATGCCAAAAAGGTTAAGCGATACAGATTGTGCATAATGCATCGATTAAATAAAGCTTGACGTACGTAACTCGGAATAATATCTTCCTTCATCCGGCTTCATCCGGCAAGCCCGCGGCAGAGAACAGACGTTCGAAAACGCCGGTCCTACCGAGGGGCGGCGGTTCCGTCATGCATCTGCAGGCCACGCCCATCAGCGCCGTTCTCCTTGTCATCGCTGTCGTCATTGCGCTGGCGACGGCCGCTCTGATCGCTTTCGCCTTCAGCCGCCGCCGCCGCCGGGAGAAGCACTTTCGGGACCTGGACGAATTGCACCGGCAGTGCACACCGATCGTCCACAACATCCTGGCGGGCTCGATCGACTATGCCGCCGGGATCGAGGCGCTCCGCAGGCTCTGCCCGTCCGGAAGCTCGCCGGCGCTGGAGCAGACCCTGCTGTTCCGAAACCTGCCCGACGCCCAGGTCCCGCTGCGGCGGCGGCTGTGTGAAGACCTCGGCTGGGTCGAGCGCTGGCAGCAGCGGCTCGTGGGACAGCCGTCTCACCCGGAGTCTCGAAGCGCCTCGACGAAATCGGGAAACCTGCTGGAGCGGCTAACGCCGCTCAGGTTTGTCGGCCGGGCCGAGAGCGCGCAGAATCTGGGACTCGTGCGTCACACGCCGAGCTGGCGCGTCCTCGTCAACGCCCTGGACGACCCGTCCCTCGACGTCAGGGCCTCTGCAGCGACGGCGCTCAGCCTCATTCAGGCGCCCGAGAGTGTTCCAGCGCTGGTGGAGCGGCTTCAGGCCGTTGCCTTGTCCCCGTCTCCCGCGCTTTCGGTGCGTCAGATCAAAGCCGTGCTGGTGAGGTTTCCCGTGGAGAGGAGTCTCGACCTTCTCCCTTCCCTTCGCCATTCTCACCCCCGAGTTCGGTACCTCGCAACCGACATCATCCGCGGCATGGTGGAACGCGAGGCCGCTGCCGACTCGGGCTTTACTCTTGCGCCGGAGTGTTTTGCTTTAGAGTTGGCGGAGGTTTTTCTGAGCCAGCTCGTTGCCGACACCAATCCGGATGTGCGGGCTCGCGCCGCGGCAGTCGTCGCCCGGCTTTCTGACGCCCGAGCGGAGCCGGCTTTGCGATGCTTGCTCGATGATCCGGAGTGGTTCGTCCGACTTCACGCGGTGCGCTCCCTCGGCGACGCGCCACGTCCCGGCCTGCTGGATTCAGTGACGCAGACGCTGACCGACTCGAACTGGAGAGTCCGCGAGGCCTCGTCACGAACTCTGCTGCAGTGGGGCGGACCGGGAATCCGTCGACTCCTGGAACATTTTCTGGTGACCGACGACGCTTACAGCCGTGAGCAAATCGCGGAACTGCTGGAGCGCGCCGGCCTGATTTCCCCACTTCTCCGGCAGCGCGGCGAAGGGGACGACGAACGCGGGTCCGGCGCGATGGAAGCCCTCATCGAGCAGGGCACGGTGGGCACACTGCTGACCACGATCGAAGCGCTGGACGGCGAACGGCAAAGAACCCTGCTGGAGCGGCTGGCGGAAGGAAATGGATCGCGGACTCAGGTCCTGGCTCAGGCGCTGGCAGCAAGAATCGAGCAGCGCGCCCCGGCGCTACTTGCCGGCCTTTCGGGTCGCACCGGGAACGTGCAGAAGCCATGACACCATGGAAGCCCCTCATCTCCGACGCGCTCACCGTCTTCAACTTTTTGCTGGCTTCTTATTTTGTGGTAGGCAACGGCGTTTACACGCTGCTGATGCTCATGTCGCTCGTCTCAGTGTGGCTGCACAACAGGAGGCTGGCTTACGAAGGGCTGGAGGAGATGAAAGCCTCCACCGTCACGCCGCCGGTGACGCTCATCATGCCCGCCCACGACGAGCAGAACGTCATTGTGGAATCCGTGCGCTCGGCGCTGCGGACCGACTATCCTGGGTTGCAGGTATTCGTGGTAGATGACGGCTCCAATGACCAGACCCTCGAGCGGCTGATCGCGGCTTTCAATCTGGTGACAGTAGACCTGATTTACCGTCCGCGGACGCCCACCCGCGGCGTCCGGGCCTTTTATCAGAACCCCGCTTCGCCCAACCTGCTCGTCATCAGCAAAGCGAACGGGGGCAAGCCGGACGCCTTGAATGCCGGGCTTAACGTTTGCCGCACGCCGTATTTCTGCTCCCTCGACGCGGACTGCTTGCTCGAGCCTGACGCTTTGCTGCGCCTGATGCGCCCCATCCTCCGATCTCCCAGCAACACCGTGGCGAGCGGCGGCGTGGTGCGCATCCTCAACGGCTGCGAAGTGAAAGACGACCGCGTGGTTCAGGTCCGGTTACCTCGCTCGAGCCTTGAGCGCTTTCAGGTAGTGGAATATCTACGGAGCTTTTTGTTCGGCCGTACGGGTTGGGATCTGCTGGGCGGAACTCTGATCGTCTCCGGGGCCTTCGCGTTGTTTCACCGCGAGACGGTGCTCGAGGCCGGCGGATTCTCGACCGATACCGTGACCGAGGACATGGAACTGGTCGTCCGTCTTCATCGCTGGGCGGCCGGTCACGGGCGGAAAATCGCCATGTCATTCACTTCCGATCCCGTGTGCTGGAGCCAGTGTCCGTCCACGCTCAAGATGCTGGCGCGCCAGCGCCGGCGTTGGCAACTAGGGCTCTGCCAGACACTCTGGAAGAATCGCTTCATGCTGCTCAATGAGAGGTATGGCGCCATCGGCCTCCTGAGCTTTCCGTTCCATGTGTACGTGGAGGGTCTGGGCGCCGTCGTCGAGCTTCTCGGCTATTGCGTCATCGTGCTCGCGATTCTTTTCCGGGTCGCCCTGCCCAATCTATTGATACCGTTCGTCGTGGTGGGCCTGGCATGGGCCACTTTTCTTTCCGTGGGCGCCGTCGTCCTGGAGGAGTTGACGCACCGGCGGTATCCGAGACTTCGAGACCTCGAAACCCTTCTGTGGTACGCGCTGCTCGAGAACTTTGGCTACCGTCAGTTGATCCTGTGGTATCGCTTTCAGGGCGTGGCGCGATTCCTGGCCGGAATCCGTAAATGGGAGAAAGTGATCCACCACGGCGCCGCCGAACAAGCGATGGAAAACTGAAGCGGGAGCTGTTGCATGCGGTTGGGGTATCTAAGACAAACACACCGGAGGCTCCCGGCGCGGGCCCTTTCCTTCTCGATCGTGGGCTGCGCGCTGATCGGAGGGCTCCCGGGTTGCCTGTCTGCTCCTGTCCCGCCCGTTCCGGCGGCCGTCTCCGCCGCGCAGTGTCCTAAAAGTATCCACCACGCCCGTCAGGCGCTCACGGCTTCACCGAACGACCCCACCCTGGCGCTCGATTTGGCGCGGTCTCTGGCGCGCTGCGCACAGTACCCGGAGGCTCTCGCGCGCTATCGTGACATCCTCAAAAGCCAGCCGAACAATACTGCGGTACGGATCGAACTGGGCAACACATTCCGGCGCGCCGGCCGCAGTGGCGAAGCCTGTCCGGTCTTTCGGCAAGCCCTGGCGCTGGCTCCCGGCAACCTCGGGGCACTCGTTGGGCTCGCCGGAGCGCTCGCGGCCACGGGCAACTACTCTGAGGCCTTGATGCGTTACGACCAGGCGCTTATGGTTTCGCGTGACGACTACGGCGCGATGCAGGGCAAGGCTTTTGTGCTCTACTGGACCCATCAGTTCGCGGCGGCGCGAGGCCTCTTCGAAAGGCTTCACGAAACGAACCCGCAGGACGCCGAAAACGCGGCTCCCCTCGCTGCGATCGCGCGCGCCGAGGAACAAACTCAGCCTGCCGCCCGTCCTGAAGAGGCATCGCCGCGACAGGATGCGCTCGCTTATTACCAGGAGCGCCTGGCGAACGATCCCCACGACCGGCAGGCGCTCTTCGGAATGGCGCGCATCGAGACGGAGATGAAGGACTTCCCCGCCGCGATCGGCATTTACCGAAAGCTTCTCGCTGGCGATCCTCAAAATCGCGATGCGGCGCTGCGATTGGCACTCGCCCTCAGTTGGAACGGCGAGTATCCGGAATCGATCGAAATCTGTCGCCAACTCCTGAAACAAAGCCCAACCGATAACGATGTGCTCGATGGACTCGCTCACGCCTACGTTTGGTCCGGCCAACCTCGTCCGGCGCTTCAGATTTACGAGCGGCTGCTGGCCCAGAATCCTTCGAGCGCAGAGATCGACCTCGCCATGGCCCGTCTCGAACTCAGACTGAAAGATTTCGCCGCCGCCCGGCTGTCACTCGCTACGCTGCTTTCCGTTCATCCAAACAACCGCGAGGCTCGCCTCGAGCTTGCCCAATTGGAACTCCAACGGCGCCGCTGGGGCGCGGCGCGCAAGCAGTTTGAAGCCGTTTTGAAAAGCGAGCCGCGCCGCCCGGAGGCGCTCTTCGGCGGTGCTCGAGCCGCCTATTATCAAGGACGGCTCGGAAAGGCCTACGCTTGGGCGTCTGAGATGGTGCGCGGGCAGCCTGACGACTTTGACGCCGTCGTGCTCCTGGCGAACATTGACCGCGCCCGCGGCAACCGGCGCGGGGCGCGCGAACTACTTGCGCGCGCCGACCAAATCAGCCCGGGTAATCCCGAAGTGGTGTCCGGGAGAGAGGCGCTCGAAGAGGAGACTCCCTTCACACTGCAAACCGTTGCTTCCTATGCCCGCGAGATCGGCCGCGCCGCCCCAGGAAGCAGTCAGGCTGCGCTTCTGGACGAGGACTTGCGCACCTTCGCCTATGGCTCGACGTTCAGTTTTCCGGGTATCCCTCGTTCGGAGTCTTACCTTTCCTTGAATTACCTTCCGTCGAACAGTCCATCCGGCGCGAATCAAGGAACCGTGGGCCCGGCCGAGTTTCTGTACCGCCAGGCGACGCATCCAATTCCACAGCTCACCCTGCGCGCCGGCGTCGGCCTGGTGCGATTCGGACCGGGCACGCCCATAGCTCTGCCGTCGTCCTCCGGGCCTCAGCCCGGCGCCCGTTTCACTCCGATCGGTCTTGTTGGAGGCAGCGTGGCTCTCAATCCAGATATCAGCTTCGATCTTACCTGGAGCCGCGACGCCATTCTGTATACTCCGCTCGCCGCGCGCCTCGGCGTAACCAGTAACCGGACCGAGGCCGGACTCGACATTCGCGTTGATCCCCGCACAAACCTGCACTTGACCTACTTCGGCGAGCGCGACTCCTCCGAGAGCTATTTGCAGTTGAGTTCCGTTGTGAGCCTGGTCACCCACATGAACGTCATCGTCAACGCCCGGCGTATGACGCAAGGCACCGGCGGATCGCTCGTCTTCAATCATCACTTCAAGCGCGCCAGCAGATTCTCTCTCGACGGCGGCTACTCAGCGCTGGCTTTTGGGTACGATGCCCCGCGCCGGGGAGTCTTTCTGGGTTTCTTTGCGCCGAGCTTCTATCAGCGGCATCTCCTGACCACCCGCGTGTATGGCAAGCTGCGTGGGCCGCTTGGCTACGACTTCTCGGGGGGCTTCGGTCTGCAGCAGGTTGACCAGCGCCAGGCCCTCACTCGCGCCCTCATCCTGAGCCCGGCTTTCACTCTGCTGGCCACCCCCAAGGTTGCGCTCACGCTAGGATACACGTACTACAACACCGCTCAGACGCTGGGCGTCGTGAGCGGTAACGGAATACGCCTGACGACCGACTGGAGATTTTGAGGCGGCGCACAACGCGAACCGTTGCGGCGAGAAAGCCTGAGCCGCGTCTACTCGTCGCCATCGGGAATCACCGTATGCCGCGGCGCAGGCTGTGGCGCGGTACCTTTGCGGTCCCGCCAGAGGATGGCGTTCAGCCTCGCCGCCGGGGCCGCGTCAGCGTGGGAGAAGTCCATCCGGGCCGATGCCTTCGCTCCCGGCGCATTGGCAGGGTTGACCTGGTAGAGGAGACCGTTCTCTCGATTGCGAGCATCGGCGGTGAAAGGCGGCTGCGTGCCCGGACCGGCGAACAGGGGCGCCATCACGGCGGCCAGCGCGTCATTGTTGTTCATGGGCGGAAGGCCGAGCAGCATCTCCATCGTTCGGATCATGCTGACGGTGGTATAGAAGTGACTGTCGACGAAGGGATGTTCCGCGGTTCCCGGCGAGTACTTGCTGATAACCAGCGCCGGCGACCGGTGCGCGTCCACGTGGTCCGGGCCGTCCTGCGCATCGTCTTCGACAATGAAAATGGCCGTGTCAGCCCAGTAAGGACTGTGCGAGACCGCTTCGACCACCCGGCCCACGGCGAGATCGTTGTCTGCCACCGACGCCGCCGGCCGCGGACCGCCCGGCCGCGTGCCCATGGTGTGGTCGTCCGGCAGGCGCAGAATGACGAACTGCGGCAGCGTGTCCTTCGTGCCGGCCGCGCGGGCGCGCACGAAGCCCCCGAACTCATTCAGGAACTCGTCAGTCCGCAACTGGTCGGGATAATACAGATTGAAGTCGGCGAAGTTCGGGTCGAAGTGATTCCGCAGCTCGGGCTTGGTTGCCAGGTCGCGAGCGATGATGGGAACGAGCCACGGCCACGGACTCGCGGAGCCATGCGGCTGGCCGACATTCGCGGGCAGAGGTTCGCCTGGGTGAATAAAGGTCTGCGCGCAAGCCTGCGACGGTGCGGGCGGCGTACCTTCCTTAGGGGACGGCTGGGGCCGGCGGGCGAGATCGTTGCACCATTCTGTCGCCACGAACTCTCCATAGTTACGGTGGCTCAGTCCCGACCGCGCCACGTCAGCCCACAGGTAGCCGGTGCCCGGCTCATCCACGTCCGCGATGCCTTGCTCGATGGGAAAGCTGCGCCCCACTTCCCCTTCGTAATCGTAGGTCCGCTCCGAGCTGCGGTAGCCGATCTCCCACGTCTTTTCGGTGTAATCGCTCGTGATGCCAGCGGTGGACCAGACGTGTCCATTGCCTGACACTTCGCCGCTGACATAGAAATTGTCGAGGATGCCGAACTGCCGCGCCAGCTTGTGCTCGTTGGGCGTGATGTCCTCGCAGAACATGCAGAGCGACGCGTCACCATTCGCCCCTTTCAGGTCGCCGAAAATCTGGTCGTAGCTCCGATTCTCCTTGATGATGTAGATGACGTGTTTGATGGGATTGCGGCCGCCGGCAAACCGGATCGGCTCGACCGTGCTCCGCATTCGATTGCTCGCTTCCACCTGCGCGGTCATCTTGGCCAATTCAGCCTCGGCATCGCGGATGCCCACCCGCGCCACCGAGCCATGAATCAGCGCCGCGATGTAAGGGTGTTTCTCAGGCGGCCCGGCCGACGACGACCGGTCCGAAGACGGCAGAATCGCCGAATTGGGACCTGTTCCTTCGCCCTTGCCGGTGGCGATGAACAGGTCGTCACCCCGGACGGCAAGCGCGGTGGGATACCATTCCGTCGGAATGAAACCGGCGGCGTGCTGCGGGACGAGAGTAGGTAGCGAACCGCCTTGCACCGAAGATCCGGTCATGTCGAATAAGGCCACGGCATCCTGCGAAGCATCCGCCACGAACAGACGCGAGCCGTCGGCGCTTTGCGCCAGGGCGTTGGGGAAAGTGCCGCCGTATTGTTGGCCGGGCAGCTCGGTCGAGAGCACGCTCGTGACCTTGCCCGTCGCGGTATCCACCACGGCCACGCGGTCGAAATTGGCGAGCGCAACATAAAGGCGCTTCTCATCGGGGCTAAGCAGCATCGCCGTGGGATGCGGCCCCGCGGCAATGGCAGAATCGCCCCCGGGGCTCAGCGGCGACGGCAGGGAAATCCTGCGGGTCACGCTACCGGCATCCAGGTCGAGCTCAGCAACCTCGCGCTCATTCCACAAACTGCAGTACCCGCGCTTGCCGTCGCGCGTCGCGACGACGGCGTAAGGATAGGACGCCGGAACATCCGGATGAGCGCTGAGGTCGAAACGATGGAGAATCTCGCCTGAGTTCGCATCGAGCAGCAGCGCATCGTCCGAAAGATTGTCGGCAACCAGCAGCCTCTCGCTGCCGGCGGCGTGGATCACGGCCAATCCGGCGGGATAAGGAACCGCCTTCCCTTTCTCAACCGTAAATGAGACCTTGGTCGGATTATGGCCGGGCGCGAGCGTTTGCAAAGGAATCTTCATGAAGCGGTCCGGCGTGACTCGCCCGCTCTCGAATTTGTAAACGGCAATGCCGTTTCCCAAGTCGCCGGGCGCCTTTCCCTCGGGGTCGGTCAGCGAGGCAATGGAGGCGTACAGCCGCGCGCCGTCCCCGCTGAACCCAAGGCCCAGAAAGTAAGTCTGCCGGGCGCTCTTGCCGAGGCGCGGGTCGGGGTAATCCGAAAGCCGGTTCGAACTAAGGTCTAGGACTGCGATGGATTGGTCGTAGCCCGAGTCCGCGGTTCCGTAACCGTTGTTCAGAACAGCCAGATACCTTCCGTCCGGTGAGAGCGCCACAGCGGTGGGAAAGCTGTTGAGTTTTTGCGGATTCCCGGGAGCCGGAGTAACCAGCAGCTTGCTGGTGGGAAGCTCGATGCGCGCCCGGCCGGCCGGAGACTGCGCGCGACCGAGCCATCCGGCGCCACACAGAATCGAGCAAAACGATATCCCCAGCAGCCATCGAAGTCTGATCATAGGAACGTGCAGGCCTTCCTCAATTGCCCGAACTCATATCCATTCCAGCGCACCGCGCTTCCAGATCCAGATGTAGCCAACGATCAGGATACCGAGGAAGACGAGCATTTCGACGAGGCCGAATAATCCCAGGGCGCGGTATTCCACCGCCCAGGGGAAAAGGTAAATGGTTTCGACATCGAAGATCACGAACAGGATGGCCACCACGTAGAAGCGCACCGTGTAACGGCCGCGCGAATCGGACTCCGGCGTGATGCCGCACTCGTAGGGCATCAGCTTCTCTTCACTTTGTACGGGCCGGGGCCGAACGAACTTGGCGATCCACAGCGTGAGGATTGGAAAAACGGCGGCGATGGCGAAGAAGATCAGAATGGGGCCGTATTGATTAAGCATGGTCCGATGTCCTTTGCCTGCCCATGGTCCCAACTCCGAGCCTGTCGGTTTGCGGTCACATCATACCACAGGAGCGCTCGCATCCCGTTACGCTGCCCTTGGGCGGGTAGTGTCCTAATTTGTCAGTTAGGGACATCCAAAAGAGTTCGCGTTAGCGCTGACATCGCAGCGAGCGCGACGTATAATTAATGTCGGCGTTTCGGAGGGCTGCTACGTTACCTGCGATGCCGATCGACGATGACGTCCGACAGCCTCGGCCTATTGCGGCATTGCTTCTCTTTGGCGGCGCGGCGGTGGCCGTGCTCGCTGTGCATCTTGCCACCAACGGCACCCTCGGCTTCCACACCGACGAGCTTTACTACATCGATTGCGGCCGTCACCCCGCGCTCGGATATGTTGACTTTCCGCCGATAGTTCCGCTGCTTGCGCGTCTGGAGACCAATCTCCTAGAAGCCACACCCTGGGCGCTTCGCTTGCTCCCGACGCTGCTCGGCGCGTTCATGGTGGCTCTCTCAGGTGCGTACGTCCGGCGCCTTGGCGGCTCGCTCCGCCTGCAGGCCCTCGCCCTATTGATCGCCGTCACGGCGCCCTACTTCCTCGGCGCGAACTGGGTCTATCAGACCGTGACGTTCGACGAGGCGACCTGGATGATCTCGTTCTACTGCTTTCTGCGCCTGGTCCAAGAGCACCGCCCCAGGGACTGGATCTACCTCGGCCTCTCGCTCGGCGTCGGTCTCGAGGTCAAGTACACGATCGGAGGTCTTGTCGCTGCCATCGGGATCGCCATCCTCCTTACTCCCGCACTGCGCTCGGACCTGCGGACGCGGTATCCGTGGATCGGGGCCGTCATCGCGCTGCTCATCTGGGCGCCGAACCTTGCGTGGCAGGTTGAGAAAGATTTCCCTTCGCTTATCTACATAGCCAATCATCACGGCTCCGGCGGCGGCCTAGGCGTCAACCTGCTGCTGATCGTGGTGTATCTCTTCTTCTTGATTCCGCTCTGGGTAGCGGGATTGGTGTCGCTGTTTCGCAGCGCCACCCTGCGGCCCATCGGGATCGCCTGTCTTTTTCCTCTCGTCCTTTTCATGTTCGTGGGCAAGTCCTACTACGCGGTGGGTACCGTGCCGATCGCCCTTGCTCAGGGGCTCATGGCGGTCGGCCGCGTCAAGCGGTCGAGGCGGCGCATCGGTTTCCAGATCGCAGTCGCGGCTGCCTGCGCGCTCCAGTTGCTCACGTTTGCACAGCTGACGCTTCCCATCACGCCGCCGGACCGGATTCACTCGCTCGGCCTCGACGCCAAGAACGAGCTTTTCGCGGACAGCGTGGGATGGGAGGACGTCGCACACGAGGTCGAGTCGATATACGGCAATCTCCCCGACTCGGAGCGAACCGGAACGATTATCATCTCGGCCTTTTACGGTGTTCCAGGGGCGCTGCAGATCTACGGCGACAAAAGATCGCTCCCCATGGTCGTCAGCCCTCAGCTGAGCGACTGGTACTGGCTTCCCAAAGATCTGGTGGCGACGAACGCGCTGATGGTCGACTACCAGCCGTCGGACGTCGCTTGGATGTGCTCATCCGCGACTCTCGTGGGGCACCTGACGGTCCCATTCGGCGTGCATGGCCTGGAGCAGGGCGCGCCGGTCACGTTCTGCGTGCTCAAAGCTCCGATCCAACAGGATTGGAGCCGACTCCGCAACTTCTCCTGAGGATTGTTGCGCACGGCGGCATCTTGGTGCATCGGTGCATCTTAGGGGGGAAGGAGCGCCTTTGGTCCCACTGGCTGGCGACCGCCAAATTAGGACGCTACCCCTGGGCGACTGACTACTGCGGACTGCCTTCTGCTTTCTTGTGTTCCGTCCGCCCCTGCGCGATGTCTACGGCGTGGGGCAGCAAGTCGAGCACGGCTTCGAGCGACTCGCGCGCCCCGCGGACGCTGCCCGGCAGATTGACGACGAGCGTGCCGCCGCGCACGCCCACGAGACCGCGCGAGAGGGCCGCGAGCGGCGTCTTCTTCAGTCCCTCACGGCGCATCAGCTCGGCGAGCCCGGGGACTTCCTTCTCAATCACCTGGCGCGTGGCTTCGGGCGTCACATCGCGCGGCGCGAGGCCCGTTCCTCCGGAGGTGAACACGGCATCGCAAACACCGCCCTCGGTCCACGTCACCAGACGGCGCTCGATTCTGTCCACATCGTCGGGGAGGATTTCGAGCGCGGTGACACTCCAGCCATGCGCTTCAAGCATCTCGCGCACCGCCGGACCGGAACGATCCTCGCGCTTGCCGGCGGAAGCCGCGTCACTCGCGACGAGTATTTTCGCTCGCAAGGTTCTGCTCATTTGACCGCGCGATAAACGCCACTCTTGCCACCGCTCTTCTCGAGCAGGCGCAGATCGGTAATTTCGATTCCTTTGTCAAGCGCCTTGCACATGTCGTACACCGTGAGCGCGGCCACCGCCGCCGCCGTGAGGGCTTCCATCTCGACGCCGGTCGGTCCCGTGGTGCGAACCTCGGAAGTGATGCGGACACCACCTCGTGAAAACTCCGCTTGCACGTCGACGTGGCTCAACAGCAGCGGATGACACAGCGGAATGAGCTCTGAGGTGCGCTTGGCGGCGGCGATTCCCGCGATTCGCGCAATTTCGAGCGGGTTCCCTTTGGGCCAGTTGGCCGCCTTGGGACTGCCTCGGACGGCGCCGAGCGTGCTGGCTTTCATCTTCACCAGCGCGCTGGCCACGGCACGGCGCGCCGTCTCCGGCTTGGCCGAAACATCCACCATGCGGACGCGGCCGGCACGGTCGTAGTGACTTAACTTTTTAGATTGAGTCATTGGGTGATTGAGTCATCGAGTCAAATTAGTCCATTGAGTCATTGATTCAATGAGTCAATGAATCAATTCCTCATCATTCAGGCTTGGGCAACACATCCACCCATTCCCCTTCCTCGATTTCCGTCTGCTCAGGATGCAGCACCAAAAAACAGTTGGCGGCGGCGACGCCGACCAAGTCCCCCGAACCCTGCCAGCCTACCAGTTTCACCACCGGCTCGGCGCTTTCAGTCTCGACACGCGCCGGCATGAACGCCCTCAGGCCGGCCTTGCGCCGCACGGGCTTCCCCAGCCGCGCGCGCAGAAAAACCGCCGGCGCAAACTCGGCGCCGCCCAGCGCGGCGATGGCGGGGCGCGCGAAAATTTCGAAGGTGACGAAGGTGGAGACGGGGTTTCCGGGCAGACCGAAGAAAAACGTGGTTCCCACCCGCCCGAAGGCGATTGGCTTGCCCGGCATGATGGCCACACCGTGGAAGTAAAACTCCGCGCCCAACTCGCGCAACACCTGCTCCACCAGGTCGTACCTGCCGACGGAAATGCCGCCGCTCAGAAGCATCAAATCGGAATTGAATCCGGCTTCGATGAGCTCGCGCAAGCGATCCTTCTCGTCCGGGGCGATGCCGAGCATTCGAGGGACCCCGCCGGCGGCTTCGACCGCCGCGGTGAGCACGTGGGCGTTGCTGTTGCGAATCTCGAACCACTGAGGCTGGCGCTCAACCGGGACCACTTCGTCGCCGGTCGGCAGGATGGCGATAGAGGGACGGCAGAACACCTTGACTTGTGCCTGCCCCACCGACGCGAGAAGCCCGATCTCGCCCGCGCCGAGGCGCTGGCCGCGCCGCAACACTTGAGCGCCCGACGTGGCCTCGCTGCCTCGGCCTACAACGTTCTCGCCGGCCGCCGCGCTCCGCCGGATCTCGACGCGCGCGCCCTCGCGCCCGGCGTACTCCTGCATCACGACCGCGTCCGCGCCCTCCGGCATCGGGGCTCCGGTCATGATCTCGACGCATTCGCCCGGCGCGACCTTGCCCGCGAAGGGGTGTCCGGCGCGAGCCTCGCCCACGCATTCGAGTGACGAAGGCAGCGCCGCGACGTCCGCCGCGCGCACCGCGTAGCCGTCGCGGGTGGAGCGGTGAAAGGGCGGGTAGTCGCGATCGGCGGGCACATTTTGGGCGAGCACCCGGCCGCGCGCGGCTTCGAGCGTCACGGTTTCCAGGCTGGCGGCAGGTGCGGCGTCCGTCAGCCTCTCTCGAACGGCCGCGAGCGCCTGTTCGTAAGTGAGCGTCATGTTTGGTTCAGCGCGCCAAACCAGATGGCTTTAGGAGACCCGCTTGGGCTGCCTTTCTTGGTCTGCCCGGACGCGCGGCCTGAGCCACAGGATTCCCAAAATCGGCAAGACGAAATAGCATTTCGAAATAGGCTGAACGTGCCGTTAGCCAAAATGTCCCAGTGTTTGTTTTCATAGACCTAACGGTTTCGTTTGGCGCTTTTCGGCCATTAAATGTTATTTTTATAGATACTAAATTGCGACTAATTATGTTATTATATTAGTTAATTAGTTTGTGTCATTTTTCAACGTTTTATGGTTCTTGTCACGGCTAGGGCTCGTGCTGCGCTGGCAGCCCCCGCCTGCCGCCCTTTCCCCACCCTGAGCTTAGCCGCTGCCCGCCTTCTTGAGATCGACGCGCGGGTCTGCCGGGTTTAGCCGGGCCAGCTCCCTAAGAATCTCCTTGCTGCGCTCGTCGGCGACGCGGGGCACCGCGACCTGGATTTCGACGAACTGGTCGCCGCGCAGGTCGCCGCGCAGCGAAGGCGTTCCCTTGCCGCGAATCCGCAGCTTCTGGCCGCTTTGGGTGCCGGGTGGAATCTTGATGGTCGAAGGGCCGTCAATGGTCGGCACTTCCACTTTGGCGCCGAGCGCCGCCTCGGTCACGGTGACGGGCACCTTGACGTAAATGTTGTCACCCTTGCGCTCGAAGACCGGATGCGGCTCGACTGCGGTGATGATGTAGAGGTCGCCCGGCGGCCCGCCGTTCGCGCCGGCATTCCCTCTGCCGGGCACGCGGACGCGCGAGCCGGTGTCCACGCCCGGAGGAATGCGGACCTCAAAGTTCTCCGGCTTGCGGACCGTCCCGCTGCCGCCGCAGGTGGGGCAGGCGGGGCGCACCTTGCCGCTCCCGGAGCATCGCGGGCAGGTCATGGAAAAACGCATGCCGCCGGCCTGCTGTTCCACCGTGCCGCTGCCGCTGCACTCCGGGCACGCGGCCGCCTTGCCCCCCGTCGTGCCGGAGCCGTGGCAGGTGGGACAAGTCTCGTTCCGCGCTACGGTGACGCGAATCTGCGTGCCGCGGATGGCGTCCCAGAAACTGAGGCGCATGTGATGTTCGAGGTCGACGCCGCGCTCGGGCCCTTCCTGGGGCACCCGGCCCGCGCCTCCGCGCGAGAAAATCTGGGAGAAGATGTCGCGGAACGCGCCTCCGCGGCCCGCACCGCCTCGCCCGGCCTCGGCTCCGGACTCGCCCCCGAGGTCCGAGAAGTCAAAACCGGAGAAGTCGAAGTTTGAGGCGCCTGTCGCACCTCGAGCGCCTGCTGCGGAGGCCGTACCGCCCGGGCCACCGGGCCAATTGGGATAGCCGCCGGGCGGGAGATTGTCGGAGTAGAAGCCGTACTCGTCATATATCTTGCGCTTCTTTTCGTCGCTGAGGATCTCGTAAGCTTCCGAAAGCTGCTTGAACTTCTCTTCCGCTGTCTTGCTGCCGGGGTTGACGTCGGGATGGTACTTCCGCGCCAGGTGCCGGTAGGCCTTGCGGATGGCTTCCGGCTTGGCCTTGCGGTCCACGCCGAGCGTGGCGTAGTAGTCTTTTTGAGTTGCGGCGGGCATAGACTTCAGGAGTCAGGAGACAGAAGTCAGGAGACAGGAGCACTCCGATTGCTGCTTTCTGCCCTCTGGAGCAGCTTCAGGAGCCAACAAGAACCGGCTTCTGTCTCCTGACTCCTGTCTCCTGACTTCTGCCTCTCAGTTCCTGCTGAGCTGCGTGATCACGTTCAGATGGTCGGGGCAGTGCGAGGCGATCCATGCCTCAAGCTGCGCATGAATCTCCTTAGCGAGCGGCGAGCGCAGCAGGTCACGATCGATCTCCGTCTCGACGAATTGCTTCCAGTGGCATTGCGGGCATTCAACCGGGACTTGCGTGCGCTGTTCCATGTGAATTCCTTACTCCTCAGAGTCACCTGCGAGCCAGAGGCTCCTAATGTCAAGCCGCTTGTTATCAATCAGTTGACGGATTTTAAGCACTCAAGATACGTGTTTTCAATTAGTTGACGGCTTTCCCATTTCTCAAAAAACGCCTTTCCTTTCTTTTCAATAGCTTGACGGCTTCGTTCGTAACATTTTCGATTTTCTA
>DASYXW010000044.1:0-220761 GCA_035934405.1 Terriglobia bacterium
ACATCCACTCCGAGGTATAACATTTCAGGGGGTGCTCCTTTCGATTCAGATTGAGTTTTCCAACAACCCAATCCTACTCGAATCCAGCCGCCCCCTTCATAGCATCAGACCTTCCGAGGTCTGCGACCCTAGGTTTCAGGCAAGCGAATTTCTGGCAGAACGGTCGGCTCCGGAACAGCGGTGTATGGCAATAGGTGCTGGTCGTGATAAGCTGCAGGTGGCCGGGCGTGAAGGCACGATCGTACCGAACCACGCCTCCCGACTGCTTCCTCGACTGGTCGCATACATCACAAAACGATGTATGCGCCACCCGCGAGTCTCAGGATCATCACTCAGCACTAGCGCCGCTTCCCCCGGTGCGGGCTGACTGTTGGTCGCGTGCGTTCGCCAGCCGGTGAGAGGGCCAGGATTTGAAAACGCGCTACGGTTGCTCAGATCGGACCGAGTCGAGGCGTCTGCCACAAAGGTGCTGGAAATCACTCTCGCCAATGATACGAATCTTCTGCCCCTCGCTGATTAGCTGCTCGGCCTTGCGATACTTCGAGCTCTTTTCGTGACCGGCGAGCTTACGAATGTCTTGATCGCCGACGACGAGCAAGGTCGTGCGCCTTGTTACGCCTGAATCGACCTCGCAGCCCGCCGCTGACGCGGCGTCCGCCGCTTCCGCGCGCAGCGTTGATAACGCGCCCGTGAAAACCAGGACTTCGCCGTGGAGCGGTCCTTCCGGATTTGCATCACGGGCAACTGCGCCGCGGGCAACTGAGCCGCTAATTGGCTGTTTGGCGCGCTCAAGCCACTCGTTGACCCCTAAACCAGTTTCAGCGATCGCCCGGAGCACGATTTCACCTGCGCACCGGGCATCTTCAAAGGCGTCGTGTTGCTTGTAGCTGATGTGAAACTCCTCGGCCACGTTAGAAAGGCCGTATCCCGAGTGGGAAAACATCGGCCACGCGCGCCTCACGACGCGAGCGGAATCCAACCATCGGTATTGGCGGGCCGCCAGCCCGTACTTCTCACAGGCTCGGGACAGGGCGCCTCGGTCAAACGGTGTGTGGCTGACGACGATGCCGCCCTCCAGGAACGCGTCCACCTGTGGGTACACTGCGGGCCAGGTAGGGGCAGACCTGACACACGCCTCGTCGATCCCGTGGATAGAGACATTCATCGGATCGAAATAGTCTTCCGGGTTCACTAGCGACTCCCATGAACCCTGTAGCGCGCCATCGTGGAAGGACGCCATACCGACCTGGCAGATGCTCGACAGCGCGGGGTTAGCCGTTTCGACGTCAACCACCACGAAGTTGCTGGACTCGTCCGGCACAAATCCTCCACGCTGACTGACGCGAAGGCCCGAGGCTTGCGCCAGCCAGCGGCGCGTCAAATGCTCACTTTGACCACACTCAGAAGCGCCGACGGACGGAGGGCCTTGACCTGCAACTGCGACTTGAAATTCCCCTGCAACAGCCCAATCAACTTGAAATCGAGGGTCAGGAAATAATCGCATTTGCTATGCTCCGCGCACCACAGATGGAACGCATCAAGGAGTTGATTCCTATTGAGATTTCCTTTCCCTTGGTACACACCTGTTAGCTTCTGCAATTCAAGGAAACGCTTTGAGGATATTCTTGTCAGAAACTCGAACTGCATGTTCTTCGGGCCCTCGATTCCGCCTGCAATCATCCTAGAGTACTTGATCGGCGCGTCGCAGGCTCTGATCGGTGCGCCGTAGAACAGGCCGGTTGCGCTGTCCATGTTCGGTATCCCCCAGCCCTCGATCCTGGTCTCCATCTGCATCACGTACCTGAGCTGTCCTCGTTTCCCTGCCTCAGCAAGCTCCGGCAACAGCTCCACCTCTGCCTTCAGCCCTGGATCCTTGATGAAATCGTTGGGGTTCACATCGACAGGCTCGTGAACCGTTACCTTATGAACGCGGCCCCACCCGTTGATTTCTTGCTCTCTCGGGCGAGGGCGGGGCAACCGGATCGCGGAGAACTTGAGGACGTTCGTGTCGATGTAGACCTTAAGTGATTTCATACGCCGCCGGCTGGCGGAGCGCAGAGTTTGGAACTTTCGAACTCCGCGGTCCGTCTTTCCGGCACGAGCCCCGGAATTTCCATTTTGGCGCCCAACAGCCTCACACCATACACCCATTCCGGCATTCCAGCGCACTTTCTTTCTTTGGCTGGGTCCCACGGGCTTGAGACCAGGTTCCTGATGTGCCCGAACGCGGCCAAGGCGCCGTCCGAAAAATAGGTCTTGACAAATATAAGACTTATGATATTATATATCTGGTACTAAAGCATGTCCCTTCGCAAGCCCCCGGTCCGCACCCCCGCGTTTCTCGCCGCCAATCGCCGCAACGCCCTCAAGTCCACCGGACCCCGCACCAGCAAGGGGAAAAGCGCCATTGTTTTCAACAGCATCCAGCATGGGTTGCGCTCCCGGCGCTTCTTCGAAACGCTCGCGCGCGCTCCGCTCGCGCTGCAACTGGACTTTTCCCGCATCTACGCCGCCCTCTACCAGGCCGCGAACCCGGAGCCGCGCCAGTTACGCTGGTTACTGCGCGCCGCAGCCCACATCTGGAGAATAAAGCGCGCCAGGGAGCGGGCCATCCGGCTGCCCCAATTCCCGGAGAGCGTGCACGGCAAGTTGATGCCCCTGCCCTGGAGGTGGCGCCTGGTCAACATTCCAGGTCCCCCAGGCGAGCGCTGGCAGGTAACGGCGAACGTCTGGGTGCGGCGGGCGCGGAGCGCCGATGGCAAACGCTGGTGGCTCCCTGGCGCTGAAACCGCGCCAAAACCGGTGCACGTCGGGGTGACGATCTATTGCTCGGATGGAAGGCGCTGGCGGAGGGTCGCGGTGAGTTCGAGGCGGCGCGAGATCTCCGGACCACGCCTCCGCGGGAAGCGGGCCACCGCAGGTCTCAAGGCGCTGATGGAAAAAGTGCTGGGTGAACTGGCTGGCATCGGGACTCCCCAGGAGCAGGCTCAATGACGCACCAAGCCGGAATGTCCTTTGGAATCATCGGGCTCGCGAATTGCACCTTAAAGGGTCAAAAAGCGACTCAAGAAGCCGGAATGTGCTTTAGAATCACAAGTCGGGCGAATGCATCTCCCAAGACCAAATTCTCTCTATTGCAGAATCACCTTGCGTCGCAAGTGGCAACCGGGGGTACAATTCGGGGGTTCCGGAGTGAGGGGATTGGAAGACCAAGCGCTGAAACGCGAAACTGGCGGACCGACGCAACCTGGGACGGCGGAGAGCACCGGCGCCCAAGCCGAACTCTTTCAGTCCGCCATCCAGCGAATCCTTCCCCACCGTTATCCCTTCCTGCTGGTCGACCGCGTCACCGAATTCGTTCCCGGTGAGCGCATCGCCGGTGTCAAAAACTTCAGCGCCGGCGATTACGCCGCCCAGGGCCAGCCCGACGGCGCGGCCACGGCGCCGGTGGGCATCCTCATGGAGATTGTCACCCAGCTTGGCGCCATCCTGGTGCTCGGGCGCCCCGAGATGGCCGGCAAGGTGGCCGTGATTCTGCAGATTCCCCAGGCGCGGATGCTCCGGCCGGTCGTTGCCGGCGACCACTTGGAGGTCGAGGCGGAGGTCGTCAAAATGCGCGAGACCTTCGGCGAGTTGCGGGGCGCCATCCATTGCGAGGGCGGGCTTGTAGCGGAGGGTCAGATGCGGTTTGCGATTGCCAACGCCGCTGACCTGCGCTCGCCGTAAACGCGGCGCGCAAAGCTAAGGGTGTGTGCGCGAGGTGCGGGCAGAGCAGCGGGCAACACACGCGAACGCTGGGGCGTCTCATCGTCAGCGAAACGCTCCGGCCTGCGGCTGTGCTAGAATGAGCTTTCCGGAGCGCGTCGGGGTTGCGGAAAGGCCGGGCCATGGTCAGCTATCGGGCGGTCGAGTTCCGTGTGGCACTGATAACGGTTGCGCTGGCGGGCCTGTGGCTCGCTCATGCCGTCCGGACGCCGGCGCAGCAGGCCGCCGCCGGACGGTCCCCAACGCCCGCAGCACCGGGCGCCGTAAAGCTTCCGGCGCCGGGGCAGGACGCCGGGAATCCAGGCGACTCTCAACAATCCCGGATCACGGTCCGCCAGCCCAACATCCACACCCGCCCCCTCCAGGTGGACGTGGACATGGTGGTGGTCAACGTCACCGTCACCGACCCCTTCGACCGCATCGTCACCGGCCTCGATAAGTCCAACTTCGAGGTGTTTGACGATAAGGTGCCGCAAAAGATCTTGGCCTTCTCAACCGAAGACGCGCCGATTTCCGTGGGGTTAATCTTTGACTCCAGCGGCTCGATGTCCGACAAGATAGAAAAATCCAAGGAAGCAGCCTTGCAGTTCTTCAAGACATCCAACCCAGAGGATGAATTCATGCTCATCAATTTCGCCGACCGGCCGAATATGGTTTCGGCCTTTACGTCGAAATTCGAGAACCTGGAGGATCGGCTGCTTTTTGTGAAGTCCGGCGGCCGAACCGCGCTGCTCGATGCGGTTTATCTGGGGCTGAACGAAATGAAGAAGGCGACGAGCAACCGGCGGGCTTTGCTGGTGATTTCGGACGGCGGCGACAACCACAGCCGTTACACCGATGCCGACATCAAGCGCGCCGTCAAGGAATCCGACGTGCAGATCTATGCCGTGGGCATTTTTGGACGCCTGGCAGACGCCCCGACTCCGGAGGAGGCCGCCGGGCCGGGACTGCTGTCGGACCTGGCGGAGGTTTCCGGCGGCCGGATGTTCAGCGTCGAGGACGCGAGCGAGCTCCCGGACATTGCGGAAAAGGTTTCCATCGAACTGCGGAACCAGTACGTGATCGCTTACAAACCGTCGAACCTGGTCCGCGACGGCCGCTGGCGACGCATCCACGTCAAACTCGATCCTCCGAAAGGATTGCCGCCGCTGCAAGTCTATGCCCGCACCGGATACTATGCGCCGACCCAATAATAGCCCGAGTCTCTTTCTGGCGCGCGTGGCGCTGGTGGCGCTCGTCGCGGCCACACTCGGCGGCCTCGCCGCCGCGCCGTCCGCGGCATCAGGGCAACAACAGCCGGCGCCGCCGGCAAAATCCCCCGCCCCTCCGGCTCAGAGGAGAAGCCGCGAGTACACGCTTTCGACCGATGTCAACCTGGTGGTGCTGCACGCCACGGTTCTCGACAAGAAAAACCGGGTGGTGAACAATCTCGAGCAGAGGGATTTCCGCGTCTCCGAAAACGGCGTGCCGCAAAAACTGTCGGTGTTCTCGCACGCCGACATCCCGGTGACCATGGGCATTGTGATTGACGACAGCGGCAGCATGCGCGAAAAGCGGCCGGCGGTGAACGCCGCCGCCCTTACCTTTGTCAAGACCTCCAACCCGCAGGATCAGGCGTTCGTGGTCAACTTCAACGACGTCTATTACCTCGATACGCCGGGCGATTTCGCCGCCAACGCGGACGACTTGAAGTCAGCCCTGGGCAAGATTGATTCGCGCGGCGGTACGGCCCTCTATGACGCCATATACGCCTCGCTCGACCACCTCAAGCTCGGTAACCGGGACAAGAAAGTGCTCCTGGTGGTCACGGACGGCGATGACAACGCCAGCCGCTACAGCTTCGATGAGCTGGTGCGGCGCGCGCAACAGTCCGATGCCGTGATTTACACCATCGGGCTGATAGGAGACGAAGAGAGTAGCCCCGTTACCCCTCCGCCCGGCTCGCAGGATACCGGCATTGCCACTGGCCCCTCCGGCGGGAGCGGTGGGAGCTCGAAGTCCCTCTTCAAATTCCGTCGCAAAGACAAGCACTTCGCGAACATCCTGAAGGAGATTGCCCGGGCCACGGGGGGCCAGGCTTACTTCCCCAAGTCGCTCGACGAAGTGCAATCCACCTGCCAGCAGATCGCGCACGACATCCGCAATCAATACACGCTCGCCTACTATCCCACCAACAAGCTCAAGGACGGCACCTTCCGCGCCGTGCAGGTGGAGGCCTTCGTCCCCGGCACCCGGAAGCGCCTGGTGGTCCGCACCCGGCCCGGTTATTATGCGCCCCGGGCCGGCGCGGGCGAGCCTAGTTCTGTAGCCTCTGGACAATGACGAAGGGATTGACTCAGAGGGAGTCAACGTTTCAATGAGTCAATCCCCGCAGGAAGCTCGTCCCTCGTCCCAGCTTGAGCCCGAAGTTTTCCGCAATCGTGGCGCCAATATCGGCGAGCGTGGCTCGCGTGCCCAGGTGCACTCCGCGCCGGGCCCGGGCGCCGGTGGCGAGGATCGGCACGTACTCGCGCGAGTGATCGGTGGAGGGGCCGAGCGGGTCGCAGCCGTGATCCGCGGTCAGGATCAGCAGGTCGCCGGGCTGCAAGGCGGCGATCAGCCGGGGCAGCAAGCCGTCCAACTGCTCGAGCGCGCGGGCGTAGCCCTCGAGATCCAGCCGATGCCCGTAGAGCATGTCGAAGTCTACCAGGTTGGTGAAGATCAGCCCTCGCCCCGAGCCAAGCGCCAAGTCAGGAGATGTCTCGCGGGCGGCAGCGACGGTGCTCTCCAAGGCCTCAAGGTTGTTCCGGCCCGGGAGCCCGCGCGTGATGCCGCGGTTCAGGAAAATGTCCGGGATCTTCCCCACGCCGATGACATCAAGCTTGGCCTCATCGAGCAGATCGAGCAGCATGGGCCGCGGCGGCTCCACGGCATAGTCGTGACGGCGCTCGGTGCGGCGGAAAGCGCCGGGCTCGCCCGCAAACGGCCGCGCAATCACGCGCCCCACGCGATGCTCACCCTGCAACAGCTCGCGCGCGATCTTGCAGATGCGATAGAGCTCCTCCACCGGGATAACGTCTTCGTGCGCCGCCACCTGGAACACACTGTCGGCCGAGGTGTAAACAATCGGGCGGCCGGTCATCACATGCTCGGCGCCGAGTTGCTTCAGGATCTCCGTGCCCGACATCTGATAGTTGCCGAGCGTCTGCCGTCCGATGGCGCGCTCAAACTTCTCCATGAGCTCGCGCGGGAACCCGTGGGGGTAGGTCGGGAACGGCCGGTCGAGGATGATACCGGCCATTTCCCAGTGGCCCGCGGTCGTGTCCTTGCCGGGCGAAAGCAGCGTTGCCTTGCCGTAAGCGCCATCGGGCGACACGGGTGGAGTGAGTCCGGCGAGGGGCCGGATATTGGCGAGGCCCAGACGCACGAGGTTCGGAACGGCCAGGCCGCGCCGCTCGCAGATGTGGCCAAGCGTGTCCCGGCCGGCGTCACCCCACGCCGCAGCGTCGGGCTGGGCGCCAATGCCCACGCTGTCGAGCACCACCAGGATGACGCGTTCAAACACCATGCGCAGTTCCAACGACCCTACCGGCGCAGTACAACGTAGTTGCTGATGCCGTAGCCCAGCACCGCGCCCGCAAACACGTCGGACGGAAAGTGGGCCCGCAGCGAAATCCGCGAGAAGCCAACCGCGGCGGCCAGGCCGTAGGCAACCCACGGCACCCACCGATGCCGGGCGTAGCGCTTCGCAAAAACCGTGGCGATGGAAAAGGCGGCGATCTCATGCCCCGACGGAAAGCTTCCCCGGCCACTTAGCAAGCCGCCGCCCCGGCTCTCGAAGAACGTATCATTGAAGCCAGACGAAGGCGGAACGTCGCGCGGGCGCAGCCTGCGATCGACGCTCTTCATGACGGTCGTGAGCAGTTCCGAATCAATCACCGCCTCGCCCACCAGAAGCGCCGTCTGCTGATCGTACTTGCGATGGCGGGCCAGCGCGACGGCGTAGAACGACAGCGGAACAAGCGTCAGCCCTAGCGATGTGTTGCGCCCGCTGAAAGCGGTATTGAACCCCGTGAAGGCTTTGGTGGTGCGGAAATAAGACGAATCATGAGGATCGAGCGCCACCAGCGCCGCGGTTCCGGCAACGAAACCAAGAGCCGGCTTCCAATGGTGGCCCTGCGCGACATGGATGGGAAACAGCCAGATCAGCTTCTGGTCGCTGAGGACGTTGGGAATCATCAGCTTCCAGGAGACTTGACGGTCTGCCGCCGAGACTGGCCCGCCGCCGGAGGGCAAGGAGGGCGCGGACAGTGAAGCCGCCAGGGGCACGGAACCCAAACTGGCTTTGGTACGCCCGGCCGGGAGAGCCGCAACCGGCGAAGCTACGTTCCGGGCCGCCTTCTGGAGCTCGAACCCGGACGTCGTGCCGGCGCAGAAGACCCCTGCCAGCAGGAAAACGAAACCAGCGGCGTCGCTAGCCGACAGCAACCGGCGCGATGCGGCACCTCTTCTACGCCATTCGAACCTGGCGATGTTCGCCATTCGGGCCGTCCGCGAACCCTCAGCACAGACGAGACACTACTTGGCCTTGAAGGTGGTCGAGAGCTCCATGTTACCCCACTGGATCGAAATCTCGCCGTCACCGTGTTCCTTTTCGAGCTTGATCGTCACCTGTTGCGCCGAGCCTTCCTTTTCGGCCTTGAGCGGCACCGAGGCGAAGTCCTGCGCCGGATCATGGCTCGTGCCCCATTGCCCGTGCTGCTTGTTGAAGACTAGCTTCCAGGAGTTGTCGGCCTGCTTCTGCGCCCACAGGCTGTAGTCGCCCTTGGGAACGGCGACATCTCCGAACGCGAGGTCGCCTGAAGTTGAAAACGTAGTGGACTTGTCAGCACCGAGGCGCCAAAAGCCGCCCGCCGGCAACTGACCCAGCAAGGCATCCACGGTTCGGCCGTTCAGAGATGGCCTGCCGTATTCCACCGACACCTTCGTGCCGTTCAGATCAACCGCCGCCTTGCCTCGGGGATTGTTCTGCGCGAACAGCGTAGGACTCAACACCGCCGTCGCCGCGACCACCAGTACCGCAACCCATGCTCGCTTCATGATTTTCTCCTTTTTGGGGCGAGGCGTTTCCGCCGCCGCCCGTTTGCTTTAATTGCCCTCCGGCCACTGCGCGCCCAAACAACGAGCACCCTGGCGCAAAGATGCTATTTCGCCTGCGGTTTCTCCAACTCCCGCGCCGCGGATCCAATCAGCGCGGCTTCGCCCTCGAGAATCCTGCCCACGACAACGATCTGCGCGTCCGCCTCATCCCATTTCTTCTCTTCAATCGCTTCACGCACGCCGGGCATGGTCTTCACGGCATAACCGGTGTAGTATCCCGGCGCGTAAATCTCATGCCGATACCACGGCCGCCTCGGCAGGCCCTCCGGGCTGGTCAGCTTGCGTTCGCTCTGAACCAAAGTGGCATTCACGGCGTGAAGCGAACCCTGGGCCAGCTCCCTGCCCCCGTCGGCTTCGGCCTTCTTGAGAGCCTTCTCGTACTCGCCGGTGCTCCGGGAAAGCCCCGCCAGAGCGTTTTCAAGGGGGGCAAAATTGAGGTAAGGAGGATCCGGCTCGACCGCCGGCGGCACGAACACTTTCTTGGGATCCGTCGCCGCGCTGAACACGCCTTCCTGAATCTCCTTGTTGCGCTCCTCGATCTCGTCCCGCTTGCTCTGGGCCAGCTTCTGCAACTCACCCACATACCTCCGCATGGTGTCGGTGAAGTCGCTGAAATCATAAGGCAGAAGCTCGGAGTCCGCCAAACGCATCACCGCCGTGCCTCCCGTCTGGGCGAGAGTCCGGCCATAAGCAAAGTTCGTATCCGCGAAGTGGGTATACCAGTAGAAATCATCGTAAATCGAATGGTAAATCCCGCCGCCGTCTTCGCCTCCGTAACCCAGGTCGAGCGACGCGATACCGAGGTGCTGGAGGAAGGGGGTGTAATCAGAACCGGACCCCAGGGCCGAAATCCGCAAGTCCGCCCTGTCGCGCAACTCCTTCCGTTCGTCCGCCGTCGACGCGTGCCTGATGCGCGCCAGTTGGTCGCGCTTCCACACCGAGATGCCCTTTTCCGGGTCCTGGATGTCTCGCGCGACCCCATTGATGAACTGCTCAAGCGTGTGTGAGCCGCCCACAAAGAGATAGCCGCGCCCGTTCGAGTCGGAGTTGATGTAGACCGCCGCGTGCTGCTCGAGCTCCTGGGCGTGCTCTTCCGACCACTCGGTTGAGCCCAGCAACCCCGGCTCTTCGCCGTCCCAGGAGCAGTAGATGATGGTTCGCGCGGGCTTCCAACCTTGTTTTCGCAGCTCGCCCAGAGCGCGGGCTTCTTCAAGCAGAGCTGCCTGGCCGGAAACGGGATCTTCCGACCCGTTCACCCAGGCGTCGTGATGGTTGCCGCGGATGATCCACTCATCGGGGTAAACCGAGCCGGGAATCTTGGCGATCACATCATAGATCGGCTTGATGTCCCAGTTCGACTTGACGACCAAATGGACCTTGGCCGGGCCCGGCCCGATGCGATATGTAATCCCCAGCGCGCCCCGCCAGTTGTCGGGAGCCACCCGGCCGCCGAGCGCGGCCAGCAGCGGCTGCGCATCGCCATAGGAGATCGGCAGGACGGGAATCTTGGTAATCACGGTGGCTTGGCTGAGGGGCAGGCGCTTGGCGTGCTCCGTGGCGCCCACGCCAGGCGTCAGCGGATCACCGGAATACAGCGTCATGTCTTCAACGCTGCCGCGTTGTACGCCGTCCGGCGGACGCCACGCGCCCTGCGGGAACGTCTCGCCCTGGAAGTAGCCATCGTCGCGAGGATCAGAGTATATGATGCATCCAATCGCGCCGTGCTCCGCCGCCACCTTGGGCTTGATGCCGCGCCAACTCGCGCCGTAACGCGCAATCACGATCGCCCCCTTGACGGAGATGCCCATCCGCGCCAGCTTCTTATAGTCGGCGGGGACGCCGTAATTGACGTAAACGAGCGGCGCGGTCACATCGCCGTCGGCGGAATATACGTTGTAGGTGGGCAACTGCTCGGATTGCTGGCTCGACGTAGGGTCACCAGCTACGGGCGGTTCCCGCAGCTTGGCCACGAACTTCGTTGGGGCGACCAGCTCCACCACGCGCTCCTTCGGAGTCGGGAATAACACGTGGAACGTTTCGATGTGCGCGTCCCATCCCCACTCCTTATACTTCGAGAGAATCCACTCCGCGTTGTCTTTGTCGTAGGGCGAGCCGGTGTGATGCGGCCGCGCCGAAAGCCTCTTATCGTAATCGCGAAGATTCTCCGGGCTGGGGATGGCGCGGAACTTCGCCTCCCAGTCGCGCTCCAAGCCCGACGCTTCGGACGAATATCCGGCCAGCGGCTGGAGCTCGTCGGGCGCCGCCGCCGTGAGCCATAGAACTGCCAGGAACGCAACCAGGAAAAGACCCGTTCGCCGCATGAGGGTTCTCCGTTCTACAAGTTTTGTTTGAAAAAGTCCACCAGGCGCTGGCTGAGAAAGTCACGGATCGCCTCACCCTGAAAGCCGTGCTTCTGTCCCGGCTGAATGTAGAGCTCGAAAGGATGCTGCGCGTTCACCAGAGCGGCGAGAAAGTTCATCGTGTTCTGCATGTGAACGTTGTCGTCGTCCGTGCCGTGGATGATGAGCACCTTGGCTTTCAGTTTGTCCGCCGCTTCGAGAGGCGAAGAGTCCTTGTAGCCCTCGGGATTCTCGCCCGGCGTCCGCATATAGCGCTCGGTGTAGATGCTGTCGTAGAACTTCCAGTCGGTCACCGGCCCGCCGGCCGCCCCGCACTTGAAAACGTCGGGCGCGTGAGTAAGGGCGTAGAGCGTCATGTAGCCTCCATACGACCAGCCCCAGATCGCCAGACGGTGAGCGTCCACAAACGGCAGCGATTTCAGGTAAGCAACACCGTCGAGCTGGTCGGCAAGCTCGTGTTGACCCATGTGCTCGAAGATGGCCGATTCCCAGGCGTGCCCCCGTCCCCAGGAGCCGCGATTATCGAGCTGCCACACCAGGAACCCTTCCTGGGCGAACAACTGATCCTCGAGGCCGGTAACGCCAAAGCGATTTTGAATCATCTGAACGTGTGGACCGCCGTAGACGTCGACGATGACCGGATACTTCTTCTTGGGATTGAAATCCGCCGGCTTGAGCAGCCGGGCATACAGCGTGGCGCCGTCCCGCGCCTTCACTTCCACAAACTCCGTCTTGCCAAGAGTGTACTCATCGAGATGGTTTTCCCACTTGCTGATCGTGGCGACCGCCGCGCCGCTCGACTTCAGCAAGCGCGTTTCCGGTGGCGTCTCGAGGTTCGAGAATGTATCAACAAAATAGCCGCCGTCCGGCGAAACATCAAAAGAATGCGATCCCGGCTGTTGTGTCAGGCGTTCCATCGCGCCGCCATCCACCCGGACGCGATACACCTGCCGTTCGCGGGGATCGGGGTTGGTGGAGGCGAAGTACACCCATCCGGTTTTGTCGTCCACCTGAAACATCGGCGCGTTCGAAAAAGCCGGATGGTCGATCATCCAATTGCCCGACGTGAGCTGCTTGATCACATCGCCGTCAGCGCCACAGAGGTAGAGATGCAGCCAGCCGTCACGCTCCGACAGCCACAGAAAGCGGCCGTCAGCGAGGAAGCGCGGCGGATCGAGCGAGTTGATCCAGTAGGGATCCTTCTCGGTCAAAAGCACGCGGTCGGTTCCGGTCGCAACATCCCACAGGCGAACCTTCAACTCATTCTGAGCGCGATTCATGGTGAGAAATGAAACACTCTTCGAGTCCGGCGTCCAGGTGAGCGATGGCCCGAAGTATTCCAGGCTCGAATCGTGCAGCGATAACGTCCAGCTCTTGGAGTCGCCCGTTTCCACCGACACAGCATGCAGCGACGGCAGCGGATTCGGGTCGCCCGCTTGGGGAAACCGCTCTTCGGTGAGGCTGACGTGGGTCTCCAGGTAGTGGGTGAGCGGGTATTTCGGCACCGGCGAGTCGTCGAGGCGAAGGTAAGCGATGATCTTGCCGTCGGGCGACCATTCATAGGCGCGGCCCGTGGCGCGATTGGCAAGCTCCTCTTCGTACACCCAATCCAGCTTGCCGTCGAGCACGTCCACGTTGCCGTCCGTGGTAAGTTGTTTGAGCAGGCCGGTCTTGAGGTCAATCGAGTAGATGTTGTTGCGCTCGACGAACGCCATGCGGTCCCCGGTGGGGGAAAACGTCGCGTCTTCCTTCTCTTCCGGATCGTCGGTGAGGCGCCGTTCGGCGCCGCTCGCCGCGTCCACCAGCCACAGATCGCGGTGGTCGTCGAGCAGGAGCCGGTCACCTTGCGGCGACCACTGATAGGAGAAAAGATTCAGCTTGGGATCGCCGGCCGACGGCTGGAGCAGAGTGCGTTCCTGCTTGCTCTCCGCGTCGTAGCTCATGAGGCTCGTCTTCATGTCTTTGCCCGAGCCCTGGCGTCGGATGTAAGTAAGCTCATGGGCGCCTGGCCGCCACGCCAGAGCGAAGATGCCGGGCGCCACCAGCCGGTCGCCGTGGGAGATAATCTCGGCGGTCAGCCGCTTCTTGCCGTTTTGGGCACGCGCCATCGTTGCGGGCCAGGTGAACCAAACCGCGAAGGCTAACAGAGCGGCGGGAACCACGTTCGAACGCTTCATGATTTTCCTCGGGAAAGGATTCGTTGGAGAAGGACGCCCAGAAGGATGAGGCGGCCCGGTGACCGAATCGAGGCCGCCGTCAGTGCGTCAGCACCGCGAGCTTCACCTTTTCCACTTTCAGGTCCGACTTCAGAACGCCGAACTCAGTAGTATTTGACAGCTTCACGTTCTCGTAGCGCTTTGCCTTCAAATCGTAGACCTCGCAAATGTCGAAGGGCCGCGAATAGATGTGCAGCGTTACGGCGCGCGACCCGAACGAGGTGGGATTCGAAACCTTGTGAATCGGCTCCTCGGGATCGACTTCGGCCGCACGATCGGCGTCAATAATGTAGTGTGTCGTCGGCTCCAGCTCGCAGAAGCCCGTGGACGCATCCTTGCGAATCAGCTTGAAATTGTGCACCTGGACTCTGCCGTACGCCATCGCCATCCAGCAGCGCTGCTCGCGATGGTTGTGAATGACGCTCGCTTGCCCGATCTCCCAGCAGATGGCGATGAGCTCGAACAGCGGCGTGCGGTGGATGAGATTACGCGTGTAATGCTCCGGGCCAAAGTACAAGTAGGGTTCGAGGCTGTCGATGTCAACCCGGTTGCGCTGCACGAAGTCAAGAACGCCGGAGTGAGTAAAGTCGCGCTCAGGAATCGCGCTGAGATCCGCTGCAAACGTCTTGATGTTCATCATAGCCCCAAGAGCATAATGCCTTCCGAACCAATCTTCAAGCAAAACGGCATGGCAGGCGTCCCAAAACCGCCGCGGTCCATTCAGCCGGATGCAGTCCTGCCGGATTCAAGGGTCTCGATCCACCCCTGCAGCTCGGCCGGAAGCGGCGCCTCGAACTGCATCGTCTGTCCGGTGCGCGGATGGCGAAACTCGATGGCGGCGGCGTGCAGGAAATTGCGCGCCAGGGTTTCGACTTCTCTGCCCGCGATCGCGAAGCGCGCCGGCGCGCCGTAGAGCGTGTCACCGGCAATGGGATGCCCGAGGGAAGACAAGTGAACTCGAATCTGGTGCGTGCGGCCGGTGAGCGGTTCGGCTTCGACGAGGGTAAAACGCGCGAACCGTTTGAGCACCCTGTAGCGCGTGCTCGCCTCGCGGGCTCCGATCCCGCCCGGCCGCATGCGGATGCGCCGGCGAGGGTCGCGCCCGACCGGCTTGGCGATCTCGCCGCGGCCATGCGGCATCACGCCATGAACCAAAGCAAGGTAACGCTTGTGGACCTCGCGCGCCTTGAACTGCGCCGAGAGGCTGCGGTGCGCTGCATCGTTCTTGGCCACGACCACCAGCCCGGAGGTCATGCGGTCGAGCCGGTGCACGATTCCCGGACGCAACTCGCCACCCGCGGTCGAAAGCGACTTGCTCCTGCCGGGGTTGCCCTGCCGGCCGATATGATGAAGCAGCGCGTTCACCAGTGTGCCGGACTTCACTCCCGCCCCCACGTGGACCACCATATCCGCCGGCTTGTTGACCACCAGAAGGTCATCATCTTCGTAGAGGATTTCGAGCGGCAGGTCCTCCGGCTCGGCTCGGATTTCGTGGCGCGCCGCCCGGATCATCACCCGCGCACCGCTTTCGAGTATCTCTCCCGCCTTGTACGCCGCGCGAGGCCCAACGGCCACCGCGCCCGACTTCACCTGCCGCTGCACCTGGTTGCGGCTCCAGTCCGGCATGTGGCGGGCAAGAAACACGTCAAGGCGCGTGCCGGATTCCGCGGGGCTGACGGTGAATTCGCGAACGTCTGACATGGAGCTACTTGTGTTCCGCCTCGGCCAACACGACCTGCAGGATGAGGAATCCCGCGCCCACCACGATGGCGCTGTCCGCCAGGTTGAACGTGAACCAGTGGTAAGCGCGGTAGTAGAAATCGAGGAAATCCACCACGCGTCCGTAACGGATGCGGTCGAGCAGGTTGCTGACCGCGCCGCCAAGCACCAGCGCCAGCCCCACGCCCGCTTCCCACTGCAGCCGCCGGCTCTTCCACACGATGCCCACAACCGAGGCAATTAACGCGGCGGAGATCAAGACCAGCACGGCCGTCTTCCAGGGCGCCGGCGAGTCGGCGAACAGCCCAAAGGCAGCGCCGGGATTCTTGGTGTGGGTGAGATTGAAGAAGTGAGGAATGACGGGAATCACGGAATACTGAGGAATCGAGCGCTCCACCATCGCCTTCGTCGCCTGGTCGCCGGCAAAGACGAGGATGGAGACGGCGGCGTAAACAAAGCGCGAAATACGGTGGACGCGAGCGACGAGTGCTTCTGACATAAGAGCCGTGGTCAGTGGTTAGTGGTCGGTTCCGTTGGTTTCGGCAGGCGGCTGAAAGAACCTGACGCCAGTGTCATCCTGAGCGCAGCGTTCCGGTAAGTGTGGGACCACCTCACTTCTGGCTCCTGACTCCTGACTCCTGACTCCTGCTTTCTATCTCCTTGAGCGCCGCCGAGCAACGCTCACACACTTCAGGATAGCGCGCATCCTCTCCGACGTGCTCGGAATAGTTCCAGCAGCGCGCGCACTTCTTGCCGGCTGCCTTCTCCACCTTGATGCGCAGCCCGGCCACGGCGGTGTCCCGCGCACCATCGATCCGTGACCCCAACCCGGCTTGCGACACGATGAAGAGCGCCGGCAGGTGCGGCTCATATTCTTCGAGCAGCGACTTGAGCGTGGGCCCGGAGCCGTCATCCGAGGTGCGGGCTTCTGGCGCGACCTCCAGCAGGACCCTGGCTTCGAGCCCGCCGCCAATGAGCTTCTCGTTGCGCGCTCCTTCGAGCGCCTTTAGCACCTCATTGCGAATCGCTATCAATTGTGGCCAGTTCTCGAGCCGTGTCTCGATTCGGTCAGGCAAATCGTCGGTCAGGCTGAAGGGCTCGATAAATTGCGCCACGTGCACGCTCGATTCGCGGATTCCTGTAGCAGCGGTCTCCGGCCGCCGGTCCGACATCGCCGCTGCGGAGCGCTCGCCAGGCAGATGTGACCACACTTCTTCCGCCGTGAAGGACAGGATCGGCGCCACAGCCCGAGCCAGCGCGTCGGCAATGCGGTAGAGCGCGGTCTGCCCGGCTCGGCGCCGCGTGGACTTTGCCGGCAACGTGTAAAGCCGGTCTTTGAGAATGTCGAAGTAAAACGCGCTCAGGTCAATGGTGGCAAAGTCGTAGAGCGCCCGGTAGGCTTTGTGAAAGGCGAACTCCTCATAAGCCTTACCAACTTCTGCGAGCACCTCTTCGGTGCGCACCAGCGCCCAGGCGTCAATTTCCTCCAACCCTTCACCGCTAACCGCGTCACGCGCCACATCGAAGTCATACAAGTTCGAGAGGCAATAGCGAAAAGTATTGCGAAACTTTCGATAAGCTTCCGAGAGCCGCGCCAGGATCTGCTCCGAAAGCACCACATCTTCCCGGAAGTCCACCGACGCCACCCAGAGGCGCACGATTTCCGCGCCGTGCGTTTTCACGACCTCGACCGGATCGACGCCGTTGCCGAGGGATTTCGACATGGCGACGCCCTTGTCGTCGAGCGTCCAGCCGTGGGTGAGCACTTGGCGGTAAGGCGCCTGGCGGCCATCCGGCGCCGCATCATGCGTGCCGAGCGCGACCAGCAGCGAGCTGTGAAACCACCCGCGATACTGGTCTCCCGCTTCGAGGTATACGTCTGCCGGCCACGGCAGGTCCGGCCGGTGGCCGAGCACGGCTGCCTGGCTCACGCCGGAATCAAACCACACGTCCAGAATGTCGGTTTCCTTGCGCAGCTTCGTGCCGCCACACTCGGGACACTGGGTTCCCGGCAGCGCCAGTTCCTCCACCGGATGCGTGTACCAGGCGTCTGCCCCTTCCTGGCGAAAAAGCTGGATCGCCGGCTGCGACAGTCGCGCATCGAGCAGGGGCTTCTGGCAAGTCTCGCAGTGAAACACGGTAATCGGCACGCCCCACACGCGCTGCCGCGAGACGTTCCAGTCGGGTCGCGTGGCGATCATGTTGCCGAGACGTTCCTCGCCCCACTCGGGCGACCAGCGTACTTTCTTGATCTCCTCCAGAGCGCGCTCGCGCAACCGGTCATGGTCAATGTCAATAAACCATTGATCGCTGGCCCGGAAGATAATGGGATTGTGGCAGCGCCAGCAGTGGGGATAGGAGTGTGTAATCGAGCCGGCCTGACCCAGCAGGGTCCCGCGTGACTTGAGCAGCGCGATAATCGGTTCGTTGGCTTCGAAGACCCTCTTGCCTTTGTACTCCGCGAGGCCCTCCGTGATTACCCCCGACTCATCCACCGGGCAGTAGATTTCGAGGCCGTATTTGACGCCCGTCTGATAGTCCTCGCGGCCGTGGCCGGGCGCCGTGTGGACGGCGCCCGTGCCGTCTTCCGCCGTCACGTAGTCCGCCAGCACCCCGGGGACTCTGCGGTCAAGGAACGGGTGTTGCATCTCGACGCCTTCGAGCTTGCGGCCCGGAATCCGCGCCAGAATCCGCGGCGCATCGAGACCCGTCTCTTGCATCGTCGGCCCATAGCGCCGGCTCTCGACCAGGTAGGCTTCGCCGCCTCCACCATTGCCCACCACCACGTATTCGAAATCCGGGTGGAAGGCCACCGCCATGCTGGCGGGAAGCGTCCACGGCGTGGTCGTCCAGATGATCACCGACACCTTGCGTCCGGCCAACTCGGGCGCGAGCTTGGCGGGATCGGTAAGCAGGCGGTACTTGACGTAAATTGACGGGCTGCGGTGGTTGGCGTATTCGACTTCCGCTTCCGCCAGCGCTGTCTTGTCATAGATGCACCAGTAGATGGACTTGCGCCCGCGATAGACGTATCCACGCTCGAGAAACTTCAGAAAGGTTGCCGCGGTGAGCGCCTCGTAGCCGTAGTCCATCGTGGAGTATGGCGCGTTCCACTCACCGAAAATGCCCAGCCGGATGAATTGCTGCCTCTGCAGCTCAACGTATTTCTGCGCGTAACGGCGGCACTCCCGCCTGATCTCCACTGCGCTCATCTGCGCCTTGCGGGACCCGAGTTCGCGGTCCACGTTAATCTCGATCGGCAGGCCGTGGCAGTCCCATCCCGGCAGGTACGGCGCGTTGAAGCCGTCCATCGTCTTGCTCTTGACGATGAAATCCTTCAGGATTTTGTTCAGGGCGTGGCCGAGGTGGATCTCGCCGTTGGCGTAGGGCGGACCGTCGTGCAGCGTGAAAAGTGGTGCGCCCCGGCGCGCGGCGCGAATCCGCCCATAGAGGTCTTCTTGCGCCCATTTGGCGAGCCACACCGGCTCCTGCTGCGGCAGATTCGCCTTCATGGGGAAGGTGGTGCGCGGCAAGTTGAGCGTCGCCTTCAAATCGAGTGCTTGCGGCATGGAGTCTCCAAGGCGGCCTAATTAATCATTATAGACTCTTCCGGAAAGTTCGTGGGGCCGCGACCGCATCCAGATGGGAAAGGGCATGCCCGCGCAAAGGCGCAAAGACGAAGCTTGTGTCTCTTGGCGATCTTCGCGACTTCGCGCCTTTGCGTGAGATGCTTTCCGTTTTTTCGGGCGTAGAAACCTCTAGGCGCGTAGCCGCTTCGGGCCGCTCACAAATGAACTGCCGCGCTCGTAAAATCGCAACACGCGGTGCGCGTCGCGCCGGATGCCAATCCGGACACTTTCGCCGATGGCAACGCGCCTTTGCCGGAATTCTCGTAGCGCGCCCAGCCACAGGGGTTCGCTGCTGCATAAATCGAGGCCATCAAAGCGCCGATCCACGTGCATCGCGGCGGCCAGACGGCCCGGGCCGCGGGCCAGATCCACCAGGCGCGTTGTGCCGCGGGCCCGCTGCATCAACTCGATTCCTTCGAGCGGCTCCATCGCGCGGAGCAGGACGCCTTCGCCCACGCCCGCCCGTTCGCCCGAGACGTTGAGGAGATAGTGGAACCCGTAAATGAAGTAGACGTAAGCATGCCCGTGCTCCAGGTAGAGCGGCCGATTGCGCGGCGTCGGACCACGGAACGTGTGCGCGGCAGCGTCACCCACCAGGTAAGCCTCTGTCTCCACGATGCGCCCCGCCATCCGGCCTCGGGCGGTGTCGTGCACCAGCACCTTGCCAATCAGATACCGCGCCAGTCCGACGGTCTCCACCGGCAACTCGGCCCGGCGCAGGCGGCGAATGCGAGGGATCGTCGGCCGATCGGTGATCTCCATGAGCTTGGCGTTACCGTCCTTCGTTTTTCAGAACCCGTGCGCTTTTCCAGGCGCGGCCCCGGCGTCCCGGTTGACAACCCGCCACCGGGATGATACAAAGCATAGGACGAACGTGCATCCTTGCGCGAGACATACTTAAACAGGAGGACGCACACCATGACAGGCATGACCGGAAGAATCAAGAACACCCTTCTTGCCGCCGGAATCATCTCGGTTTTCGGACTGGCATCCTCTTTGACTTTGAGAAATGCGCTCGCCCAGGACGACGCCGCCACCACGGGTGCGGTCTACACCATGACCAACGCCTCCGCCAATCAGGTGATGGCCTTCACACGCCACGCCAGCGGCAGCCTGGCCTTGCTCGGCACCTTTAGCACCCAGGGCAGCGGCAACTCGCTGAATCTCACCTCTCAGGGCGCCGTAATCCTGAACTCCGCCAGGACTTTTCTCTTCGTCGTCAACCCCGGCAGCAATACCATCACTTCGTTTTCTGTGCAGTCGAATGGATCGCTGGTGTTCGTGAACCAGGTGAGCTCGGGCGGTACCGAACCCGTCAGCGTGACCAGTCACAGCAAGCTCGTCTACGTGGTCAATGCCAAAGGCAGCCCCAACATCAGCGGCTTTACGGTCGCCACGAATGGCAGCCTCACGCCGCTCGCCGGCTCAACCGTCGGCCTGAGCGCGACCACCGCCAACCCTGCCGAGGTGGCCTTCAACAACAGCGGCACGCTGCTCGTGGTCACCGAGAAATCCACCAACAAAATCGATACCTTCACGGTGGGCTCGAACGGCATCGCCAGCGGCCCCATGGTGCAGGACTCGAACGGCCCCCAGCCCTTCGGCTTCGCTTTCGACTCCAACGATCACCTGATCGTGTCCGAGACCACCAACAGCGCCGTCTCATCGTACTCCGTGGCCACGAACGGCGTGCTGACGGTGATTACCGGGTCGCTGCTCGACGGCGCCAAAGCCGCCTGCTGGATCGCCAACACCAACAACCACACTTTTCCGAATCAGTACTCCTACACCACCAACACCGGCAGCGCCAACGTCTCCGGCTACAGCATCGCTGCGAACGGCAGCCTCACCCTGCTCGCCGGCAAGCCCACCGGCACGCCCAAGGACGACCTCGACATGGCCCTGAGCACCAACAGCATGTACCTCTATGTGCTCGGCCGAAGCTCCGGCCAGATACAGGGCTACTCGGTGGCCTCAACCGGCGCGCTCGCCAAAGTGGGCGCCGCCGTCACCGTGCCCACCACCTCCTACGGCCTGGCAAGCTTTTAGGGTAACTTCGTTGGGTGGCGCATACATCGTCTTGTGATGGATGCGAACTCCAACCGGATTGCCGATGACCTTCCCCCGCGTCCTCGCTCTCTGCCGCATCTTCACCGGCTTCATCTTCATTCTCTTCGGCGAATACAAGCTCGCTTCGCCGGACTTCGCGAGCGGCGGCATCAGCCGCTGGCTCGCGCCGGCAGCGGCTTTTCCGTTTTACCGCCCCTTCCTCTCGCACGCGGTGCTCGCCCACCCGGCCTTCTGGGGATACTTTGTGGGCGCGGGCGAACTGGCCATCGGCGTGTCGCTCGTGCTCGGCATCTGGGTGCGCGCCGCTTCCATCGGCGGGCTGATCGAGATGCTGAACCTGCTCGCGGCCACCGGATTCTCACCCGGCCCTCACGCGCCCCTGTGGCAGTACTTCGGCGCCAGCCTCGACCACATCTGCCCGGCTCTGCTGTTCGTGATTTTTTTATTCGGACGCGCCGGCAAAACCTGGGGCCTGGATGGAAAAAGAATAAGGAAAATGTAGGGGTACGGCTTGCCGTACCCTGATTGACACCCGGTTCCACCCACGTAGGGGTAGGGCAAGCCCTACCCCTACACCCGGTTGGATGACGGGTGTATCCGTGGCCGCCGCCTGCGACGGCTCCAGCCCGAGTCCGGGGATTACATTGTCCACCTCCTGATTGAGTTTAAGGAGCCGCTCGATAGCACGAAACGGCAGCGCGGCGGACACTACCACCGGAGTATTGCGATGTCAATCGAAGCTGGCGCGACTGGAGCGTGGTAGGGTTCTGATCTCAAGACAACACCGCGCGAGCGGGGCAGCTCAGAGCAGCCCGCGGAGCGGGCGTAAGGTCGTAGCCCACAGCGTAAGCTGTGGGTCAACGAATTGAAGTAAGGTCGAAGCCCGCCATGGCGGGCGCAAGAACCTACCCGCCTGATTCCTAGCACCAAGGATCAGCGTTCCTTGGAGTTGGCCCGCCAACGTGACTTTTGGCCTTGCGATTTCTTTCGCCCCCTGGCGGGGCTCCGGTTGCGATGGGGACTATCTATGCCTACGGCTCGCGCCGTGGGCTACATCCTCACAGCGGGCTCGGTGCCACACCGTACGCGCACCTCCGCGCGTCAGGTATCTACAACGGACCGGCGTGCGAATCCAAGAAAACTATTGACAAATGGTTAATGATGGCATAGTATATTCAGAACACCCAACAGAAGGGGCATTACGGTGAGCGACACGACTCTAACTCACAACATCTCAATTGGTTGCCGCGAGACCAGCCCTCGGCGTATCGCCGCCAGCCGCCGCAACGCCTTCAAACCCAGCGGCCACTTGGCGTGCGGCGAGGACCTCGAGGGAAAGAGCGCCAGGCGCCCGAAACGTCTCCATCAGCCGGAGTCCGGCGCCCCGGCCGAAGCCCAATCAGGTGGCTCAGAACATGATTTATTGAAAACATGTGAGTTAAACGAACTGGCCACGGAGAGTCTCGTTATCTTCAGTGTTTTCTTACGGATGGGAGAATCGCTCCGAAACGAACTGCTCGGGCTCAAGCGCCTTATTTTCTTATGTATAGAATCCATTTTCCGGGAAAAATTCGTTCGTCGCGCCGATCACCATTGGAGACAGTTTGCGGGAGGCGAGAGCAAACGAACTGGCCACCGCCAGCTTGGCTATCCCTATTGTCTTGATAAAGATAGCCGAGTTGTGCCGGAACGAACTGCGCGGCGTCAAAGCCTTTGTTTACTTGTGGATAGACCTCGGTTTCGAGAAAAGATTCGTTCGCCGCGCGCTCTCTATTGCAGAATTAGCCACGCCGGGCCGAGACACAGAAGAAGGGCAACCACGGGTGCGTGTTGTCACCTCGCCTCGTGCCCCCCGTCGCAGTCGTTCGATGCCCATGGAGCTACGCATTCGGTTGCCTCTGTTCTCCGAGTCTCTGCGGTGAGAATATGGGAATACTTGTGGTAAAATCAGCAGCAGAAGTCGTGCGGCGCAAAGCAAGGACTCGAACGCGCCGCGCGGCAAGGCAACCGCGAGGCGCGGCGATACATCTTTGCAAGAGACGCGCCGGGTTCCCGGGTTGGGCGACTCGAGGCGCGCGCGGGGCGTTGGGTTCAAATGTCAAATACTGAGGCGAGCGTCGGGACGGAGAAACCTCGACCGGAGAAGCCTGGATTGACCGCGCCCGGCAACGCCGGCAAACCTCGCGGCCCTGAGGCCGAGTACCACGCCGTCTTTGTTGACTCTCCGAACATCGTCCTGTCTCTCTTCCGGCAGATCCGCGACCGGCTGCGCGAACCCAAAATCACCGTCCCACCGGAGTACTACCGCGGCGAGGCGGCCCTGCCGGTGGTGGAGATGCGGGCGTGGTACCGCGACTTCCCGGCCCAGATCCGGCAATTGCCGGGCCTCACCAGCTATTTGCTGTTGCGCGCCGGCCGGCGCCTGCGCTTGCTCCCAAAGAAAGTGGAAGTTCCCGACATCTGGCAGGACTACCAGGCGCAGCCCGCCTCCTGGCTCAATTCCCTTCTGGTTCACGCGGTCGTGCTCGCCGCGCTCATCCTGCCGTTCGTGATTCACGGCATGATTAGCCCGGCCAAGACGCCGCCGCAGGAAGTGGTCACGCTGATTTCACCGTATCTCTCGCAACTCCCGCCTTCGGCCAAGAAGGCGGGCGGCGGCGGCGGCGGCGGTGACCGCACGCCGACACCGGCCTCCAAGGGCGCAGCGCCCAAGTTCGCCAAAGAACAGTTCACCCCGCCCATGGCCAAGCTGCCGAACCAGAATCCCAAGCTGCCGATGACGCCGACCTTGCTTGGCCCGCCTGAGCTCAAGCTGCCGCAAATGGCGGCAGTGAACTTTGGCGATCCGCAGTCCATCAACAACGCGCTCTCGAACGGGCCGGGGTCGGGCGGCGGAATCGGTTCGGGAAACGGCACAGGAATTGGACCGGGTTCGGGCGCCGGTCTCGGTCCGGGCTCGGGCGGCGGCACCGGCGGCGGTCCCTTCAGCGTGGGCGGCAACGTCAGCGCCCCGATCCCCATCTATCAGCCCGACCCGCCTTATTCGGAAGAGGCGCGCAAGGCGAAATATCAGGGCACCGTGGTGCTCTCCATCATCGTGGACGCGCAAGGCGACGTGCACAATGTGCAGGTGGTGAAGCCGCTGGGCCTGGGGCTCGACGAAAAAGCCGTCGGTTCGGTGACGACCTGGAAGTTCAAGCCGGCGATGCGCAACGGCACGCCCGTCCCCGTGCAGATGCTGGTCGAGGTCACGTTCCGGCTGTTCTAAACGGAGCATCCGGTCACCTGCTGTAGCGCCGCTCTATGAGCGGCGAAAGGCGCCGGTCGCGGACCGGCGCTACAGAATGGCCCGTCGAAGCTCCGCCGCGGTGATTCCCGCCGTCCCGAACTTCAGCACCACGCAACCGCCCGCCAGGTTGGCGAGCGACGCCGCTTCGCCGAGCGTGGCCCCGGCGCTCAAGGCCATCGCCAGCACCGCGATTACGGTGTCGCCCGCGCCCGTCACGTCGTACACCGGGCGCGCCACGCTGGGGATTTCGCTGACGCGGCCGCCTTCTTCCACCAGCGTCATTCCCGCCCCGCCGCGCGTGATGAGGAGCGCGCCGCACTGGAGCTCGGCCCGCAATCGCGGCCCGTGGATTCTGCGCTGGTCACGATCTCCGAGTGGCACACCCGCCATCAGCTCTGCCTCGCGCAGGTTGGGTGTTACCACGGTCGCGTGCCGGCAAATCTCCGGGTGGTCCGGCTTCGGATCCACGAGCACCGGCACCCGCCGTTGCCGAGCCAGAGTCGTGATTGCGTTGCACAACTCCGTGGTCACGGAGCCCTTCTGGTAGTCCGAAACCACCAGCGCGTCCAGGCGCCGCGCCCATTCGCCGAATCGCTTTTCGATGAGCGCCGCGCCGCGCGAGGAAACTTTGGCCGGCGCCTCAAAATCCAGCCGAAGGAGCTGCTGCTGGTGGGCAACGATTCTCACTTTGCGCGGCGTCATGCGGCCCGCTTCTTGCACCAGTGTGCGGGTCGTGATGCCCCGGCCCTTCAAGAGCGCGAGCAGGCGCGCGCCGGTCGGGTCTCGTCCGATAGCGCCAAACGGAACCGGACGCCCGCCGAGCGCCGCCACGTTCGCGGCCACGTTGCCCGCCCCGCCGGGAAACCCCTCGCGGGCTCCCGCCGCGGCGGGCATCAGCACCACGGGCACCGGCGCTTCGGGCGATATGCGGGTGGCGTCGCCCCGCAGCAACTCATCCAGCATGTAGTCGCCCAGCACGCCGACCGTACGGCCGCGAAAGCCTCCGATGATGCGCGCCAGGCGTTTCCGATACTGATCCATGAGCCCAGGGACCGCGAAAATCGCTTCCGTTATGCTTCCGCCGGCGCCGAAAGTTCGAAAGCCGGGAGAGTCTCCCCCGCGGCGCCCGAGACGATCTGCCAGATCAGGAACTCCAGTAAAATGCGCGAGTCCTTCCACGACGACTTTACCGCGAGGTCTGCCGCCCGAATCAGGCGGAGGGCCAACAACAACTCGTGGCGCGAATACGTCCGCGCCGCCTGCCGCGCGATCTCGAAAGTCGAAAACGGGTTGGACGCGCGATACCAATTTCCCTTTGCTGCGCCGCCGGGCGAAAGGCTCCTTACCGCCTGGCGAAAGAGGTCGCCGATGGACCACAGAATCAGCATCTCTGATTCTTTGCCGGCAAAGAGCGCGCGCAAATGTTCGAGCGCCTTCTCGAACTTGCGCGCCGCGAGCGCCTGCAGCAGCCGGCCGATCTCGTGCTCCTCGCGCACCGAGACGATCAACTCGAGATCGGTCCGTTCCAGCCGTTTCGCTTCCGGCCGGGCGGTGAGGAGTTTCTCCACCTCCGTCCGCATCCAGAGCAGATTCACTCCGCCGCCCTCCCTCGTCCCGGCGCTGTATGATCCTGAACCGCGGGAGTCCGGATGACTCTCAAACCGCCCGGCGATCTCGTCGGCAAGCGTGGCCTCAATCTCCACGCCCGACTGCCGCGCGTAATGCTGCAACCACGACGCCGCCTCGCGCCGCCCGAGCGGCGTCATCTCCACCACCGCAGTCTTCTTTTCCAGAAGCTGCACGAAGCGCCGGCGGCGGTCGGGCTCAGCGGCGGCGAAGATGACGGTGGAAAAAGCGGAGGGCTTTTCGAGGTAGGCCTGGAGCGCCTCGTAATCCTCGTCGGAGGCGTGCTTGAAGTCTTCCGCGTCAGAAAAAAAGTAGTAGCTGTGCCCGCCCAGCATCGGCATCTGATGCGCGGCTTCGAGCTCGCGCCTCAGGCGTCCCCCCTCAAACTCGATTTCCGCCAGGCACCACGCCCGCGCTTCCTCGGGCAGCGACCGCCCCACCGCCCGCCGGCACTCCTCGTGCAGGAAGCGGTCGGGGCCGCGAAGGAAATACGCCGCGCCCGGCTTGCCCCGCGTGAGCGCAGCGATGAATTGGGTGGCGTCCATGCAGTCGGTGACGGAAATCAGTCCAGCGGCGATGGTACACTGGCGCCGAAAGCGAGACAAGCCCCTGTTCACACAGGTTAAGGTTCCGCAGCCGGCCCGGCCAACCGGCGCTCGCGACCGCGATCAGTTCCAGGTTTTGAGCCGCGGCCAAGCCTCCGCAAGCGGCTCCTTAAAGTCGTGGCAGACGAGGATCGTATAGTGTTCCCATCCCATCCCGAAGTAAGGAGCGTTTACCGGCCCCTCCTGCACGCTGCCGCACCAGCTCCGGGCATCTTCGAGCGTCCACTCCAGCATGATGATGCTTTGGCCGGTATACTGCCGGGGTCCCCAGTAATAGTAATTCTGGTGAGCACTGATGGCCTTGGGCAATCCATAGCGAGGGCCGAAGAAGTCGATGGCCCCGGCTCCGCCGTAGTTGCCTGCGAGAATGGCCGTCCGGGAGCGCTCATCGGGAGGGAGCGAGTCATAAAGCCGCGCGACGGTCTCGACCATCTCCGGCCATCCGAACTCGTCGGCAAAGTGCTGAGGCAGCAGCCCACTCATACCGGTTTCGGTCTGAGGCAGCTTGATGCCCAGGGCCTGAATGTACGGCACGATCTCCTGTGGCGGAAGAATCGGGAGAACCAGGGGCGCCGAGACGAGCCCGAAAGCGAATACGATGGCGGGCACGGCGACGCGCAACCCGCGGAGTCGAGGATGCGATTCCGGCAGCTTCTCCCAAAATACTCCGCCTGCGGCATAAAGCATGGGGTAGATGGGCGCCAGGTAGTAATCTTTCGCTCGAAGCACGATCATCATCGCCAGGAATGCGACATAAGCCCACCCCAGGGCTCGGAAGCGCTTCCCTCGCCGGTCGCCCAACAAGAATCCCAGTCCGGCAATCCACACGATGACGCTCGCCGGATTCAGCATCATGATCTGCTGGCCGATGAATGGCAGTGGCCCGAGCTCGACGTTCTTGTGGGTGGCCCTGACGTTGCGCAAATCCTCCAGTGTGGGGAAGTGGTGCTGGTACTGCCACACGAGATTCGGCACGGCCAAGACCAGCACGATCAAAGCGGCAATCCAGAACCATTTCGTGGCCAGCAGCCGCCGATCCGAAGTCAACAACAGCCCCACGACCAGCGCGCCCAGGAAAAAAGCCGTCGAATGCTTGTTCTCGAGGCCAAGGCCAAGAAGCACACCGCACCAGAGCAGCAGCCTGGGTTGTTGCCGGTTCAGGGCACGCAGCAGGAAATAGATGCAGCCCATCCAAAACAGCGGCTCGAGCGGATTCATGGACAGGCGAGTGGCGTTACCCAGGATGACCGGAGCCACAAGCACGGAGACGCACGCTACGAGCGTGGCCGCACGCCGGCCACCCAGTTCTCGCGTGATGAATCCTGTCAACAGGACTTCAGCCCCGAAGGCGAGCGCCGGCAGCAAACGAAGAGCGTGGAGAGAGTCGCCGAAAACGAAGCGGCTGGCGTGGGTTAACCAGGCGATCAGAGGAGCAAAATCGACGTAGCCAAGAGCCAGATGGTCGCTTGCCGCCAGATAATAGAGCTCGTCGCGGAAATAGCCATAGCGTCCATTGGTCAGCATTTGAACCAGAACGGCGATTCCGGCGAGCGCCCAAGCGATCCGCATCTCGCCGCCGGCAAGACGCTTCTGACTATCGACACTGCCTCCCGTCATCGCGGTCGCCATAGGTCGAAGATTATCGCACAGGCGTGTAGCCATACAGACTGCAAAGGATTGCGGACGCCGGGCAAGGGCGGCTATGGAGGGAAAGTTACCTCTATTCGGCGCCGGTGCGCCACTCCGGCGGCGCCACCGTCACTTCGACCGGAGTCCACGGCTTCGCCGGATGGATTCGTTTCATTTCGAGCACCAGCCGCACGTCGCTTGATTTCGATGTCGCCGCTTTGAGTTTTCGGAAGGCGGTGGAGGCGCGCAGCAGGAAACCAGCGGGACGGTCGGGAGGATAGAGGCTGACATTGCCGATCAGAATCTTCGCCGGCGCGGCGCGGCGCTTTTCTCCGGAGCCGGGGTGGTACGATAGATAGACGAAGATTTGAAACGCTGTCTTCGCCGGATTGATCACCTGCGTCATCGTCAGCGCCAGCACGGCGGGAGGCGCCGCGAGTATCTCCGGCGGGATCAGGAAAGACCCCTCGGGATGGTCGTTACTCAGTGTGACCCGGGTCTCCGTCCCCGGCCGCTGCGCTCCGCCGGCCGGGCTCTGCCCTCCGGCGCGTAGGCCGCCAAAGAGCAGAGCCCAGATCAACAACCCATGAACCGCCGGCGTCATGCCTCGCGCTCCTCGACTGATTCGATGCTCGACGGAGGCCAAGCGGGTGCCCATCGCCGCCGGTCAGAACCGGGCTACCGCCAGCTCCAGCCGTCCGAGCGTGAGCTGCTCGCCGGCCGCCTCGCGCCGCGCGTAAGGCACCGGCACCAGGCTCACCTGCGTCTCGGACGCGGTGAGCGACCCGGCCTGATTCAGCTTCTGCAGCGTGGGCGTCACGTCAACCAGAAACCCGGTCAGCGGCGCGCCCGACATTCCGGGCCCGGCATGGCCCTTCATGCCCGATTCGTCGAAGAAGAACGCGAAGCTGCCGGCGAAGTGCGGATCGTCAATCGAAGTGTCTCCTGAAGCGTCGGGCTTGTTCAGAAAAACGCGGACATAGAAGTCGCGTTTGGGCGGCATCTGGGCGTCCCCCACGGTCAGCACAAGGCGGGTGTGCGGACCGCCTTGCAGGCCGTTCGCGAGCGCCGCCGGGTCCACCTTGATGGCGGTGGTCGAGGGCTTCCCCACCTCCGCCGTCACCGATTGCCGCAACTCGAAGCGCGGCCCGAACTCCAGCTTGGAAGGCGCGCCGGCGCGCAGGAAGGCTTCGAGCTGTTTTCCCTGCAGTTTTTGCTGTCCCGTGAGTCCGTTGGTCAGCGTGCAAGGTTCGAACTGATATGTCAAAAGGGGGTAGAGGACGGTGACCGCGGCGTTCACGCTCACCGGGTTGCCGTTTTCGTCCACGAAGTCGGTGATGGCGAAGTTGGTCCAGGCCGGGTCGTTGGTGTTGGCATTGTTCAGGTCGATGTTCCAGTGGGCCCACATGCAGTCGCACATGTTGTGGTGCATGTAGAAAACTGGATCGAGCGGCGAAGAGAACGAACCCATGTCGCCGCCGACGAAACCGTGGATGCCGTTGTGAGGAGTCGCCTCCAACCCCGATGTTGCATCGGGTCCCGCGTGAAGGTCGGAAGTCGGGGGTGGCCCACTCGCAAACAGGTTGAAGCTGGTCTCGTTCAGGATGTTCTGAAGCACGGCGGTGCCGATAATCGAGGGGTCGGCCTGGTCCGTCTGAGTGATGGCGCGACCCGTCTGGTTGGGATCGCCGGGTTGGGGGTCATAGAGTGAGCTCGAAGTGTCCCAGAACGGGTCGGGAACGGCAGGATGAGTGTTCCAATTCCAGTACGGCAACGCAAAGTTGTTGTCCCCGGTCAGCTTGCGGCAGATACGCTCGAAGTAGACCAGGTAGACGCGGTGCCAGGGCAGCCAAAGCCAGTTGCGGTGAATGCATTTATTGAGGTGGATGTTTTTCTGGCCCACCCAGCTTCGCGGGTCGCTCGAAGGCAGCGCCTTCATGGCCGTTACCGCATTCTTGTACGTGGTAATGACAGGGTCCGAGGGATTCGCATCCCAAAGCTCCTGGATGTTTTTTCGTGTCGGACGGTTGGCGATCTGTTGTTCGCAGGATTCACAACCTCCCGCCCACAGGGCGAGACTGGCGGCGCTGAATGCGCCCACCTGCTGCAGAAAGTCACGACGTGAAAATAGACTCAGGTCTGGAATGTCTGGCATGTCTGGCCTCCTGTTCCTGCTGAAGTAGGGACGGGTCGCATGCGGTCGAGAGTTCGGCAGTCCGGTTCTCATGGCCTCCTCGCGCGACAGAGGTGACCCGACCAAGTCGGTGCGGACTTTGCGCCCTTGCTCCGGTGCTGTCAAGTCACAAACTAGCCAACCTGATACACGGTAAGGTATCTGAGCGTTATAAGCAGCATGAATAATAGTTCCCTTCGGTAATTTGCCAGCCACAGTAGGATTCGATTGACGCGGTCGGCCAGCAGCAGTATCTTCGATGCGCGTCCACGATCGCAACCGGAAGCCCCAAGGCGACGGGGGTGCGGCAAGGAGATGACATGGGCAAACTTAATTGCGTGAAGAGAACCTTCGGTCTCTTTCTGCTATGCGCAATGACGGCGATCGCCTTGCCGGCGCAGACTTTCACTACACTGCACACCTTCGACAAGACGGACGGCTCCGAGCCCTTCGGGGGACTGATCCAGGCCCCCGATGGGGCTTTGTACGGGACAACGTTCCGCGGTGGGGCCAACCTCGTCTATGGTGCTGGCACGGCCTTCAAAATCACGTCAAATGGTACGCTGACTACCCTTTACAGCTTTTGCTCGCAGAGCGGTTGCACGGATGGCAATGGTCCCCAAGCCGCGCTCGTCCAGACCACCAGCAGAGCCTTCTACGGGACAACGTTCGAGGGCGGGGCCAACGGTGTCGGGACGGTCTTCAAAATCACCCCAGGCGGCACGCTGACGGCACTTTACAGTTTTTGCTCCCAAAGCGGTTGCCCTGACGGCTCCGGGCCCGTCGGGACGCTGGTTCAGGCCGTCAATGGGAACTTGTACGGGACAACTTCCGGCGGCGGCGACGAAAGCTGTAATCCCCCCTCCGGCTGTGGTACGGTCTTCAAAATCACCCCAGCCGGCACGCTGACGACCCTGCACTGCTTCGACATGACGGACGGCTCCCAGCCTGTCGGGGAGCTGATCCAAGCCGCCGATGGGAACCTCTACGGGACGACGCTGGTTGGCGGGGCCAACGGCCAGGGCGGGACGGTCTTCAAAATCACCCCAAGTGGCACGCTGATGACACTTTACAGCTTTTGCTCCCAAAGCCTTTGCGCCGACGGCCTAGGCCCCGAAGCGGGGTTGATCCAGGCCACTGATGGTAACTTCTACGGGACAACACAGCAGGGCGGGGCGAACAACTGCTCTGGTGTTACTGGCTGTGGGACGGTCTTCAAGATCACCCCCAGTGGCACGCTGACGACGCTTTACAGCTTTTGCTCCCAAAGCGGCTGCACCGACGGCCAAGCCCCGGCCGCGGCGCTGGCCCAGGCCACCGATGGGAACCTTTACGGGACAACGAACGGGGGCGGGACCAACGCTCATGGGACGATCTTCGAAATCACCCCCAGTGGCACGCTGACGACGCTTTACAGCTTTTGCTCCCTAAGCGGTTGTACGGATGGCGAAGAGCCCAATGCGCCACTGGTCGAGGACACCAATGGGAATTTCTACGGGACAACGCTGTTTGGCGGGGCCAACAACTTGGGCACGGTCTTCAGCCTTTCTGTGGGTCTCGGCCCGTTTGTGGAAACACAGCCTACCTCCGGCAAGGTGGGAAGGACCGTGAAGATTCTGGGGACTAATCTGACCGGCGCCACCAGCGTCAGCTTTAACGGCACTGCGGCGACGTTCACCGTGGTCACGAGATCCTTAATCACGACCGCCGTACCCGCCGGCGCGACCATCGGCAAAGTCCAGGTGGTAACACCCAGCGGCACGCTTTCGAGCAACGTACCCTTCCGCGTGCTGCCGTAGGGCCTTGGAGTGCGGTAGCTTGCTACCGCTTTCCCTCAGGCCAGCCCCGATGTATCGGGGCTGGCTTGCTGGCCGTCAAGTCTACGCGCAAACCCCTGCGAGCAAGCCCGCAGGTACAAAGCGGCAGCAAGCTGCCGCACTCCCAACGCGCTTGCTTTTCGCTTTTCGTTCGCCTAGAATGACGTGTGGCGGCCCATCACAGGTCGACAGCAGGGGTCGCCGGCGGAGGTCGAAATCCAATTATGGCTCTCACTCGAAGACAGAAGCAGGTGCTGGATTTTCTCGAAGGCTTCATCAACCACCGCGGCTATTCGCCCAGCTTCGAAGAGATCGGCAGGTCGCTCAAGCTCTCGTCGCTCGCCACCGTGCACAAGCATGTCGAAAACCTGGAGCGGAAAGGATTCATCCGGCGCGGCTACAACCGCAGCCGCTCGATTGACGTGGTGGCGGTGCCGGGCGAAGTGCCCTTCGCGCAGACGGCGCGGCGGTCGCTCGACCGTTCCGGCGCCGTCTATCGCGGCGGTCGCAGCGCTTCCTCCGGAAGACCATCGCGCACCGCTGGCGTTCGGCCTGTCGCCGCTCTGGGTGGCGGCGCGCTCGATGCGCTCGAGTTCCCGCTGCTCGGACGCATCGCCGCCGGCCAGCCGGTGGAAGCCGTCGCCAATCCGGAGACGCTGTCGCTCGGCGACTTCGCTCGCGGCAAAAGCAACATCTTCGTGCTGCGCGTCAAGGGCGACTCCATGGTGGACGATCACATCTGCGACGGCGACTACATCCTGGTGGAAGGAACCGACACGGCGGAGAACGGCGAGATCGTGGTGGCGCTCATCGAGGGCACGGACGCGACGCTGAAGCGCTTCTTCCGCCAGCCGCAAGGCCGCGTGCGCTTGCAGCCCGCCAACGCTCAGATGGAGCCCATCGTGGTCGCGGCGAGCGACGTGAAGATTCAGGGCAAAGTGATTGGCGTGCTCAGGAAATACTGATCCCACGGGCGAGCGAAACAGAAAGGGCTCCCGCACGGAAGCCCTGGAATGAAGCCGATGCGGCGCGTGACGTTCTTCGGGTTACTTGCCGGCGACGCCCAGACTCGTGCCGATGCCGGTAACGAAATCCCATCCCTTGCGCGCCGTAAACGATCCGGCCGTGCCGGTGAGGATGTCGCGAAAGTTGGCGGTTCCACGATTGCTGTACATCGTGCTGAGTTCGATCTCGGAACTATGGTAGAAGTGCCCCGCCAGATTGACCACACCCGCCGTGGCCGGCGCGCTGAGGCTTGTTCCTCCGAAGGTCAGCCAGCCGCTTACGCCCTGGCAAGCGGTGCTGTCGTAAATGGCAACGCCGGAGTGAGGGTCGGCATCAAACGCCGCGTCCGGCGCGCCGCGATGCGAGCCGACGATGGTCACGATGACGTCCTGGAAAGCCGGCCTCGACTCGTAAGCGCTCGGGCCGCCGCCGCTGTCGCTCCACGCGGTCTCAGAGAGAAAGTGACCCGCCGCGTCGCGATGGATCGTGGTGCCGCCGACGGAAACTACGTCCGGCGACACGCCGGGATAGATGCGCTGGCCGCCCACGTCGCCGCTCGAGGCGAAATAGACAACGTCCGCCTGGTGAAAGTGGGTGTCAAAGGTCTGCTCGCCGGCAAACTCGCTGAAGCCCCAGCTCATGGAGACCTCACCGAAGCCGATCGAACGCGTGTTCACCGTCGTGCTCGCCAGATCCACGGCGCGGAACAGGTCCGTGCTGCTGTTCGATGCCGCTTCCACCAGCACGATCTTCGCCTCGGGCGCGAGCGCGTGGGCCCACTCGATGTCGAGCGAAATCTCCTGCGCCCAGCCGCAATCGACGGCCGGCCGCTTGCCGCTGGCATACATCTTGTGGAAGCACCCGTTCGCGGTGGTGCAGGCCGGCAGGCCGAAGGTTGCAGAAAAGGTGTCGAGATCGCTTTCCGCCGTCGGGTCGTCATAGGCGTCAACGATGGCAATGGCGCCCGCGCCGCCGCTCGAAGGCATCTTGTAGGCGGAGCGAATCGTAGCCGGCGTTTCACCGTAAGGCTTGGTGCCGACAAACGTGTCGCGGGCGGCCGCGTCCATCTCGGGCGTCACCAGGATCATGTGGTTGGTGTGCGCGCGCAATCCTCGTCCGACATCCTCCGCGCGTTCCAGGCTCGAGGCCGGGATCAGCACGTCGCCGCGACGCAGCATCGGCTGCTTGGGCAACTCATGGGCGGCAATGGCGCTCGAAGTCATCACGGTCCAGACGATGGAGAGTGCCTTCGACAATGGTTTTCTCATGGTCAAACCTTTCCCCCTGGCCTTCCAGCGCGAGCTGCGCAACACCTCAAGCTGGCGGAGCTTAAGATGGCGCTCGACGCGCTGATTGCCGACTCACTATCTACTTCGACAAGTCGGCGCTTTCGGTTGAGGAGAAAATCGGCTGGATCGGGGCGGGGGCAGTACGAATGTTCAGCGGCGATGCGCTGTTTCGGGCACAAAGGGCACGGGGCGGCGATGGACACCGAGCGCCCTCCGATGCCCTAACGCGCGGCAGGTTGCGTGTGGGCTGCTCGTCAACGGCGCCGCGCCTTCTTTTTTGTTGCCGCTTTCTTTTTTTTCTTCGGAGTAGCTCTAGCCTTTTTCGCAGGCTTCCGCGCCTTGGAAAGCTTCTTCCGCGCAACCTTCTTGGTGGATTTCTTGGGTTTCTTGGGCGCCGCGATGGTCTTCCCGGGCTTTGTCTTACGGGCCTTGGGGGTTTTGCGCTGTGCTACCGGCCGACGCTCAACCGCCGCCGCGGGTTCGACCGGGGCAGCCTCGGAGGCCGCGGGCTCAGCCACTGCCGGGGTCTCCACGCCTTCTATTTCAACTTCTTCAGCTTCGAAGCCGCCTTCCCCTTCCAACTCGTCGCCTTCTTCCGCCGCCTCGTCCTCTTCCTCTCGATATCCGGCAGATGTTTCATCGTCAAAGGCGTCCAACTCATCGCCCGGCTCTCGATCAAAAGCCATGGTTCTCCTCCCTGCGGGGGGTCTTCTCACTCCCCCAAGACTAGACCATCGCCGGCTCTCCAAGGCTCCGGTGCGATGCCAAACCTCTCGGAGATTTATAACACCCCATCGCTCCTGTCAAGCACAATGATGGACAGCGGGAGGGTGGGCGCCTCGCTTCGCTTCGCGGCATCGCTCCCGATGGCGTTTTGTGGTAATCTCGGTTTCCCGCGACGCAAGGCGGACGGGCTGGATTTCGAGAAGCGGGCTCGCAGCAAGCACAAGGGAGGTGGCGGATGAAAATGGGTCGAGGGAGATGGGCTGTGGCTGGAGTGCTTGTCGCGGGCAGCGTGTTCGCCTCTTGCGGGAAGGCCCCGCATCAGGACGAACACTACATTTTCGTGGCCGCGAACATCCAGCTTTCCTACTGGCAGGAAGCGCGCGCCGGCTTCATGGATGCGGTGCGCCAGCTCGGGTTCGGCGTCAAGGCAGACTTTGTAGGGCCGGAGGCCTTCTCCCCGAACGACGAACTGGACGCCTTCGAGAAGGCGGCGGCGACCCATCCCACGGGCATCATTGTTGCTCCGGTAGACGCCAAGCTCTTTAAGGGCGCCATCGACGAAGCCGTGCAGGACGGCACGCCCGTGATCTGCATCGACTCCGACGCGCCCGATTCGAAGCGGCTCATGTTCATCGGCACGGACAACTACCGCGCCGGCACCGCCGCCGCGAAGAAGCTGGCCGACGCGCTGAAAGGCGAGGGCTATGTGATCATCATCACGATTCCCGGCCAGTTGAACCTGGAGGAACGCCGGCGCGCCGCGATGGACGTCTTCGCCGGCTATCCCAAGATCAAGGTCATCCAGACCATCGATGACAAAGGCGACCCCCGGCAGGCGAACGATCAGATTTCCGCGATGCTCGATGCCAAGAAGGAATTCGACGGCGTTCTAGCCCTCGAAGCCTCCGGCGGACCCGGAGCCGCCGAGGCTTTCCATCGCCTCAACCTCGACGGCAAAGTCCCGGTCGTGGCCATGGACAAAGATCCGGAGACGCTGGACTTCATCTCCACCGGCGCCGTGGTGAGCTCGATTGCCCAGAAGCCCTACACGATGGCCTTCTACGGGCTGCGATTCCTGGACGACCTGCACCACAACGTGGTGCACCAGTTCACCAACTGGCGGACGGCGCCGGCGTCTCCGCTGCCCACGCTGGTCGATACCGGATTCGGTATCGTAGACACCAGTGACCTCGCGGCCTTCCAGGCGGCGGCCGCGACCTATACGCACCAACCGGGGCAGTTGGGACCGTGAAAAAAGCAGGAGTCAGAAGACAGAAGTCAGGAGACAGAAGAGTTGACTCATTGAATCAATGAGCCATTGAGTCAATCTTACTGCGTGATGCCGCCCGCCGGAGTCTGGGCGGCCAGAGTCTTGCGCGCCTGGATGGCTTTCTGCTGCCAGTCTTCCGCGCTCTTAAAATCCGCCGCGCGGGCGTCCGAGTCAGCTTCGAGGTCGGCCTTCTGCCGAAGCAGCAGGTTGAGGTAGGTCATGGCGTCGTCATAGTTCGGCCGCAGGTCGACGGCCTTCTCGAGCGCCTTGATGCCGTCGTCCACCAGAGCCGAGTTTTTGGCGCTCAAGTCAGCGCGGATTTTCTCGGGTAGCGGCGGCAGGTCACCCTGGGCGTTCGGCGTGCTCAGCTTCGAGTCACCGGCGCGCGCGTCGGCGTTGTTTTTGTAACAGACGGCCCAGTTGATGACCCCGATCCAGTAATAGGGCTCGGGGTTATTAGGCTCGGCTTCCGTGCGCTTCTGCTGAAACTCTTTGGCCTTGTCAAAATCCTTCATGTTGTAATAAATCAGCCCGATAGTGGCGAGCGCGGTGGCGTTCTGGGGGTCCATTTTCAGGACGTCTCCAAAGGCATCAATTGCCTGCTTGCCGGCCTTGAGGTTGTCCGCCGAATCGCCTCCGGGCACGTACTGCTGAAAGTAGGACATGGCAAGATAGAGCCGCGCGTTCACGTAGGTCGGGTCGAGCGACACGGCCTGCTGGAAGTGGTCGATGGCCGCTTGGAACTGGGCGTTGCGGTAGGCATTCACGCCCTTGTTCAACTGGTCGCGCGCCTTCAGCTTGTTGCAACCGCTCGATACGGCGGCCAGGACCAACACCCCGCAAAGGGCGGCGAGCCTGTAACGTTTCATCTCGGTTCCTCCGTGGATCCGCAAGGAGCAGGCGTGAACCCGCGCGCGTAACCGCAAGCGGCGGGCGGTCAAGTTCACTGACCTTCTTCCATCTTCTGCGTCAGCAAGCCGATCTTGTCAATGCCGGCGCCCTTGGCGATGTCGATGATCTGCGCCACCTCGCCGAACTCGAGGCTGGGGTCGCCCTTAACAAAGATGATGCGCTGGTTGCGAGTCTTGAAGATATCCTCCAGCTTCGCGCCGAGCTGGCTCATCTGGACCGGCTCCTGGTTAATCATCAGTTGCCGCTGCGCATCCATCTGCACCACAATGGTGCGGTTGAGCACATCCTGGCTCTCCTGCTTGTCCTTATTGGGCTGGGGAACAAGAGCATCGAGCCCGTTCGGTGTGAGGGGCGTAATCACCATGAAGATGATGATCAGCACCAGCAATACGTCGATGAGCGGGGTAACGTTGATGTCGTGCATCGACGAACCCTTACCGCCAACTGCCATAGCCATGGAAATACCCTCCCGTGCAGCGCGGGCTTCCAGCTGGCCCGCTGCTTCTTCCTGGTGCCGCCGAGCTTGCCCTAAGCGCAGCGAATGGGATGACCGCGCTACACCCGCCTACTGCGACGGCGGAATCGCCGGTCCCGATGTTCGCTGCAACCTCGCTGTAAGCAAGCCCAGCGAATCCACCCCCGCGGCGCGGACGCCGTCCACCACTTTCACCACGTCACCGTATTTGGCACGGGCATCGCTGCGGATGTAAACCAGCTTGTCCAGCTTCTGCGAGATGAGGTCTTTCACCTTGGGGGTGATATCCTCGATCGCCACCGGATGGTCCTTCAGGTAGATCTTGCCGTCGCGAGTGATCGCCACTTCAACCGCGTCCTCATGGTCGTCATCGGGCATGGCGCGGGGATTGTTGGCCTTGGCCAGATCCACCTGGATGCCCTTGGACAGCATGGGCGTAATCACCATGAAGATAATCAGCAGCACCAGCATGACGTCCACGAGCGGCGTCACGTTGATATCCGCCACGGCCGGAGGGGCTTTGGGTTTGTGCGCCATGTTACCTTCTCCCGCTGCGTTTCAGGAAATAGTCAATCAGCTCCGAGGACGAGTTATCCATCTCCACGTCGAAAGCCTCGATCTTACCGGTGAAGTAGTTATAGACCCAGACGGCGGGAATGGCGACGAAGAGGCCGATGGCGGTGGTGACCAAGGCTTCCGAAATGCCGCCTGCTACTGCGCCCAAGCCGGTCGTCTTCTGCTGTGAAATGCCCTCGAAGGCGTGGATGATGCCCAGCACGGTTCCGAACAGTCCCACGAAAGGCGCGGTGGAGCCGATGGTGGCCAAGCCCGAAACGCCGCGCTTTAACTCGGCGTGAACGATGGCCGAAGCCCGTTCGAGCGCGCGCTTCGAGGCCTCAATCTCCTCGCCGGAAATCTCGGGCGAAGCTTGGTGCGCCTGGAACTCCTGCAGGCCGGCGGTGACCACCTTGGCGAGGTGGCTCTTCTTGTTTTGCTCGGCGATGGAAATGGCCTCGTCGATCTTGCCATCCTTCAGCGCGCCGGCCACAGCCGGGGCAAAGGTCCGAGACTGTTTGCGGGCGGCCTGATAAGCGATGTAGCGGTCAATCATGACCCCGATGGACCACGCCGACATGAAGACGAGCACGATGACGACCATGCGCGCCGGCCAGCCCATGGCCCGCCACATGCTGACCGGGTCAAAGCCGACGGTTTCCCCGCCCTCTTGCAACAACAACAAACCCAGCGTCAATGTTCCTGCTAGCATGATGCTTCCTCCTTGAGGATTTTCAAACTTCCTGCCCGTTCCGGACGCGGAAGGCCTTCACCACAGAGAAACCCAGACCGAGCGCAGTCGCAAGAAAAGATCGTACAATCACTCCGCACTCCGCAGGCTCTAGCCCTCATCGCCCCCGGTAGCGTCCACACCGTTCTCGACACCCATTCTGTCTCCGCTGCTCTCTGTATCTCTATGCCTCTGTGGCGAGCAAGGGCTACTCCGAGAGCGTGAAGTTGACGTCAATCTCGGTCTCGACTTCCACCGGCTCGCCGTCCAGGAGGTAAGGCTGATAGCGCCACTTGGAAACCGCGGCAATAGCCGCCGGGATCAGCAACGGGTGGCCGCTGAGGGCCTTGAGATCCTCAATGGTGCCTTGCTTGCTAATCAGGGCATGCAGGATCACGTGTCCCTGGATACGGGCCATTTTGGCCAGTTGCGGGTATTCCGGCTGGGGCCGAAAGAGGGCCTTGGCGGCCTCGACGTTGCCGCCTATCTTGATGCGCTTTGGCGCGGCCGGCTTGGGAGGTGGCGGCGGAGGCGGAGCGCTGCCCATGCCGCCGATGATGCCTCCAATCACGCCGCCGGCGCTGCCGCCCGGCACACCGCCGGGCACGCCGCCCACCACGCCGACAGACTGTGGCGGTTCCGGCTCGTCTTTCACCTGGGCAATGGTCTTGGGAATCACGGTCGGGGCCTTCATCAGGTCTTCCACGGACACCCGCTTGATCACCACCTTGGGGGGCGCGGCGGCAGGAGGAGGGGGCGGCGGCGGGGGCGGCGGAGCGGTGAGCGAGGTCATCAATTCCGCTTTCGGTAACTGCTCGGTAAGGATGAGCGGAATCAAAACAATCACTCCGACGATGATGCCCTCAAAGATGTAGGCCAGCGGCATCGTGGCGCGTTTCCAGTCACCGGTCTTATTCGCCGTGTATACGAGGAAAAGAATGAACCCCAGCAAGTTGAAGATGAGGACCACGACAAACCATCCCCAAGGGCTCAACCGCAGGTGTACGCTCTCGGCGTGGGTGTAGCAAAGCATCAGCCCGGTGAAGAAGAACGGCACACCGGCGAAGATGACGGACTGGTTGAGGAGAGTCTGGCCCTCCGTGCCGAGAAAGATGATGGGCAGGGCAAAATAACCGACGATGACCCCGACGAGGCCGATGCCGAAGGCGATGGCCCAGTGCATCGCCTTCAGTACGGGAGCGCGGTCGGGCGACGAATCGAGCAAGGTTTCGTCAAACATGACTGCCACCTCCGGCGAAATTGAATTGCCGACAATAGCCCAGCACAACGTGCCTCGTCAAGACATTAACCAGAGCCGGCAACCGTCGCCGCGCTCAGGCCCACCAGCCGGCCCGCTACCGCCGCGTGGCTGCTGGTTCCCGCTCCAGGGCCTTCAACTTCGTGGCCTTTTCCGGCGCTCTGCCCTGGCTGGCCTGGCCGGCCCGCTCGCGCCAGAAGAGCACAATCGGACTGGCGATCGCGAACGAAGAGTAAGTGCCAACGATCACACCGATCACCAAAACCAGCGAAAACCCGTGGATCACTTCGCCGCCCAAAAGATAAAGAGCCAGCACGGCGAGGAACGTGAGCCCGGACGTGAGGATGGTGCGGCTCAGCGTCTGGTTGATGCTACGATTGACCAGGTCTTTGAAATTCTCGCGCTTGCTGAGGTGAACGTTCTCGCGGATGCGGTCAAACACCACCACCGTATCGTTCATCGAATAGCCGACCAGGGTGAGCAGGGCGGCGATCACGGTGAGGGTGATTTCCTTGTTCAGCAACGAGAAGATCCCCAGCGTAATGATGACGTCATGGAACGTCGCGATGACCGCAGCGACGCCGTAGATTAGCTCAAAGCGAAACCAGATGTAAAGCAACATGGCGCCGAGGCCCGCGAGGGTGACTTCGAACGCTTTGAGGCGCAGGTCGGCGCCGACCTTGGGCCCCACAATCTCGGTGTTGAAGATGGCGTAGCTCGAAAGATAAAAGTCGTTGGCGAGGCTTTGGACCACCGCCGGGGTGACGCCGGGCACGCCGGCGAGCTCCTGGAAATCACTGATGAGGCCGCCATGGGCCGTATCGTTGCGGAAGCCGACGATCGCCGCGGCCAGATCCTGGTACGTTTTCGCCGCGACATCGGAGCCCTTGGTGGCGAGACCCAGCGGGTCGGCGGTGAGCAGGTGGTCGGCCACCGTAACCGGGCTCGAGTTGTTGAAATCCAGCTTCCCGGCCGGGCCGGCGCCGTAAAGGCCGGAGAGAGCGGTGAGGATATCCTGCGTGCCGGTGTCGAGCGCGCTCGCGGACGTGGTGGTCTTCAGGTCGAGGCCGATGATGAATTCGTGTTTGTAAGCCGCGTCGTACTGTTGCACGCTGGCGTTGCGAAGGTTGGCCTGGTCGAGCTTATGGCGGATGGCGTCAACGTCCGGCTGTTTGGAAAACTTCACGTAAACCAGCGTGCCGCCGCGGAAGTCGATGCCGTAAGCCAAGCCGCGATGCCATATGATCGAGCCAAGGCCGATTACTGCCAGTAGCAGCGAGCAACCGATGAAGTACCACTTCTTGCCCATCCAATCGACATTGGGCTCGTGAAAGAACTCCATGAACGATCAGCCTTTCCCCAACGAACTTTGACACCACAAGGCGTTGAAATGTTCCCAAACCGCCGGGCGGCTTGCCGGCTAGTGAATCGTGGTCCTGGTTCCTCGGAAGCGCCGCAACCCAGAAATCGGCCATTCAAATTCGAGGGTCTGAAATGAGACCAATTTCAACCTCCTAAAAATTGGCCGATCCTTTGTTTTCATACACCTAACGGTTTCGTTTTGCGCTTTTGGAGCCCTAAACTAGTATTTTTATAGTTATCAAACTGTGCTGGCCACTATCAACTGTTTCAATAACTTGCAATCTCTCGCCGTCAAATCCTCTGGGACCTCGGCCGACTGCCGTGCAGCGCTCACCTCGGGCTTAGATGCTGAGTTCCGCGCCTTTCGCCCGTGTCGAGAGTATATAGTCGAAAATAACCCTTGACACGAAAACCGACGTGAACAGGTTGGCAACAAGACCAATCACCAGGGTGACGGCAAAACCGCGAATCGGACCCGTGCCGAAGGTGAACAGAATCGCCGCCGAGACGACCGTGGTGACGTGAGTATCAATAATCGTCTTAAAGGCGTGCTCGAACCCGCCGGCGACGGCGGCACCGACCGCCTTGCCGGCGCGCAATTCCTCGCGGATGCGCTCGAAGATGAGCACGTTAGAGTCCACGCCCATACCAACGGTCAGGATGACGCCGGCGATGCCCGGCAGCGTAAGCACGGCGCCAAAGTAACCGAGCGCGGCCACCAGAATCAGAAGGTTGAGGACGAGCGCCAGGTCAGCGTTAATGCCGGCGCCCTTGTAATACACCAGCATGAATCCCATGATGGCGATGAACCCCGCGAGGCAGGCGAGTTCGCCGTGATAAATGGAGTCTTTGCCGAGCGAGGGGCCGACGGTCTCTTCCTGCAGATAGCTGAGCGAAGCCGGCAGGGCGCCGGAGCGCAGCACCAGGGCGAGGTCGCCGGCCGATTGCGGCGTGAAGCCACCGCCCTCAATCTCCCCTCGGTCGCTGATCTGACCCTTGATAACGGCCGCCTCAACCACGCGATTATCGAGGACGACCGCAAGGTCTTTGCCAATGTTCGCTGCCGTCACCTGCGAGAAGCGCGCCGCGCCGTCGCGGTTAAAGGTGAAATTCACGTCGGGCCGGCCGGTGGTGTCAGTGGAGGGCTCCGAGCCGGTCAGGTCGCGGCCGGTGACTGCCGCAATCTGATCGACGATGTACCACACGTCGCCGGAGCCGCTGCTGCTGGTCTCGGGATTCCCCGGCAGCAACTCGGTGTCTGGCGGCAGCACGCCGCCGTGCGCCGCGAGCGCCGCGTCCTGGGTGGGATACGGACCGTCCTTCACGATTTTCAATTCGAGCAGCGCGGTTTTCTGAATGACGTCTCTCACGCGGGCCGGATCGTCCAGCCCCGGAAGCTGCACCACCATTTCGTACTCGCCCTGGCCGTATTGCGCCACCTCAGGCTCGACCAGGCCGAGGGCGTCAATGCGGCGGCGGACGGTGTCCATGGCCTGAGTAAACGTCTCGCTACGCAGCGTGGCGGCGGAAGTCGTCTTGAGCGACATCGTGCGGGCCGTCAGGTCGCCGGGGACGGCATCGAGCGTCCAGTCAGAGAACTGCGAGTTCACCAGCGTCTCAACATCCGGCCACTTGTTCTGGGCCACACCCTTAATCAGGATGTGCGTGATGTCGATCTTGTGGATGTCAGTATACGGAATGTTCTTGGTTTGCAGGCCGTCGCGGATGCGCTCCAGCGCCTGGTCGGAGGTAATGTTCAGGGCGTCGTCCACGTGCACCTGCAACACCAGGTAAGTGCCGCCCTTCAAGTCCAGGCCGAGCTTGATGCGGTCGGCGATATTCTGCTTCATTTCGCCGATGTTCTTCGGGAAGCCGATGATTCCGAGGATGCACCCCACCACCACCACCACAATCACGATGACGCGGGTTTGAATCTTTTCCATACGTCCTGAGCCTTTCGGTTGACTCTTGACTTCCGAAGTCAAAGGTCGAAAATCGAAGGCCAAAGTTGAAGGTAGGTTTCGACCATGGAGTTTCGACTGTCGACTACTTCTTTTTGTTCTTCTCGAGCTCCTGCGAAGCGTCCTCCGACCCGTTCGATTCGCCCGGCTGCAGCCCCTGGATGGCCGAGCGCGCCACCTCAATCTTCACCTGGGCCGCCACCTGCAGTTGAACCACGCTGTCCCGGAAGCCCGCTACGGTTCCGTACACACCGCCGCTGGTCACGACGCGGTCGCCGGTCTTCAGGTTGGCCAACATTTCCTGGGTCTTCTTGCGCTGCTGTTGCTGGGGACGAATGAGGAGGACGTAGAACACCACGACCATGACCAGGATCATGGAGAACGGACTGCGCATCAAATCCAGCAGCGGATTGTCCACAAGCATGAATCCCAATGGCATAGCATCATCCCGGGTTCCGGCGGCGCAACCGAACTTGGTCGAAGGGAAAAACGGCCCACCAGCAGCGGAATGCAGATGCCTCAGGTCCAGAATTAGAAAGGCGTTTCTCCCGCCCCGCCGCCCGCGCTCGCAAGAAGTTTCGAAAATTGCCCTGCCACGATAGCCTGCCGAATTCGGCGCATGGTGTCAAGGTAAAAGTGGAGATTATGGTGCGTGGTGAGTATACCGGCAAGCATTTCCCGAGCAACAAACAGATGCCGCAAATAACCCTTTGAATAACGCCGGCACGTCGAGCAACTGCACTTGGGGTCGAGCGGAGTTTCGTCGCGGGCGTAGCGCGCGTTGCGGACGACCACGCGTCCCTGCGAGGTGAAGGCGCAAGCGTTACGCGCGTTCCGAGTGGGCATCACGCAGTCAAACATATCAATACCGCGAGCCACGCATTCGACGAGATCCTCTGGCGTGCCCACACCCATCAGGTAACGCGGACGGTCAGCGGGCAGCAACTGTGCCGTGGATTCGGCCACCTCGTACATTTCCGCTTTCGGCTCGCCCACCGCCAGTCCGCCGATGGCGTAGCCCTCAAAACCAATCTCCGTGATTTCTTCAGCGCTCTCGCGACGCAAGGCGCGATCGATGCCACCCTGGACGATGCCGAAGAGCAGGGGCTGGGGGTCGGGGGTCGGGGGACGGGGCGCGAAGAAGGCATTCTGGCAGCGCCGCGCCCAGCGGCTAGTCAACTTCATGGCGCGATGGGTGGTCTCGTGACTGGCGGGATATTCCACGCATTCGTCCAGGCACATGATGATGTCGGCGCCGAGCGCTAGTTGAATCTCCAGCGCCTTTTCGGGTGAGAAGAAATGCGAGGAGCCGTCGAGGTGGGAGCGAAACGCGAACCCGTCTTCGGTGACGCGCCCGAGTTCCTTCAGGCTCATCACCTGGAATCCGCCGCTGTCGGTGAGGATTGGGTGCGGCCAGCTCATGAAGCGGTGCAGCCCACCGAGGGCACGCACGACCTCGTGTCCGGGCCGCAGGTAGAGGTGATAAGTGTTGCCGAGCAGGATCTGGACGCCCAGGCGCTCGAGTTCATCCTGCGCCATGCCCTTGACCGTGCCGGCCGTGCCGACGGGCATGAAGACAGGGGTTTCGATGGTTCCGTGGGCGGTGCGGAGCAGTCCGGCGCGGGCGCGCGTCGTGGGGTCTCGGGCGATGACTTCGAATTCCAAGCGTTTCTCACCGCCGAGTTCGCAGAGAGAGCGCAGGCATCTCAGCGTCCTCCGCGGTTAAGCTGTCTTATCCGAGCGACGCAAAGCCCATCCGGATGAGCAGGATCACAGCCCAAATGCCGAAGAAGCACAAGAAGACGCTCAACGGCTTGGCCTTGCGGTCGCTGGCCGCCGCGTAGCCTATCGCCCAGAGCGCCATCGGCCAGAAATAGAAGATGTCAATCGAGCTCGCGAGCGCCACCACCACCTTGGACGTCTCAAGTGGGTTGACGAAGAAGCCCAGGTTGGTCGGCGTCGGCGCCTGGGGATTGAAGTGTTCAATGTCGCCGAACAGGATCATGGCCATGCCGATGAGGTAACCCAAGAGGGCAACCAGGTCTCCATAGCAGGCCACCGCAAACGACGTCTTAAAACTCATCTTCCCGCCGAAAAAGGCGTTCACAAACAGCAAACCCAGCGCAGCGACGATGAGCAGAATGATCGGCGGCCCGAGAATCTCGCCCACGCGGCCAAAAATCGTCCCGAGCTTGGCCCCATTGCTCAGGGCCTGTTGCATCTGGTCCGGGCTCATCTTGGACGCCTGACCGCTCTGCTCCAATGACATTTGCACGATCCGGTACATCCCGATCTTGCGGAGCATCGTCTCGGTGAAGGCGATACTGCCGACGATCAGCACCAGGAGTGGAGCGATGAAATCCGGCTTGCGAACGACATCGGCAAAGGTCTCGCCAGGTGACATGAAAATCCCGGCAAAGCGCGCCCCGAATCCTTTCGGCTCCGGCATTTCACCGGGTGCGGTCTCGCCTTCCCCGCGCACGATAGAGCGCGCCAAGTCCTCGCGGCTTTGGGGGTCCATATATCCCATAAATCCTCCTCGCGCCCTGAGCAGCTCAAACGGGCGCATTTATAGCACTGCTTCGCTCCAGTTTTCAAGTATCGTCTTCACTCTTACCATGAATTGATCGGCCACCGCGCCGTCAATGATGCGGTGGTCGAAGGAAAGTGCCAGGTAAACCATGGGCCGGATGGCGATGGCGTCGTTGCGGACAACCGCCCGCTTCTCAATCGCGCCCACGCCGAGAATCGCGACTTGCGGCTGATTGATAATCGGCGTCCCGAAAAGGCTGCCAAAGATGCCCGGGTTGGTGATGGTAAATGTGCCGCCCTGGACTTCATCCACGCTCAAGCGCTTCGAGCGCGCCCGCTCAGCGAGATCGGTGACAGCGCGCGCCACACCGAGGAAGTTTTTCTCATCCGCGCGCTTGATCACCGGCACGATCAGCCCGGTTTCGAGCGCCACGGCGATGCCCATGTTCACTTCGCGCTTGTAGATAATGTTCGTGCCGTCGACGGAGGAGTTCAGGATGGGAAACTGCTTGATGCCCTCGAGGGCGGCGCGAACGAAGAACGGCGTGAACGTAAGCTTCACGCCGTTGCGGCGCTCGAACTCCGCCGCCTGTGCGGCGCGAACCTCGAACACCTTCGTCATTTCCACTTCAAACACCGTATGAACGTGCGCGGAAGTCCGCTTGCTCAGAACCATGTGCTCGGCGATTTTCTGCCGCATCGGGGTCATGGGAACAACTTGGGTGGGTCCGGTGAAAACCATCTGCGGAGGTGGTGGCGCCTGCGCGGGAGGTGCTTGCTGCGGCGCCCTGGGCGGGGCAAGCCCCGCCCCTACTTGGGCGGAAGGCAACGCGCCCGCCCTGGCGGACTGCTCGGCGACGTAAGCCAGAATGTCGTTCTTACTGATACGCCCGGCCAAGCCCGAGCCGGACACCAGTGCGAGATCAACCTGATTCTCTTTCGCAATGCGCCGCACGAGTGGCGAGGAGCGAATCTTGCGGCCGTCGGTCGCCGGTGACGGTCCAGGCGGCACCGGCCGGGCCTCCACCAACTCTGCGGCTACAGGCGCGGCGGAGGGCGCCGCAACAGCGGGTGCCGCGGGCTGCGATGAAGGCGTTACCGCCGCGCCCTCTCCGTCAATTTCTGCGACCACGGTGTTAACTTCGACGGTCTGGTTTTCGGCCACTAGGATCTTCGTCAAGACCCCAGCGGCAGGCGACGGAATCTCGGCGTCGACCTTGTCAGTAGAAATCTCAAAGAGCGGCTCGTCGCGCTCCACGCGGTCACCCACCTTCTTCATCCACTTGGTGACAGTTCCTTCCGCGACGCTTTCCCCCATCTGGGGCATGATGACGTTGGTGGGCATCTTCTACCTCAAAAAGTCGAAGGTCAAAAGTCGAAGGTCGAAAGGCCTACCGTGCAGCCGACTCGACCCGCGAACGGAGTGCATGCAACATGCGAGCAATTTCGGCGATTCTACTGAAGGTAGCGTCGGCCTGGGCCACGTTGATATACCCTAGATCGCGGCTCAGTATCAAATGATATTCGGTCTCAGCGAGAGAACCCTCAGCCAGGTTCAGGAAGCGTGCATAATCTTGGCTCGTCTTACGCTTTGAGCCCTCAGCGATATTTGTGGGAACAGACGCCGCGGACCTGCGAAGCTGGCTGACCAGACCGAACCGTTCATCATTGGGGAAGGTTCTCGACAAGCCATAGACTTCGAGAGTCAAGGCGTGACTCCGCTGCCAAACCTTTAAGTCAGTGAAGCGCTGCATAGCTTAGATTGCTTTCGACCTTTGACCTTCGACTCTCGACCTTCGACCCATCTCAATACGCTGCCAACTTCCGCGCCGCCTCCGCCACCTTCTTCGCATTCGGCAAGAAATACTCTTCGAGCGGCGGCGAAAAGGGTACGGGCGTGTCGGGCGCGGTGATGCGCACAATTGGGCCGTCCAGGTCCTCGAATGCTTTCTCGGAGATTACTGCCGCCAGTTCGCCCGCGAAGCCGCCAATACGCGTGTCCTCGTGCAGCAGAATCACCTTATTGCACTTGCGCACACTTGCCAGCACGGCGTCCTCATCGTAGGGCAGCAGCGACCGCAGGTCAACGACTTCGAGGGAGATCCCCTCTTTCTCGAGCTCTGTGGCCGCATCGAGCGCGGTCCATACCATGGCGCCGTAGGTGATGACGGCGATGTCCGTCCCTTCGCGCGCCACCCGCGCCTTGCCGATGGGCACGATGTAGTCTTCTTCAGGCACTTCGTCCTTGATGCGCCGGTAGAGAAATTTATGCTCGTAGAAAATCACCGGGTTGTTGTCGCGGATGGAGGCCTTGATGAGTCCCTTGGCGTCGTAGGCGGTCGCCGGCACCACAACTTTGAGGCCCGGCGTGTGCACGAACCACATCTCGTTCGACTGCGAGTGGAACGGCCCGCCGTGGACGCCCGCCCCCGAAGGCCCGCGAATCACGATGGGCACCGCCGGGCCCCAGCGGTAATGCATCTTCGCCGCCATATTGACGATCTGATCGAAGCCGCAGGCGATGAAGTCCATGAACTGCATCTCGACCACCGGCCGCATGCCCATCAGCGCCGCGCCCGTGGCCGCGCCCACGATGGCGGATTCGGAAATCGGCGTGTCGATCACGCGGTCGGCGCCGAACTTCTCCAGCATTCCCGCCGTAATCTTGAACGCGCCGCCGTACGTGCCGATGTCTTCGCCGATGAGGAAGACGGCGGGGTCGCGCTCCATCTCTTCCCAGATTCCCTGGCGGATGGCTTCAAGATGGGTCAGAACTGGCATCCAAGGCTCCTTGGCATATGGCCACAGCGTCGCCGGGTCATCAGGAGAGCTCGCTCACTTCCGAGAGTTTCGTATCCTCAGGCACATCGGTTGGACTTGCGAAATAAAGCCGGTAGCCGTCCGGATCGGAGAGGCCCGTGCTCCACATACCATTGCCGACCTGTGGCTCGGACGCCTCGATCCCGCGCGGCCTCGCCTCGTGATAGATCGCCAGGGCGTCTTCGCACTGAAAGTTGAGCGACACACCCTCGCCAACCTTGCATGCGGGCACCCAGGAGTCGTGCCCCGCCTTGGGGAACTCCTGCAGCATTAGTGCTGCACCACCCAGCGTTAGCCAGCACCACCGCAGCTTTCCATCAACATCCCACCGGTATTTGATCTCGAAGCCAAGCCCGTCCAGGTAGTAACGAATCGACCGGTTCATGTCCGATACGCACAGAAAAGGGACGACCTGCTTGACATTTCCGTTGGCATTCGGCCTGGCACCCATGGTCTCTCCTGATGACCCTCTAGCACAATGATTGTGCTCGATCCCCCCAGTAACACTGCTCCTCGCAGTAAACTCCCTTTATGGCATCCGCGCCTTCAGGAAGCGGACTCGCTTCAGCGAAAGCAACGGCCTCGTCGATGGCCTCGGTGATCTCCGCCTCCATCTCGCGGAGGCGCTTCCGGGTTACCACCTTTCGCGCCAGAAGCAGCTTTTCAAAACGCGCCACCGGATCGCGCTTCGCTTCCTCTTCCAGGCGCTGCTTGGGAACGTATTCCGCCGCGTCGTGTGCCGAGTGGCCCGTCATGCGAAACGTCTGGCACTCGATGAACGTCGGGCCGTGGCCGGCGCGGGCTCGGGTAATTGCCTCGCCAACCGTTTTGTAAACCGCCAGCACGTCGTTGCCATCAATCGTGACGCCCGGCATGCCGTACGCCGGACCGCGCACCGACAAATCCTTCACGGCGTATTGCAGCGCCGTCGGGGTCGAATAAGCATAAGCATTATTGTTGCAGATGAACACCACGGGGAGCTTCATCACGGCCGCCAGATTCATCGCCTCATGCACGTCACCGCGACTCGTCGTGCCCTCGCCAAAGTGAACCAGGCTCACGTTGCCCTGGCCGCGCTGCTTTTGGGCGAGCGCGGTGCCACAGGCCAACGGGCACGTGTCGCCCAGCGGCGAGATAATCGGAACCAGGCCGCGTTTCACGTCGCCGAAATGACCGGTATTTTCGCGCCCGCGCGACGGACCATTGCCGCGCCCCAGCCAGTTGAGGAAAATCTCTCGCAGCGCGAAGCCGCGAATGACCCAGGCCGCAAAGTCGCGGTGACTAGGAAAAGTCATGTCACCTTCGCGGAGCTGGATGGTGGCACCGACGGCAATCGCCTCCTGGCCGCGGCCCACGTACACGCCGCCGACGATTTTACCCTGCCGGTAAAGCACGCGCTCGATGCGGTATTCGGCCTCGCGCGTCAGCTTGAGGTAATAGAGCATGCGCTCGAGCATCGCGGAATCGGGCGATTGTCTTGCGCGCTTGGTCGCGACCACATTTCTTGCGGACTTCATTTAACCACCCGTCTACGGACGCCTTTCATTCGCCAGTCCAATCGCTCAATTACTCCACACTGGCACTGCCGCGCCTTCCGGCGGCGGGAATGGACTGGCCTCGGCGAATTCGACGTCCTCGCGAATCAGTTTTTCGAGTCGCGCATCAATCGCCGCCTTTTCTTTCGCCGTCATCAGTTTCTTCTGCGTCAAGTACCTCTCAAGGGTCAATATGGGGTCCTTCTTGCGCCACTTTTCGACCTGCTCTTTGGGGACGTAACGTGCGTCGTCGTGCTCGGCGTGACCCTTCATGCGCATGGTTTTCGCTTCGATCAGCGTCGGACCGCCGCCGGCGCGTGCCCGTTCGATGGCCTCCGACGTCGCGCTATAAACGTCCAGCACGTTGTTGCCGTCCACGATGACGCCCGGCATGCCGTAAGCTTTGGCGCGGTCCGCGATATCGCGGATCGCCATCTGCTTTTCGACCGGCGTCGAGTAAGCCCAGCCGTTGTTCTCGGCAATGACGACGAGTGCCAGCTTCTGGACGGCGGCGAAGTTTAGTCCCTCGTGAAACTGGGTGGTGCTGGTGGCGCCGTCGCCGACGTAGGTCAGCCCCACGCGCTTCTCTTTGCGGATCTTGGCAGCGAGAGCGATGCCGGCGAGCAGCGGCACCAGCTCGCCCAACATGCTGATGGGGGCGACGACGCCCCGCTTAAGATCGCCGAAGTGCGTGTTGGCATCGCGGCCGTTCGTCGGACCGTCCCGCTTCGCCATGTATTGCATGAAGACGTCGCGCGGGCGGAACCCGCGAACCAATGTCGCGCCGACGTTGCGAATCATGCCGCCGACGAAATCCTGCGGGCCGAGGGCGTAGGCCGTGCCCACCGAGATCGCCTCCTGCCCGAGTGAGGAATAGACGCCACCCACCACCTTGCCCTGACGGTAGAGGTTGGTCAGTTGCTCGTCCACCCGGCGGTTCAGGCAGAGGAAATAATAGAGCTCGTGGAGTTGAGCGCGGTTAAGCTTCATAAGAGCAGTCGAAAGTCGAAGGTTGAACGTCAAAAGTGAACAGCCGGAGCGCGATGCTCAGTTCTCGGCTCCGCTTTTCCGGCGTTCAGCTCTGCGGCCTCCGCCATTTGCATCCCGAAAACCTCACCAAAGCGGCCGATCACACACCTCGCAACGGTCTCCATCTCCACGTGACGGCCTAGCAGCTTGGCGAGCGACGTCACACCGCGGTCGCGCAGGCCGCAGGGGACGATCCACTGAAAGTAGCTGAGGTCGGTGTTCACATTGAACGCAAAGCCGTGCGACGTGACCCAGCGCGAGATATGGACGCCCATGGCTACCAGCTTATCGTTGCCCACCCAGACGCCGGCCGCTCCCGGCATTCGTCCGGCAGCGGTGCCGAAGTCGCTCGCCACCCGGATGAAAACTTCTTCAAGCGAGCGCATGAACCACGCCACGTCGCGGCGATGCTCCGCGAGGTCAACGATCGGATATCCCACCAGTTGACCCGGACCGTGATACGTAATGTCGCCGCCGCGGTCGGTCTCGTGAACCTTCGCGCCGAGAGCCGCCAGCTTCTGTTCCGAGATCAGCAGATGTTCCCGCTTGGCGTTCCGCCCCAGCGTGTAGACGTGGGGATGTTCGAGCAGCAGCAGCGTATCAGGGATCGCTTTGGCCTTGCGCGCTGCAACCTTTTCGCGCTGGAACTGCAAACCCTCGGCGTAATCCACCAAACCGAGTTGTTCGACGATGCACGTCATTTCTTCAGATATGGATCGCCGCGTCTGCCACCGCGTGCGCCGCTTCGAGCACGGCCTCGGTCAGCGTCGGATGCGGATGAATCGCGTGCGCCAAATCCTCGACCGTACCCTCCAGCCGCATCGCAACTACAGCCTCGGCGATCATCTCCGTCACCCGCGGACCGATCATGTGCACGCCCAGAATCTCTCCGTACTGCTCATCGCTCACGATCTTCACAAAGCCTTCGCGCACCCCCAGAATAGCGGCCTTGCTGTTGGCGGAAAAGGGAAACTTGCCGATTTTCACTTTGTGACCTGCTTCGCGCGCCTGGCGCTCGGTGAGGCCGACGCTTGAGATTTCAGGCTCGCAATAGGTGCAGTTCGGCGCCTGCCGGTAATTAATCGGCTCCGCTTCCCTGCCCGCCGCGTGCGTCACCGCCACGATGCCCTCCATCTCGCCGACGTGCGCCAGCAGCGGGCTCCCGGCTACGATGTCGCCAATGGCATAGAGGCCGGGCTCATCAGTCCGCATGTAGCCGTCCACCTTCACGAATCCGCGTTCGAGCTTGGCGCGCGTTTTCTCCAGCCCGACGTTCCCGGTGTTCGGCGCGCGTCCAACGGCCACGAGCAGCGCTTCGGCCTCGACGGTTTGAGACTTACCATCGGGGCCAGTGAACTCGACCGACACGCCTCCCTTCGCCGTCTTCGCGGCCTTTTGCACCTTCGTCCCGGTATGAACCGCGATGCCCTGCTTGCGAAACGACCGTTCGAGTTCCGCCGCCACTTCTTCATCTTCGAGCGGCACGAGCCGCGGCAGCATTTCGATAAGAGTCACCGCGGTACCCAGGCGATGATAAATCGAGGCGAACTCCACGCCCACCGCGCCCGCCCCGATAATCACCAGGGACTTCGGGATGTTCTTGAGCGCCAGGATTTCCTTATTGGTCAGAATGGTTTTCGCATCCGGCTTGAGCCCAGGAATCATCTTCGCTTCCGAGCCGGTGGCGATCACGATGTTCTTGGCAGTGAGCTCGCGCGGCTTGCCCGCCCCGGCACGGCCGGGGCCCTCGCCTTCCGTCACGCTCACCCGCCTGCCGCCCGCCAAGCTGCCGTACCCTTGGATGATCTCGACCTTGTTCTTCTTGAGCAGAAACTCCACGCCCTTGGCGAGCTTGGTCACTATTTTGTTCTTGCGCGACTGCACAGCGTCCCAATCCAGCGAAAAGCCCTGGCACTTGATGCCGTATTCGCTCGCGTTCTTGAAGTAGTCGTAGACCTCCGCGTCGAAAAGTAGGGCCTTGGTGGGGATGCAGCCCCAGTGCAGGCACGTGCCGCCGAACTTGTCGTCCTTCTCGACGATGGCGGTCCTCAGGCCCAACTGGCCGGCGCGGATCGCCGCCACGTAGCCGCCCGGGCCGCTCCCAATAACGACAAGATCATGCGTTTCCGCCACGAAAAAAATCCTCCCTGCGATAACGGTGAAAACCAACGCTCAGGCTGGGCTGCTCAATGCGCTATCCTACCATCAGCGCGCGATGGCTCACAAGAGCCGGTCGACCGGCGCGAGTCGGGCAAGAGGGGTGAGGTATAATCAGAAATTGCAGTTTGCTGGCCGGGGCCTATCCATGTACACCGGGTTCATTACCTGCGCTCTCGCGCTTTACGCCCTGGGCATCCTGCTGATTCTGCCGAGCGTGGCGCGGCGGCGAGCCGGATTGCCGGCAGCGGCGCTTGGCGCGCTCGCACTGGGTCTCGTGATGCACGGCGCGGCCCTGGCCGTGCTCGCCGCCCGAGTTCATCGCCTGCCCATCATCGACGTCCGCAGCGCCCTCTCGTTCCTTGCTTTTGATCTGACGCTCGCCTTTTTTCTTATTTACCTGCGGCAGCGCATCCCTTCGCTCGGCATTTTCATGCTCCCATTTGTCTTTGTGCTGACGCTCGCGGCGGCCGTCGAGCCCGGCCACTCGTTTGACTCCGCCCAATTCCGCAGCGGCTGGCTGCTGGCGCACATCGCGTCCATGATTCTCGGCTACACCGGGTTCTTCATCACCTTCGTCGCCGCGGTGATGTATCTGATTCAGGAAAGCGAGCTCAAGCGCAAGCAGCCGCGCGCCTTCTATTACCGGCTTCCGTCGCTGGAAGTCTGCGACAGCCTGTACTATCGCTCGCTCGTTTTCGGGCTGGTTTTTTTGAGCGCCGGACTCATCACCGGGTTCGTCTCGGCCAGCCGCGAGTGGCGCGGCCCGTGGGAATACGATCCCAAGATTCTGGCGTCGCTGGGGACCTGGGTCATCTACCTCACGCTCTTTTCCACGCGTTGGGCCGGCAACTGGCGCGGCCGCCGTTCCGCCTACGTCGCCATCCTGGGGTTCGCCGCGATTCTCGTCACGTTTCTCGGCGCCAGCTTCTTGAGCGGCCAGCACGGGTTTTTCCCGAACCTGGGGGGAACGCCGTGAACCTCGTTCTTGTCGGCATCAGCCATCGAACGGCGCCCGTTGAAGTGCGCGAACGGATGAACATCCAGGAGTCGCGCCTGAGCGCCGCTCTTGCGGACCTGTCGCACCGGCCGGGAATCCACGAAGGGTTTATTCTTTCCACCTGCAACCGGACGGAACTCACGGCCGGCGCCGACGACGAGGCGGATGCCGCGCCCGCCCTGCGGCAGTTCATCGCTGATTACCACCGTTGCGACCTCGCGCCGTACGAGAACTATTTTTACTGGCACCGGCAACAGGAGGTTGTGCGGCATCTCTTTCGCGTCGCTTCCAGCCTCGACTCGATGATCCTGGGCGAGCCGCAAATCCTCGGCCAGATGAAACAGGCCTACGCCGTGGCCCGGGAGGCCGGTGCGCTCGGCGGCGCGCTGAACGAGGTGGCGCAGCAGGCCCTTGCCGTCGCCCGCCGGGTGAGGCGCGAGACCGCGCTCGGCGCTGCCGCCATGACCGTCTCCTACGCCGCAGTCGAGCTGGCCAAGAAAATCTTCGGCAGTTTGAACGGCAAGACCGTCTTCGTGATCGGCGCCGGCAAGATGAGCGAGCTCGCCGCGAAACACTTGCTCGCAAGCGGCGCAAGCTCCATCTTCGTCAGCAACCGCACGTACGATCGCGCGCTGGAGCTGGCCGGGGCCTTTCACGGGACGGCCATCCGCTTCGACGAAATCTTCGACTACATCGACCAGGCGGACATCGTCATCAGCTCCACCGGCGCGCCGCACTTTGTCATTACCCGCGAGCGCGCCGAGCGTCTGCTGGCGGCTCGCCGCAACCGTCCGATCTTCTTCGTTGATATTGCCGTGCCGCGCGACGTCGATCCCGCCATCAACGAGCTCGATAACGCCTACGTCTACGACATTGACGACCTCGGCCAGGTGATCGAGGCCAACAAGAAGCAGCGCGAGCGCGAAGCCGTGTGGGCGGAGGAAATCGTCGAGCAGGAGGTGGAGCGGATGATGCGGCGCCTGGCGTCGCGCGAGGTGGCGCCCACCATCGTGGCGCTCGAAGAGCGTCTGCGCCAGATCCGCTCCAGTGAACTCGAACGCTACCACGGCCGTCTCGCCACCCTGACGCCCGAACAGCGTGAGGCAGTGGACTCACTCACGCAGGGAATCCTGAACAAGATTCTGCACGGCCCCATCACCGAGCTGAAGAGCGGCGCGGGGAATCCTGAGCAAGGGGCGCTGGTGCAGCTCGTGCGAAGGATTTTTGGAGTGGAGAAATAGGATTCAGGAGTCAGGAGTCAGGATACTTATTATAGGAGGAACGCACCGTGCAGGGACACAAGGACCTTATGGTTTGGCAAAAGGCCAAGGACTTGGTCGTGGCAGTCTACGGCCTCGCGAGAACCTTTCCCAAGAGCGAAGTGTCCGGGCTGGCAAGCCAAATGCAGAGGGCGGCGGTATCTATTCCTTCCAATATTGCTGAAGGGCATGGCTTGAAACAGACTCAAGCATACTCGAGACATTTCGCCATCGCCAACGGATCGCTCACCGAATTGGAGACCCCACTCGAGATCGCTAATCGCCTTGGTTATGTCAGCGAAGAGAATAGACTTCTGATCGAGCGAGCCGGCGAAATCGGTCGCATGCTGGCGGGACTACGGAGAAGTCTGCAGCATCGGGCCCTGAATCCTGAACCCTGAATCCTTTTCTGATGACCATTACCATCGGCTCCCGCGGCAGCAAGCTCGCCCTCTGGCAGGCGGAATGGGTGCGCGCCGAACTCACTACGGCCGGGCACAAGGTCGGGCTCAGGGTCATTAAGACCACTGGCGACAAACTGCCGGAGGCGTCGCTCGCGCAATCCGGCGCGAAGGGTCTCTTCATCAAGGAGATCGAAGAGGCGCTGCTCTCGGGCGCGGTGGACGTGGCGGTCCATAGCCTGAAGGATTTGCCCGTCGAGCAGCCGCCCGGGCTTGAAGTCGCGGCGATTCCGCGCCGCGAAGACCCCCGTGACGTCTTCCTTTCGAGGGACGGCTGTGGTTTCGCAGACCTCGTGGGCGGCGCGCGCGTCGGCACCAGCAGCCTGAGACGGGAATCGCAGTTGCGGTACTTGTGCCCTGATGTCGACGTCGTGCCGATGCGGGGCAACATTGACACGCGCCTGGCGAAGCTCGAGCGCGGCGACTGCGACGCGCTGGTGCTGGCCGCCGCCGGGCTGCTGCGGTTGGGCGTGGGAGAGAGGATCAGCCAGTATTTCCCGGTGGAGCAGATGTGCCCGGCCGTGGGCCAGGGCGCGCTTGCCATCGAGATTCGGAACGGCGATGCGGAGCTTGCCGCCGCAGTCTCACCACTTGACGACGTAAGCTCACATCGCGCCGTCACCGCCGAACGCGCCGTGCTCCGCCGGCTCGGCGGCGGATGCTCGGTGCCGATTGCGGCGCATGCCTTCGAACAGGCGGGGCCGCATCACGATGCATCCCTGCTCCACCTTATCGCCGTGGTTGCGAGCCCGGACGGCAAACGACTGGTTCGCGCTCGCGGCTCTGGCCTGACGAACGATCCCGGGACGCTGGGTGATTCCGTGGCGCAGGACCTTCTCCGGCAGGGAGCGCGGGAGATCCTCAACCCATGACCACCGAAAATAGAAGTTCGAAAGTCGAGACTCCGGAGGCGTTGCCCTTGCAAGGGAAACGCATCGTGATCACTCGCGCCCGCGATCAGGCGGCGCCATTGGCCGGTGCGCTCGAAGCGCTCGGCGCCGCCGTCATCAGCATTCCCACCATTGAGATCTGCGACCCGCCGTCCTGGGCGCCGCTCGATGACGCGATTCGCCGTCTCGAGGAATTTGATTACCTCGTGCTGACCTCCGCGAACGGCGCGCAACGTTTCCTGGGGCGGCTCCAAGCCTGCGGGCGTGGCGTGGACGACCTGGCGCGCCTCGAAATCGGCGCCATCGGACCCGCCACGGCGGAAGCGTTGACTCCATCCGGGGTCAACGTCAGCTTCGTCCCGGACGAATACCGCGCCGAAGGCTTGATTCAGTTTCTCGACGGCCGCGATCTCAAAGGTAAGCGGTTCCTGATTCCACGCGCCAAAGTGGCCCGCGACCTCGTGCCCCGGGTGCTTGGCGGGCGCGGAGCGCAGGTGGAAGTCGTGGAGGCTTACGAAACCGCCGCGCCTGAGTTCGCTCGCGGCGAGCTTCGCCGGTTACTGAGCCCGCCGCCCGACATGGTCACGTTCACGAGCTCGTCCACCGCGTCCAATTTTGCCGCCCTGCTTGGCCGGGAGGAAATCGTCTTGGTGGGAGTCGCCGTAGCCTCCATCGGCCCCGTCACTTCCGCAACGGTCGCCAAGCTGGGATGGAAGGTCGCGGTCGAAGCGAGGGAGTCAACCCTTCCCGGACTGGTGCGGGCGATTCAGGACTATTTCACGATGGGCCGGCGCGGCGAGAACGATACCTGGACGTAGGAAGGGTTCTGTAGCGCGGGTCTGCGACCCGCGTCTTTCGCGGCTCACAGAGCCGCGCTACAACGAGAGCCGTCACTATATTTTGCAATCTTCATCAAAGGTTCAGCAACTGGCGCAGCTTGCGGGTTTGGGCGCGGCTGACCGGGATCTCGGTCTGCTTGCGGTCGTCCATCTTGAGCTGATAGGAGCTTTTGAACCACGGGACCACTTCCTTGATGCGGTTGATGTTGATCAGGTAGGAGCGGTGGACGCGCCAGAAGGTGTTGGGGTCGAGATTGCTTTGCAGTTCTTCGACGGTGCGGAAGTTCGACTGGCCTTCGAGATCTTTGGTCACGACACTGATGACGCCGTCTTCGATGCTGGCGTAGATGACGTCGTCAGAGTCGAGCAGATACATCCGGCCGGCGCTGCGCACCACCAGCTTGGTCTTCTGCGGCGCCGGCCGCTGCTCCAGCATCTTTACCAGCCGGTCGAGTTTCCCGGCTTCGCCGCTGTCGCTCAGCCGCCGGATTTTGGTCACGGCCTTTTCGAGGCGCGACTTGGCAATCGGCTTCAGCAGGTAATCAATGGCGTTCACCTCGAACGCCTGCACGGCGAAGTGGTCGTACGCGGTCACAAAGACGACCAGCGGCAGGTGAGCCTTCTTGTCGAGCAGCTTCTTGATGACGCCGAGACCGTCGAGTCCCGGCATCTGGACGTCGAGGAAGACCGCCTGCGGGCTGAGTTCGCGAATCAGGTGAACGGCTTCGAGCCCGTTCTTGCCCTGCCCCACAATCTCGATGTCGGGAAAGCCTTTCAGCAGGTACGCCAGCTCGTCGCGAGCCGGCTGTTCGTCGTCCACAATCAGGGCCGTCACGGGCATCGGGATGATTATAGCAGCCCGAGCGGCATTCTGGCTCGCTTCACGAGATGCTCGTCGTCAAATAGCAGGGCCACGGCCAGCAGCCTGCGCCCCAGAGCAGCCCGCCGCCCGAAGGCTCTGGACAGCAGGGCAGCTACGGCTCGCTGGGGCGCCTTCCTGGCTTTGGGTTCGTTGTTTCAGGGAAAGTACCCGGTCAATCACAGAACGATTGACTGTGACCGGCTGTGCTAGGCTTGGCAGCAGCCATCGCGTTCATGGACCACTCCACGGTCTCTGGCAGCGGGCGGCGGCGAGGCGGATTTGGAAAAGTGTGGAAAAACTCCATACTTCTTGCCTGCCCCGCCCCCCGGCGCCGTTTTCCACACCCTAACCCCCTGAAAATACCGAACGAAAAATACCGTCTCAACTTTCTCAGTTGTCTCCATCGTCTCATTTTGAAGGACTACACTGGTGAGGATGGACGAGTTCCGCCCCAGCCACCGCTACGTGCTCACGCCACAAGGGCGAAGGCTTTGTCGGGTGTGGCGCCGTCGAGTCACGGCTTCAGGAGGAGAAGAGACGAGCGAAGCGCGAATGTTACTGATAATAGGCCGCTTCAAATCGAACGCAGCAGGCCCGATTTGCCTTGGGCTGGGAACTCCCGCGAGGCGCACCCGGGCCCCGTCGCTGGCGTTCGCGCGAGAGATGTGTTACAAGATGCCTGTTGAAACCGACGGGGCGGTTCCCACGCCGAGGAGGCACAGAGTGAGGCACTCGATAAACTCAGCGCTCGCGATCGCTTTTGTTCTGCTGGTCGGCCCGGCGCCGCTCCAGGCGCAAAGCTGCCAGGATGAGGACGCCATGGTGCAGATTTCGCGCCAAGATCTCACCGGCCTCGTGGATGCCATCAAGAAAGAAAGCCTGCAGGATTTCGAAAACAAGTTTCATCAGAAGAGCAGCCTGAGCAAGTTGAACTTTGCTTCGGGCCTCACCGGCGAGCTCGTCGCCTGCCTGGATAAGGCCGGCCAGGACCCGGCCGCCACACCCGATCAAAAGGCAACCTACAAAACCAGGCAGGATGCCGCCGCCAAGCTGAAGGAAAAGCTCGATCACAGCCGGGGCCAGTTGAAGTCCGCAGCCGATGCCAAAAGCGCCAAGGCGATTCTGGAAAAGCTCAACCTGGCGGATTGAACACCTCGCGTTCACGATATTGTCCGATATGCCTCGACGCTTCCGCACGCTCAACAGCCAGACGATTTACACCGGCAGAGTCCTCGAGCTTAAAGTTGACCGCGTCATCGAGCCCGGCGGCGTTACCGCAGTGCGCGAGATCGTCCGGCACTCAGGCTCGGTCGTGGTGCTGCCTCAACTTTCCGACGGCCGGTGGGTTCTGGTGCGCCAGTTCCGGTACGCGGCGCGAACCGAGCTCTGGGAACTCGTCGCCGGCGGAATCGAACCGGGCGAGAGCGTGATTGCCGCGGCACGCCGCGAGTTGCGGGAGGAAACCGGATATCGCGCGCGAGCCTTCAAGCCGCTGTTGAGCTTCTTCCCCAGCCCGGGCTTCCTGACCGAGCAGATGCACCTGGTTGAAGCCCGCGGCCTCGCGCTCGCCCAGGCGGCTCCCGAAGCCGACGAGCGCATCCGGGTGGGCTTGTTCACACTCGCGCAACTTCGTGCATTGCTTCGTAAGAAGGGAGTTCACGACGGCAAAACCCTTATTGGCCTCCTATGGCTTCTGACTTCGGACCGGCTTTGATGGCCGCTCGCGCCTCAAGCCGAGCGGACGGGAAATCTGCTACCGCATCCCTCGCTTTCTCGGGGCCGAACTTGCAAGACGGCCGCGTTAAGTTTCTCTTGACAAGGGCATTTCTCCGCATATATTTATCAGCCTGTTTTGGGCTTGGTAAGCGCCGACCGAGGCGCTGGCGAGCCCAGAGTCCATGAAGGAGGATGCGAACGTGGAAAAACTCCAAGGCAAGGTAAAGTGGTTCAACAATACCAAGGGCTACGGATTCATCGGGCGGGACGCCGGGCCCGACGTGTTCGTGCATTATTCGGCGATCAGCATGGAGGGCTTCAAGAGCCTGCAGGAAGGCGACGCGGTGGAGTTCGAGGTGGTGCAAGGCCAGAAGGGACCACAAGCCGACAAGGTGGCCAAGCTCTCGCAATAATCGCTTCTCGAAAGCAGGCCTTGATTTCCTCTCCGGCAAGAGGGACAATGTGTCCCGGCTGGGAGAGGGCGTGGAGTGTGCCCCTTCATGGCTGTGGAAGTTGTGCCGCGCCCAAAGGGGAACTCATCATGAGCTCGGTTCAAGCGGCAGAGAGGTGGTTACCGTGAGGAAGACGATCCTTGTCGCGATGGCGATTGTAGCAGTGGGGTCAGCGCCTCGATGCGATGCCCGATCTGGGGCTTCGGCTGCGGCGCTAACGCCGGGCGTCACGGCGGCGCCGGCCACTACAACTACGGGGACTGCTGGCGTTCCGTACCGGTACGACACCCGGTTCCTCACTGTCCCGGCTGAAACCGAGGCGTCTGTCCAACTCCTGTCCGGCATTCACACCCAGGTCAGCCGCGTGGACGACCCGGTCGCCGGCAGACTCCTTCAATCCGTCTACGTCGACGGCCAAATCGCTTTGCCGTCCGGCAGCTTGCTCTACGGCCGCATTACTCACGTCCGCGCGGCGGGGCGCATGCATCGCGCCGGAGAGTTGGGCTTCCGCTTCGAACAGATCAGCCTTCCGAACGGTGACTTGGAGCCGATTAACGCCGTGCTGGCGTCGCTCGAGCGGCCAGGACACCTGCGGCTGGATCGCGAAGGTTATCTGAAGGGCGGTCGTGGCCTTTCATGGCGGCAGATGGCCCTCGGGTTGGGCGGCGGTGGAGCTGTCGCCGCCGTGGGCGTCGAGGCGGCGGCGCTGGGGACCGTGTTGCCGGCCGGCGCCGCGGCCCTGGTCGGGTACGAGATTTTCTGGCCCCGGGGAGAGGACGTTCACCTTCCTCCCGACACTCACTGCAGGATTCGTCTGGATTATTCGCTCACCGTGCGCAACCAGTCATGAAGGGCAGAAAGCAGAAGGCGGTACGCAGTAGGCAGCCTTCCCGCTTTTTTTCCGGCCTGGCCCCGGCCTGGCACGAATCGAATCGCGCGTTTCCGAATCACAATTCATGGATCGCCTGATCGTCCACAACGATCGCATCATTCCCCTCGACGAGGCACACCTCTCGCCCGGGCAGGCGGGGTTGCTGATGGGCTGGGGCGTGTTCACCACGCTGCGGCTGTACCGCGGCCAGCCCTTCGAGTTTCATCGCCACTGGCTGCGCATGACCCGCGATGCGGCTCGTCTCAGCGTCCCCATGGTTGACGCCGAGGAAACGGTTGAGCAGCTTGTCGTCGAGCTTGCGCGCGCTAACGGCCGCGAAGAAGGCATGGCGCGCCTCACATTCATTCGAAATGCCGGTGGAGCTTGGGCCGCATCCGACGGCTGGCGGGCGACAGATCTTCTGCTGTTCACGCACGAGCTCGCGGCCTGGCCTCGCGCGCATCGCTTGCGGATCCAACCCCGGGCCGTGTTTTCCGGCGGCGTCTTCGCCGGCGCCAAGATGCTTTCGTGGGCACAGAACTCTCTGTTGCTCGAGCGCGCCCGCGCCGACGGCTTCGATGACGTGCTGCTGCTGAACGAGCGTGGGCAGCTTGCGGAGTGTACCTCCGCCAACGTTTTCCTGGTCCGCGCCGGCGAAGTCCTGACGCCGCCGCTTTCCTCCGGATGCCTGCCGGGCGTGACCCGCGAGATCTTGCTCGAGATGGCGCCGGAAGCGGGCGTCAGACTCGTCGAACGGGAACTGACCACCGCCGATCTCGCCCAGGCGCAAGAGGTGTTCATCAGCTCAACCACGCGCGAAGTCGCGCCGGTCACAAGCATCGCCCCCGATTGGCACTACACCGCGCCCGGCGAACTGACTCTTAGGCTAGAGGCCGCGTTCCGGCGCTACGCCGACGCCTCGCTCGAACTGAAAGCGCGGGTTTGACGAGCCGTGTGATTGAGCTCGGCCCCAACCTCAACTTGGGTGGACGCCCCCCGCCACAAAACTTTTACTAGCTTAATCATTTCCAGACGTGTATACTGTACAAGCTTGATCAGTTTTTGTGACCCGTTACCAGTAACAAGAGTGCGGCCACAGAATCTTTGCTTGTGTGGCTGTTTTGTTTTGGCGAGTGGTTGCGAGAGCGGAACAAGAAATCTCAACATTAAAGGAAAAAAGAACAATCATGGACAGAGAACAAGGTACGGTGAAGTGGTTTAACAACGCCAAGGGCTATGGGTTCATCCAGCGCTCTTCGGGCGATGATGTTTTCGTGCACCACTCGGCCATCCAGGGGGAAGGTTACAAGTCGCTGAACGAGGGCGAGGCGGTGGAGTTCACCGTTACCAAGGGTCCCAAAGGACTCCAAGCGGAAAACGTGGCGAAGCTCTAAGCTGAGCCGAGGCTTTCAACCTTGATATTCCGGCGTGAGCCGGGACGTGGGAGTCGGGAGCCAGAAGCCAGCAGTCAAGCAGGGCGTTTGCCTTACCGTGACTCCTTACTTCTGGCTCCTAACTCTTGGGGCGTGGCGCGTCCGTGCTGAACCTAATATGCACATCCAATACCTGGGGTTTCAACCTCAAGCGCGCGGCCGCGACTACTCGTACCGCGTGATCGACGCCAAGTCCGCGGACCGCGAGTTCATCTTCACTATCTCCCACGAGGCTTTTGCCGAGAGGCATATCCCGTTTCAGGACGGAGCCGATATCTGCTATCAGAAGCTACAGAGGGCGCTGGACCTCGAAACTGCGGAACAGCCTCTCGCCCGCCGTTCCATGCTTTCCGACCAGGAGCTCGACGAATACCGGGAAAAGCACCGTCCCGCCAAGCGCCGGGCATGAACTCGCCGCTGGACGGGACCTTGCGCCCCGTTTCACTGTGAGCCCTCGCACATGGCGTCAGTAGGACCCCAAGCCTCGCTTGACGACCCGACGGCTTATTCCCTACACTAGATGTTGTTCCGTTCCGCGGGGGACCCGCACCTATGCGACTCAGACGCTTGCGTTCTTCAGCGGTGATTTCTGCCGCCCTTCTGTCGATCGTCGCCTTCGCGCTGGTGAACTCACTCGTTCCTTCCGTAATTCCTTCCGCCCGGGCGCAGACCGATACCCAATTCTTTCCGATGGGTGAAGTGCGCCCCGGACTCAAGGGCGTCGGCCGGACGATCCTGGAAGGGGACAAAGTCACCGAGTTCCAGGTGGAGATGCTCGGCATCCTGAAGAACGTGCTGGCACCCAAGCACGACGCCATCCTGGCGCGATTCTCCGGCGGCGGTCTTGAGAAGACCGGCGTGGTGGCGGGCATGAGCGGCAGCCCGGTTTACGTGGACGGAAAGCTCGTCGGCGCCGTCGCCATCTCCTTCCCTTTTGAGAAAGAACCCTACGGCGTCATCACGCCCATTAAGGACATGCTGGCCGTGGTCCCAGGGCCGGACACCGCGAGGAGCCGGACCAGGGAGACGGCAGGATCGGCCGACGCCGCGGCGCCCCCCAGGCCCTATGGGCCTTATGGGCCGCATTGGCGGCTGGCGACGGTTTCCGGCGGCTCGGCAGCGCAGGCCCGTCTGATTCCCGACGACCCGGAGGCGAACCCCAGCGCCTGGGCAAAGTTGCTCACGGCCTCGAATGGTTTTGACGGCTCTGACGGCACGGACCTCGCCTCGAGTCTGCGGTTGCCTCTGCGCTTCAGTGGATTTCCGGCAGACGTGGTCAACCGTTACTCCTCTGTGTTCCGCGCCCTGGGTTTTGAGCCTCTCGCGGGCGGCGCGCTCACGGGAGCCAGCTTCGCTCCCAACGTATCGAAGCCCGGGCCCGATGGCGGGTCCGATGTGACAACCGTCAAGGATCTCGAACCCGGCTCCATGGTCAGCCTGCTTTTTGTTCGTGGCGATCTGAACCTCAACGCCGACTGCACTGTGACTTACCGTCAGGGCAGCAGTCTGTACGCCTGCGGCCATCAGATTTTCCTTATCGGTCCCACCCGGATTCCCTTTGCCCCGGCGCGGGTGCTCGCCACCGTGCCCAGTCTTTCCGCATCCTTCAAGGTGGACGCTCCCGGCGAGGTCGCCGGCAGCATTCACCAGGACCGTTTCGGAGCGATTTACGGCGTGGTGGGTGACCATCCGCCGTCGATACCCGTCCACATCCGCGTCAACTCGACGCTGAACCGAACCACGGACTACAACTTTCAGGTGGCGGAAGTGCCCGTCTTGTCGCCGCTGCTGGTCAATCTCGGCTTGGTCTCCACGCTCACCGCCACCGAGCGCATGGCCGGGCCTTCCACTTACAGCATCAAGGGCGCCATCAACCTTGCGAACGGCGACGGCGTGAAGACCGCTGTCAAGATCGACGACGTCATCGCGTCGGAAGCGGGCGCGGCGGGCGGGGTGGGCGCGGCCGTGGCCACGCCGCTGAATTATCTTCTGAGCAGCGGTTTTCCCGGCCTGCGAGTTGAAGGCATTGATCTCACCGTGAGCGGCCGGAACGAATACCGCGCCGCTACACTGGAGCAGGTGTGGAGCACGAAGTCCGAGGTGCAGCCGGGCGACCACATCGAAGTCACGGCGGTGCTGCGCACGCCGTCAGGCGAGAGCCTGACGGAAAGGATCCCGGTGGAAATTCCTCTGAGCGCCGGTTACCAGAATCTGACGCTCATGGTCGGCGGTGGCTCCACCATCAACGCCCTCGAAGGCCGGTTCACACCCCTGGCCGCTCCCCCCCGCGACGTGCAGCAGGCCGTGCGCGCCTTGAACAGGATGCGGCGCGACAACCGCGTCTATGCGCTGCTGATGGCGCCGCAAAGCTCGTTTCGGCTGCAAGGAGATGAGTTCCCGTCGCCCCCGCCGTCCCTGCTCCAGACGTTCCTGTCGGACCCCGCCGCAGCGAGCCGTGTCATGTTCAGCGGCACGTCAGTGGTGGGCGATTTCGAGACGGCGCCGACACCGTACACCATTCAGGGGCAGCAGATGCTGTCGCTGAAGGTGATCGCCGGGGGCGATTAGATTAGTGGTAGCGACGGCTTCCAGCCGGCAAGTGAAAGGTTAGCGCATGAAATCAGGCAAGACTCTTGCGGTTCTATTACTGGCTCTGGCGGCCGCCCCTCTCGCCGTCGCGAGTCAGACCCAGTTCTGGCAGACGGGCACGTTTGAGGATTTCCTCGGCGGGAAGCTCACCGGCGTCTCTCTGAGCAAGGAAGGTGAACTGCGCCTGGCGCCCAAGGCCGAAATGGTGTTCGACCCCGAGCAGGCGCTGGCGCTTTCCATCGCCGCCGGCCCGGACCACTCCCTCTACATTGGCACCGGGCACGAGGGCAAGGTCTTCCGCGTGGACGCGCAAGGCCACGGCAGCATGATCTTCCAGGCGCCGGAACCGGAGATCCTCGCCCTGGCGGTCGGGCCGGACGGCGCCGTTTACGCCGCGAGCTCTCCGGAAGGCAAAATCTACCGCATCACCCGCGACGGCAAATCCAGCGTTTTTTCCGACCCGAAGGCCAAGTACATCTGGGCGCTGGCGTTCAACCCTCGCGGCGACCTCTACGCCGGCACCGGCGACCACGGCCTCATCCTTCGCATCGATTCGAGCGGCAAATCGCAGGTCTTCTTTGATAGCCGGCAGACGCACATCATGTGCCTTGCCTTCGAACGCGACGGGACGCTGCTCGCAGGCAGCGAGCCGAACGGGCTGATCTATCGGATCAACTCGGAAACGAAGCAAGAGGCGGCGCTGGGAGCGCAGGCGAAGGCCTTCGTGCTTTACCAGTCGAATCTGCCCGAGATTCATTCCCTCGCCGTTGACGGCCAGGGACGCATTTACGCAGCGGCGCTCGGCGGCGCCGGTGGCAAGGGTACACCGCAATTCTTCGCCCCGCCGGGCGCACCGGGCGCCGTTCCGGTTGCGCCGGAAACCATTACTGTGGTCGCTTCGGCGGGCGACATGCCAACGCCACCCCTTGAACGGACGCCCGCACAGGCGCCCGGGGCGCCCCCCGCTCAGCAGCCCCAACAACCCAAATCGCCCAGCTTCAACCACCCGGCTGCGGTGGGCGCGCCGTTTCCCCTTTCCCAGATGCCGCAGGGACGCGGCGCGCTCGTTCGAATCCTGCCTGATTCCTCTGCCGAGACGTTGTGGAGTTCCGATCGCGAAAGCATTTTCGGGCTGGCGCTGCGAGGCCGCGACGTTCTGTTCTCCACCGACAGCGCCGGTCGCATTTTCTCGCTCGCTCCGACCCCGGACGGGCCCAGCCTGACCCTGCTCACCGAAACGCGGCAGTCTCTTGCCACTCGCCTGCTGCTCGATGGCCATGACCTCTATGTCACCACCAGCAATATCGCCAAGCTTTTCCGGGTCGAGGCGGGCGCGTCAAGCGAAGGTTCCTATGAGTCAACCGTGAAGGATGCCAGGTTTATTTCGCGCTGGGGCGTGCTCGCTTGGCGCGCCGAGTCGCCGGACGGTTCGTCGTTGCAGTTTTACACTCGCGCCGGCAACTCCGAGCGGCCCGACAGCACCTGGAGCGACTGGGCGGGGCCGTACACACAATCCGATTCAAGCCCCATCAAGAGCCCGCCGGCGCGCTACATTCAATGGAAGGCCGAGTTTCGAGGTTCCAACGGCTCCACTCCTTCCCTCGATGACGTCACGCTCTCCTACTTGAACGAGAATCTGCCGCCGGAGATCCGCTACCTCAATATCAGCACGGCGGGTGCGCGGACCGGTCCCAGCGGCTTGTTATCACCGAGCCCCTCGGGCCTGTCTGGTAGCCCCGGTATGTCCGGCGGCGCGCCCAACCCCTTTGGCGTTCCAAGCTCCGCCAATGATACCATCACCAAGTCGCCTACCGTCATAAGCTGGCAGGCGGACGACCCCAACGGCGATACGTTGCGCTACGCGCTCTATCTGAAATCGGAACGCGAGCAAGATTGGCATTTGCTCAAGCGAAACCTCAAGGAGACAAGCTATCAGCTCGAGACTGATTCCCTGGCCGATGGCGAGTACGAGGCGCGCCTAGTGGCCTCGGACGAAGCATCGAACCCGCCCGGCACAGCCCGCCGCGCCGAGCTCCTGAGCGCTCCGTTCTGGATTGACAACTTTCCCCCGCGGATTCGCGTCGTCAGCCAGAAGCTGGTAGGGGAGGGCGCTGAGATTCATTTCGAGGCCGAGACCAAGGCCTCGCCCTTGCGCCGCGCCCAGGTCGAAACCGATACCGGGGAGTGGAGAGACGTCCAATCCGATGACGGAATCGTGGACTCGCGCCTGGAGACCTTCACTGTCAAATTGGGGAAACTAACGCCCGGCGAGCATGTGGTGTCCCTGCGGGCCTATGACACGGCGGGGAACGTCGGGGTGGAATCAGCGGTCGTTCGCGTCCCGTGAGCGGTGGAAGGGTATAGTTTGATGTAGCGGCGGCTTTACGCCGCCAGTTGGCGACAAACTCGCCGCTGCGCCGGCTAAAATCCACTGCTACCCAAGCCGCCCGGCATCGTTAGCAAGAATACAACTCCCACTAGAGGCGCCGCATCACAAGCCCTGAGCCAGAATGCGGCGCCCTTGAGACCGTTTGAGCCCACACGAGAGCGCTGGTTCCAAGGCCGCGTCCGATGCTCAACTGATTGCGCGCGCGCAGCAGGGAGACGAAGACGCCTTTGCGGCGATCTTCGAGGCGCATCGGCGGCGCGTGTATTCTCTCTGTTTGCGCATGACGGGAGATACGGCGGAGGCGGAGGACTTGGCCCAGGAGGCCTTCCTCCAGCTCTTCCGGAAGATTTCCACGTTCCGTGGCGAATCGGCGTTTTCCACCTGGCTGCATCGCCTGGTCGTCAACGTGGTTCTGATGCGCCTGAGAAAGAAGGGTCTGCAGGAGATTTCGCTCGATGAAACCGACAGCTCACAGGATGATCCGGTTAAGCGTGAGTACGGCGGCGATGACAGGCGCTTGGTGCATTCGATTGACCGCATCGCGCTCACGCGGGCCATCGACCGCTTGCCGCCGGGTTACCGTGCCGTGTTCGTTCTCCATGACGTGGAGGGTTACGAACACAACGAAATCGCCCAGATTATGGAATGCTCGGTAGGAAACTCCAAGTCGCAGCTCCACAAAGCACGACTGAAGCTGCGGGAGGTTCTACACCGCGGTTCGAGCCAGCAGATGGGACAGAAAGAGGGTCCGGTGACGGAAGGTGGAGGGGCAAAGCGGGCCGATTAGGCTCTGGAAGGATTCAGGCTTTCGGGGATTCAGGTGGTGGAATCGAAAAGCTGAATTACTTACAATATGTACGAACGAAGCCGTCAACTTATTGAAAACAAAGAAAAGCGACATTACGTCATTGCGGAAAGCCGTCAACATGCTGAAAATGGGCAGCTTGTCTCTACAGATGGTTTCTTGGGTGCTTGGCAGCGCAATATGGGTGAAATACCGGAACGAATTAACTTAGTACTTTAGAATCAGCGAGAGCACGGCTATGAGTGAAACTGAAGGACAGTTTGCAAGTGGAAACGAAGCCTGTCGGCTTTTTGACGCCGAGATCGAGGCCTATCTCGAAGGTGAAGCGAAGCCCAGCGTGGAGTCGCACGCCGGCCGCTGTCGGTCCTGTGGCGCCGTGCTGGCTGACCTCAGCTTGATCCGTTCCACGGCTGGCGCCCTGGGGATGGCGGAGCCACCGGCACGTCTCTGGCCCAACATCCGCGCCGCGCTGATCGAGGAAGGCATCATTCGCCCGTCTCAGAAGTTTTGGGCGCGCTGGTTCTCAAAGTCGAATCTGGTGTTGAGCCCCGTGGCGGCCGCCGCCATGGCCGTGCTGGTCGTCCTCGCCGCCACCTTCGTGCAGAGAACACGGCATCTCACCCCAGGGCCTGCCCAGTCGCCGGTAGCGAGTGCCGCCAGCGACAATCCGGTGGAGGGCGACCTTGCAGACATGGAGAGCAGCTACCGGGCTCGGTCCGGCTCGCTCGATCCCTCTCTCAGGGCAGGATACGAGCAGGGCCTGCAGTCACTCGACGGCGAGATCAGTGATCTACGTGACTCGGTAAAGCGTCACCCGGCCGATACCCTGGCCCGTGACTATTTGAACGCCGCGTATGTCCAGAAGGCTCAGGTGCTTGAATCCGCCCTGGAATCGGGTGGCCGTTAGATCAAAGAGGCGGCTCGAGCCGCCCGAAAAGCCGCCGCAACCTCGGGAAAACCCAGGGAAGCGGCTCGGGTAAGTGGTTGGGTCCGAGAGGGGTTCGAACAGTGCGGAACGGCAAGGCAATTAGAGACATCCGGCGGTACGGCTTGGCGCTACTGGCTCTCCCTTTTGGCCTCTGGGCCGTCCACGGCGCATCGAGCATCGACAAGACTCTTGAAACCACGCCGAACCCGCGCATCAGTGTCTCGAATCTGCGAGGCGCTGTGGTGGTGCGGGGATGGAACAAGCGGGAGGTTCACGCCGTCTGCACGGCGAGTTCGACTCAAGTGGAGATTGATACAGAAGCCATGCCAGCGATCGGGCAGGTTGACAAGATCCACTTCTCCACCCACGTTCTCGATCCCCAGGTGAGCGAGCAAGACGAAGCCGCCGACTACACTCTGGAGATCCCGGCGGGGTCAACACTCGAAATTCACAACCCCGAAGGCACGGTGACGGTGGAGGGAATCCGGGGCGATGATTGGGTGGACTCGGTCGGTGGAAAGATCTCGGTAAGCGACGCGGCCGGCCACCTCGCGGTGCGCTCCATCGGCGGCGATATTGAGATTATCCGCCCGTCCGGACGGGTGGAGGCTTCCTCGGTCACGGGCAATCTCGATTTCAAGGCCTGCGCCAGCTCCAAACTCCGCGCCATAACCACCGGCTCGGGGAACATCCATTACCAGGGCGACTTCGCCCCCGCCGGCGATTACGTGCTGTCCTCTTACCGCGGTGACGTCGACATTCTCTGCCCTGCTTCCGATTCCTTCGAGCTGAACGCCCGGACGGTTCGCGGCAGCGTGAACAATCAGTTTCCACTCACCCCCAAGCGCCACTCCGCCCTCTCGCCGTCGTTCGGCCACAGCCTGGTGGGCACGCACAATAGCGGCGCCGCCACGGTGGAGCTGACTTCGTTCAGCGGCACGATTTGGATTCGACCGCAACCGTAGGCCACAACAGTAGGCTACAACTGAAAGCTTCCGAAAGGCCTCCCCACCGACAGTCGCCTCCGCAAAAGTGGGAATCCTCCGGCACAGCACCCACCAGCCCGGTCCGCTTGCAAATCCCAAATCGAAAATCTAAAATCCAAAATGCAATGGCGGGCCATCGGCGCAAACAGATTTACCTGGTGGGCTTCATGGCGAGCGGCAAATCTTCGGTGGGCGCGCTCCTGGCAAGCAAGCTGCACTGGCCCTTCATTGACCTCGACACCACCATCGAAGCCGGGCAAGGCCTGAACATCCGGCAGATCTTTGAGAACGCCGGAGAACCGTTCTTTCGCGAGATCGAGCGCGCGGCGCTGACCGAAGCCTCGAAAACCGAACCGGCGGTGATCGCGCTCGGCGGCGGAACGTTTGCGCAAAGGGCGAATCTCGATCTCATCGCGGAAAGCGGCGGCGCAACGGTGTGGCTCGATTGCCCGCTCGAAGAGCTACGGCGGCGCTGCGCGGGAATCACTACCCGGCCGCTGTTTCGGGATGCGGAGAGCCTTGAGCGGTTGCTCAGCGAGCGTCTTCCCTACTATGAGCGCGCCGAATACCGGGTTTCGACCGCGGAGCGTGAACCCTCCGACGTCGCTGAGCAGATCCTGCAACTGGAAATCTTCTAAGCCGGGCTGGGAGCAGCAGGAGGCAGTTCGAGGCGTTGATGGATAGCATAGAGGGCAAGCTCCAGACGGTCGGAAACGCCCACTTTGTCATAAATGGAGCGCAAATGGTTTTTCACGGTCTGCTCGGAGATGGCGAGTTGCCTCCCGATCTCGCGGTTGCGCCAGCCGAGGATGAGACAACTGATGACGGCCTTTTCGCGCCGAGTGAGCGTGTCCACCGGTCGCGCCTGCTGGCTTTGAGTTTCCCCGACGAGCTTCGCCACCTGCTTCTTGGGAAGCCAAACCTCGCCCTCCATGACGCGGCGGGCGCATTTCACAAAGAGCTCAGGATTCGTGGACTTGAGAATGACGCCCGAAGCTCCCGCCTTAACCGCCCGCAGTGCCGCTTCGTCGGCAATCAGCGAGGCCGTCAGCACGATCTTGCTCGAGGGGGAATCGTGCCGCACCTGGCCAAGGAAACTCTCCAGCCCGTCGCCGGGAATCTCTGCCTGCACGAAGAGGACGTCCGGATGGAACCGCGCGCAGAGCCTGAGAATCTCAGCGGCGTCATCCGCTTGCGCCACCACTTTCAGGTCGTCCTCCGCCGCCAGGAGCTTCTTGAGACCGAGCCCAAAAATTGCCTCGCGATCGGCGATCAGGATGCTGATCCTGCCGTGCCCGTTTTCCGGCGCCGTCACGTGCCGGAGACGCTGCGGCGCGCTGCGCGCGGAGGATGGGCGCCGGGGCGCCGCCGGGATCGGCAAGAGAGAGCCGGCCGTCATTTTGAGCATCGCGTCGGACACGCAGCGTTACCTCCCCAATACGGTTGCGGCCACATCGGTATTTCGTTTGGCGGCGACTCGTCGGACTTTTCGGGTGTGCTTTCCTACCCTTCGCCCCACTTCCGAAGCCCGAGAGTCGCCATGCAGAATATCGGCAGGTGAGAGGAAGAGCATGAAGCTTTCGGAAATAGCGGCGCGATTGGGTTGCGCCGTGGAGGGAGATGGGAATCTGGACATCACCGGCGTGGCCGGCCTCGAGGAGGCTTCGGCGAGCGAACTCGCTTTCCTGTCGAATCCACGCTACTCTTCGAAGGCGCTCTCGACGCGCGCCGCCGCCGTGATCGTCGGTCCCGAGGACAAACTACCCGGCAAAGTTCTCGTTCGCTCCGACAATCCTTACCTCACGTTTGCGCAGGCTCTGGAGCTCTTCGCTCCGCCTAGCCGGCCACGCCCGGGCATTCATCCCACCGCCGTGATCGCGCCGAGCGCGCGAATCGGCCGCAACCCTTCGATCGGCCCCTACGTCGTCGTCGAAGAGGACGCCACGCTGGGCGACGACTGCGTGTTGAAAAGTTTTGTGGTGATCTGCCGCGGCTCGACCGTTGGCCACCGCTTCTTGGCTCACACTCATGCCGTGGTGCGCGAGAACGCGCGCATCGGCGATGACGTGGTGCTGCAGAACGGAGCCGTGGTGGGCAGTGACGGGTTCGGTTTCGCGAAACGCGCCGACGGTTCTTACCACAAGATTGTGCCGGCCGGCGCGGTCGTGATCGAGGATGGCGTCGAGGTGCAAGCGTACGCCTGCATCGACCGCGCCACGGTGGGCGAAACCCGACTCCGCCGCGGCGTGAAGGTGGATAACCTGGTGCAGGTCGGACACGGCTGTGACGTCGGCGAGGATACGCTGCTCTGCGCGCAGGTGGGTCTGGCGGGAAGCAGCAAGGTTGGACGCGCCGTGACCCTTGCCGGACAGGTGGGCGTGGCGGGCCACCTTTCGATTGGCGACGGAGCCATCGTGACCGCGCAATCGGGTGTTCCCTCCGACGTGGCGCCGGGCCGGATCGTCTCCGGCTCGCCCGCCATCGAGCATGGCCTGTGGCTCCGATGCGTCGCCATCTTTGCCAAGCTGCCGGAGATTTACGGCGTGTTCCGCAAAGCCCGCGAGCTGTTCAACTCGAAACCGGCTTCCAAATGACGCTTCTGTAGCCTATGTAACTAGCCTTGTCATGACATCCGAACTGCATCGAGAGGACGCTCTTCCTCGGAGAGGCCGGAAATGATCGCCTCACGCACCTGCTCGATCAACTGCCTGCGCTCTTCCACGCTCCGGCCCGCGGTCGGCACGGGGTCGTGAAAGGTGACCCGCACCACGCCGGGATGGATGGCGAACTCGCCTTTGCGCATGACGCGATAGCTTCCGGAAATCGAAACCGGTACGATCGGGGCGCCGGCCTTGATCGCCATCACAAACACCCCCTTCTTGAAGGTCTGCAACCGTCCGTCGCGGCTTCGAGTCCCTTCGGGAAAGGCGAGGAACGAATGCCCGGCGCGGAGAGCTTGCGAAGCTGCCTCGACCGCCGCAATCGCACGCTCGCGGTTGGTGCGGTCCACGGGGATGAATCCGCGCAATCGCATGGCGCGGCCGAGCACCGGCACGCGAAAGAACTCCTTCTTGCCCATCACCAGCACGGGAGGCAGCAGGACGAAGATTCCCGGCGGGTCCCAATTGCTCTGGTGGTTGGGCATGAAAACCACCGCGCGCCCCGCCGGGATTTTCTCCCTTCCGTGTACCTCCGTCCTGACACCGGCCAGCCATAGAACCGCTTTCGAGGAGATGCGGCCGACCTCGTAAAGAGGATCGGTGTTGCCGCTCAGCACCGCGTAGACCAAGCAGGGAGCGCCGAGAAAGAAGACGCACAGCAGACTGAAGACTGTGAGCAAGGTGGCTCGAAGCATTGAAATCAGGTGTCAGGTGTCGGGGTTCAGGTGTCAGTCCGTCTTCCCTGTCAGCCACCCCTCGCGAACTCGAAGCTGAGCGGCGCTGGGATGAGGCATTTCCTCCACGCGGAATCGCTCCTCGGTGGCCCGGCCCAGTTTGAATTTGAACGTCAGCGTCTCCGACCTTCGGCGAACTTCCACCTCCACGCCGACACCCGGCCTGAGCCCTTCCAGGTTCTGGGGCAAGACGAAAAGGGTGTCGCCATTGACCTTCAGCAGCACATCGCCACGCTCGACACCGGCCTTCGCCGCGTTGCCGCCGGGCTCGACCTCGGTCACGCGAATCGGCCCGCCAAAGCTGCGTTCCGCCTCCAGTCCCCACGAGGGTATCTCGACGGGCTCCTGGGCCAAACGCAACCCGGCGAATCCCAGATAGGCGCCGTAATCCACCTCGTGCGTTCCGGTGACGTAGTCGCGAAAGAACGCCCCGGTTTCGGCTGCGTCCGGACCGAGCGACGTGACCAGCGACCGCAGATCGTCATCGGTGAAAAAGCGATGGCGGCGCGCGAAGTTTTCGTTCAGGGCGCGCATGAGGTCGTCAAGGCTGTGGCGGCCGCCGCTCGCGTGACGAATCTCCAGGTCGAGCAGGAATCCCAGGATCGCACCCTTGTTGTAATACGAAATACTGCGTTCGGGCCGGAAGTAGTCGGGATATTTTTCGAGCCAAGCTTCAAGCCCCGACTCCTCGGCGCTTTGAAAATGGCGCGCCGGGCGCTCCTCGAGGTCCTGAATCTCACCCGCCACGTCCTCATAGAAAGTCTGCCGGTTGATCAAGCCGGCTCGCAGCAGTGTGAGGTATTGATACGTGCTGGTGACGCCCTCCGAGAACCAGAGGTCTCGCGTGTCGTTGCCGTGGATGTAATCCACCGGCTCCAGCCCCTGCGGCCGGATGCGCTTGACGTTCCAGAGGTGGAAGAACTCATGGGCGACGGTGGACTCAAATCCCGGCCAGTTCCGCTTGAGGCGGCCGCCGGGAAACCCAATCACGCAGCCGTTGCGATGCTCCATGCCGCCGCCGCCCGCCCCCTTGGCGAATTGGAACATGAACGTGTAACGCGCAAACGGCACGTCGCGCATGAGGCCGGTTTCCGTGGCGGTGATTTTCCCGACCGAATCGAGCAGCTTCTTCGAGGAATAGTCAGCCGGGTCTCCGTAGACCACGATGCGATAGGCAGCGCCGCTCTGGGTGTAATCAAATTCGTCGAGCTGGCCCGCCTCGGCCGGACTGTCCGCCAGAAGATCGTAGCCGGCAGCGGCAAATTCACCGGGCGCGCCGGCGTCCCGGAGCATCGTCACCAGCTTCCACGCCGGCGGCAGAGCGAAACTCACTTGAACCGGGCGTTCCCTGCCCTGCGGGAGATAGAAAAGCACCTGGGCAAAGTTCATGAAAGTGTGCTGCTCGTCCAGGATGCTTGAGAATGGCCCCTCTTCGTTGGCATAAACGGAGTAACGCAATTGCAGGCTCTCGCACGGTTGATCGGGCGCCCGCCAGGTATCGAGATCGGCGCGGACCAGGACGATGGCCTGGCCGTCGCACTGCGCCTCGAGACCCTGCACGTGACGCACGAAGTCGCGGATCTGATAGAGCGCGTTCCAAGCCGGGAACTGCACAACGGTTGACGGGGCCACCTCGGGAACCGTCATCGTGACCTTGATCAGGTGTGACGAGGAGTCGCGCAGGTCGAGCGCGTACGTGATGGGCGCTTCGGGCGTCGCAGCAGACGCTCGCGCCGCCGACGCGGGAAGGCAGAAGGCAGAAGGCAGAAAGCAGAAGGCGGCAAGCAGAAAGCGGAAAAAGGTGGCTCCAAGCCTGGGCTTCGCAGCATCCTTTCCTTTCGACTCGCTCACCGCGCCCCAGGTGCGGATCAAAGCCGCGAGAGCGCACAGGAGCGCGCCCGCTCCGAAAATCAGTTGCAGCTCGTGACGCTGGCTCGCAGGACTTGAAGCGTGGCCGGCCAGCCTCACGAGAGCCACGGCGGCGTTGGTGCGGTCAAAAGAGTAACAGGCGAATCCGATCCAGTAAATGAGCCCGATAAACCAGAACCGCTGGCGGAATTCGAATTCGGTGGCGCGCATAGCCCCCCAGGTTCGAGATGCCCCTTCAATATAACATGGGCGGATTTCGACCACTGACTGCGCCGGCGGGCGCCGGACTCGATTTCTGGCGACACGGGCCGGCCTGCTTCTTCCCGCAGCCGCCGGCGCTCCTGGCGGCGGAATATGCGCCCGAGGGCTTCCGCCAGCAAACCGCCCATCAACCGTAAGTCGCGAGCCAGCGGCGGGCGCCCGCGACGGCGGAGCCGGGCCGCCGCCAAGCCGACCGGAGCAGCGCCGGCCGGTACCCGCGTGGAAGACTCCGGCAATCGGGCCTGTTGATTAACGTCCAGCAATTTGTCATCTCCTAGAAAACACAGGAGATTCCGGTATTGTTGGTCATAATAATCCGGATCGCGCCGAGTTGGGCGCCGGTCAGCGACCCAGAGGCGCCGGGCCAGCAAATCCGCCTGTCGCTCCCGCAGACAGAACTCGCCCACTGAGTACGACCCGGACTTGGCGCCAAGCCCGAAGAACGACCGGACGATCCCGTGGAGGCGGTCGAAGCGGGCGACGTCCTCGCCTGTCTTGATCAGACTGCGGCGAAAGTCCCGCGACCGCCCACCGTGCTTCAGGGCGTTCAGCGCAGTGCGCCGCTTTCCACTGTAAGTGCTTGGTCCGGTGTTTTTTAGAGCATTTGCACGGTTGGCGGCGAGGAGTTCGGGAGTGCGACGTGGCGATTTACGAAGGGACATTAGGTAAATCAGATTTAATAATTCATAGATATACTACATTATTCAGGCCGAGCTTGTCAAGTGTTTTATTCAATGCCTCCAGTTCCTTTGCAGAGATCACAGATTTCACTATTCCGTCCGACCCGCTCCATGACACCGTGGACATTGTGTCTTTTGTCTTCACTGAACCGGCTCGCTTTTATGCTCTCGTCCTCCCTGGGCTTTTATACTGCTTGGTTGCGTAAATTGGCGTCATAACATCTCGGGAAGGGCGGGGCTTCAGAGTCTGTGTGATAACCGGCGATTTGCTCTTGTAGCGCCGCCCTTTAGGGCGGCATCTTGTTGAAGCGCCGTATGCCGGGCTGAAGCCCGGCGCTACAAGACCGGGTTATCACGCAGACTCTTCAGCCCCGCCGAAAAACCCCCTCACCCGTCCGTCGGACACCCTCTCCCCCACTTGGGTGGGGGAGAGGGCTGGGGCAAGGGGGGGGCGGTTTACGGCGGGGTTGAAACCCCGCCCTTTCGGTCTTCCCAAATAACGGTTTCTTACACAACCAAGCACTACCCCGGAGAACTCACATTTCCACTGGTCCAGTTTTCGGGGGGCAGGGTAGTGTTCCAGTTTGGACGTTGTAGCGCCGGTCTGCGACCGGCGGCCTTTTCTTTTCAATCGAATCCGCCGCTGATAGAGCGGCGCTACAGCAAACTGACCCACTACCGGGGGCAGGGCAGGCAGAGTCCACCGCCGGCCAGTGTGTTATACTGCCCGACCTGCAATGCAGCCTGACCTGAAATGAAGGCTGCCGGGATCTCGATGGGGGGAAACTCTTGGATAGAATGCCTATCGAACGCCCTGATACCTGGACAGCCTGGATTGTGCTCACGCTCATCCTGGTTTCCACAATACTGATGCTCCGGAGCGCATCAACGGAATTGTTTTGGGATGAAGCGGATTACGCCCTGAACGTGAGTCACGGATGGAAGTATCTATGGAGCCACGCTGATTATGGCCGGCACGATCACGGGCCCCTGTCGACTTACCTGGCCAAACTCGGGAATGACGACCTACCGGCGGCCGTAAGCTCGGTGGAAGACCGCTTACGATTGCCCATCGCCTTGTTGAGTTCACTGGCCATCGGCTTCACTTATTGGGCCCTCCGGCACACGTTCGGGACGTCACGTCCGGCGGCGCTCGCCGGCTCGGGCTTGCTGCTGTTCAGCGTTATTCGACTGCAAGATACTCCGATTATCGGACCTCATCATCTGATGTTGTTATTCACGCTCGTCTTTTTCACCCTGGGGTATCGGTGGCGGAATAGCAGCCATCTTTGGGCGGCCATCGTCTTAGGATCCATTCTGGGAGTGGCGGTGACCGCGATGACCTATGCCATTCCGGTGGCCTTAGCCTGGGGAGTATCGGTTCTTTTGGCCGGTGGAACCTGGCTGCAGTACGATCGCCGGCAATTGAAGATTTCCTGGCTCACCTGTGTGGTTATCGCAACCGCGGCAGCGGTTGCGCTCGTGCTATGGCCCCCCTCGATCCTTCAGGGAGCGGCTCTGCACGACTTCCTGTTCTACTTACGCTATCCGGGTCACGCGACACTGGTGCAGCAGGCGATCGTCGAGAGCCCACGCGCGGCGGCTTATCTTTACTGGCTCGCCACCTTGGACGCCCCGATCCTCATTTGCGCGCTCGCCACGGTTGGGGTATGCATTGGGCGCCGCCTGAGGGAGCGCTGCGTCACATGCAAGCATGTGTATCTGGCCTCCATCCTGACCATCATGCTTGCGGCTGCTCTGAAGGCGCACATTGCGGGATCGCGAAACCTCCTTCTTTTCATGGGCGTTCTATGCCTTGCCATCGGCGCACTCTTCGACGAATTGACCAAGAGTCCCCGGATCCTGCGATGGGCCGCTGCGGCCGTCCTAGCCTCATCCATGGCGAATCTGGCGTGGCTCTCTTGGAATCCCAATCGAATTCCCTACCCCGCCACCGATGGATACCGAGCATTTGTCGAAGGGAATCGGAGTCGATTGGGCGAAACAGCGTTGGCGGTAGTTTACGGAATCCCCATTCTGAAATTTTATGCAGAACAGTCGCGCGTTCCGGTGGGCTGGGAAGTTACGGAAATGCCGTGGACAACTCGATCCGACGCAGAATTGCCCCAAGACGCAAAATACGCATTAATTTCCGAACTTGCCTACCGCTATATGCCTCCGGATCAACCGGTTCGACGTGTCATCGACTCTACATGGAAGGTAGTTTGGTCGTTCAAGGCAAATCGAAGCTGGGGACTACGGCTGTACGAACGTCCGTGACTTCGTGATGAGCCCCAATGGAGGAACTCATGTTCAAGCACGCGCGGTGGAAGGATGTTGAACTGGAAAGTCTCAACCCGCTGCTCGACCGGCAGATGGTGGTGGGCGAGAACGTGATGCTGGCGCGGATACTGCTCAAGAAGGGTTGCGTGGTGCCGGTCCATAGCCACGTGAACGAGCAGATCGTCTACATCCTGGAAGGGGCGCTCCGGTTCTCGATTGACGGCAAGGAGATTGTGGTGGCGGCAGGCGAGGTGCTCTGCATCCCGCCCAATATGCCGCATTCGGCGGAGGCGCTCGAAGATACCGTCGACCTCGACATCTTCCATCCGCCGCGCCAGGATTGGATCAATAAGACCGACAGCTATTTGCGGAAGTAAAGCGAGTTGACTCATTAAATCAATCGCCCCATAGCTCGCTGTAAGTTATTCCCTGTAACCTGTCCCCGAAATGATCTACGCCGGAACATCGGGCTTCGCCTACCCAAGCTGGAAGCCGCGCTTCTATCCCGCCGGCGCGCCGGCAAAGAAGTTCCTGGAATACTACGCGCGGCGTCTGAACAGCGTGGAGATCAACTACACGTTCCGGCGTCTCGCGGCTGAGAGCACGCTGGAGAACTGGATCAAGGCGACGCCCGAAGGATTCCTCTTTGCGCCCAAAGCGCACCAGCGCATCACGCACATGCTCCGCCTGAAGGATGCTGCGGAGTTCACCGGGACTTTCCTGCACTCGCTTGACCCGCTACGCCCGGCGCACCGCCTGGGGCCCGTCCTCTTCCAACTGCCGCCTTATTTGCAATGCGACGAGGCGCTGCTCGGGGATTTTCTCGCGACGCTCCCGGGCGGCCTCCGCTACGCCTTCGAGTTCCGGCATGACTCGTGGTTTCGCGACCCGGTGTACAAGCTGCTGGCGAAGCGCAACGCCGCGCTCTGCTGGGCGGAATCGGAGAAGCTGGAAGCGCCGGAGGTCGTCACCGCCGACTTCGTTTACTTGCGGCTGCGCAAGCCGGAGTATTCAGCGGCGGAGCGAAAAGCGATTTCAAAGAACGCGGAAAAACTGCTGAAACAGCGCAAGGACGTCTTCGTGTTTTTCAAGCACGAGGAGACGCCCGACGGCGCGCTGTACGCCGAAGAATTACTCCACCAGCGCTGACTCTGCGACGAGCCATTACAGTGCCAGTACTTTTTTCACTTGGTCCCACGGAATGCCGGGCTTGCCCTGGTTGCGCTCGATGGCGGCGTTGAGATCGCGCAAATCTTCCAGATCCTCTGCTCTGCCGCGCGAACAGCGGAGCTTCTTATCAGTCAACCGAGTCCCGCTCTCGAGATTCTTGTCACTCGTCACTCGCCACTGCCCCCTTCACCGCCGCCCGTCCCAGAAACTGCGCGGCTTCTCCCAACTCTTCTTCAATGCGAAGAAGCTGGTTGTACTTGGCCACGCGGTCGGTGCGGCTGGCGGAGCCCGTCTTGATCTGGCCGGTGCCCAGGCCCACGGCGAGGTCGGCGATGAAAGTATCTTCGGTTTCGCCCGACCGATGCGAGACCACCGAGGTGTAACCGTGGGCGCGCGCCAAGTCAATCGCCGCCATCGTCTCGGTCACCGTGCCGATCTGGTTCAGCTTAATCAGGATGGAATTGGCGCAGCCGTCTTCGATGCCGCGCTCGAGGCGATCCGTCGAAGTGACGAAAAGGTCGTCGCCCACGAGCTGGATTTTGCCGCCGAGCTCGGCCGTCAATTCCTTCCAGCCTGCCCAGTCGTCCTGCGCCAGGCCGTCTTCAATCGAGATGATGGGATACTGCCGCACCCAGCCGGCATACAGCTTGATCATGTCGTCCGCGGACTTCTTCGATTTGTCAGACTTGTAGAAGACGTATTTCCCGCCCTCGTACATCTCGCTTGCGGCCGGATCGAGCGCCAGGCAAATATCGTGACCCGCCGAATAACCCGCCTCGTCAATCGCCGCGAGGACTAGTTCGATAGCCTCGACGTTCGACTTCAGGCTGGGCGCGAATCCGCCTTCATCGCCCACCGAGGTGCTGTAGCCCTCGTTCTTCAGCACGTTTTGCAGCGCGTGAAAGGTCTCCACGCCCATGCGCAACGCCTGGGCAAAGGTCTCGGCGCCCACCGGCATGATCATGAATTCCTGGAAGTCCACGGTGTTATCAGCATGGACGCCGCCATTGAGGATGTTCATCATCGGCACCGGCAGCGTGCGGGCGCCGAGTCCACCGAGGTAGCGGTAGAGCGGCTGATGCGCGGAGCGCGCCGAAGCGCGGCAGACGGCCAGGGAGACGGCGAGAATGGCGTTCGCGCCCAGCTTGCTCTTGTTCGCGGTGCCGTCGAGCGCGATGAGGTGGGCGTCAATCTGCGACTGCTCGCTCGCCTCCTGCCCGCCCAGCTCGCGCCCGATGTAGCTGTTGATGTGATCCACGGCCTGCTGCACACCCTTGCCGCCGTACCGCTTGTCGCCATCGCGCAGCTCGATGGCTTCATGCTCGCCCGTGGAGGCCCCGGATGGGACCGCGGCGCGGCCGAAAGCGCCGTCGCGCAGGTGAACGTCCGCTTCAACAGTAGGATTGCCGCGTGAATCCAGAATCTCACGTCCGACAATGAGGTCAATTTGCGCCATAATGAATCGTCCCTGGAGTGGATTTTGAAGCTGCTGATTCTAACAGCGGCCCGTGACGAGTGACAATCAAAAACAGTGACGAGTGACGAGCAAGCTCCATGGAAGGCGAACTCATTTTCGTTTACAACGCGGATGCCTCGCCGGCGGCGCTTGCGCTCGATCTGCTCCACAAGACCTTTTCGCCCGAGACGTATCCCTGCAATCTCTGCCACGTGACCTATGGCGTGTTTACGGCCCGGAAGGAATGGACCGAGTTCATCAAGGGCCTGTCTTACCGGACGGTTTTTCTTCATCGAGATGAGTTTCAGAAGAGCTATCCTGCCCTTGCCTCGACGCCGCTTCCGGCCGTCTTCCGCCAGGAAGTGGAGGGAACAGTCGCTCGGATCGTAAGCGCGGAAGAGATCAATAGCGTGCGCAGCGTGGAAGAGATGAAGACGCTGATGCGTTCCAAGTTGGCCGAGTTGACCTGAGCCCGCTCCGGCGCCCGTATACCCCGCGTAAGCGTGCGCTATACTTTCGCGGGAGGTTCCTATGGCCTACTGTCCCGAATGTTTCGTCGAATATATGGAAGGCAAGACCGAGTGCATTGACTGCCACGTGGCGCTCCGCCCCGGACCACCGCCGGCCCCGGCCGCCGATGATTCCGGGGACGACGTGGAACTGGTGAGCATCCGCGACTTCGTTGGGAGCGGCGCGGAAGGGTGGCCGGAAGGGATTGACCCGGAACTGGCGCGCGCCGTTCTCGAGAAGGAAGGCATTCCGGCGCAGATCGCTCACTCCCCTGGGATTTCGATGATCGGCCCCGGCGGGGCTACCGAGTTGTTCGTGCGCAAGGAAGACGCGGTCCGGGCGGCGGAAGTCCTCAAGGCGTTTTTTGATGCTCCGGCCGAGGCTCCTGGTGGCGAAGGGGAGAGTTGAACGCCGGTGGAGCCGCTGTTGTTCCGCGGACTCGGACCGCGTCGCAGATTCCAGATTTCAGATTCCAGAGTGACGTTCTGCCTTTTGCCTTCTGTTTCCCTACTCCGGCTCTTCGAACTGGCGCTCGGCGGGGACCACGACCACGATGCCGGTATCAGTGACGTGATAGTTTTGGCGGTCGGCTTCGAGGTCGAATCCGATCTCGGTGCGCTCTGGGATGCGCATGTTACGGTCAATGATGGCGCGGCGGATACGGCAGTAGCGTCCGATATCGACGTGGGAGAACAGGATGGAACTCTCGACGTCGGCGAAACTATTGACGCGAACGTCGAAGGAAAGGACGGAGCCGGTGACGTGGCCGCCGGAGACCACCGAGCCCATGGAGACAATCGAGTCGAGCGCCAGACCCATGCGTTTGGTCTCGGCGAAGACGAACTTGGCGGGCGGGTACTGCCGCTGGTAGGTGCGCAGCGGCCAGGCCTTGTCGTAGAGGTTGAAGACCGGCGAGACCGACACCAAGTCCATGTTGGCCTCGTAGTAGGCTTCGATGGTGCCGATGTCGCGCCAGTACATTGCTTCCTTACGGTTCTCGTCCACGAAGTTGTAAGCGAAGACACGATGGGTTTGCATGAGCCGGGGAATCACGTCCTTGCCGAAATCGTGGCCGGAAGCCGGGTCCGCCGCGTCGGCCATCAGGCACTCGATCAGCAGGTCGCGATTGAAGCAATAGATGCCCATCGAGCAGTAGGACTTCTCGGGGTTGAGCGGCGACGGCTTGGGATCGGCGGGCTTTTCCTGCCAGCCGATGATGCGGCCTTCACGATCCACCTCCATGACGCCGAAGCGCGAAGCCTCGGCGCGGTCAAATTCGATGGAGCCCACGGTGACGTGCGCGCCGGAGTCCACGTGCTGCTTCACCATCAACTGGTAGTTCATCTTGTAGACGTGGTCGCCGGAGAGAACGAGGACGTGCTTGCAGGGCTCGCTGCCGATGGAATAGAGGTTCTGGTAGACGGCGTCGGCGGTGCCCTGGTACCACTCCTCCCCCACGCGCTTCATGGGCGGCAGCACCTGGACGAATTCGCCGAGGTCGTGCGCCAGGATGTACCAGCCTTCGCGGATATGGCGGATGAGCGAGAGCGCCTTGTATTGCGTCATCACGAAAATGCGCCGCAGATCGGAATTGACGCAGTTCGACATGGTGATGTCAATGATGCGGTAGATGCCGCCGAAAGGGACGGCAGGCTTGGCGCGGTCGCGGGTGAGAGGCTGGAGGCGGTCACCAGCGCCCCCGGCCAGCAGGCAAACCAAGGTGTCGCCCGCGATGGGATTAACGCTCATGAATGCACGCCCTCAGACGGGGATTATATCAGAGCCGGTCGCGCGGCTCGCTTTTCACCCCCCGCCAGGTTCACTGGCCAGTGCATCGTGAATTCCGGCTTTCGCGGGAATGACGATCCGCCGAGGTGAGAGAAATCGGGAGCCGGAAGAGGGAGTCAGTTATCATAGGACCTGATGGGCCGCCTCGAATACCGCCTCCGTCTCGCTCCTTACGCCATGCGTGTGGAGGAATCGCTGGGGCGGCGGTATCCGGAGCCGAAGCACGCTTACCGCAACGACTACGAGCGCGACCGCGACCGCATCATTCATTCACGCGCCTTCCGGCGGCTGGAGAACAAGACCCAGGTGTTCGCGCGCCGCCACTCGGACCACTTCCGTAACCGTCTCACGCACACGCTGGAGGTGGCGCAGATCAGCCGCACGGTGGCCCAGGCGCTCGGGCTCAACACCGACCTCGTGGAAGCGCTGGCGCTGGTTCACGACCTGGGACATCCGCCATTCGGCCATACCGGCGAGGCGGTGCTGGATCGCTGCATGCAGCGCTACGGCGAGCGCTTCGACCACAATCTGCACGCTCTGCGCGTCGTCGAGCAGTTCGAACAGAAATACGCGGACTTTCCGGGGCTGAATCTCACCTTCGAAGTGCGCGAGGGCATCATCAAGCATTCGCGCGATTACGATCCAAAGCTTTACCCCGAACTTCTTGAGTATCGCCTGGCGGAGCGTCCTCCGCTCGAAGCCCAGTTAATCGACATCGCGGACGAGATCGCATACAACTGCGCCGACCTTGACGACGGCTACGAGTCGAAACTACTGACGCTCGGGATGATCCGCCGGAATGTGCCGCTCTTCGAAAGGTTTTATCGTGCGTCAGAGACGAAATATCCTGACGCGATCGAGAAATTAAAATTCAACGAGGCGCTGAAACGCGTGCTGGACACGTTGGTGACCGACTTCATCGCCTCGACGCGCCGGCGCGTGCGCCAAAGCCGGGTGAGATCGTCCGGCGGCGTGCGCGCTTTCAGGCGGCGGTTGGCCGGCCTCGGCCCCGGCGCGGCCCGGCAGAACCGGCTGGTAAAGAATTTTCTGCACGCTAACCTCTATTCCCACGGAGACGTCAACGCTGAGCGCAGGAAAATCGTCAAGCTGGTGGAGCAGCTCTTCGACTACTTCATGGCTCACCCGCGCCGCTTGCCGCCCTTTTATTTTGCGAAAGCTCAGCGGGAGCCCGCGCACCGCATTGTTTGCGATTACATCGCCGGCATGACCGACAACTATCTTCAGAAACAGCACCGCAAGTATGTCCGGCAATAAGACCGGCCGGCGAGAGGAGAATTGATGGAGAACAGCGACACCAAGCCGGGACGAACGGGAAGCACGGACGAAGCTCCGAGCGCTCCGCGGGAACACGATGCTATCTATCAAGGGGGCCGGGTCGTCGCCCGCGTCACGAACCCGCAGGTAGACTCGAACGCACGCGAGATCCGATTCGAGGAGCTTTCGAGCAGTGAGGAGTTACTGCTACCGGAGGACTGCGAGTTTCGGCAGTACCGAATTCTGGTGCAGCGGATTGACGACGCCGCGAAAATCCAGAAGGGAGCGGCGCACAAGGGACGGGTTTTGCGGGGCGTAACGGCCGAGATTCTCGGGTACCGGGAGCAGTAGACAGGTGCCAGCGCGATGCTAGCGATCCTCCAAGTCGAAAGCTTCGGCGTTGAGCAGGTCCCAACCTGTCGGTGCCGAGTCAACGCCCTGGGCCCCCAGCGCGGCCTGGGTTTCGAGGAATGCCAGCGTGTCTTCGACGCTCGCCGGGCAAGGCAGCTTGCCTTCGAAGCGAGTGAAGGATGACATCACAATCTTGTGCGCGCAATCGACGCACAGAAAGCTACCGCCCTTTCCCGGGGCCTGCGGCCGGCACATGGCGCAAGGCCAATGACTCTCGTCATGCAGCAGCACACCACCCGTCCGTACAACATCGTCGCCCATTTTATGCCTCCCAGCAGGCGAGATCACGAATCACCTGCTAACCCACACATCGTCGGGCCGGCGCGGCAGCTTGAGAGGATTTGCACGGTGGCTTAAGCAGAAGAATGGGCAGTTGAGGACAAGATGAAAGGGGGGACGAGGAGGAAAGCCGCTACGCGAAGACTTCGCGGGCAGGATGCATTAGGCGGGCGGGAGCGTCGAGGACTTCACGCACTTTGCGCGCCAGCAGCGCCGGATGGAACGGCTTTTCGAGATAAGGACCCACGGGTTCCTGCACGTTGTGAACGGCGGCGAGCGCCTGCTCGGTGTAGCCCGACATGTAAAGCACCCGCGTCTCCGGCCGCGCCGACGTAAGACGTTCCGCGAGCTGGCATCCGTTCATGTGGGGCATGACGACATCCGTGAGGCAGAGGTGGATGGCGCCGGAGTGCCGGCGGGCGAGCCGCAGAGCGTCCTCGCCCTGGCTGGCCTCGAGCACCTGGTAGCCATAACCCTGCAGGACACCGCGCACGAGCCGCCGCACCGTGCCCTCATCTTCCACCACGAGTACCGTCTCGGAGCCGCGGGAGGGCCGTCTGTGGCCTTCACCAAGGCCAGGCACGGCCACCGTCTCTTCTTCCTCGACGCAGGGCAGATAGATCCTGAATGTTGTGCCGTAGCCTACTTCGCTAGACACCCAGATGTAGCCGCCGTTCTGCTTGACGATCCCGTACACCGTGGCGAGACCCAGGCCCGTGCCTTTTTCCTTGGTGGTGAAGAACGGCTCGAAGATATGCTGCTGGGTTTCGGCGTCCATGCCGCAGCCGGTGTCGCTCACCGCCAGCCGCACGTAGCGTCCGGGCCGGACTTGTTCGCCCGTCCGTAGCTCGGGTTCGAAAAGCTCGGCCTCGCTGGTCTCGAGGACCAGCTTGCCTCCGTCCGGCATGGCGTCGCGGGCGTTGACAGCGAGGTTCATAAGGAGCTGTTCGAGCTGGCCCACGTCCGCCTTGACGTTCCTCGATTGCGGCTCGCGCACGGTCGAGAGTTCGATGTCCTCGCCGATCAGACGCCGAAGCATCTTTTCAACGTTAGCCACCACCGCGTTCAGGTCAACCACGCGCGGCTCGACCGGCTGACGGCGGCTGAAGGCCAATAACTGCCGGGTGAGCGAGGCTGCACGCTCGCCCGCCTTCTTGATTTCTTCGGCGTGCCGGCGTGAGGGATGGCTTTTTTCGATGCCGGCGAGAAGCAGGTCACAATAGCCTTCGATCACCGTGAGGATGTTGTTGAAGTCGTGCGCCACGCCGCCAGCAAGCTGCCCCATCGCTTCCATCTTCTGCGACTGGCGCAGACGCTCCTCTATGTGTTCCCTGCCCAAGGCCTCGTCGCTGCCGCCCGTGGTCTTTGCCGGCCGGCTGGTGGCGGCCATTCGGGTTATTCGGCCCGCCAGTTTCCGCGGCCGGCCTTTCGAATCCCGGACCAACTGAAACCGATTGGCCAGCCACACAACCTTTCCCTCGGAACTCTCGGCGCGATAGGTCAGTTCGCACTCGGCTTCCGCCGCTCTGACAGTTGAAATCGCGCGCTTCCGGTCCTCGGGGTAGATATGAATCGCAAAGAAATCCGGGTCGCCGAGCCAGCGCTCGGCCGGGTAGCCCAAAATGCGCTTCACCTGGCCACGCACCGACGTGAATCGAAGGGTGCGATTGTCCGCTTCCCAAAGGATGGCGTCGGAACTGCCGGCGAATTCGCGACCATCGTTTGCTGTGCGCACCGATTCCCCGCCAAGAAAGAGCGTCTTGAGAAGCAGCGCGGAGGCGCCAAGAACGAGGCCCATCTCCACCAGGTGCTTCGCCGCGACCGCGTGCATTCCCAGCGGCAGCAGGAGCGCTGCGGCCAAAAGTTCCGGCGCTCCGGCAATCAACAGATTCCGCCCTTTCTTGTTTGGTCGCCTCATCGTTGTCCCCACGTGTTCCCTATCGGCGGTCAGCAGTAGCAAGTTGAGTGTGTCCGGTTTGGGAAACCACGGGGCTGGGGGTAAACTCTTTGTTGCCTTATCCCTGAGTCGGAGCTTTCGCTCGATAATGATATGACTCGGGGCGTTTTGCGAGCTGCCTGCAGGCGTGTGAACTTGAGATGACTTCTCTGTTGATTCAAGGTGGTCGCGTGATATCGCCCGCGGACGGGATTGATGCGGAACTTGATGTCCTGGTCGAAGGGGATGCGATCCGCGCTGTCGGCCCACGCCTCGGCGCTCGCGCCGGCCAGACGCTGGACGCTCGCGGCCAGGTGGTCGCGCCTGGGTTCGTGGATCTTCACGTTCACCTGCGGGAGCCCGGGGGCGAGGCATCCGAGACACTCGAAACCGGGTTGGCCGCGGCGGTGGCGGGCGGGTTCACGGCGGTGTGTCCCATGCCGAACACGCGCCCGGTGAACGACAGTCCGGAGCTGACCCGGAGGTTGACTGAGCGCGCCGCAAGCGTGGGCCTAGCGCGAGTGTTTCCCATCGCCGCAGTTTCCGCTGCGAGCGAAGGCGAAACTTTGACGGACTTTCCCGCTCTCGTGGCCGTGGGCGCGGTGGCATTTTCTGACGACGGCCGGCCGGTGAAGACCGCCGCGCTGATGCGTGCTGCGCTCATTGTGGCTCGGGAACTGGGTGCGCCTGTGATTGACCACTGCGAGGACCCGGGCCTCAGCGCCGGCGGCGCAGTGAACAGAGGGCCGGTGGCGGAACGCCTCGGCGTGCGCGGAATTCCTGCCGCCTCGGAGGAGGTCTGCCTGGCGCGCGACCTCATCCTGGCGGAAGGGACGGGGGGACGTTTCCACGCGGCGCACCTCTCGACCGCCGACTCGGTCGAGATGGTCCGAGAGGCGAAGCGCCGTGGGGTGCGCGTCACCTGCGAGGTAACCCCGCATCACTTCACTCTCACTGACGAGGCCGTCGGCCGGTACGGCACGCAAGCCAAAATGAACCCGCCGCTCCGTGGCGCACTGGACGTTGAGGCGATCCTGGGCGGGCTCGCCGACGGTACGATTGATGCCATGGCAACGGACCACGCGCCGCACGCGCCGGAGCTTAAGCAGCGGCCGCTGGCGGAAGCCCCGTTTGGCGTCATCGGCCTCGAGACCGCGCTGGGCCTGGCGCTGCGGCTGGTGCATGGCGGCAGGCTCTCGCTTGGACAGCTCGTCAGCCTGATGAGCGCGAACCCGGGCCGCATCATCGGGCAATCCAGCGATCGCGTCGCGCGCCGCTGCCTCGGACGGATCACAGCCGGTGGCCCTGCCGACCTCACCGTCTTTGACCCCAACCTCGAATGGACGTATCGCGCGGCCGTTGGCCGGTCGAAGAGCCGCAACTCGCCCTTCGATGGATGGACATTTAAGGGAGCGGTGACCGCAACGATTGTGGCGGGAAAGATAGTGTACCGGCGAGGCGTCGGGGATTGACGCGGGTGGCGAGGATATCGTGCAGGTAGCCTCATCGCGCCCCCGGCCGGCTACCGGGCTTCACAGCCGGCACGCCCGACTTGCACAAAGGGCAATTCGCCGGATCGTAGGCTTGAACCGCCAGCGTGACGAGCGCTGCCTTCGGCACGCCGAGCGAGACGGCGCCGCCACTGCGCTCGACCAGCGCCCCGGCGCCCACCACGCGCCCGCCCGCTTCTTCAATGCACCGCATCGTCTCGCGCGTTGAACCACCCGTCGTGATCACATCTTCCACGACGAGCACCGGCTCGCCAGCGGCAATGGTGAAGCCACGGCGGAGCGTCATGGCGCCTTCCTGCCGCTCGGTGAACACGGCTCGCGCGCCTAGTGCTCGCGCCACTTCGTGGGCCACGATAACGCCACCCAGCGCCGGCGCTGCCACCACCGAGGGCTGTAGGTGCGCGAGCTTCGCGGCGAGCGACGAGCAGAGTTGTTCAGCCAGACGCGGATGCTGGAGCACCAGCGCGCACTGGAGATAACGATCGCTGTGCAGGCCGGAAGAAAGAACGAAATGGCCTTCGAGCAAGGCTTGGTGATCGCGAAAGAGTTGGAGGATCTCGGTCGAGTCCATATTGTGCGCGGATTGTTGGACTGCCTATGGTCCTTCCACTCTCGCGCCGTCATACACAAGCGCCCTTTGCATCTCGGCGATAATTGCCGCTGCGGCCGCCGCGGGATCCGGCGCTTGCGTAATCGGCCGCCCGACCACCAGATAGTCTGCGCCGGCCTCGATGGCTGCGGCAGGAGTGGCGGCGCGGGCCTGATCCTGGGCGAGAGCCGACGCCGGCCGGATGCCCGGCGTGACAATGACGAACTCGGGGCCGCAAGCGGCGCGAATCGCCTTCGCTTCCCAGGGCGACGCCACCACGCCATCAAGTCCCGATTGCTGCGCCAGGCGCGCCAGGCGCGTGACCGCGGCTTCCGGGCCGCCGGCGAATCCAATCTCCGCCAAGTCTGCGGCCGCCAGGCTGGTGAGAATCGTCACACCAAGCACGAGCGGCCGCTGCGCGCCCGCGCTGCCCCCCCTGCCCTCTGGCACGCCTTCGCGCGCCGCCTCCATCATCTCGCGGCCGCCGGAGGCGTGGACATCAAACATGAAGACTCCAAGCCGCGCCGCTTCGCGTGCCGCGGCGCGCACGGTGGAGGGAATGTCGTGAAGTTTGAGATCGAGAAATACCCTATCGCCTTGCGCCACCAGCCGCTCAACCAACCACGGGCCCGCGGCGGTGAAGAGTTCGAGCCCTACCTTGAACGTCCCGACGGAGTTCCGCAGACCGTTCGCCAGGCCGAGCGCGGCATCAGCCCGAGGAACGTCGAGAGCGACGATCAAGTGATCGCGCTGGCGGTCGGGCAAGCGAGCAGGCAAGCGTCGGCGATTTGACATCACTTGATTGTACCCCGGCCCCGCGATTCTGTAGCGCCGGTCTGCGGCCGGCGTCTTTCGCCGCTCCCCGCCCTGCGGGGCAGGCTCCGAGCGGCGCTACAGCAGGTCCGGACCCCCGGGCGCGATCTCACGGTCGCGGCTGGCCGGATTGCAGCTTCTGCTGGTATCTCGCTTGCTCTTCTGCCTGGAGCGTGGACGAGCGGGCATGCTCGCGCGCTGCCTCGGCCGTCCGGCCGAGACGCGCCAGGGCGTTGCCGAGCTGATAGTGCGCCGGGGCATAGTCGGGATAAAGGCGAACGGCCTGGCGAAGCGGCGGCAAGGCCCTTTCGGGGCGCTGGAGCGCGAGTTCAGCCTGCCCGAGACCCAGCAGCGCTTCCTTGTAACGGTCGTTCACCTTAAGCGCGGCGGTGAACAATCCTTCGGCTTCGGCCGGCCGGCTCTGGCGCAGGGAGATCTCGCCGAGAAGACAGTTCGAAACCGGGTCTGACGGGAATCGCTTGAGCTCCTGGCGAAACTCTGCCGCCGCCAGATCCACCTTGTCGCTTTTCCAGTAAAGCTGGCCCAAGCCCGAATGCACGCCAGGGAAGTTGGGATCGGCCTTCTCAGCCGCCTGGAACTCCGCGAGCGCGTTCTTGACCTGAAACATCTTGTCGTAAGCGGTGCCCATCATGACGTGCGCTTCGGCGGAGTGCGGATTGAGGGCGCAGATGCGGCGGAAGACGTCCGTGACCGCGGCGTAGTTTCCCGCGCGCAGGTCCGCCTGGCCGAGCGTATACAGAGTGGGCAGGTCAGAAGGATTCGCAGCGCTGGCGCGTTCGAGGTACGAGGCGGCTTCGGAGTAGCGGTCGAGCGCGAAGAGGCTGAGGCCGATGAGCGAGAGCGCCTGAAAATCTCCCGGCAACTGCCTGGTCAAGAATTGGAGCAGCGGCAAGGCCCGAGCGTAACGCTGGGCGCGGAAGTAAGCGATGGCCAGATTGCGCGTGGTGGTGGGGTCGCCGGGGCGGAGCGCCAGGGCCTTCTTGTAAAACCGCACTCCTTCGTCAATCTTGCCCTGCTTGACCAGCGAGATGGCGAGGTCGTTGAGGATTTCGAGCGAGCCCGGCTCCGCCGCGAGCGCCCGGCGGAACGACTTCTCGGCCGTGGCGGCGTCACCCTTGGCCAGTGCCGCCGAGCCTTCGGCCAGAGTGGCCCGGACGCTGGCAGGGGGGCCCTGCGGCTGGCCTCGCGCAAGGGCGCCAGCGCTCAAGGCAGCCGAAGCGAGCATGAGTATCGCCGCGGGCACGCAGGGGCCGAGTTTCAGCATTTTGGGGCAGAGACGTAAAAGCAACAACCTCTTGATAACAAGGAAGATCGTGGGTTTGTTCCGGACGCTCTCGTGGCACCACAGCGGCGCCGGGGCTCCAGGCCGGCCGGAACCTGGAGCCCCGGATACCTCGAATCGGGCCTGCTGGCGGAGCCATTTGGTACTTACTTCTCCAAAACGGCCCTGTTTTCTGCCATATCCATAGGTAAACATTAGGCTTAGCATGGTTGGCTTTGTTTCGGGCGAATCGCGGCTATCATATAGAAATAAAGAGAGATAAGCCCAATGGCTTTGCTTTTCTTGATCGCACCTAGAAGATTTTTTCGAGAGCGCCAGCACTGCGAGACAAGGCTTAGCATCGGGCTTCGGTTGCAAGGACGAAGCTGCAACCACAACTCCGCCCCAAGGCCGCCATAACCATATGATACCAGGTAGGCGGTACTTGTCAAGAGAAATCTGCAATCGGGCTAATCCGGGCTTTCGGTGGGGTGTGAAAGAGCGACCTCTCGCAAAGGCGCCAAGGCGCAAGGCAATGCAAACCCTGGCTCCTTAGTTTTTTCTTCGGGGACTTCGCGGCTTTGTGGCTCTGCGTGAGGGGCTTTCGGTTGGGTGTGGAAGAGCAAGCTCTCGCAAAGGCGCTGAGGCGCAAAGCAACGCGAAAAACTACAATCCTTCGCGCCTCTGCGTGAGGTTTTTGGGGCAGGGCGCGGGCCGATGGCCGACGCGCGCCCTGACCAGGAACGTCAGAAGTAGAGCTTCAACCCAAATTGGATAATGCGCGGCTCGAAGTCTCCATTCAGTTGTCCGAAAGCACTGGAGTCTGTGAAATTGTTGAAAGAGTTAAACGACACGTGGTTAAAGGCGTTAAAGAACTCGGCGCGAAACTGGCCGCGGAAACGCTCTGAGAGTTTGACATTCTTGATTGCCGCCAAGTCCCAGTTGTTCAAGCCGGGGCCGGTGATGATGCCCCGGCCGGAATTGCCGAAGTGGCCGATGGAATCCGTAAAGGCGGCGGTGTTGATGAACTGGGCCACGGTACCGGGTCCAGCGCCGTTGCTGAGGCGATCGGGCCGCGGCGTAACGACGCTCGGGTCAATGCCGATGCCGCCCGGGAAGGCGGAATCGAACGGGTCGAAGAACTGGAAGATGGTAGTCGGAAAGCCGCTTTCAAAGGTGGTGATGCCCGAAAGCTCCCAGCCGCCCAGCACGCGACCCGTGAGGCCCTGCTGCGAGCGGTAGAACGGCAGGTCGTAGACATAGTTGGCGACGAAGATCTGGTTGCGGCTGAAATCGGCCGGACCGTAATCGGCGGCGAAGTTATAGGTATCGAACGGAGCGCTGGAACGGTCGGTGGGCGTGTTCGTGAGCGTCTTCGACCAGGTGTAGGCGATGCCCAGCGTCAGACCCTGGCTTACACGACGGTTGAGCGACACCTGGAGCGAGTTGTAATTGGAGCTGAACTGCGGAGCTACCACGGAGATCGGGCCGTAACCCACGAAAGGCCGCACGCTGTTGACATTGGCTAACGGAGCAGCGGTGCGGGCCGCCAGGGTGGCCTGGTTCTCGTCAAAGATACCGAGCAGATGCGTACCCGTGTTGCCCACGTAGGCCACCTCGAGCAACGTGTTGGGCACAATCTCCCGTTGCACGGAAAAGCTCCACTGCTGGTTGTAGGGCGTCTTGAACGCCGGGGTTCCGGTGCCGTGCAGAGGGGCCGGACCGAGCGGGATGAACGCCCCTTGCAGGGGATTATCGAAGTTATCGACCGGTGCAGTAGGAGCTGCGAAGTCGGTACCCAGGTAAGGCGGGTTCACGAAGGTGTTTTGCTCCCAGATGCCGTTCAGCGTGCGGTCATAATAGAGGCCATAACCGCCCCGAACAGAAGTCTTGCCGTTGTGGAACGGGTCCCAGGCAAAGCCGATGCGGGGGGCGAAGGTGTTGTAGTTGGGGTTGATGCGATTGCCAAAGGGCGAGCAGGTGGGACCAAAGCCCGAAACGGGCGCCTCGAAGTAGAGGCTCGGGTTGCACCCGCTCTGGTTCACGATGATGCCGTTAGCATAATTGAAGGGGTTAATGGCCTGGCCGGCCACGAAGTTACCATTGGCATCAAGCTGGGGGACGTTGGCCGGGTTGAACAGCGCCGGGTCGAAGTTGTCGAGAATCTTGTTGGCATCGGTCGGCGTTGAGAGCCGCTCGTAGCGCACGCCGAGGTTCAGCGTCAGGTTGGGACGCACCTTCCAATCGTCCTCGACGTAAACGGCGAGGTCCGGCAGCTTCAGATCAGGGATGGTATCCCGGCTCGCTTGGGAAAAGAATTCTGAATCACCCAGCAGGAAGTCGGCGAAGGCGGGGTTGCCATAAGCGACGCCGTCAAAGGTGAAAGAGGCCTCTCCGCTCGAAGCGTTCTCTGTCTTGCGCAGGTACTGGAAACTGGCTCCGGTGCGAATGGCGTGGTTTCCCCGGGTTAGCGACACGTTGTCATACACTTCCTTGTCGATGTTGCGCTCGTGGTACGGCGAAACGGGGCCGTTCACGCCCTGGATGCCGCTGATGCTGACGGTGGGAATTCGGCCGTAGGGATCCGTGAAGGGAAAACCGCTGAGATTCAAAGCGCTGGCAAAGCTGCCGCTGTCGAGGAGGCCGGTGATGTTGCTGTTGATGGCGCCCCAGGAGTAGTTGAACGCGGCCTCGTTGACGATATTGGGGCTGAGCTGCATGGTGACGTGAGCCACAAAGTTGCGTCCTGGCGCATTGGTGGCGGTGGAGGAAATTCCCGGCAAGCCACCCCCGGCAAACAGGCCGCCGGGTTCGGTGGTGGGGACGTTGTCCTGGATGGCGCGTCCGAACACCTGAACCTTATTGGTAATCTTCTGGTCGAGCCGCAGAATCTCCTGGCGGTAGTTGTTGAGGGCGCTCTCTGGAACGATCAACTGGTTGCCGGCAGCGTTGGGCGTAAACTTGGAGAAGACGTTCTGGAGATACACCGAGGCGTTGTGGCTGAAACAGGCCGGGCTGATCTGGCCGGTGAACGTGCCGCCGGTCTCAGGGGTGCTGGTAATGCAGCCCGCCGGAGCCGCAGCGGTGTTGAGAGGGGCCGACAAGCCTGTGAAGGTCCCGTTCAGGTTCGTCGGGTCGGGAAGTTGGAAGATATTAGTGCCGGGCGTCCGGGTGCGCCGCCATTCCTGCGACCAGAAGAAAAAGGTCCGGCTCTTGTCGGTGTTGTAGTGGCCAGGAATATAAATCGGCCCGCCGATGGTGTAGCCAAAATCGTTGTACTTGAAGGGCGGCGTCGAGCCACCAGCGGAATTGACGAAGAAATCGTTGGCGTTGAAAACGTCGTTGCGGACGAATTCGTAAGCGCTGCCGTGGAAGTCGCTGGTGCCGGACTTGGTGACCACGTTGACCTGGCCGCCGCCGCTGCGTCCGTACTGGGCGTCGTAGGTGCCGCGCGCCAGCGTGAACTCCGAAAGCGCGTCCACGCTCGGCACGTTGAGCAAGGTGAAGTTCGAGCCGGTGTCGTTGACGTCGGCGCCGTCCACGGTCCAGTTGTTGGCGGAGGGCCGAGCGCCATTGACGGAGATGGCGTCAATGTTCTCGATGCCGAAACCGACCACGGCGGGCAGACTGGAGGCAACACCGGGCTGGAGTGTGACCAGTTCCTCGAAGTTGCGGTTGTTCAGTTGCAGCTCGCGGATCTGGGTGCCGGTGACGGTGCCGGACTGGGCGGCGGTGGATGTCTGCACGGGAGTTGCGGTGGCGTTGACGGTGACTTCCTGGGTTACGGCGCCGGGCACGAGCTGGGCATCGAGCGCCAAGTGGTCGCCGACGTGTAGCACGACGTGGTTGGCCACGTAATCCTGGAAGCCTGCTGCCTTGATGGTCACCGTGTAGTTGCCGATGGGCAGCAGCGCGGCGCTATAAACGCCAGTGCTATCGGTCTGGACGGTCCTCACATCATTGTTGGTATCGTTCGAGTGCAGCGTGATGGTGGCGTTCGGCACCACGGCGCCGCTGGGGTCGGTCACGGTGCCGGAAATGGTGGCGGTAATGTTCTGCGCCAGAGCGACTGCCGCGAAGAGCAAACACATAAGGCCTGCGGACAACAATGCTCGGTTTTTCATGGGATCCTCCAATTTTAATTGCCTGGCCCTACCAGGCTGTGGAACGTTTCCCGACGTTGGCCGACGCAGCAAAAACTCACCGGACCCGGCAAGCTCTCGGTTATTCTTTGCGGTCGGCTGCCGTGGCCGGACTGAACGGACTATTATCCTCAGACGGAGTGTCCAGCGCAACTAATAATAAGTCAAGACATAGTTTCCCCGGCGACAGAAAGACGCAGGCCATTGAAGGCGCGGTGGAAAGCGCGTACACTTGGTATTGTGAAAAAATGGGCGCGGGAGGGTGTGACTCGATGAAGAACAAGCAAACGATGCTCAGACTGGGTGTGGTGGCAGGTTTCGCGGTGCTGGCTTCGGCCCTGATGGCATTCCGATCGGGGAGCGTTGAGGCGGGAGCCCTGTGCGCGCCGCTGCCGAATTTCCCATGTGACGCGGGGAGAGCCGGCGCGGCCAGTCCGGTACTGTTGGGGTCAGCCGCGCCAATGGTTCCCGCAGACATGGCAAACGCGGCCACGTCTGCGCCACCCCGAGCGCCGGGCGGAACCTCCGCAGACATGGCAAACGCGGCCACGTCTGGGCCATCAAAGTCGCCGGCGAACGCCAAGGGCCAGGAGAGCGACCCGCGTCTGCACGGCGCTTACCGCTTTGAGCAGGGCGGATGGATTTACGTCCACCTGGAGGGTACGCCCGGGAACGTCGGATTCCAGCACGGCTATCTGCTCGCGCCCGAGATCGCCGACGCGTTCGCGGCCATCAAGCTCACCGAGACGCACACGACGAAGCGCGACTGGGATTTCTTCCGCGCCGCGGCGCGCGACATGCTGTGGCCGCACATCGAGCCGGAATATCAGCAGGAACTTACCGGCATCACGGAGGGTGTGAAGGCGCGGGGCGTCCAGATGGACGTGTACGACGTGGTGGCGCTCAACGCCTTCGAGGAGCTGCCGGACTATTACGTGCCGTGGTACAACGCCCAGCACAAGGTGGCCGGCGCGCCGCGCCTGGCGACCCAAGGTAACTGTAGCGCGTTCGTGGCCACCGGCAGCTACACGAAGGATCGCCAAATCGTCATCGCGCACAACAACTGGACGAACTTCATCGAGGGCGAGCGCTGGCGGATTATCTTTGACATCGCGCCGGAGCACGGCTACCGCATCCTGATGGACGGCTTTCCCGGCGTCATCGCCAGCGACGACGATTTCGGCATCAATTCCGACGGCCTGATGATTACCGAGACCACCATCACCCAGTTTCACGGCTGGAATCCCAACGGCATCCCGGAGTTCGAGCGCGCGCGCAAGGCGCTGCAATACTCGACTTCGATTGACGACTACGTCCGCATCATGCTCGACGGCAACAACGGCGGCTACGCCAATGACTGGCTGCTGGGCGACCGCAAGACGGGCGAGATTGCACAGTTCGAGCTGGGCCTCAAGGACTACCGCGTGTGGCGCACCAAAGACGGCTACTACGTCGGCTCCAATTTCACAAGCGACCCGAAGCTGACCAAAGAAGAAACCACCTTCGACCCCAACAATCCCGAGACTTCGCCCAACGCCCGCCACATTTCCTGGGACCGGCTCATGCAACAGTACAAGGGCCAGATTGACGTCGCGATGGCCCAGAAGTTCGAAGCCGACCACTACGACAGTTACGAAAAGAAAGAGCACGCCGACGCCCGTACCCTCTGCGGGCACGGCGAATCGGACGCGCGCGGCGTGCCGATTTGGGATTGGGGACCGTACTACCCGGGCGGGGCCGTGCAGGGCAAAGCCACTGACAGCGCGATGGCCGAGGCCATGACGCTTGTGGCGCGCGCCGGGCATCCCTGCGGCACGGATTTCATCGCCGCGGATTTCCTGAAGGCGCATCCGCAATACAACTGGATGGCGCCCGCGCTGCGCGATATGAAAGCGGGTCCGTGGACGGAATTCAAGTCGGGCGAGAAGGCGAGCGGTCAGTAGCCCGTCAGCTCTTCCGATTCGCAGGGCTCAGTCCCGCAGGGTGGCGCATACATCGCCGCCCTTGCGATGTATGCGATTCCCCAAGATCCTGGTTATTTCCCAACCTTCTTCTCCGCCGCGCCCGCGGTCTTTGGCTCGGTGCCCAAATTCCCGAACGGCCACAGTCCGAACGCTTTCAGGAATCCGTCCTGTTTCTTCTCCACCAGCATTTTCGCGGTCTTCTCGGCCGGCCACGGGGTCGCCAGACGCTCGGGGCGGTCGGCAATCCAGAAGGCCGTGAGCGCCATGAGCGTGGCGTCGCGAGTGAGCAAATCGGGCTGCACGTGGTCGAAGGTGTCCACGATGGAGTGGTGCGTGTACTTGTACTCGGGCGAATCCTGGCCCATGTTGATGCCGGGCAGTCCGGCGAGGATGAACGGTCCGGTGTCGGTGCCGAAGGCGGTGTTGTCGTTGACTTTCAGCTCGCCGAAGGCCTTGACGGAATCAGCGAACCTCTCGACGGCAGGAATCAGATCGCTGCGGCCGCCGAGGTTCAGGCTCGTGACCGCTCCCGGGCCGTTGTCGAGGATGACGGCGGCCACGTGATTCGCCATTTCGTCTTTGTGGGCCTTGGCGTACGCCAGCGATCCGAGCAGTCCTTGTTCTTCGCCCGTGAAAAGCACAAATCGCAGCGTGCGCTTCGGCTTGAACCCGCTCGCCGCAATCGCCTGCGCCGCGCCCAGCGTGGTCACCGTGCCCACGCCGTTATCGGTCGAGCCTTCGGCGAGGTCCCAGGAGTCGAGGTGACCGCCCACGACGACGATCTGTTCAGGGTGCTCGGTGCCGCGGATGTCTCCGACCACGTTGGCGCTATCCACAGGGCCATCGGTCGTCCGATTCTGCACGTCGATCTTGAGGCGAACGGTCTTGCCGTGATCGAGAAACCGCTCAATCTGGTCCTGATCTTCCGCCGCCATGCTGACGACGGGGATGTCGTAGTAGGTGTCGAAGCCGAGCACTCCCGTGTGCGTCAGGTGCATGCCGGCCGCCTTGCCGCCGCCCTGCCCGCCGATCACAGCCACCGCGTGCGCCGCATAGGCCGCCTTCAGGAACGGCCCGAACCTGGCGAACAGGCTGGCGCGATCCTTCGGCGCTTCGCCCTTCTGCACAATCAGCAGCACCTTGCCGGCCCACATCGAACTGTTCTTCATCTCGTCGTCAAGCTGGTAAAGGTTCACCGGTACCACGTCGGCCTCGGCGCCGCCCTCGGGCGTGGAACCCACCCAGCCGAGCGAGTCCACCATCAACTTGTGGTGAATCGGCGCGATGACTTCGGCGTTGGCCGAGACGCGCGCCCAGCCGCGCGAGAGTTGCCAGTGCTCGGCGTGGACGTTCTGGAGCCCGATAGCCTTCATCTTTGCGAGGCCCCACTCGATGGCCCGGTTGCATTCAGGCGAACCCGTCACCCGTCCGCCAATCGTGTCGCTGAGCTCTTCAAGATTGTCGTAAGCGTGGGAATCCATCATGCCCTCGCCGGCGATCGCGGTGAGCGCCGGCATGGTCCCGTCCTCGGCGGGCGATGGCGGCGATCCCGAGCCGCGCCCGAATGCAGGTACAAGGGTAAAGGTGAGTGCGGCGCAAAGCGCCAAAGTAGTACCGGTCGGTCGTGTCATCGTGTTCCTCCTGATTCTTGTCGGGCAATTCGCCGCATCAATCTGGCCGGCGCGGCGAACCGTTCTTGCTTTGAAACGCATTCAGCCTTTCCGGTTGGTGGGGCTCAGTCCCGTCGTCGGCCAGGCGAAGTCCTTGAACTCACCGGTGTAGTCGAAACCGCCAGGCGGTATGGGTTGGCGCGGGGCAATCGGAATGCCCGCCTTGCGAATCTCAGCCAGGATCTCCGCTTCGTGAATCCGCGAGGCGTCGTACTCGACGATGAGGTCCTGCCTTTCGAACTTCAGCCCGCGCACGCCGTAGACGGTGGAAAGTTGGCTCAGCGTTGCAAGCTCTCTCGTGGTCAGGTCGCGGTTCAGATGAAATCGGGTGTCCAGAAATGTCATTACTGCGCCTTTCGCGAAGGCTGACGAGCCAGAAATGTTACCACAAGGCGGGCGACGCGGCCCGCCGGTGGCGTCACTTGCCGCCGGACTCATAGGTGTACCGCGTTCGCACCTTTTCCCGGTGACGCTCGAGCGCCAACTCGATGAGCCGGTCGATCAGTTTCGGGTAGGGCACGCCGCTTGCTTCCCAGAGCTTGGGATACATGCTGATGGGGGTGAATCCGGGAATGGTGTTGATCTCGTTCACCCATACTTTGCCGCGCTCGCGGTCGAGCAGAAAATCCACGCGCGCCATCCCGGCGCCATCGATGGCCTGAAACGCGCGCACCGCGAAATCGCGCACCTGGGCGGTCTGCCGCTTGGTGATCTTGGCGGGAATGATCAGCTCCGAACCCTCCTTAATGTACTTCGCCTCATAGTCGTAAAACTCGTTTACCGGGAGCACTTCGCCGGGCACCGACGCCTGCGGCCGGTCGTTGCCGAGCACCGAACATTCGATCTCGCGCGCATTTTCGACGCCTTTCTCCACCAGAATCTTGCGGTCGTATTCGGCGGCCAGCGAAATCGCGGGCCCAAGTTCGCGCCGGTTGTGGACCTTGCTGATGCCCACCGACGAGCCGAGGTTCGCCGGCTTGACGAACAGCGGGTAGCCGAGGCGCTTTTCAATGAGCTGGCGCAAACGTGCAGAGTCATGCTCCCAGTCGCCGCGCAGCACGGTCACCCAATCGACCACCGGCAGCCGTGCGTCGCGGAACAGGCGCTTCATCACGTCCTTGTCCATGCCCGTTGCGGACGCCAGCACGCCGGCACCCACGTAAGGAACGCCGGCGAGCTCGAGCAAACCCTGGACGGTGCCGTCCTCACCGAAGGTGCCATGCAGGATCGGGAAGATGACGTCCACTTGCAGTTGCGCACCGGATGCGGGCGCGACCGAATTGACGGGAATCAGCGCCGGGCCGGTGGGGTCGGCGGAGGCCGTGACCGGTGTACCGTTCGCAAGGACGCCCGGCAACAGGCGCTCGGCTCCGGCGTCGAGACGGTCGGGCGTGTGGCCCACCATCCAGCGCCCTTCGCGCGTGATGCCGATGGGCACGACTTCGTATTTGGCCGGGTCGAGGGCCGCGAGCACGGAGGCGGCGGAGGTCAGCGAGACTTCATGCTCGCCCGAGCGCCCGCCGAACAAAATGCCTAGTCTGATTTTCTTCTTCAAAGGATCTTCTTGCCCAGTGCCGAGCTGATCAGTCCCACGGCGAGAGCGGCGGTGCGGTTGTGGGCGTCGAGGATCGGGTTCACTTCCACAACCTCTAGCGAAACCATCTGCTTGCTGTCAGCGATAATCTCCATCGCCAGGTGAGCCTCGCGGAAGGTAATGCCGCCGGGCACGGGAGTTCCCACACCGGGAGCTTCGTCGGGGTCAACCACGTCCATATCAAACGACGCGGCGAATCCACCCGTGCCGGCGGTGGCAAACCCGATGCTTTTCTCCATCACGTTGCGCATACCCTGCTCATCAATATCGCGCATCGTGAAGACGTGAATGCCGGACTCGGCTACAGCGCGGCGCTCTTGAGTGTCGAGATCGCGGGCGCCGATGAGGACGCAGTTCTTGGGCTGGATTTTCGGGGCGTAGTCGAAGATCTGGGTCAGCGCTTCCGGCCCCATGCCGAGCGTGGCCGCGTAGGGCATGCCGTGGACGTTTCCGCTCGGGCTGGACTCCGGCGTGTTCATATCGGCATGGGCGTCGATCCACAGAAGCCCCACCGTCTGGCCGTGGTCACGATAGTACTTGGACGCTCCGGCCAGCGTGCCGATGGCGATGGAGTGGTCGCCCCCGAGCGACACGGGGAAAAAGCCAAGCTCGAGCGTCTGATAGATGCGTTCGGCCACTTGCCGGCAGGTCTCGGCAATCTCCTTGAGGTACTTGGCGCGCTTGTCGCCAACGGGTTGTTCTTCGGCAATCTTTACGTAGATGTTGCCGCCGTCTTCCACTTTGTGGCCCAAGCTCTTGAGGGCGGCGTTCAGGCCGGCGGCGCGCACGGCGGACGGTCCCATGTCCACGCCGCGGCGCTCCTGCCCGAGGTCGAGGGGTACTCCGAGAATGCGGATTTTCATGCCTGCTCCACCAGGCCCCATGGAGAGCCGGTAATAAATGACTGGTCAGTTGACCGGTCATGTGGTATAGTAGGACTGTTATGAAGACACAAGAAAAAACTCTGAGCGCCACCGAGTTCAAAGCCAAATGCCTGAAGATTCTGGATGAACTCGATTGTGAAGGCGTCACCATCACCAAGCGGGGCAAGTCCATTGCCCGGGTGGTACCACTCTCGATCGCAGACAACTCCAAGTTTTACGGCTGCCTGAAAGGGAAGATCGTCGTCAAAGGGGACATCTTCTCGACTGGCCGAAAGTGGAATGCTAAATCTTGACACGCATATCCTCGTTTTCTTTGCCGCGGGTAATCTTGCGCCGCAGGAATACGACTGCGTGGCCAAGCAAGAGCTGGTGATTTCCGACATCGTGTTTTGGGAGCTCGCGATGTTGGAGGAGGACGGCCGCTTGAGCGTGGACCTGGAGGATACGCTCTTCCGATCATTTCTTCGCACCATCAGAGTGATACCTATCAGCCTGGAGATTTCGCGCCAGAGCACGCAACTCGACTTCTCTTCGGACCCCGCCGACGAGATCATCGCTGCGACCAGCGTGGTCGAGAAGATTCCCCTACTGACCCGCGACCGCAGGATTCGAAAGTCCCGGATGGTTCCTCTGGCGCTCTAACCGAATGATGCCTTTCTGCTCCAAACTACGGCGTCAGCCGGTTCAACATGCGCGGGAAAGGAATGGTTTCGCGCACATGTTCCAGACCGCAGATCCAAGCCACCACCCGCTCGATGCCCATGCCGAAGCCGGCGTGCGGGACGCTGCCGTAGCGGCGCAGGTCGAGGTACCACTCGAAAGCCGAGCGCGGCAGCTGGTTCTCGTCGATTCGCTTGACAAGCTGGTCGTAATCCGCCAACCGCTCGCCGCCGCCGATAATCTCGCCGTAGCCTTCGGGCGCGAGCATGTCCACGCAAAGCGCCACTTCAGGATGCGCCGGATCGGGCGCCATATAAAACGCTTTCACGGCGCTCGGGTAGCGCGTGACCAGCACCGGCCGGTCGAACAGCTCGGAGAGAATGGTCTCGTCGGTGCCGCCGAAGTCGCCGCCCCACTGAATCTCGCTGCCCTTGCCTTGAAGTATCTTCACCGCTTCGTCGTAACTAAGCCGCGCAAACGGCAGCTTGCAGGATTCAAGCTTGGTCACGTCGCGCTCGAGCGCCTTCAACTCCGCCCGGCGGTTCGCGAGCACGCGCTCGACAACGAAAGCCACCAGTTGCTCGGCGAGCGCGCAGGCGTCGTCAAGGCGCGCGAAGGCGACCTCGGGTTCCACCATCCAGAACTCGGTCAGGTGGCGGCGCGTCTTCGATTTTTCGGCGCGGAACGTGGGGCCGAAGCAGTAGGTTTTGCCTACGGCCATGGCTGCGGCTTCGTTGTAGAGCTGGCCGGACTGCGTGAGGTATGCCTTTTCGTCGAAGTAGCCCACTTCAAAGAGCGTCGTGGTGCCTTCACAGGCGGCCGGTGTGAAAATCGGAGTATCCACCAGCGTGAAGCCGCTCTGGTCGAAGAAGTCACGCGTGGCTTTGATGATCTCGTGCCGGACGCCAAGGATGGCGCGCTGGCGCGCCGAGCGCAGCCACAAGTGCCGGTGGTCCATCAGGAATTCGACCCCGTGCTCTTTGGGAGTGATGGGGTAGGGGTGATCCGCGGCCACAACCTGAACGATTTCGAGATTCGAGATGTCGAGCTCGAAACCTCCAGGCGCGCGTTGGTCGGCGCGGACGTTGCCGGTGACGCGCAGCGAGGACTCCTGCGTCAGGCTCCGGGCGCGCTCAAAGACCTCGGGCGCCACGGCCGCCTTCACCACGACTCCTTGAATCGTCCCGGTGCCGTCGCGGACCAGGGGAAACACGATCTTGCCGCTCGAGCGCAGGTTATAGAGCCAGCCCTGGATGGTGACCTCCTGGCCGGCGTGTTCGGCGACGTGGCGGATTTCTACGGTGGGCGGCAAAGCTCAGTCCTTTCTCAATCGCTCAATCCTTTCGATAGTTTCGCGCAGGCGCTGGAGGGTGTTCATCTCGTCGGCCTCAGCGCGTAGTTCGAAAAGGACCGGAAAGCTGATGTCTTCGCCGAGCGCCGTTTCAAAATCGCCGAGCGTCTGCGCCCAGTCAATGCCGCCCTCGAACGGCAGCAGGTGCTCGTCCTTCTCGCCGTGATTGTCGTGGACGTGCGTGGAAGCGACGCGATGCTTGAGGATCTCGAAAGCGGGCTGCACGCCGGGAGACAGGTGGGCGTGGCCTGTGTCAAAGCAGATTTTCACGCCTTCGAGGCGCGTGTAATCGAGAAACTCGATGAGCCGCTCCGGCGTGCTCAACTCGTTGGGCGTATTTTCGAGAAGGATCCGCACTCCCCGCTCCGTCGAGAAGATCCTTAGGTGCTCGATGGAGGTGAACGCGGCGTCGAACTTGCGCAGGTCATACTCCTCGCCCTCAAGGCCCAGGTGCAAGATGAGGTATCGAAAAGGAAGCCGTTCCGCGATCTCGACTGCGCGCTTGATCTCATCCATCGAATCGATCCGGAGCCGGCGTTCGAGATGGGCCACGGAGATCGCCAGGCCCCCCGCCCGTTGCCCTTCCGGATCGGCGAAAAGCGGGGCGTGGACCGAGTGCAGCGCGACCGAGTGGTCGGTGAACCACTGGGCCACATCGCGCACATGGTTTGAATCGTGATAGTCCAGATGCTCGCGGGCGGCAAACAGCTCGATGTGGTGGAACCCGGCGGCGAGGATCTGATCGAGGACGTGGGAGCTGAGACGCCGGCTGCGAAAGAGGTGGGTGGAGAGACCGTACTCCATTAATAGCCGACCGCCTTTCCATCGGCGCGCGGGTCGGCGGCCGCGAAACGCCAGCCGGTCTTCGGATCCACCTCGATGGCCTCGCAGTCCCCGATGCCTCCCACCGTCTGCAGCTTGTATCCGGCCTGGCGGAGCTTATCTTCCGTATCAGCGGAGAATCCCCACTTCTCGAGGAAGACCCGATCGGGCATCCACTGGTTGTGGAAGCGCGGCGCCGTGACGGCCTCGCGGACGTCCATGTGAAACACCAGCGCGTTGAGCAGCACCTCGAGCACGGTATTGATGATAGTTCCTCCACCGGGCGAGCCAAGCACGAGACGCAGTTGTTCACTATGGTCTGCGCGATCCTGGAGCACAATCGTTGGCGTCATGGATGAGAGCGGGCGCTTGCGCGGCACGATGGAGTTGGCTTCACCCTGAATCAGGCCGAACATGTTGGGGGAGCCGGGCTTGGAGGCAAAATCATCCATCTCGTCGTTGAGCAGAAATCCCGCGCCCTCCACCGTGACCCCGGATCCGTAGCCGTCGTTCAGCGTATAGGTGTTGGACACGGCGTTGCCGTCCGCATCCACCACGGAGTAATGCGTGGTCGAGCCCGATTCGTAGGCCGCCGGCTGGCCGGCCCCGACCGGCGCATCGGGCGCAGCGGTGAGGATCTCCTGCCGCAACTTAGCTGCATACTGCGGGCTCGTCAGGCCGGCGACGGGGACGGAAACAAAGTCGGTGTCGCCCAGGAAAACGGAGCGATCGGCATAGGCGCGGCGCTGCGCCTCGATGATCAGGTGCATCGAGTCGTAGGAGTCCGGCTGGCCGAGATCGAGCGGCTCCAACATGTTCAACATTTCGATCAGGGCGATGCCGCCGGAGCTCGGCGGGGGAGAGGTGACAATCTCATAGCCTCGGAAGTGACCCACCAGTGGTTTTCGGAGCTTGGCCTGATAACCCGCGAGATCGGCCGCGGAAATGATCCCGTGGTATTTCTCCATCGTGGCCACGATCCGGGCGGCCACCGGTCCACGATAGAACCCGTCCGGTCCGCGCGCCGCGATGCCCTTGAGCGTCGCGGCTAGCTCCGGCTGCTTGAAGACATCGCTCGGCTCGTAGAACTTTCCGTCGCGCAGGAAGATTCGCCGCGATTCGTCGAACATCGAGAGTCTCTCAGACGCACCCCGCAGCGACTCACTCAAGGCGTAGCTCACCGGAAAGCCTTCTTCGGCGAGCCGGATGGCGGGCTCGAGGACGCGCCGGAGGCCCAGCTTGCCGTATTTCTGCTCCGCCAAGGCGAGGCCGGCAACCGTGCCCGGCACTCCCGCCGACAGCGCGCCCACGATGCTGGCGTCTGGAATCAGATTGCCGTGGGCGTCGAGGTACATGTCATGCGTGGCCGCGGCCGGCGCTTCCTCGCGGTAGTCCACGAAGGTGGAGTCGCCCGAAGCCATGCGAATCAGCATGAAGCCGCCGCCGCCCAGGTTGCCGGCGAACGGGTGGGTGACAGCGAGCGCAAAGCCCACGGCCACGGCAGCGTCCACGGCGTTGCCACCGGCGCGAAGAATCTCGACACCAGCCTCGGAGGCATGGCCTTCGCTCGACGCCACCACGCCGTGCTTTGCCGCCACCGGCTCGAGCGCGAGCAACGGAACCGCCAGCAGGAGGGCGACGGCGGACGGAAGGACCCTCTTCAAGCCTGGAAAGCGCATGGTGCCTCGGTAGTTTTGCGGCCGGAGGCGAAGGCAGAGATTCTTCGCTGAGTTTACCCTGAGCGAAACTGAAACAGATCCTTCGCTCAGGATGACAGCGGAAGGCTCAGAATAACGGCCTTCCGGACGATCGCGGACCGTGGTGCTCTGCGGAACGTCTTACTGGCCGGTTGGCTTCTGAGCCGGCAGATCCGTCGAGGCTCCCCAAGCCGTGCTCGTTGTCTTGCCGTTGCTGCTTTGCAAAATGTACCACGTACCGTTCGAGGGTCGCCACACCGCGTAATCTGTTTTCTCGTCGCCGTCGTAATCCTTCGGCACCGGAACATCGCCCTTCGCCCCCCACGGCGTGGAGATGGAAGTCGTTGGGGCGCTCGATGGGATCACGTAGAAGGTTCCATTCGAGGGCCGCCACACGGCGTAATCGGTCTTGCCATCACCGTCATAGTCCCCGGGCACGGGGAGATCCGTGCTCACGCCCCACTGCTTGGACATGGAAGTCGTCGGTGCGCTCGAAGGAATCACGTAGAAGGTTCCATTCGAGGGCCGCCACACGGCGTAATCGGTCTTGCCATCGCCGTCATAGTCGCCGGGCACGGGGATGTCTCCTTTCGCTCCCCATTGCTTCGAAATGGTGACGTTGGGAGTGCTGCTGGGGATGACGTACCAAGTTCCGTTCGACGGCCGCCAGACCGCGAAGTCGGTGATGCCGTCGCCATCGTAGTCGCCGGGCACAGGGATGTCTCCGTTCGCGCCCCATGCCTGAGTGATGGGCGACGAAGGGTTGCTCGACGGAATCACTGACCAGGTGCCGGTGGCAGGCAGCCAGACAGCGTAGTCTGTTTTGCCATCCCCATCGAAGTCCCCGGGCACAAGAATGTCGCCGCTCTGACCCTGCACCTGCTTGATGGAAGTAGTGGGGTTCGAGCTGGGAATAACGTACCAAGTGGTGTTGGACGGCCGCCAAATGGCAATATCGGCCTTGCGGTCGCCGTCGAAGTTGGCGGTGTGTTTATCACGCCGCTCGGGCGCCGTGAGTCGCGTGGCCGGGGTGTCGCCGGAGGCACCCCAAGCGGTGCTGATGTTCGGACCGCCTCCGCTCAAGATGACGTACCATGTCCCGTTCGAGGGACGCCACACCGCGAAGTCGTTCTTGTGATCGCCATCGTAGTCGCCTGGGACCGGAATGTCGCCCGGCGCGCCCCACGCCTGGGTGATGTTGGCGCCGCCACCGCTGGGAATAATGTTCCATGTCCCGGTCGACGGCCGCCAGAACGCGAAGTCCGTCTTACCGTCGCCGTCATAGTCGCCCTGAACGGGAATATCACCCGCTTGGCCCCACTGTTGGACGATGTTCGGTCCCCCGCTGCTTGGAATGACATACCACGTGCCGTTGCTCGGCCGCCAAACCGCCACGTCCGCCTTGCCGTCGCCGTCGTAATCGCCCACAACCGGCACATCGCTGGCGACGCCCCAAGCCGTGGTGGTAGTGGTGAGGTTGGAATTGAGGATGATCCATTGGCCGGTGGAAGGCCGCCACACGGCGAAGTTCGTCTTGCCGCTGCCGTCATAGTCAGCCGGAACAGGCACGTCACCCGTCTGGCCCCACTGCTGGGTCAGAGTTTGTCGCGAGACGCTGAGCGTGATGAAGAATGTGGCGATCGAGGGCCGCCAGACTCCGTAGTCGTCGATGCCGTCGCCGTTGTAATCGCCGGCCACAGGGATATCACCCAACTGGCCTTGCACCGTAGTGATCGTCGACCCGTTTGAGGTCTTGACGTACCAGGTGGCGGTGTCGGGTCGCCACACGGCCAGGTTTGCCTCACCGCTGCCGTCAAAGTCTGTGATGCCGGTAAGGTCCGAGAACGCGATCGTGATGGCGGCGCCGATTCTGGCGACAAAGGCGTCCGGGTCGGTACCATTGAGTTGCGCTTGGAACGGACGGAAGGTCGGGAAGTCTGTCGAAGCCGTGGAGCCGGTCACGTAAGCGTTGCCCTGAGTGTCGACAGCGATCGCGGAACCATCGTCGGCGCCGCTCCCGCCGAGGTAGGTGGAGAAGGTCAGCGCCGACCCGGCAGCGTTCACCTCGGTCACAAAAGCATCCGTAAATCCGCCGTAGGTGGGCTGCACAGCGTTAGCGGTGGGAAAGTCGTCGCTCGACGACGTCGTCCCGGTGGTGCTGCCGATGACGTATGCGTTGCCCGAGGGGTCCACGGCGATGCCGAAGCCGTTATCCTCGCCGGTGCCGCCCAGATAGGTGGAGTAAACGAGAGACGAGCCAGTGGAGTTCAGTTTGCTTACGAAGACGTCGTCCATCCCCGCGAGGGTGGGCTGTATCGGATTCAGCGTTGGAAAGTTTAGGGAACCGGTCGTGCCCGTGACGTAGGTGTTGCCCGAGGAGTCCACCGCGATGCCGGTCACCTGGTCAAAGCCGGTGCCGCCGAGGAAGGTGGAGTAGATCAGTGACGACATGCCGGATAGACCGGGATTGAACTTGCTGATGAAGCCATCGTCCGAGCCGCCCCCGAACGCTGTTTGAAAGGCGCCGGCGGTGGTTGGGAAAGGTATTGTGGAGCTGCTGGAGGATTCCGCGTCGCCGCCCAAGTAGGCGTTGCCGGAGCTATCTACTGCAATGCTGTTGGCGGTGTCAAAAACGCTGCCGCCGAGGTAGGTGGAATAGAGCAAGGCGGTACCGGCGGCGTTCAGTTTGCTGAAGAAGACGTTGTTGCTGAAGGCGCCGGCGTTGTTCACGGTCTGGAAAGCCGTCGACATGGTTATGGGGAAATCGATGGAGCAGGTACCGCCAGCGACGTAAGCTTCGCCTGCCGCGTCAACCGCGATGGCGTTTCCGGAGTCGGGCAAAGCTCCGCCGAGGTAAGTGGAATACACCAGCGCCGAGCCGGCGGAGTTCAGCTTAACGACAAAGGCATCGGCACAGGCACCCATTGTACCGCCGCAGGCCGGCTGGAAAAAGCCGATGGTGCCTGGGAAATCAGTTGAGGTAGTGCTGCCGGTCACGTAAACGTTGTCTGCGCTGTCCACGGCGACGGCACTGGCGGCGTCAGTTTGGCTCCCGCCCAGGTACGTCGAGTACACCAGAGTAGTGCCGTCCGGGTTGAGTTTGCTCACAAAGGCATCCGTGCCACCGTCATTGTTCGGCTGGAAGGGCGTGAAGGTGGGAAAATTGATCGAAGTGGTTTGCCCAACCACGTAAGCGCTGCCGCTTGAATCCACAGCGATGCCGGATCCCTGGTCCGCCATGGTACCGCCGAGATATGAAGAGTAGGACAGCACCGGGTCGATCACGAGCGGTCTTGTGTGGTCGTATGCGCTGACCTCGAATGACACCCGGTTCCGGCCGGCCAGTTTGTAATGGCCGTTCACCGTGGTTCGGAACTCGGTGTTCGGGGTCCGCGAAGGTTGATACACAACCGGCTTGTGAAATCGGACACTGCCGCCGTCGATTTCGACCACGAGGTCGCCAGTGCGGTCAGTTCGTAGCGCCGCCATCTTGGCGGCTCCATGCCGGCTGGAAGCCGGCGCTACTGCAAGCGTGATCGCCTTGGGATCGGCGCCAGGAGCAACCACGAAGTCATACTCCAGTTGGCCCTGGTTGCCGTAGTAGACCAGGTCCACGCCCGGGTAGATCCCTTCATACCTCACCCTGGCGTAATTGGCAATGTTGGTCCGCCACTTCTTGGGGTCGTTCCCAACGAAATAGTTACTCTTGCCCGGTAACTCACCGGCCCCCTCGATGTTCGCTCGGCGGTTCGCGCCGACGAGGGCCATTTGCAGGGCGGCCCGGGCTCGGGATTCGGGGCTCGGAATTCGGGAAGGAAGAATCCCTTTTCCTTCTCTCTTCTGACTCCTGCCTCCTGACTTCTGCAGTTCCAACACCGCTTCATCGCCGGTCAAGAACAGCGCGTAGCCCTTGCCTCGCGAGAGAAACTTCACCGGGGAGGCCGTCTGGCCCTGATTGGGCTCGAAACTCATGGGTAGCTTGCCGTAGTCCGTCGCCGCAGCGCCCGTGCGGGCTGTTCGGCTCGCTTGCTTGGCTGTCTCCCCCGAGGCGAAAGAGCCGAAAGAAGATAATTGAAAGTGGCCGATTGTATTCCGGCTGGCGACCACGAGGAGCGCGGCGGCCGCCGCCAATATCGGGATCAATTTATTAAGCCTGCCTGGCGATGATAGTCCCTGCACTTGCATTGCGTCCTCCCTGTAACCAAACCTTGTCACACCGTTTTGAGTCGGCGGGAAAACCCGACGGTCCCTCATCCAGTGCTTTAATCTTCTAGCACGGTTCACGAAGAGAAAGCAATTATGTAACTATTCTGCTAACCACTGGCCTGTAATACAAGCCCTGGATTTGGATGGTTCGTTCGAGACGGGTTTGACTCACGCCCTCGCGTCCCCTATGATGCGATGGAAGGCTCGGGGGTGTAGCTCAGTTGGATAGAGCATCGGATTTCTAATCCGACGGTCGGGGGTTCGAATCCCTCCACCCCTACCATCCCACACGAATCCGCAGCCTTGACTGGATCAATAGGAGTCGAGACCAGCGGCGCTGCCTCGGACGTCAGTTGATTGTTGACAGCAGAGCGCGGTGTCTCATAACATTCGTTATTCGGTTCAAGGCACCATGCCTGAGTAGTTGCTTCATCGGCGCGGTTTCAGTTCGACTGTTCGGCCGTCCTGTCCGCGATCAGTCTCGCCGCCTGTAACCTGTACGAGGAGAATGCCGCTCGAGCCAGGGCGCGAAGCGCCCCGGTGGCATCCGGCGCGAGCCTTCAGTCAGTTCTGCACGGCCTCGTCGCGGCGAAGTTCGGCCCGGCCTCAAAGGCGCCTCGATGGCCCAGATTTTTCATCGCAGCACCAATACGATTGCCCGCGTGAGCATTTACGGCGCCGTGTTCATCCTCGGCATCGTGGCCTACGTGGCCTGGGAAGTGAACCAGTCCTCTTACTTCACCACCGCCAAACTTCCCCTGGAACAACCGGTGCCTTTCAGCCACAAGCATCACGCGGCGGAACTCGGGATCGACTGCCGCTACTGCCACACGTCGGTTGAGACCTCGTCGTTTGCGGGCCTGCCGCCGACGGCCACGTGCATGACCTGCCACTCGCAAATCTGGGTGAACAGCTCGATGCTCGAACCGGTGCGGGCCAGCTACCGGACGGATCAATCGCTCGCCTGGACTCGGGTGAACGCGCTGCCGGATTTCGTCTACTTCAACCACAGCATTCACATTAACAAAGGCATCGGCTGCACCACTTGTCACGGACAGCTCGGCGAGATGCCGATCACCTGGCGCGACAACACGCTCTACATGCGCTGGTGCATTGATTGCCATAAGCATCCCGAGCGACAGATTCGGTTGCGCGCGGACGTGTTCAAGCCGATTTATCATCCGCCTTCGAACCAGCTTGCGCTCGGCAGAAGGCTGGTGAAAGAGTACGGAGTCAAGGGCGCGGCGGCCTTGATCAGTTGCGACACCTGTCACAGGTGAGGGCAGGAGCCGGGATTCAGAAGTCAGGATTCTAGGGTTCAAGATAGAAGATGAACGGGCACGACAATTCGATTGATCTCATCCGTCTTCGCGAGATGACGGATGGCGACCGGCAGCGATTCTGGCGCAGCCTCGAAGAGCTGGCGGAGTCGCCGGGCTTCCAGGCATCCGCGCAGCACGAATTCCCGGTGTCGCGGCGCGCCGGAGACGCGGCCGCGCAGTCCGCATCCGGGGTGAGCCGGCGGGACCTGCTGAAGCTGGTGGGCGCCTCGACGGCGGTGGCGACCCTGGCCGCCTGCACGAAGCTGCCGGTCGAAAAAATTGTCCCCTACGTCCGTCAGCCGGAGGAGTTCGTCCCTGGCGTACCGCTGTATTACGCCACAGCTCTGCCTTTCGGGGGATACGCTCAGGGCATGCTGGTGGAGAGCCACCTCGGACGGCCGACGAAGGTGGAGGGCAATCCCGACCATCCGGCCAGCCTCGGCGCGGCGAGCCTTTTCGCTCAAGCATCGGTGCTGACGCTTTACGACCCCGACCGTTCACAAGTGCCCACCCACCTCGGCCGTGTGGCCTCGTGGGACGCGTTTCAAGCTGAGATTACGGACGCGCTCAACAATCATCGGCCGTCGAAGGGCGCGGGCATCCGCCTGCTGACGGAGAACGTCACCTCCCCGACGCTGGCGCAGCAGATTCGCGCTTTTCTGGCCCAGTTTCCGTCGGCCAAATGGCACCAGTACGAACCCTGCGGTTTCGACGCGGCGCGCGAGGGCTCGCGGCTGGCATTCGGCGAGTACGTGAACACGGTGTACCGTTTCGCCCGCGCCGAGGTCATCCTGGCGCTCGATTCGGACTTCCTTTGCTCCGGAGCGGGGGCGGTGCGCTACGCCCACGATTTTGCGGACAAGCGGCGCGTGGTGGATGCCCGAAGCACACTGAATCGCCTCTATGCAGTCGAAAGCACGCCACTCTCGACCGGAGCGGTGGCTGATCACCGACTGCGGCTGCGGTCGAGCGATATCGAAGGCTTGGTGCGCGCCGTGGCCGCGGGGCTGGGCGTGAGCGGCGTGGGCCAGGCCAGCGTGCCAGCAGGCGTGCCGGCGAACTGGATTCCGGCGCTCGTCCGCGATCTTCAGGCTCACCGCGGGGCGAGCATCGTCATCGTTGGTGATCAGCAGCCGCCCGTGGTTCATGGCCTCGCCCATGCCATCAATCACGCGCTCGGCAACGCAGGCGCCACGGTCATCCACACTGAGCCCGTGGAAGCGAATCCGGGTGACGGGATGCAATCACTCTCCGAACTTGTGGCCGACATGAAGGCCGGCCAGGTGGAGCTGCTGGTAATCATGGGCGCGAACCCCGTTTACAATGCCCCCGCTGATCTCGGGTTCGCCGAACAGTTCATGAAGGTGAAGCTTCGGGTGCGGCTGGGGCTTTACAACGACGAGACCTCCGAACTCTGCCACTGGCACATCCCCGAGTCGCACTACCTCGAAGCCTGGGGTGATTGCCGCGCTTACGACGGTACCGCGAGCGTAATCCAGCCGCTCATCGCGCCGCTGTACACCAGCAAGTCGGCGTACGAGTTCATGGCGGCGCTGCTTAACCAACCGAACACCTCCGCGCACGACCTGGTCTACCAGTACTGGACCGAGCACGCTCCGGCGGACCAGGCGGCGCGTTTCAGGAACTTCGAGGCGTTCTGGGAGAGCTCACTCAACAACGGCACCATTGCCGGGACGGTGTTTGCGCCCAAGCAGGTTGCCCTGCAAGGCCGCTTTGCTGCGCCGGGTGGTCCTCCGGACGCGAACCCGGGTGATCTCGAGATTGTCTTCCGGCCTGACCCCGCCATCTGGGACGGCAGCTTTGCCAACAACGGTTGGCTGCAGGAACTGCCGAGGCCGCTGACCAAACTCACCTGGGACAACGCCGCACAGGTCAGCCCGGCGACGGCCCAGCGTCTCAGCCTCAACCGCGAAGACGTGGTGAAGCTCACTTACGAAGGCCGGGAGCTGAGCGCGCCCGTCCTCATCGTACCGGGCCATGCCGACAACTCGGTGACCTTGCATCTGGGCTACGGGCGGAGGCGAGCGGGCGGGATCGGGACGGGCGTGGGCGTGAACGCATACTCCATCCGCACCTCGGCGAACCCTGGCTTCGGGGTCGGGCTGCAAATCCAAAAGACCGGCGCGCGCTATCACCTCGTGACCACGCAGAACCAGCACATCATCAACCAGGATGGCCGGAGAGTGGAGGAGGAGAGCCAGGCGGCATTCAAGCGCGACATCGTGCGTGTCGCGACCCTGACGGAGTTCCAAGGCCATCCGGATTTCGCGGCCGACCCGCCGGAGGAGACGACGCAGGCTCCCTCGATGTACCCGGCCTACAACTACAAAAAGGGCTACCAGTGGGGCATGTCCATCGATCTCAATAGTTGTACGGGTTGTAATGCCTGTATCGTTGCCTGCTACGCCGAAAATAATATCCCTGTGGTGGGCAAGGAACAGGTGGATGACGGCCGCGATATGCAGTGGATCCGGGTGGACACCTACTATCGCGGCAGCCTGGACGCTCCCGAGGCGTACAACCAGGTTGTGATGTGCATGCAGTGCGAGAATGCCCCCTGCGAGTACGTGTGCCCGGTGGGCGCCACGGTTCACAGTCCCGAAGGATTGAACGTGATGGTATACAACCGCTGCGTGGGCACGCGCTACTGCTCGAATAATTGTCCTTACAAGGTGCGCCGATTTAACTTCTATCTCTATTCCGACTGGACGACGCCGAGCCTGTACCCGCTGCGGAACCCCGATGTGACCGTCCGCAGCCGGGGCGTGATGGAGAAATGTTCTTACTGCCTGCAGCGCATCAACGAGGTGAAGATCAAGGCGGAGCGTGAAGATCGCGCCATTCACGATGGCGAAATCCTGACCGCTTGCCAGCAGACCTGCCCCACCCAGGCCATCGTTTTCGGCAACATCAATGACCCCGCAAGCCGCGTGGCCAGGTTGAAGGCGCAGTCGCGGCAGTACGGCCTGCTGCGCGACTTGAACACGCGGCCGCGCACGACCTATTTGGCGCGAGTCACGAATCCAAACCCCGAGCTGGCCGGGCCGCGCGCCCAGGAGTCCTAACCGATGAATCCTCGCGATCCCATCGCGGAGGAAAGAACGACGCTGGTGATCGAAGAGGGTCTGCCGGTCCTCGCCGCCGGGCACACGTACAAGTCCGTCACCGACAAGATCAGCGCCATCGTTCTCGCCAAGAAGCGCGGCCGGGGCTGGTGGATCGGCCTCGCCATCGCGCTCACCGGCTTCATGGTGCTGAATTACTCCATTGCCTACCTGCTGGCGGTGGGCGTCGGCATCTGGGGAATCAACATTCCCGTCGGCTGGGGATTTGCCATTACCAATTTTGTGTGGTGGATCGGGATTGGTCACGCCGGAACGCTGATCTCCGCCTTCCTACTGCTCATGCGCCAGAAATGGCGGACCTCCATCAACCGGTTTGCCGAGGCCATGACCATTTTCGCGGTATCCTGTGCCGGAGTCTTTCCTCTGCTCCACATGGGCCGGCCGTGGCTGTTCTACTGGATGCTGCCGTACCCCGACACCATGGGCACCTGGCCGCAGTTCCGCAGCCCGCTGGTGTGGGACGTCTTTGCGGTTTCAACTTACGCCACGGTTTCCGTGCTGTTTTGGTTCGTGGGTTTGATTCCGGACCTGGCGACGCTGCGCGACCGGGCCAAGAATCTTTTTGCCAGGAAGATTTACGGTTTTCTTTCCATGGGCTGGCGCGGGTCGGCGATGCACTGGTCGCGGCACGAGACGGCCACTCTGTTGCTCGCGGGACTCGCCACACCGCTCGTGGTCTCGGTGCACACCGTGGTCAGTCTTGACTTCACCGCTGCTATTGTTCCCGGCTGGCACAGCACGATCTTTCCCCCGTACTTCGTGGCCGGCGCCATCTATTCAGGGTTCGCCATGGTTCTTACCCTGGCGATCCCTTTGCGCAAGTTCTACAAGTTGGACGATTTCATCACCCTGCGCCACCTTGATAACATGGGGAAGATCCTGCTGGCTACCGGCCTGATTGTAGCCTACAGCTACATGATGGAAACGTTCATGGCCTTTTACAGCGGCAACCCCTACGACCGCTCCATGATGATGAACCGCATGTTCGGTCCCTACGCGACGGTCTATTGGGCGCTCATCGTGTGCAACCTGTTCGCCGTGCAGACGCTGTGGTGGCCGAAGATGCGACGCAGCGCGCTGGGCCTGTTCATCGTATCGCTCATCGTCCAGACCGGCATGTGGCTGGAGCGCTTCGTGATCATCGTCACCAGCCTGTCCCGAGACTTCCTGCCTTCGAGCTGGGGTATGTTTTATCCCACCAAGTGGGACTGGATGACCTTCCTCGGGACCATTGGTCTGTTTTTCACGCTGTTCTATCTGTTTATTCGCTACCTGCCCATGATTTCGATCTTCGAGTTACGGGAGTTGGTACACAAGGAGGAGGAGAGCAAAGCTTGAAACAAAAAATTCTGACTCCTGACTTCTGATTCCATGAGACGACCTCCGCTTTACGGCCTGATGGCCGAATTCGACAACGTAGAAACGCTAATGGATGCTGCGCACCGGACCCGTGCGGCGGGCTACCGGCAGATTGACGCCTTCACGCCGTTTCCGGTTGAAGGCTTGTCGCAGGCCATCGGGTTCCACAAGACGCGGTTGCCGTTGATCGTGCTGATTGGAGGCCTCGTGGGGTGTGGCGGAGGCTTTTTCTTGCAATGGTGGCCGAACGTTGTAGGGTATCCCTTGGATATCGGGGGCAAGCCACACAATAGCTGGCCCGCGTTCATACCCATCACGTTTGAGCTCACTATTCTGTGTGCTGCGCTCTCCACCGTGTTTGGAATGCTGGCGCTGAACGGCCTGCCGACGCCGTATCATCCCGTGTTCAACGTCGAGCGCTTCGCGCTGGCTTCGCGCGACCGGTTCTTTCTCTGCATTAAGGCGAAGGACAGGAAATTTGATCGGATTCGCACCGGGGAGTTCCTGTCGAACCTGCACGCCAGGGGAGTTTTTGAAGTTGAAAGTTGATAGCTTCGAAAATCGAAACTCGAAACTCGACACTCGGAGGCAGCAGCCTGCTTGGCGTCAGAAGTGTGAAGCGAGGCGACTTTCGAGTTTCGATTTTCGAGTTTCGATCTTTTGGTGCGCAACGCTTAGCGTGGTCACGATGGCGTCCTGCCGTCTCGACATGCACACTCAGCCCAAGTACACCTCTTACGAGCCGAGCGCGTTCTTCGCCGACGGCCGTTCCGAGCGGCCGGAGGTTCCCGGCACCGTGGCGCGCGGGTACGCCCGCACCGACGAATTGCTCTACACCGGCCGCGTCAACGGCCAGCTTGCGGACAAGTTTCCATTTCCGATTACCTCGGCCGACCTCGCGCGGGGCCGCGAACGCTACAACATCTATTGCACGCCCTGCCACGATTACACCGGCAACGGTCGCGGCATGATCGTGCAGCGTGGCTTCCAGCAGCCGCCTTCGTATCACATTGACCGCCTGCGGCAAGCCCCCGTGGGACACTTCTTCGAGGTCATCACCAACGGTTACGGCGCCATGTACAGCTATGCCTCACGTGTTCCGGTAAAAGACCGCTGGCGGATTGCGGCCTACATTCGCGCCCTGCAGTTGAGCCAGCACGCCGCGCTCCCCGACGTGCCGGAAAGCGAGCGCGCCAAGTTGCAGGGAAACGCCCCATGAAGGAGCCGCTCGAAACCGTGTTCGACCGCCTCCAGCAGCGCGCGCTCGCCGTGGGCGTCGCAGGCATGGTGCTGTGCGCGGTGGGATACCTTCTCAACCCGGTGCTCGCCCTGCGTTCCTACCTGGTGGGGTACCTGGTGTGGCTGGCGATTGCACTCGGTTGCATGGCCATTTTGATGCTCCATCACCTGGCCGGTGGCAACTGGGGATTCGCCGTGCGGCGCATTCTGGAAGCCGGTGCGAAGACGATGGTTCTGCTGGCGGCGCTGTTCATCCCCATTCTCGTCAATCTGCCCAAGCTCTATCGCTGGGCCGACCCGGCGCAGGCGGCGTCGCTCGGCCTCGCTCCCTTCAAGCGGTTCTACCTGCGCGTGCCGTTCTTCACCGGACGGGTAGTGTTTTACTTCGCCGTCTGGATTTTGATCTCCTATCTCCTCCGCAAGTGGTCGCTCGAACAGGACGCGACCGGCGATCCCAAGCTCGCCGAGAAGTTGCAATACCTGAGCGCCCCGGGGATTCTGTTGTACGGCTTCACCATCAGCTATGCTGCAATCGACTGGGTGATGTCGCTCGATCCCGGCTTCTTCTCCACCATCTTCGGCATGATTTTCATGGTGCTGCCTGCTCTCACCGCCCTGGCCTTCACGGTGGTCGTGGCCATGCTGCTGGCGCGCACGAAGCCGCTCTCTGACGTCTTGAACCCGCCGCTCTTCAATGACTATGGCAACCTGCTGCTCACCTTTGTCATGCTGTGGGCTTACCTCTCGTTCGCGCAATTCCTGATTATCTGGTCGGGCAACCTGCAGGACGAGATTCCCTGGTACGTCACTCGCGCCTCCGGCGGTTGGGCCCCGGTGGCGGTGCTGTTGATTGTGTTCCATTTTGCCGTGCCCTTCTTTCTGCTCCTGCTGCGCGACGTCAAGCGCCGCATGAAGATGCTCGCCGCTGTTTGTATCGGTCTCGTGGTCATGGAGTGGCTGGATCTCTATTGGATGATCGCGCCGTCTTATTCGCCCGCCGGCCCGCAGTTCCACTGGACCGATTTCGTCGCGCCCCTCGGCATCGGCGGTCTATGGATTGCAGTCTTTGTCTGGCGGCTGAAGTCAAGTCCCCTTCTGCCGCTGCGTGACACGCGGTTCGAAACAGTCGCGGTGAACCATGCAGACTAAGCCGGAACACGAGACCGCGAAGCGTCACGAGACGGTGGACGCCAACGTTCGGGGCGTGGTCCGCTGGGGCATCGGCGTGTTTGCGCTGCTCGCGAGCGGTCTCCTGGTGAGCGTCGTGGTGTTTCGGTATTTCGTCACCCACCAGGGCCTCGGACCTCCAGCCTCGCCTTTTCAAAATGTCCGCGCACTGCCGCCGGCGCCGCTCCTGCAGGTCGCTCCGGCCGCGGACTTGAGCCACTACCTGAACCAGGAGACCGAGACGCTCGACACCTACGGCTGGGTGGACCAGAATGCCGGAATCGTGAGGATCCCGATCGACCGGGCGATGGAGCTGCTGCTGCAAAAGGGATTCCCGGTCGAAAGTCACCCGGCGGCCCGGCAGAAGGCCGCGGCGCCCTCGACGCAGCCGTCCGGCATGCCGGCCAACGACGAAAACTCGCCGCGCCGAGGTACTGAAACAAAACAGACGAACCCGACAGGACGGGGGAAATGAACCTCAGGCGTTCTAACAGAAAGGCTGTGCTTGCCGGCGCGGTTGTTGCACTTCTTTCCGCTGTGTTCGGCAAGGCACAATCTCTGTCGGCTCGGTCGGCCCAGCCGGCCGACCGCCTTCCGGCGATTTTCCGCGACGTGGGAATCGATCAGAAACTCAACAACCAGATTCCCCTCGACCTGGAGTTTCAGGACGAGACTGGCAAGACAATTCATCTCGGCGACTACTTCGGCCAAAAGCCCGTGGTCCTCATCCTGGTCTATTACGATTGCCCGATGCTGTGCACCACGGCGCTGAATGGATTGCTCGAAAGCCTCAAGCAGCTCAAGTTCACCGTCGGCGACGAGTTCAACGTGGTGACGGTGAGCTTTGACCCCACCGAGAAGCCGTCGCTCGCGGCGGCGAAAAAAGCCGTCTACGTGGGACTCTATGGCCGGCCGGGCGCCGCCGCGGGCTGGCACTTTCTCACCGGCAGCTATGATTCCATCCGTCGGCTGACGGAAGCCGTCGGCTTTCACTACCATTACGACCCCGCGACCAAGCAGTACATTCACGCCACCGGCATTATGGTACTGACGCCCGCAGGCAAGCTCTCGCGCTACCTCTACGGCATTCAGTATCCTTCCGGCACCTTGCGCCTGAGCCTGGTGGACGCCTCGGCCGGGAAAATCGGCAATCCTGTGGACGCCATTCTGCTTTATTGCTGCCAGTACGATCCGCAGACGGGAAAATACAGCCTGGTGATTTCGCGGGCGTTGAAGATCGCCGGCCTGGTCACCGTGCTCTCTCTCGGAACCATGATGATCGTGATGTTCCGCGCCGGAGGCAATCACACGGGGAGTGAACATTGAATGTCATTCTGAGCGCAGCGAAGAATCTCGGCAGTTCTTGAAATTCGAGCATTTGGAACGATCCACCGCCATAACATGTATTTCGGCTTTCCATTTCGTCCGCAGCAGGCTTCCACCGTCTCGGTGGCGTGGGACCATCTCTTTTATTTCCTTACCGCGGTGGCGATCTTCTTCAGCGTCCTGATTTTCGTCGCCATCTTCTATCTGGCCATCAAGTACCGCCGCCGTTCCGCGGATGAGCTTCCCCCGCCGACGCGCGAGAACCTGCCGCTCGAAATCACCTGGACAATCGTTCCGCTGGCCCTCACTGTGGTGATGTTCGTCTGGGCCTCGAGCCTCTTCATTCGCGACTCGCGGCCGCCCGCCGCTTCCACGGAAATTTTCGTGGTGGGCAAGCAGTGGATGTGGAAGATCCAGCACCCGGAGGGTCCGCGCGAGATTAACGAGCTGCACGTGCCCGTGAATCAGCCGATCGAGCTCACCATGACCTCCGAGGACGTGATTCACGATTTTGGTGTGCCGGCGTTCCGCATCAAGAAGGACGTCATTCCCGGCCAGTACACCACCGAATGGTTCGAGGCGACCAAGACGGGCCGGTTCCATTTGTTTTGCGACCAGTACTGCGGCATGGGACACTCGTCCATGATCGGCTGGATTATCGTCATGCCCCCGGACGCCTACGAGCGCTGGCTCGATAGCCAGATGAAAGTGGAGCCCATGTCGGCGGCCGGTTCCAGACTTTTCTCGCAGCTCGGCTGTGGCACCTGCCACGGCCCCGGCCAGGTCGCCAAGGCTCCCAGCCTCGCAGGGCTCGCCGGCGCAACGGTAAAACTGCAAAACGGGCAGACCGTAGTGGCCGACGATGCTTATTTGCGCGGCGCGATTTTGACTCCGCGACAGGTGGCCGGTTTTCCGGCGGTAATGCCGACCTTCCAGGGCCAGGTCAGCGAAGATGAGGTGCTGCAGCTCATCGCCTACATCAAGTCTCTCGAAAGCCCGCAAGGTTCGAAAGGAAAATTTCAGTAATGGGTACCGCAGCGCTCGAAGTCCCCAGTATCTCGCACGTGAACTACCTCAACGCCAGCTACGGCTGGCGCTCGTGGCTGTTCACCGTGGACCACAAGCGCATCGCCTGGCTTTACCTGGTGGCCATCACGTTCTTCTTCTTTGTCGGTGGGGCGGCGGCCACGCTGATGCGCCTGAACCTGATCGAGCCGCAGGGCGCGCTCGTCGAACCGGCCACCTACAACAAGCTCTTCACCGTCCACGGCCTCATCATGGTTTTCTTCTTTCTCGCTCCCGCCGTGCCCGCCGTCCTCGGCAATTTTCTCATCCCCTTGATGATCGGCGCGCGTGACGTGGCCTTCCCGCGGCTGAACCTGCTGAGCTGGTACATCTTCATGCTGGCCGGCAGCGTTTTCCTTTACTCGGTGATCTCCGGCGGCGTCGACACCGGCTGGACCTTCTACACGCCGCTCTCCACCACTTACGCCAACGGCAACGTGATGTCGGCGGCGACGGGCATCTTCATATCCGGCTTCTCCTCGATTCTCACCGGTCTGAACTTCATCGTCACCATTCACAAGATGCGCGCCCCGGGCCTCACCTGGTTCCGCCTGCCGCTCTTCATCTGGTCCATGTACGCCGCCAGCGTCATCTTCGTCCTGGCCATGCCGGTCATCGCCATCACGCTGGCCTTGCTCGTGCTCGAGCGATTCTTCCACGTCGGCATCTTCGATCCCGCGCTCGGCGGCGACCCCATCCTTTTCCAGCACCTCTTCTGGTTCTTCGGCCACCCCGAGGTTTATATTCTCATCCTGCCGTCAATGGGCGTCATCAGCGAGCTGGTGGCGGCCTTTTCGCGCAAGCGCGTTTTTGGTTACAGCTTTGTGGCCTTTTCGAGTGTGGCCATCGCCGTGATTTCGTTCCTGGTCTGGGGCCATCACATGTTCGTGAGCGGCCAGTCCATTTATGCCGGACTCGTTTTCTCGGCGCTGAGCTTCGCGGTCGCGATTCCCTCCGCCGTCAAAGTCTTCAACTGGACCGCCACCCTGCACCAGGGATCCGTTTCGTTCGACGCGCCGATGCTTTACGCCCTCGGCTTCATCGGACTGTTCACTATGGGCGGCCTCACCGGACTCTTCCTCGCCTCGCTCGCCACCGACATTCACGTCCACGACACTTACTTCATCGTCGCGCACTTCCACTACATCATGGTGGGCGGCGCGGTGATGGGATACATGGGCGGCCTCCACTACTGGTGGCCCAAGATGACCGGAAGGCTTTACCCCGAAGGCTGGGCGCGCCTTTCGGCGGCGATTATTTTTGTCGGCTTCAACCTCACTTTCGGCCCGCAGTTCATCCTGGGCTATCTCGGCATGCCGCGCCGCTACGCCGTTTACCCCGCCGAGTTCCAGGTGCTGAACGTGATGTCGTCGGCCGGCGCCTCCATCCTCGCCGTGGGCTACTTGATTCCGCTCATCTACCTGCTGTGGTCGGCCCGTTACGGCCCCCTTGCCGGCCCCAATCCGTGGGGCGCCAAGGGCCTGGAGTGGACGACGCCGTCCCCGCCGCCCACCGAGAACTTTGAGGAAGTTCCGATCGTCACCGAAGAAGCTTACGCGTACGCCAAGGAGACTTAGCTTGTCAGGAGCGCATTCCGGGGCTCTCGTAGCCCACCAGTTCGACGACGCCGAGCAGCAGCACGCCAGCGCCAGCCTCGGTATGTGGATCTTCCTCGCCACCGAGGTCCTCTTCTTCGGCGGACTCTTCTGCGGCTACACGCTCTACCGCGGCCTGTATCCTGCCGGCTTCGAGGCCGGCAGCCACCTGCTCAAGGTCCAGTACGGCGCCGCTTACACCGTGATGCTGATCTGCAGCAGCTTGACGATGGCGCTCGGTGTGCGGTCGGCGCAGCTCGGCAAGCGCAAGGCGCTCGTCACGTTTCTCGTCCTCACCATTCTGCTCGGCGCCGCGTTTGTGTTTATCAAGCTGCGATTCGAGTGGTACGGCGATTACCTGGAGCACATTGTGCCCGCCATCCATTGGGCTCCACAGGGCAAGGCGCTTGCCGAGATCACGCGGCTCGGCGCCTCGCTCAATCACGTCGAGCTCTTCATGTTCTTTTACTTTGTCATGACCGGCGTGCACGCCCTGCACATGATCATCGGCGTGGGCGTGATGACCTGGCTGCTGATTCTCGCCTGGCGCGGACGCTTCTCGCCCGACCGCTACAACCAGGTGGAGATGGCGGGACTCTACTGGCACTTCGTGGATATCGTGTGGATTTTCCTCTTTCCTTTGCTCTACCTGATCGGGGGGCGCTACTGATGGTCGGACACGTGCTCTCGAAAAAACTCTACGTTACCGTCTTCGCCCTGTTGATCGCCCTCACCGCCCTGACCACCGGAGTAGCCTACATCGACCTGGGCGCGTACAACACCGTGGCCGCGCTCGCCATCGCCGTCGTCAAGGCCTCGCTCGTCGTCCTCTTCTTCATGCACCTGAAGTACACGCCCGGCATGACCCGCATCGCCCTCGCCGCCGCCGTCGGCTGGCTCGTTATCCTGCTGGCCCTCACTCTTGCCGACTTCCATACCCGAAGCTGGACCCCGGTTCCGCAAAGCTGGCAGGCTTCCACGGCGCCGGCGCGGTAAGAGCGGGGCGTTCACGGCGCGGTAGGGGCGGGGCTTGCCCCGCCCTCCTCCCTTATCCCAGCCCTCTCCCTTGGGGAGAGGGTGGCGAGCGTAGCGAGCCGGGTGAGGGGGGGCTTTCGAGCGCGGCTTTCTGCCTTCTGCCCGTCTAGGCTAGGAAGATTCCGGTTCGCTTTGCTGGAGGTCCCGCGCAAAGACCTCATAGCCCTCGTTGGGAGGAAACATCTCGGCCATCAATTTCATGCGACGGCGAAGCTGCGGCACGGGCAGGTGGTCGTCGCCGACGCGAATCTCCACATCGTGCCAGAGCCCGTGGATGTATTCCGCCAGTGTGCTGACGAACGATACGTCGCGATAGGCCTCGAAATCGATGCTCGATCTCCGCCGCAAAACGCCGCGGCTTCGCATCGCGTGTTTCGCCGCCGTCGCCTCTTCGTCAATCTCGCTGCGGATCCCCAGCTTGATCTCTTCCTCCAGCACGTCGGCGTAACGGTCGAGCTCCTCCGGGTGGAGCTTCGGTTGCAGCAGCTCCGCCACGCTCGCCAGCAGCTCGAAGCCGGTGTCGTGAGCGTCCAGTTCGCGGCAAGGGAGCACCAGGTGCGTGCGGTCCTCGCGCTCCACCCACACCGCCGAGTGGGTATCGCCGGCCGGTTTCGAAAAGGATACGAGGTCGCCCTCCGCCGAGCAAGCCACGTAGGGTACCAGCAGCACGCGCAGAGGATTCAGCCGCTTCGCCACCGTGTCCGGCACGGCGCCCGCCGGCTCGCGCACCATCACCCGCTCCTCCGCCGGCGTCAGTAGCGTGGCCGAATGTAGTTCCCAGTTGTGCGCCAGGTGCGAGATCGGCGAGAGTTCGCCCTTCACGTATTCGGCAACCGGAATCTGCTTCTCATCCACCTTTGGCATTCTCAAATCTCAAATGTCAAATCTCGATTCTGAATCCTGACTCTCGTCTCCTGAATCCTGTCTCCTGACTTCCATTGTGGGGGATTTTCGGGGCCGAGTCCAGTGTTCACACTTGCGGGTAGGCTTGAATCTCAAATCTCAAATCTGAAATCTCGCGAATCTCAAGTCTCAAATCTGAAATCTCACGAATCTCAAATCTCAAATGTCAAATCTCAAATTCTTGACCCTTGCCCCCGACTCCTGACCCTCTTCTCACGGCTTCGCAGGTGGACGAGCGGCGGCCGCCGCGGAATCTGCCGGAACCGCACCGGACGATTCCATCTGTTGCATCACCTTGCGCACTCGCGCGGCGAACTGGCCCGTCGGCTCGGCGCGAAGATAAGCCTGCATCTCCGCATACGCTTTGCCGTAGGCCTTCTCTCTGGAGTACACGTCGGCCAGCTTCACATGGATCTCGGCGGGCGGCGGCGGTGTGAGCTGCTCCGCCCGCAGGTATTCCTCCTCCGCTCGAGCGTTGTCCCCCGCGCCGTAATAGGCCGCGCCGAGCTGGTAGTGGAACGTTGACAGGCCGGGGTCGCGGCGCGCGCCGTCTTCGAGAACCCGAACGCTGTCGGGGAATTTCCGCTCCAGATTGTAGAGTTCTCCAAGCTTCAAGCTGGCGCTCAGGAATCCGGCGTCGCACTGAATGGACTTCTTCAGCGCCGCCTCCGCTTCCACCACCTCGTGGTCGGCGATGAAAAACAACGCCAGAGCCGTCTCGGCGCGGGCGTAGCAAGGGTACTCTTCCACCGCCTTCGCAAAATGCGACCGGGCCTCCGGAATCCGGTTGGCCGCCAGCGCCTTCGCGCCCTTCTCGTACTCTTTGCGGGCCGCCCGCGGCGCGCTCGCATCGGTCAGCGACGGTGGCGGGCCGGCGGGGCCGCCCAACTTTGGCGACAACACGATGTCCACGATCAGATGGCTCCCCGAGCGGGTAAGGTCAATGGTCTCCTGGTAAGTTTCGTATCCGTCGGCCGTGGCGGTAATCTGGTAGGTCGCCCGGCGCAGCCCGGAGATTTCGTACCGCCCGGCAGGCGTCACCGCCGTCGAGAAAAGTTCGTCGCCCTCTTCGGATTGCAGATGCACGCGCGCGTTCGAAATGTTCTGGCCGCGCTCCGCATACACCCTTCCCTCGATGCGCACCGTCCCGCCGCCCCCGTATTGCCAGCCCGCCGGCGCCCCAAAAGCTGCGGCGCGCGCCGCGCCCAGACAGCCTGCGCCCACCAGCACCGAGAGGATCGGCCCAACCATCGCCGCCACGGCGGCCATCGAAGCCGATACGAAGCAATTCCTGAAAGACGTTCTCTCGACGCCGGGATGCGGTCGGACTTCCATACTCCCTACTCCCTCCCTGCTTCTCGCTCCACAAGCGGCGGGCTCGTCTCACTTTTGCCGCCAGCGCCCGCCGAAGATCGAGCCAACCTTACCACCAACCCCTCTCCCGTGCAAGGCGTGGCCTGCCGCCTGCCGGGCGCTCACCGTGGCGTTCGGGCCATCGTTTTGCGAGGCTCTGAAATCTCAAATCTCAAATCTCGAATCTCAAATCTCAAATCTGCGCTCCTCTCAGAAACTCCCCGCTTGCCGCTGGCGCCGATGACGTAGCGCCGGCATCCCTTCGCCCTGCTCAGAGCGGGCTCGGCACGCTGGCGGCGCGGCTACGCAACGCCGATTTTCGGAAATTGAAAAGTGTGGAAAAACTCCACACTCCTTCCCCTCCCGCCCCGCGCCCCACTTTTCCACAGGCTAACCCCTTCCGAATAAAGGCGAAAATAAATCGTCTCAATTTTCTCGCTTGTCTCCATTGTCGCATTTTCACCTGCCAGACTCGATGAGGACGCGATTTGCGCGTCTCGAACCATGCACGTTCCGTTCATCCCCGAGGCTACATGGCTAGCCCTCCTGTCGTGCCTCACCGCGGCTATCGTTCTAGCCTACGTGGGCGATCCGCGGCCCATGACGGAGTTGGGATTGTGGATCGCCCTCTTCCGGCGCGGCAGCGCAGAGTCTCGCCCGCCGCGGCGGGAAACTCTGCGGCTTTTCGTCCATTTCGAGATGCAGCCACCGCAGAGTTTGCAAAGCGCAGACTCAGCGCTGCCTCCGCTCCCGATCCCCGAACCCTCTTCCCCGGCCCCCGGCCCCCCGAAGCCCAAACGGAAGTACACCTTCACCGAACGGGCCCGCGCCTCGGCGATGGAAAACCTCAAGAAGGCTCGGGCCGCGCCCAAGGAACTCCGCCACCGCTCCACCCCGCGCCGCCTCGCCGCCTGCCGCGCCAATTTGGCCCGCGCCTTGCAGTCCAATTGCGCTGCGGACTCCCCGGCTTACGGCGCCTGCTTCTCCCACGGCGTTACCGCCGGCAGTTTGTATCGCAGCGCCCGCCTGTGCGGCGAAAGCCGCGCGGAGTTTGACCGCCACGTGGCGGCTTTTGCCCGCGCTCTCCCGCCCCGCACCGAGCGCCAGCGGCACGCCGTGCGCGGTCTCGCTGAGATCACCTGGCGCCACGCCCGCGTCTGGGGCGGACGCGCCCACTCCGAGCGCCTGCAGTTCTACTACTGGCTAGGCCAGGCGGCTAGCCCTGACCTTGCTCCCTGTGGGCTCGATTTTGCCGAGCGCCTGGAGTGGCTGGAGCCGAGGGTGACGAAAGTCTTCCGGCTCGAGTCTTACGACCGCTTGGCGCTGGAGGAGCAGTCCGAGAAAATCCGCCACCAGGCCAAGCGCATCGCACGCGCCTGCGTGGAAGAACTCACCGGCCGGCCCGACCGGGAGTTTTACACGGTCTTCAAGGCGCAGCGCGGCATCGCCAAGCTGCTCGACCGCCTGGGCGAGATCATCGGCAATCCCTTCCGCAGCGCGCGGGCGGTGCGCCGGGCGTTGCAAGTCGGGATTCGGGATTCGGGTTTCGGGACTCGGGAAGGAAGCATTCTTGGCACGAACCCCGACGCTGCGAATCCCGAACCCCCAATCCCGAATCCCGACGCTGCGAACCCCGAAACCCCGATCCCGAACCTCGACGCTGCGAACCCCGAAACCCCAATCCCGAACCCCGACGCTGCGAACCCCGAAACCCGAAACCCGAATCCCGGTTCTGAGCGCCGCACGGAAGACGAGATGGTGCAATTCGGCCTGGCGCGATTGATGGCGGTGCACGGCGGGCCGCTGCCCGATCCGCTGAAGCCGGAAGATTTCGCGTGCCACCTTCGCATCGTGGGGCTTGCGCTCGGGATTCCGGGGGAAGACGGGACTCGGGGTTCGGGATTCGGGGTTCGGGAAGGAAGAATTCTTAGTACGAATCCCGAAGATGGAAATTCGAATCTCGGCCCCACCGCCGTGAACCCCGAAACCCAAAACCCGGACCCCGGCCCTACGGCTAAGGATTCTTCCTTCCCGAACCCCGAATCCCGAACCCCGAATCCCGAAATCCTCGACCTCGTCCACGAATTCGCCACCGCCACCTGGGTCCGCCTCGGCGTCTTCGCCGCCGCGGCGGAACGCGAACGGCAGCAGGTGCGGGACGCCTGCGAGCGGGCAGCGCGCGGCGAGCGATTCACCCCGCCGCGACCCCAGCCTCCCGGCGAATTCGACCGCGAGCGCGACGACGTGGACGATTGGCTGGACGCCGCCGGGGCGTACCTGGCCGACCCGCTGCCGGAGGAGCACCATCAGGTGGAGGCGATGCTGGGCGCGGCGCTCGCCGGCAACGACGATGACGATGGCGAGCTGATGGACGAGGCGGGCGTGGCCAATGTGGTGGTGGAGCAGGCGTTCGCGCGGTTGCGCGGCCACGGATTGAAGATTGATGACTCAAAAGAGCCAGGCCAGGCGGATGGTGAATCATCAATCGTCAATCTTCAATCATCAATCCCTGGTCACTGATATAATCAGCCCTTCGAGAGGGGCCTCATGATTTTCAAACAGTACTACCTGGAATGTCTCGCGCACGCCTCGTACCTCATCGCGGACGAGGGAACGAAGACTGCGGCGGTGGTGGATCCGCAGCGCGATATTGACCAATACCTCGAAGACGCCGGACGGCAGGGCCTGGCGATTCGCCACGTACTCCTCACTCACTTTCACGCCGATTTCGTGGCCGGGCATCTCGAGTTGCGCCAGCGTACCGGCGCGACGATTCACCTCGGGTCGCGCGCCGCGGCAGAGTACCCTTTCCAGCCGATGAAGGACGGCGAGGCTATTGAACTAGGCCAGGTGCGCTTGCAGGCGCTTGAAACGCCGGGTCACACGCCGGAGTCGATTTCGATTCTGGTTTTTGACCTGAGCCGCAGCGCGACCGCGCCCGACGCGGTGCTGACCGGCGACACGCTCTTTGTCGGCGACGTGGGCCGTCCCGACCTGCGGGCCTCCCTCGGATGGTCGCCGGCCGAGCTGGGCGCCATGCTCTACGACTCGCTGCACCAGAAGCTGCTGACCCTGCCGGACGAGACGCGCGTTTTCCCGGCGCACGGCGCAGGGTCGCTCTGCGGCAAGGGCCTCAGCAAGGAGACTTCTTCAACCATCGGCGTCCAGCGCCGGCTGAACTACGCCCTGCAGCCGATGAGCCGCGACGAGTTCATCAGCCTGGTGCTGGCTGACCAGCCCGACGCGCCGCCTTACTTCACTTATGACGCGGTGCTGAACACGCAGGAGCGCCTGACGCTCGACGAGTCGCTCGAACATTCGCTCCGGCCGCTCCGCCTTGATGATGCCCTTCGGTTGCGGGATGAGGGCGCGCAGATTCTCGACGTGCGCGACGCCGCCTACTTCGAGGCGGCTCACTTTGCGGGCAGCATGAACATCGGCCTCGGCGGTCAGTACGCGACGTGGGCGGGAACGATCCTCGACCGCGCCAAACCTATTGTCATTGTCGCCGAGCCGGGCCGCGAGCGCGAAGCCGCTATGCGGCTGGGCCGCATCGGCTTCGACAACGTTGCCGGCTATCTGAAGGAAGGCATGGCGGCGCTCGACGGCCGGCCGGATTTGACCCGCCACATCGAGCGCCTGGCGCCAGAGGGTCTGCGCCAGGAAATGGTGAGTTCCGGGCGGCCGGGCGCGCCCTGGGTTCTTGACGTGCGCGCGGCGCGCGAGCGCCAGGAGAGCCGCATCGAAGGCAGTTGCCATATTCCCTTAAACCACTTGCAGGAACGCATCGCCGAGGTGCCGCGCGACCGCCGGGTGGTGGTCCACTGCGCCAGCGGCTACCGCTCGGCGACCGCTGCCAGCTTGCTTCGCCGGCACGGCATTGAGAACGTTGCCGACTTGGCGGGCGGGCTGGGCGCCTGGCAGAGGATCACGATTGATGATTGAACCAACCAGCCGTCTGTCGGAGCCTATCCGGCTAGGCTACAATGCGGCCCGCTCAATCGGCATCGCGCTCGGTTTGGCGCCGGCGCGGTTTGTGTTAGCATTGAGATGGTGACCCGCCGCGCGATGCGGTTGAGCCGGGTGAAATCAACGAAAGCCAAGAGGACGCCATGCCAGACGAGAAGGACGAATCAACCGGCTTCAAAGTAGTGGATCGCCGCAGCTTCGCCGTCGGTGGCGAGCGCCGCGAAGGCTCCGAAGTCCCCCGAGGTGACGACGCAGCCGGGCTGCTGGGTCCCCGGCCCGGGCCGGGGACCGAGCCGCCTGCAGTCCGCCGCGCAGAGGCCGGTGGCGAGAGCGGCGTCATCGCCGCGGGTCCAGGTCCCGGCGCCGCCGGGAGTGAGAGCGATTTCGAAGCGGGGGAACCGGAGCTGACCGGCTTTGAGACGCTGGTGTCTTATCTCGCCACGACCGCCTGGTTTCAGCTCGGTCTGATTCCGGGCCCGGGCGGCGAACGGATTCCGGTGGACTTCGTGAGCGCGCGCCGCACCATCGATCTGCTCGAAGTGCTCGGGGAAAAGACTGAGGGCAACCTGACACCCGGCGAGGCGAAGATGCTGGAAGACGTGCTCTACGAATTGCGGATGGGTTTCGTGGAGGTCGAGAAGCGCGGGGCGCCGAAGCGGAAATGACCTTGACCTTCCTGGGAACCGGCACCTCCACCGGCGTTCCCACGATTGGCTGCGGGTGCGCGGTCTGCCGGTCCTCCGATCCTCGCGACCAGCGTACCCGGCCCTCGATACAGCTCGAGTTCGGCGGCCGCGTGGTGGTGATGGACACCACGCCCGACTTTCGCCAGCAGGCGCTGCGCGCCGGCATGAACCGGCTGGACGCCGTGGTCTTCACGCACGATCACGCCGACCACGTTCTCGGGCTCGACGATGTTCGCGTGTTCTACTTTCGCCAGCAAGTTCCCATTCCCATTTACGCCGACGCGCAGACCATGGCGAGCCTGCGCCGCATTTACGCCTACATTTTCGATCAGACGTATGCTTACGGGGGTCTCGCCAAGCTGGACCCGCACTTGATCGAGGGGCCGTTCGACTTGTGGGGCCAGGCGTTCACGCCGCTCACCGTTCTGCACGGGCATCAGCCGATCCTGGGTTTTCGCTTCGGCCGCGCGGCTTACCTCACGGATTTCAGCGTGGTCCCGGAAGCGACACTTGCCCTGCTCGAAGGCCTGGACGTGCTCGTGCTCGATGCGCTGCGCCACAAGCCGCATCCGACGCACTCGACCGTTGAACAGTCGCTCGACCTGGTCGCGCGCCTGAAGCCGCAGCGCGCCTTCTTCACCCACATCGCTCACGAACTGGGCCACGAGGCGACGAACGCGCAGTTGCCGCCACACGTGCGGCTGGCGCACGATGGACTGAAGCTAGACCTGTAGTCTATGCGTGTCATTCGTGATTTCCGGGAGTTGCGGGAGCCGCTTCAGGCGAGCGTGGTGACGGTCGGCAACTTCGACGGCGTGCACCTGGCGCATCAGGAGTTGATGCGGGAGGTCGTCCGCGGGGCGGGATCTCTCGGCGTAACCTCGGCGGCGCTCACTTTTGATCCGCATCCGACGCGGGTGCTCGCCCCCGAGCGCGCGCCCCGGCTTCTCACGCCGCTCGAGCAGAAAGTGCGTCTCATCGAGGGGCTCGGTATCGAGCTGCTCGTCGTCCTGCCGTTTGCGCCGGAGCTCGCAGCGCTCTTGCCCGCTGAGTTCGTCCATGAGATCATCGCCGGCCAGTTGCGCGCCCGGCTAGTCCGGGTGGGTCCCGACTTCCGCTTCGGCCGCCGCCAGGCGGGTAACGTCGCGCTGCTCGGTGAACTCGCGCGGCAGGAAGGATTCAGGCTCGAAGTGTCGCCGGTGCTCGAATTCCGTGGTGAGCGCGTTTCCAGCTCGCGCATCCGGGAGGAACTTGTTGCGGGTCGCGTCCATCGCGCCGGACGCCTGCTGGGCCGGCCGTTCTCGGTGTGTGGCGAGATTGTGGAAGGTCTCGGCATTGGCGCCCGGCAGACGGTGCCCACACTCAATCTCGCGCCTTACAAAGAGCAGTTGCCGCGCCAGGGCGTTTACGTCACGCGCACGAGGCTGGGCGAGCAGTGGCACGAGTCGGTGACCAACGTGGGACATAAGCCGACCTTCGGCGAGCATCGGCTGACGGTGGAATCGTTCCTGCTGAATGTGGGTGGCGCGATTTCCGCGCGTGAGATGGAGATTGAGTTCCTCCATCGGCTGCGGGATGAGATGAAGTTCCCGGATGCCGCCGCGTTGAAGGCTCAAATTCAAAGAGATGCTCACCGCTCGCTTCAATTCTTCCGCTTCCTTCATCTTTTCAAGACAATTGCACCGCAGAGAGCGCAGAGGACGCAAAGGTAGAATGCTCTCGGCGTGCTCTGCGTCCTCCGCGGTGAAAGGCTCAAGCCGAGACCGGCGGCCGGTGCCCTGCCCAGGGTTGCGCGGATTCGAGTTGCGAGGCCAGCCGGAACAGTGTTGCCTCGTCACCGAAGCGTCCGAAGAAATGCGCGCCCACCGGCAATCCTTCCGAGTTCCAGTAAAGCGGCACCGACATCGCCGGCTGGCCGGTCGTGTTGGCGATCGGCGTGAACGGGCAGAACTGGGTGGCGCGGTAGAGGCCGTACAGGGGATTTTCCGGCGGCGAATCGAAGGAGCCGAGCGGCAATGGTGGCTCGGCCAGCGTGGGCGTGAGCCAGGCATCGTAGTCGAGCATGAAGCGCGCGATGTCGCGGCTCATGTTTTGCAGGGCCAGCCAGGCCAGCTCGTATGCGGAGCCAGTAACCGCGCGCCCCTGCTGGTACAGCGCCCAGGTGAGCGGCTCGAAATCGCCTGCTGCCGGCGCACGGCCGAGAAGAGAAGCAAACGCATCGATGCCGGCGGCGCATCCCGCCGACCAGACGGTGATGAACGCCTGGCCGAAGAGGTCGCCATTGATCGCCGGCGCCGCTTCCACCAGTTCGTGTCCGAGACCGGCACAGAGTTTCGCGGCGACGTGCACGGCGGCGGCGCAGTCGGCGTGAATCGGGACGCCAGTGGACGCTTTCGTCGTGAAGGCGATGCGAAGCGGTCCTGGGTCGGCGCCGATTTCTTCGCTGAAGCGGCGCTTCGGCGGTGGCGCCCAGTAGGGATCGCCGGCGTCGGGACCGGCGGTGGAGTCGAGCAGCGCGGCGCTGTCGCGCACGGTGCGGGTGAGCGCGTGCTCGACCACGAGGCCGCCCATGATGTCGCCCACGTCGGGCCCGAGCGGGTTGCGGGCTCGCGTCGGCTTCAGGCCGAACAGGCCGCAACAGGAAGCGGGAATGCGAATCGAACCGCCGCCGTCGTTGGCGTGCGCGAAGGGAACGAGACCCGCGGCGACGGCCGCGGCAGCGCCGCCGCTCGAGCCGCCTGTTGTGCGCCCGAGATTCCAGGGATTGCGCGCGGGGCCGAACAGTCGCGACTCGGTGGTGGGAAGAATGCCAAACTCGGGCAGGTTCGTCTTGCCGAGGATCACCAGGCCGGTGCGCTTGAGTCTTCGCACCAGTTCGCTGTCGTGGTCGGGGACGTAGTCGCGCAGGAACGCTGTGCCCGCCGTATAGCGGACGCCAGCGCAAAAGGCCACGATGTCTTTCACGAGATAAGGGACGCCGCGAAACAGGCCGTCGGAGAGCTCGTTCCTCGCGGCATCGCGCGCCTGCTCATACATCGGGGTGACGACGGCGTTCAACTGCGGGTTCAGCCGCTCGATGCGATCGATCGCGGCGTCCACAAGCTCGATGGGCTTGATCTCCTTGCGACGGACGAGTTCGGCCTGGGCAGTGGCGTCAAGGTAGGCGAGTTCCTGGAGCGTCGGCATCTTTCTGTAAGCACCTTTCACCGCGGAGGTCGCAGAGAACGCTGAGAGCCGAATGCTGTTCACCGCAGAGGACGCGGAGAGCGCGAAAAGTCAGGAAAGTCATGGACCAGCCGGCGGATTCCGTCCTTCAATACCATCACGTTGAAGTTGATGAGCAGGCCAATCCTGCATCCGGAAAGTTTCAGGTACGAGCGCACCTGAGCTTGGTGAATGGGCGCTAAGGCATCCACAGCCTTGACTTCAACAATGACGGCTCCTTCGGCCAGCAGGTCGAGTCTGTATCCGCAGTCCAATTTCACGTCTTTGTATACGAGCGGCAGCGGCTTCTGTTGTTCGATTCTCAATCCGCGCTGCGCGAGCTCAAAGGCCAAGCAGGCTTCATAAGACGATTCGAGAAGACCCGGCCCAAGCATCCGGTGCACTTCGATGGCGCCACCGATGATTCCGTTGGTGATCTCATTCAGTCTCTCCTTCTCTGTCATCTCCGCGTCCGTCCCGCAGCCTTCGTTCCCTGCGAATGCTCTTAACCGCCGAGGTCACAGAGAGCGCGAAGAGTTGCAGCCTCTGCTTTCCCATCATCCGGCCGTGTAACTCCGCGACCTCAGCGCTCTTTGCGGTGAGTGGTCTTCCCTTGCCGCTAACGCAACACAGTCAGCGGACTCTCGGCGGCCGGTTCAGCGTCGAGAAGCGGCGCCGTGGAGGCCACGCCTGCCGTCTTGTCGGCGACGAAGCGGTCGATTTCTTCGAGCAGCGCCGGGACGATTTCTTCTTCTTTAACGCGGCGGATAGCTTTGCCTTCGCGATAGATCATGCCGTTGCCGCGGCCGGCGGCGACGCCGAGGTCGGCGGAGCTGGCTTCGCCGGGGCCGTTGACTGCGCAACCCATCACCGCGAGCGACAGCGGCATCTTGATGTGTTTGGTGGCTTGCTCGATTTCACCCGCAATCTTGAAGAGGTCCACTTCGAGACGCCCGCAGGTGGGGCAGGCAATGACCACGGGACCGCGGCTGCGCAGCTCAAGCGACTTGAGCAGCTCGTAGGCCACGCGCACTTCCTCGACGGAGTCGGTGGCGAGCGAAACTCGAATGGTATCGCCGATGCCTTCCGCCAGCAGCATCCCGAGGCCGACGCAGGACTTGATGGTGCCGGAGAACTGAGTGCCCGCCTCGGTGATGCCGAGGTGGAACGGATAGTCGACTTGGCCGGCTAACAGACGGTAGGCGGCCACGGTCATCTTGACGTTCGAGGCTTTAAGGGAAACGATAATGTCGGTGAAGCCAAGCTCCTCAAGAATCCCGATGTGGTAGAGGGCGCTCTCGACCATGCCCTGCGGCGTGGGGTAGCCGTACTTTTCAATCAGGCGGCGTTCGAGCGAGCCGGCGTTGACGCCGATGCGAATCGGCACGCGCTGCTCCTGCGCCCGGCGGACCACGACGCGCACTTTCTCGGCGTCGCCGATGTTGCCGGGATTGATGCGCAGTTTGTCGATGCCGGCGTCGAGCGCCATCAGCGCGAACTTATACTGGAAATGGATGTCCGAGACCAGGATCGAATCCGGACATCGCTTCCGGATTGCAGGCAGCGCCTGCGCGGCTTCGAGATCGGGCACGGCGAGGCGCACGATCTCGCACCCAGCGGCTTCCATCTGCTGGATTTGCTCGACGGTTCTCTCCACGTCGCGCGTGTCCGTCTTGGTCATCGACTGCACGACGATCGAGGCGTCGCCGCCGATCGTCAGGCGTCCGACTTTGACGGGCCGCGTCTGGCGGCGGGGAGGGAAATACTCGGTATCACTGAAGTTCATTTCTTGTCCTTTGTGCCCTGGTTCCGTCTGCGGGGCGGGCACCGGGCGATCGCCGTTACACGCTGGTAGTCGCTTCTGCACATGGGGCACCAGCGGGCTGGCAATTGGGCCACTCTAAGAGAGGTTCCAAAGCTACCTTTCCAACAGCGCCGAGATAAGGGGCACTCGCTCGATCGTCGAAAAGACGAGACCACTTCCGTTCCCGGCAAACGAAATCGTCCCGCCGGCGGGAAGCGAGGTGGATACGCCCTCCGATAAAAGCCCTCCACTCAGCGTTTGGGAGTGCCCGCGTGCGTCGGTCCAGGAGAAGGTGCCCTGGCACACCTGTCCACCCTGCGTGGCGACGTCCAGTTCGACAGGACGACCGCTGAGGTTAGTGTAATAAACCGAGGAACCGGTCCCACATGGGCTGGCGACGGGGGAAGGCGCGAACAGGCTACCAAGGCTCGCCGCCTCGCCTCGTTGTAATTCCCAAGAGAAGACCGGGGCGAACCCCGACGTGGGAATCGTGCTCCACGAAATGACCCCTTCGGCCGGAAGCGACGTGGAAACGACCGCCGAGAAGCCATACTTCACCGTGAGGGTCTGTGAGTGCCCTTGAGCATCCGTCCATGCTAGAGAGGTGCTGCTGCACCCATTCAAGACTATGAGACCCACGCTGAGCAACAGCTCAAAATGCATGGGGTGGGACGTCAGATTACGATACAGTGTGCCGCCGGACCCGCATGCGCCGCTACCCGCGATTTCCGACCCCACGCTGCCGAAGCTCTCTGATTTGCCACAGAGCAACTCCGCAACGGTAAGCGCAAAGAGAAAGCAAGCCTTTTTCATTTTCTCTTCCTCCTCGTTTCGGCAAATGCCAAGCCTTTGAAGGTCCCCCTTACCCGTCCCGACAAGCCGGGACACCCCTTTGCTACGCTCAGGGCAAGCTCTCTCCCGAGGGAGAGGGCCAAGCCGGTGGAACCAATCATCCAACCACCCGATCACTCAATCACTCGATCGCTCAATACGGCCGCAGGCTCTTCATGATGTCGTTATAGGTAACGAACACGACCAGCAGCAAGAGGACGGCCATGCCGACCTGGATCACGCGTTCCTTCACCTTCAGGCTCAGGTCGCGGCGGATCACTCCTTCGATGAGCAGCAGCAGAATGCCGCCGCCATCGAGAATCGGAATCGGCAGCAGGTTGAAGATACCCAATTGCAGGCTGAGGTAAGCGACCACGGGAATCAGCGTGGCGATGCCCTCGCGATAGTATTCGCCGGAGATCTGGGCGATGCCGACCGGACCGGAGAGCGACCTGGGCGACACCTGGCGCGTGAGAAGCTTGCCCAGGAGGTTAAAGGTTTCGAGGGTGGAGCGAACATTGTCGTCCACCGAGTTTGCAAGAGCGAGCCCCCACGGCAACTGGCGCACCACTTCTTCCTCGCGAAACGACACGCCGATGCGCCACTTCTTTTCGTTATCGCCGGCCGCGGTGGTATAGACGGGCTCGACCGGGATATCGAGCTGCTGTCCGGCGCGCTGCACGGTCAAATCCACAGTCTTCCCAGCCCCATCCTGCAAGGCGCGGACGACGGCGGCGGAATCCGGAATCTTCTTGCCGTCAAGGGCCACGATGCGGTCGCCGGTTTTGAGACCGGCCTTGGCGGCGGGGAAATCCGGCTCGACCGGGCCGACAATAGGGGGCGAATCCGGCAACCACCCGGCGAATCCCAGCTCGTCGGGCCCTTCCGCCTTGGGAACGAGGGTGAGGCTGATGCGCCGACCGTCGCGCACCACTTCCACGGGCAACGCGTGTCCCGCGGAGGTGGCGACGGCGGGGACAACGTCTTCCCACTTCGGGTTCGCGTCGGTGCCGAGGAGCACGATGAGGTCGCCGGGGACGATGCCGGCCTTCGCCGCCGGTGAATCCGATTCCACATAGCCGACGCGGGCGGGCTGTTCGGCGTATGCCGGTTTCTCAAAATGGACCTTGTACACGGCGGCGAGCATGAGCACGGCGAGCGCCACGTTCATGGCAGGTCCCGCCACCATGATGAGGAAGCGCTGCCAGCGCGGCCGGTTGGGGAACTCATCCGGGCTCGGCGTGGACTCCTGTACTTGCCCTTGAACCTCGCCGAGGTTTTCGCCCGCCATCTTGACGTAGCCGCCGAGCGGAAGGAGGCTCAAGCGATAATCGGTGTGAGAGGGCTCTTCGTCGGTGAGCTTGCCCCAAGTGAACGCGCCGCGCTTGACGCCGAACAGCCGCTGGCCGAAGCCGAACGAGAAGGTCATGACTCGGACGCCACACAGTTTCGCCACCAGGAAATGCCCGGCCTCGTGGACGAAAACCAGCAGGCCAAGGACGACGATGACCACGGCGGCGTCAGTGAAGAAATTAGACAGTGCGTTCACGCGCCTCGCCGACCCCCTCGAAGTAGTGTTTTCATAGACCTAACGGTTTCGTTTGGCGCTTTTGGGCCGTTTTTTGTTATTTTTATTGGTAACAATTCTTGCCAAAATATCTTAATAAAAATATAAATATGCACCGAATATTATCTATTTAATCTATTCACAAGTATGATCCGGGTCGACGGGTCCAAGGGAGTGTAGCGCCGGGGAGCGCCAGCCTTTCGAGTTGATCCCTGAGCGCTCAGGGTACGTTGTCGAGGGTTGATTCGACCCTTGTTATCAGTAAGTTGACGGATTTTATACAGTAAGTGTCCCATTTTGAATCACCTGACGGCTTTCGATGTTTGCCCGGACGCCCCTATCCTGTATTTTCAGCAAGTTGACGGCTTCGTTCGTAATCTTTTCATTTTTCCGCCGCGCCTGCCCGGCATTTCACGCCGTCGCGAGTGGCTCAATCCGATCGTTTCGCTCACCGCCTCCACTCTCTCCTCAGCTCGACTTCGAGCCTCGCGGTCGCAGGCAAGCACCTCTTCCAGCGACCCCAGCGGCGCGGCCGACGCATCCGTTAAGACTGCTTCGACGATGCGCGGGATGTCTGTGAAGCACACCCGTCCGGCCAAAAACGCCTCGACTGCCACCTCGTCGGCAGCGTTCAGCGCGCAGGGAGCCGCGCCGCCGCGTTCGAGCGCCTCCCGTCCCAGCGCCAGGCACGGAAAACGCCGGGTATCCGGTGGCCGGAAGTGCAGGCTTCGCAGCGCAGCGAAATCCAGCTTCGGTACGGCACCGTTCATGCCGTTCACAGCCGCCCGCTCCGGATACGTCAAGGCGTACTGAATCGGGATGCGCATGTCCGGGGCCGCAAGCTGCGCCATGACCGACCCGTCTTCATATTCTATCATGGAGTGAATGGCCGATTCGGGGTGAATCAGAACGTCGATTTTGGCGGGCGGCAGGCCGAAAAGCCAGTGCGCCTCGATGATTTCGAGGCCCTTGTTCATCAAGGTGGCGGAATCAATGGTGATGCGGCCGCCCATCTTCCAGACCGGGTGATTCAGCGCCTGCTGTGGCGTGACCGAATCGAGATCCTTGCAGCGGGTCTTGAGGAAGGGTCCGCCCGAGCCGGTAAGGATCACCCGGCGCACCTCGCTGAGCTTGCCCGAGCGCAGGCACTGGTGCAAGGCGCTGTGCTCGCTGTCAATCGGCAGGATTTCCGAGCCGCTTTCTCTGGCGGCGCGCATTACCAGTTCGCCGGCCGCCACCAGGGTTTCCTTGTTGGCCAGGCCGATCCGCTTGCCCGCCCGGACCGCCTCGTAAGTGGCCACCAGACCTGTGACGCCGTGGGAGGCGGAAACGACAAACGTCACCTCCGGCAGCGTCGCCGCCTCCACCTGGCCGGCAGTCTCCGCGCCGATGGCAAGCGGCTCGCGGTATCCGAGCGCGCTCAACCGCTGCCGCAACGGTTCAACGCACTCGCGGCTTGCCACCGCGACGCGCGCGGGGCGGAACTCCACGATCTGCCGCGCCAGCAGGTCAAGGTTCCTTCCGGCGGCAAGCGAGACGACGCGGAAGCGCCCGGGCAGGCCTCGAACGACGCTCAGGCAGTTCGTGCCCACGGAGCCGGTCGAGCCGAGAATGCAGAGAGATTGGGTCATTGAGTCATTCAGAGCTGAGCTCTTCTTGGTTTGGAACCCTATCCCTCCATTTCCAGGAACCGGAAGTAGTCGTCTCTTGCGATTCCGGCGGTCTTGAGATTGTTCCTGATGATCGAAACCGGAACTTCCTTGTAAACCGGGATGACGACAGGCCGTAATATGCCTGGCTTGACGTACGAGCGGTGGCTTCCTTCTTGTCGCGCGAAGCGAAATCCCTCCGCCTCGAACACCCGCTCCAGAGTTTTCCAGTGAATTGGGGTGATGCGAGGCATTTTCAGGCCGGAACTGCCGCGGAGTGCCTCTCAACTGCCACCCAGGGAGGACTGATCCAGCCTCCGCCCTGCGGTTGGTAACCAGCTTCGCGCAGGATCTCTTCAAGGGAGCCCTGGCCGGCTGCCGTGGCCAGAAAGAGGTGAACGGCTTCGTCGAGGGCGGCCCGAGCTTCCTCAGCCGTCCCACCGGAGCTCATGACGTCGAGCGGTAGCGCGTGGGCTACGAACTGGTCCCTTTCCTTCCAGATGTGGACGGTGTATTCGATATTCATGGACTCATCCTACCACGGATGCGTGCAATTCACCGCCAGACCCCCCGGATCATCAGGGCGAGCCACAAAACGGGCGCGGCAAAGATCAAGCTGTCAATGCGGTCGAGCAATCCGCCGTGGCCGGGAAGCAGGCTGCCGGAATCTTTGAGGTCAGCGCCGCGTTTCATGGCCGATTCCACCAAGTCGCCGACCTGGCCGGCCACCGCGATCAGCCCCGCTAACAGGATAACGGTTTTCCAATCCGCAGTCTCGGCAAACGCGCACGCGAAGGCCCATCCGATCAGCAGGCTGCCGGCGAGTCCACCGAGCGCGCCTTCCACGGTCTTTTTCGGCGAGATGCGTGGGACAAAGTGATGGCGTCCGAGGCTGCGGCCGATGAGGTACGCGAAAATATCGCCGGCCCAGATGACCAGAAACAGGAAGAGCATGAGGCGTCCGCCCGCACCCAGCGACGCCAGCGGGCCACCTTTGGCGGGAATGACGTCGGCCCGCCGCGGCGGGTCGCCAAAGCGCAGGGGCACGAGCAGAGCGAGCGTCAGACCGAGGTAGAGGATGCCGAAGAGTGTCGCGGCCGCCGCGCCGAGATAATGCCTGAGGTCGCGGGTCCAGACGAGGCCCAGCGAAAGCGTGAGGAGGAGGGCCAGCAGAATGAAGGCTGGAAGCCACGGGCCGGGCCGGTAAAGGTTCGCGACCGGCGCCAGGCAAGCGGCAGCGCCAGCGATGTAGCCTAGCGCCGGAAACGTCTCAAAGCCGGCGCCGCGGGCAATCAGGAAATACTCGTAGAGGCTGCGTTCCACGACCAACAGGAGTACCGGCAGGAACAACCACAGCGGCGCCCAGCCGATGAGGTAAATAACAGGCGGGATGAGGGCGAGCGCGGTCAGGACGCGTGATTTCATAAGAGCAGTCGTCAGTTGTCAGTGGTCAGTTGTCAGTTGGAAACAGATTCAGCCTAGGCCCAATCCACCGTATCGCCGTTCGCGCTTCTGATAATCGAGGATGGCCTGAAAGAGGTCGAGTTGGCTGAAGTCGGGCCAGAGCGTCGGCGTCACCCAGATTTCGGAGTAGGCCGCCTGCCAGAGGAGAAAATTGCTCAGGCGCATCTCGCCGCTGGTGCGAATGAGCAGGTCGGGGTCCGGCAGGCCGTGGGTGTAGAGGTGCTCGCTGAAGCTGGCCTCATCGAGCGGAACGTGACCATTGTCCTTGAATCGCTCTGCCAGAGCGCGCGCCGCGTCCACCAATTCGGCGCGTGCTCCATAGTTCAGCGCCAGGGTCAGCCGGAGTCCGGAGTTCTTGGCAGTTCTCTCGAGCGCGCTTTCAAGGTCGTGCTGGACGGTTTTGGGCAGTTCCGTGATGCGCCCGATCGCGCCGAGGCGAATGTTCTGGCGGTTAAGCTCCGGGATTTCCTTGCGGAGGTACTCACGCAGCAGTCGCATCAGGAGTTTCACTTCGGTTGGAGGGCGCTTCCAGTTTTCGGCGGAAAAAGCGTACAGGGTCAGGCAGGGAACCCCGATACGCGCCGAAGCTTCCACCGCCTGGCGGACGGCGCGAATGCCGGCGCGATGTCCGGCGATGCGCGGCAAGTGCCGCTTTTTGGCCCAGCGGCCGTTGCCGTCCATGATGACGGCCACGTGCTGGGGCAAGCGGTCGAGATCAATTTCGGCGAGAAGCTGGGATTCGGCTAGTCCTCGTTTCACGGCAGTCCTGAAGGTGAAGCCCTGTCACTTTAAGCTATAAAGCTAACACAGAGGAATCTCAAGCGCAAGCGGGGAAAGTCAGAAGACAGAATTCCAGGAGCCAGGAGGCCGGATTGATTCATTGACTCATTGAATCCTTGAATCAACGACTCAGGCTTCTGACTTCTGACTTCTGCTAACATGGGTTCTATCAGGGTAACACCATGGCGCTGTACTTTTCCGCTCACACCACCGCCTGCCTCACCCAGCAGGCGCTTGGCGAACTGATGAAGGAGCTTCTCGCCGCGACCGAGGTCAACGTACGCCGCTGCGTGGCCAGCCAGATCGGCGGCCGAATGCTCGCCGAGATCGAAGCGCCGGACCAACCGTCGCTCGAGCGCTGGTTCGAGGCGCGGCGCCTGCATTGTGAATGGGTGATGCGCATTGACCTCGACGGGCAAGGCGGGGAAGTGAAAAGCAGGATTTAAGAGTCAGGATTCAGGGATTCCCGCTTGCGCGGGAATGACGTTGCCGTGGCTCCTAAATCCTGAATCCCGAATCCTGCTCTTCTCACATCCACGATCGCTGGTCCACGTAAAACGTTGCCGGCCCCTCGGGATATTTCCTGCGGAACGCACGATAGCGGTTGAGCATTTCCTGGTATCTCCGGTCGGACGTCTTCAACTTCTGGTGCGGCAGCTTGATCAAGGCCCGCTCCACCTCCCAGATGTTCCGGGACGAAAGCCGCCAGTCACCTTTCACCAGAGTCCGCAAGTCGGCGACGCCGTACCCGGTGATGCGTCCCGAGCCGTCGACAAAAGGGTCCACGTAGCTCATCACCAGTTGCCGAACAGTGCGGTAAACGGCCCGGCGGCCGTGCAGTCCGAAGTCCCGCGACCGCGCCACGGCGCCGTAACGTCCGTGACGGCGAAAGAGAAACAACACGTGGTCAAGCTTGTCCTGCGATTCGAGGTCGAGAAGCAGCGGCGGATAGCCGTGCTGCTCCAGGATGGTCGCCGCCGCGAGCGCCGCTTCCAGGCAGTGGGCGCTCCAGTGCTCGACAACGCCGCGAAAGGTCCGCAGCGTCTCGCCGTGCCTTTCCCAGTTGTAAGGCAGCGCGCGGAGAAAATTCTGTACCTGGCGCGGTGTGCGGTATTCCTGGATGATTCCCCATTCCTGGGGACGAAAGATTTTGGATTTTAGATTTTGGATTTTGGATTGGGTCATGTCAACACTGTGATCGGCTGAAAGGAGCCGCTGCCACGCTGAGGCCGCGACGGCGACCGAAGCATTACCCTTTGTTCTTGAAAGCAACTAAAGCAGATCCTCCGCTTCGCTCAGGATGACGTCGCTGCCTAAAATGTCTTTGCCCGGTCGTACCAAAGCTGAAAACAGAGCAGCGTCCACAGTGTTTTCCGATTGTCGGCGCGGCCGGACCAGTGGGCTTCGAGAAGGCGCCGCACAAAGCCGGCGTTGAACAGCCCGTCGCGCTCCAACTTGTCTTTCGCCAGAGTTTCATCGACCAGCGGACGCAATCCGGTTCGCATCCATTCGGCGATGGGCACCGAGAACCCGCGCTTTTGCCGGTAGACGATCTCGCGTGGCAGCCAGGGCTCGACCGCTCGTTTCAGCAGGTATTTCAGCTTGAAGCCGCGCACGCGCAACGACGCCGGCAGCCCGGCGGCGAACTCCACCAGGCGGTGGTCGAGGAACGGCGTGCGCATCTCCAGCGAGCAGGCCATGCTGGCGCGATCCACTTTGACGAGCAAGTTGTCCTCGAGGTAGGTGCGAAAATCGAGATAAAGCATTTCCGCCAGCGTGTCGTCGAATTGAGCGCCTTCGAGGACGCGGGCGAGCGGCGAAAAAACCACTGAGCTGGGCGGTTGGGGGCCAGGCCAGCTAGGCTCGAAGAGCTGGTCAAGCTCCTCGGGAGAGAACATGCCGAACCACACGAGGTGGCGTTCGGCCGGGTCGCGCTCGGCATGGGTAAGGAATCGGCGCAGGAAGAGTCCCTTGGGCACGGCGCTCGAAGAAACCGGAAGCAACCGCCGCAAGCGGTCAAAAAGCTGGCGTCGCAACACACCGGGGAGCTGCAAGTAGTACTTTGCGAGCTGCGCGCCGAGGTAAGTGGGGTAGCCCCCAAAAAGCTCGTCGCTACCCTCGCCGCTGAGCGCCACCTTAATCTCGCGGCGCGCGAAGCGAGAAAGCAGGAACGTGGGCACGACGGCGGGATCGGCCACGGGCTCGTCAAGTTGATCGGTGAGCGTCCTGAAGCCCTCGCCTAGCGCCGCCTCATCGGCGGTGAGGACGTGATGCCGGGTGCGAAAGTGTCGCGCCACGAGGCTGGCGTACGATTCCTCATTGAAGGTCTTCTGCGGGAACGCCACCGAGAACGTCTCCACGTTGCCGGGGGTGAGCTCGCTCATCAGGGCGACGAGGGTGGAGGAATCCACGCCGCCGCTCAGGAAGACGCCCAGGGGCACGTCGCTCACCAGGCGCGACAGGGCGGCATCGCGCACGCGGCGCCGCAGCTCGGCGACAAGCGATTCCTCTTCGCGCCGGCTCACGGGCGGCAGGCCGGGCGGCCTCAAGTAGTCTTGCAGCTCCCAATAAGGCTCGATCTTGATTCCTCCGCCTTCCGCGATCATGCAATGCGCGGCGGGCAGTTTGCGAATGGCGGCGTAAACGCTGCGCGGGCTAGGAAAGTAGCCGTAGAAGAAATACTGCGCCACGGCCTCAGGATCGAGCGCGCGGCTGATCTCCGGATACTCCAGCAGCGCCTTGACCTCAGAAGCAAACACCAGCGTGGCGCCGCGATGCCAATAGTAAAGCGGCTTTTCGCCGGCGCGGTCGCGCGCCAGCACCAGCCGCCGCGCCCGGCTGTCCCACAGGGCGACGGCGAACATGCCATTCAGATCGCGCACGAAATCCGGTCCGCGCTCTTCGTAGAGGTGCGCCATCACCTCGCCGTCGGCGTGGGTCTTGAAGCGGTGCCCGCGCTCGATGAGACCCTGCCGCAACTCGCGATAGTTGTAGATTTCGCCGTTAAAGACGAGAGTCACTTCGCCGGTCTCGTTCGAGAGCGGCTGGTCGCCGGTTTCGAGGTCAATGATGCTCAACCGCCGGATGGCGAAGGCGAGGTGCGGCAGCTCGAACTTGCCGGCGCTGTCCGGCCCGCGGTGCACCAGCCGCGCCGACATGGCGTCGATGCGCTCGCGATGGGCCGCGGGGTCAAGCGCCAGATTCACAATGCCGCAGATTCCGCACATGAATGAGATAGGGTACAGGGTATAGGTTCAAGGTTAAAGGTTAAAGGTTAGAGGAGCGAGCGTAATGGGCATTCAAGTGGACGGGTGAAAGACGCCCGAAGTGGCTCTAGCGCGGGCCCGCCTTGGGGCCGTATTCTGTCCGAGGCAAGCACTTGGCAGCCGGGAGCACAGCATGGACACTTTTCCAGTTACGCCGCGCACCCGCGTCACCCGCCTTCCCAAGCGTGGCGCGTACGATCGCGAGACCGCGTACCGCATCCTTGACGAGGGATTCGTGTGCCACGTCGGGTTCGTGGCGGAGGGCCACCCCTACGTGATTCCCACCGCCTATGCGCGGGCCGGGGATGCGCTCTACCTTCACGGCTCAGCGGCCAGCCGCATGTTGCGCAACCTAGCCGGCGGCGTGCCCGTCTCGGTTGCGGTGACGCTGGTGGACGGCCTGGTACTGGCTCGCTCCGCCTTCCATCACTCCATCAACTATCGCTCCGTGGTGGTGTTCGGCACAGGGGAAGTGGTTGAGAGTGAGGAGGAGAAGACCTCAGCGCTGCAAGCTTTCACCGAACACCTTGTTCCCGGGCGCTGGCCGGACGTTCGCTGGCCCAACCCGCGCGAGTTGGCGTCCACGCTGGTCCTGCGCCTGCCGCTCAGCGAAGCGTCGGCCAAGATTCGCACCGGGCCGCCGCTCGACGACGAGGCGGACTATGATTTGCCGGTCTGGGCGGGAGTCCTGCCGCTGCGCCTCGCCACGGAGCCCCCTATGGCCGACCCGAGACTCAAGCCTGGCCTCGAAGTCCCACAGTACGTGGAGCATTATTCGCGCCGGGGGTAAATCGTGTTGCCGCCGCGCAGGCGATCAGGCTTCACGGTGTTTCGGGCAGCGTGTACTCGAAGTCGTAGGAATGTTTTCCGTCCGCGATCGTGATCGTCATCTTTCCCGCCAAGCCCACCAACTGACCCGTGCCGGAGTCCGGCACGACGGTGATACTCTGTTGCGCCGCGCCGCGGGTCAAGGTGCCGGTGTGCTGCAGGATGAAGCTGCCGCTGTGGCCCTGCAAGGTTCCGCTGATCCGCTCGATCGCCACGTAGCCGGCCGAGCCCTTGACGCTCGTGCCGGCCGTCAGCATCTCGCCCTTGCTGGTCGCTTCGAGATCGCCGTGGAACTGCTTGTCGATGGACATCCTGCCGAGGATTGCGTCCCCGGCTTTGTCGTCCGTTGCCTGCGGGGTCAGCTTGACTTCAAATGTTCCGGTGGCGTGCATCGTCAGCTTCGCTCCTTTATGGACTGTATTTGGAACCTGCGAATGGACCTGTGGAAGCGCGGACGCGACAAGGCCAAGCGATATGCAGATAACCGCGATGGCGGTAATTCCGGATCGAGATCGGTTCTTCATACCCCTCCATTATGCACGTTCGGGCTTCTTTGGCCAGAGATGGCGACCGGCCTTTGACTTTCCGCTGGAGGCGGGCCTGCGACCCGCTTTTTTCGCGGCTCATCGAGCCACGCTACAAACGGGGGGTAGCCGGAGCAGAACGAGTCAGTAGTTTTTCTCGGCTTCGATTCCGGCGGGCAAGAACAGGCTGGCCGCGCCATACACTCCCACCAGCTTCTCCAACTTGGCGGGCAGAAGAGGAGTCTTGGCGGCGAGCTGGGGGTTGAGAGTGTAGCGCTGGATGGTCTCGCGAATCTTGGCGAAAAGCGGCTTGCCGATTTGAGCGACGCCGCCACCGATGACGATGGCTTCGGGGTCAAGCAGGGTAATCATGCCGGCAAGCCAGACGCCGAGGTAAAACCCGGTTTCGTCCACGATAATCTTGGCCGCGCGATCGCCGGCGCGGGCCGCCTTTTCGATCATCTGGGGTGTGATGCGGCTCAGGTTGCCCTGGGTCCACCGGCGCAAGAGACTCGGCGTAAACGCTTCCTGTTCGAGCCGCACCCGTGCCCGGCGTGCCATGGCGGGTCCCGAGGCCAGCGTTTCGATGTGGCCCAGGGCGCCGCAACCGCAGCGGTAATGACTTTGGAAATCGATGGAGACGTGGCCGCCCTCGCCCGCCGCGCCGTTCTTGCCGTGGTAGATGCGTCGGTTGATGATGATGCCGGTGCCGATTCCGGTGGAAACGGTGACGTAGAAAACATGCCGAAAACCCCTCGCGGCGCCGAACAGCACCTCGCCGAGACCCGCAGCATTGGCGTCATTCTCAACCTTGGCAGCGATCTCGAAACGCTTCTCTAGTTTCCGGCGCACGGGTATGCGGTTCCACCCCGGCAGGTTCGGCGCCTTGAGCACAGTGCCGGTCTCCGGATTCAGCGGGCCAGGCACGCAAATACCAATGCCGGCCACATTCTCGCGGCCTCGGGCGTGGTGGATGAGACGTTCGATAACGTGGAGCACCTGGCGGAAACTGGTCTCGAAGCCGGCCTGCGCCCGCGCGGGCACGATGAGGGATTTCACCAAGCGGCCCTTGGGGGTGACCAGTCCGCCCGCTACCTTGGTACCGCCAACGTCGACGCCGATGATAAGCTTTTGCATGTTGCTTGCTCACTCTGCTGATCACGAGGCGCACTGGATATTGAAGGCGGCTCGTCTGCGACCTCATCGAGACTTTATACCGGCGAGAGGGGATACTTCAACCCCACTTTGCCACGACGCGCGTCAACGTCCTGGAATCGTACGGCGATACCTTCGAAGCTATATCTTGGGGCGGGCGGGGGCGCGCTTTGGGTTTTCTCTTGCGCTGCGCTATAATGCGCGTCATCCCCGGAGACGGGGGGAGAACTGCCCATGAGCCAACCTGAAGCCGTACGCCTCGGCGACCTGATTGATGACTTCTGTCCACGCTGCAGACGGCTGATGAACCACGCCGTCGCCAGCATGATGGAATCGCAGGTCGTGAAGGTCATCTGCAAGACCTGCTACACGGAACACGCCTACCGGCACGGCGAAAATGGCAAGAAGAAGACGGCGCCCCGCACCACACTTTTCGATCAGGTACTGGCCAACTCTTCTCCCTCTGCTCCCGATGATGCTCCTGCCGAGGCCGCGAATCTGCCGGAGAAGCGGAAGCGGACGGCTTCTCCCGCGCGCTACGTGTCCCGTCATAAGGCGAAGCCGATCAAGAAGCGATAGGCAAGGGAGACTACTGCCGCCGCCCGACGACACCAACTTCGTCGGCGGAACGTAGCTCATAGTGCACGCCCGCCCACTCCATGCGGCGCGTGAAGCCGGCCACGACAAAGTTGAACAGCATGATCCATGGTACGAGTGGCGCAAGCTGCCAGTAGCGCGCGCCGTAACGGTGGAGCGTGGCCGATTCCTCGGGGAAGATCTCTCGCGCCACTTGCGTCCGCAGCCGGGCCTTGGCGACCCCCAATAAGAGAATCGCGACGAGCGTAACCGCGACGGCGGCTCGCTCGGTTGCGGTCGAAGCGGGCAGCGCGATCGCAATCAACCCCAAGAGGAAAGTAGCGCCGTAGAGCGCGTAGCTCGCGAGACCCAGCCCCCACAGCCTCGCGGCGTAAACGCGGGTCAGGATAATTTGGCGGTTGGACCAGCGGAGAAAGTCGCCGAAGCTCGATTCTTCGCGGCTCTCGACCAGGCATCGAGGCTCGAACCGGATGCGGCCGCCCGACTCGCGGACGGCGCGAGCCACGGCGTAGTCGTCGCTCACGGTGTGGGCCCAATAGCGCTCGGCGATGCGCAGGCGGGCAAAGTCGGCGGCGCGCATCGCCATCGAGCCTCCCCACACCAGGCGCTGGCTGCGCCCGCCCAGCGTGGTGGCGATCGAGGTGTCCCACGCCGCGCGCGCTTGCGAGGCGAAACTGCGGCCCGGCAGGTACCACCGGAAGCCGGTGCTGACCATAACTGACGGGTCTCCGAGCGGCGCGACCAGCGACCGCAACCAGCGAGGATTCGGCCTGGCGTCAATGTCGGCGAAGGCAAGGACCTCCGTGCCGGCGTCCACCTCCGCCAGCGCTCGCACCATGTTGTTCACCTTCTCGCCCCGCTCGTCAGAGAGTCCGGCGACGACAAGACTGGCGTTTCGTGGTCCGACCGAAGTCCCGGCCGGAAAGGCCGAAGCGGATTCGAGCGCGCGGAGCTGCTGCGATAGAAGGGCGTAGGCGGCGTCGCCGCGCGAGGCCACGGCGAAGATCACTTGATAGCCGGGATAGTCCTGCATCAGGAAGCTCGTGACATTCATTTCGAAATCCGGAGCCACTCCCTTGCACGGAATAATGACCGCGACGGGGGGGCGGTGGTCGCCCAGGGGCCGCGCGAAACTGCGGCGCACAAAACTCCGGAAACGGAAGCCGTCCAGGAGTGACAGAAGGCTCTGCAGGAGCAGGAGCACTCCCAGGAGCGCGAAGATTTTCGCGGGCAAAGGCATGGGCAGCGATTCGAAGCAGGCGAGTCTAGCATGACTGGCACGATGGTGGTTTTCTTGTTGCCGGCTGGGAATTGTGCCAGAATCAACTTCGGGCCCTCGCTGCGGGGCGAGACCGCGTGAGCGCCCAAAAGTAAGGAGGCGACGTGGACCCTGCGGTTTCGACCGTGATCGAGCTTCAGCAGACGGACCAGAACCTCGCCTCGCTTACCGCCCAGCGTGACGCCGTTCCGGGCCGCATCGCGGCTGTCGAAGCCCAGCTCAACGATTTTTTGCACGCCTACGAAGAACATCAGCGAGGGCTTGCCGCCAACCAGAAAGCGCGCCGCGAGATGGAAGCCGACATCCAGGCCGTGCGCGAGAAGATCGCCCGGCACAAGGATCAGCTTTACGAGGTGAAAAAGAACGACCAGTACAAAGCGATGCTGCACGAGATCGAGGGCGAGGAGCAGAACATCCGCAAGATTGAAGATCGCGTTCTCGAGAACATGGAGGAGGCCGAACAGCACGCTCAGTACGTGAAGGACGCGGCTGCGAAGCTCGATGGTGAGAAAGCGCGGGTGGCGGCAGAGGTGAAGCAGTTGCAATCCGAGCGGCACGCGGCCGAGGAGGAGCGGAACCGTATGGAAGAGAGGCGGCGCGCGCTGGCCGCGAGCCTCGGCGAATCGGTGCTGGCGCTCTACGAAAAGACTCGCAAGGCGCGCGGGTTCGCCGTGGCCGAAGTGCGGGAGGGATCCTGTAGCGGCTGCCATGTGCGCCTGCGGCCCCAGGCCTACAACGAAGTGCGGCAGAGCAATTCGCTCCACACCTGCGAGACCTGTGGCCGGATTCTGTACTATGTGGAACCTGCTGCCGCGAGTGAGGACACCGCGAAGGCAGCCGTTGATTTTCGCGCCGGCACGCGCGTGCAGATGAGCTGACACGCTTCGCCGCCGCTGGTTGTGACCGCCTTTCTTCCACCATGCCGGATGTTCCTGAACTGATCGCCTCCATCGACGGCGCCTCGCGCGGCAATCCCGGCCCGGCGGCTTACGCCGTGGTGCTCAAGACGGCGGAAGGATCGAAGGTGAGTGAAGTCTCCGCGCCGCTCGGCCGCGTGACCAACAACGTGGCAGAGTACCGGGCGCTTCTCGCCGCGCTCGAATACGCTTTGGGTGGCGGGCATTCGCGGCTCCGGGTGTTTTCCGACTCCGAGCTTCTGGTCCGCCAAATCCAGGGCCTCTATAAAGTGAAAAGCCTTGACTTGAAGCCGTTGCACGCCTCGGCGCGGAAGATGATCGCGCGGCTGGATGCTTTTTCGATCGAGCATGTGCCGCGCGAGCGGAATCGCGAAGCCGATCGTTTAGCGAACGAGACTCTTGACCGTAATAAACTTGTTGCGAGGGAAATCCCATGACTCAGGCGATGACCGCCGTGACGCACGCGAATCCACCCTTGACCGCGCTCTCCGAAGAGGAACGCATGTTTCAAGCGGCGGCGCGCGAGTTCGCTGCGAAAGAAGTCGGCCCGCATGTTGAAGAAATGGACCGCGAGGGCGTGTTCAAGCGCGAGCTGATTGACAAGTTCTTCGAACAAGGGTTCATGTCCATCGAGATTCCCGAATCTTGCGGCGGCAGCGGCGGATCATTCTTCATGGCCGTGCTCGCCATCGAAGAGTTCTCGCGCGTGGACGCCTCCGCTGGCGTGGTGATTGACGTGCAGAACACGCTGGTCTCGAACGCCCTGATGCGTTGGGGGAACGATGCCCAGAAGCGGGACTTTCTGCCGCGCCTGGCGCGGGACACGGTGGGGGCGTATGCGCTGTCGGAGCCGAATTCCGGCAGCGACGCCTTCGGCCTCGAGACTCGCGCCCGGGAGGACGGTGGCGAATACGTCCTGAACGGGCGAAAGCTCTGGATTACGAACGCCAAAGAAGCCGGCATCTTCATAGTGTTCGCTACCGTGAACCGCGAGCTCGGTTACCGCGGCATTACGGCGTTTGTGGTAGACCGGACGACACTGGGCTTCACCGTGGGCAAGAAAGAGGACAAGCTGGGAATCCGCGCCTCTTCCACCTGCGAGTTGATTCTTGATGACTGCCGCGTGCCGAAAGCCAACGTTCTCGGCGATGTGGGCAAGGGTTACAAGGTGGCCATCGAGACGTTGAACGAAGGACGGATCGGCATCGCGGCGCAGATGGTGGGCGTGGCGCGCGGGGCGCTCGATCACGCCATCGCTTACGCCAAGGAGCGCAAACAATTCGGCAAACCCATCGCGGACTTCCAGGGCATCCAGTTCCAACTGGCGCGCCTCGCCACCGAGGTCGAGGCCGCGCGCCTGATGACTTATAACGCTGCGCGCCTCAAGGATGCGGGGCTCTCCTTCGTCAAAGAGGCGGCGATGGCAAAGTATTTCTGCTCCCAGGTGGCGGAGCGGGTGGCGACGGAAGCCGTCGAGGTTTACGGCGGCTATGGCTTCACCAAGGACTACCCGGTGGAGAAATACCTGCGCGATTCGAAGATCGGCAAGATTTACGAAGGCACTTCGTTTATGCAGCTCGGCACGATTGCCAAGCTGATTCTGGGCAACTAGGCGAGGCACCCGGGCCGTGCTTAATGCGCGCCGCCGTTTTTCGACTGAAGGGCAAGCGTGAGGCCTCGTTGCGCCTCCGCATCCTGCGGTTGCTTTCGCAGGACCTCGCGGTAATGGACGATGGCTTCATCAAAGTGGCCCTGCTGGCGGAGAGCGTCCGCCAGAGAGAGGCGCGCCGCGTCAAAATCCGGCCTGCCGCGCAGCGCCTCGCGAAACTCCTTCACGGCGTCCGCCCCTTTGCCGAGGCCCAGCCACGCCGAACCCAGGGCGAAATGGGCGCCGGAATTGTAAGGGGCGAGACCGAGCGCCGCCTGCGCTTCCGTGACTGCTGCCGCGTTGTCGTTCAATCTGACGAGAGCCAGCGCGAGATCGGTGTGAATCTCCGGAGATTGTGACACTTTCAGAATGTTGCGGAGCGTATCCGCCGCGCCCCGCCAGTCTCCCTCGCGCTCGAGGACCTGGGCGAGCGCCCGCTCCGTCGCGAGGTCGCCGGGACGATTCTGCAGGCTCGCCCGGTAGGCTCGGGCCGCTCCCTTCAAGTCGCCGCGCGATTCGAGCGTCTTGCCCAGCAGTCGCGCGTCTTCGGCGCTGGGAGGCGTGATGCGCGCCGCCTCCTGGCGTTCGGCTTCCGCGCCCTGAGCATCGCCATTGGCCTCGAGGGCGCGCGCGAGACTGAGGTGCAGGTTCGAGTCCTCTGGCCGCAAGCGCAACGCATCGCGATAGGTCGGAATCGCCAGCGCGTAATTGTGCTCTTCAGCCAGCAGGTCGCCGAGCGCGACCAGGGCCTCGGGGTAGTCGGGCCGCAACTCGACCGCGCGCTCCAGTTCCGCCTGGGCTTCCTGCGGCTTGCCTCGATTCTCCAAAGCTCTGCCGAGGCGAAAATGGAACTCGGGACTGGAGGGCCGCAATCGCAGCGACTGGCGGTATTCAGCGATGGCGTTCTCCATCTGGCCGCCGGATTCGTACGCGTTGCCGAGATGGAAGTGCGAGTCGGCATCGTCGGGACGCAGCTTCACTTCCTCCTGGTACTCGGCGATGAAGCCGGGGACGTCGCCCGTCGCTTCCAGCGCCTCGGCAAGATTGCGATGGTCGTCGGCGTCCTGGGGTGCGAGCTCGACGGCTTTCTTCAGTTGCGGCACGGCCTCGACCAGATCGCCCGTCTTCCGCAGGACGAGTCCCAGGGCCTCGTGCAGCGCCGGATCGTCGGGGCGCAGCTTGAGCGCCTCGCGGTATTCGGCGGCGGCGGCCGGATCGTTGCCAGTGGAAAGATAGGTGGTTGCCAGCTCCGAGTGTGCGGCGGCCGAGTTCGGCTGAAGGCGAACCACATTGCGGAGCTCGTGAACGGCGTCGGCGTAGTCACCCGCCTGCCGCAGGGCCAGCGCCAGGTTGAAGCGATAGTCGGCCTGCCCGGGGCGCAGCTCAACGGCGCGGCGATATTCCCCGATGGCGTGGATCACGTCCTGTGACGCCAGCAGCGTGTTGGCGAGGCTGAGGTGGAGCTCGGGATCGCGCGGGCGGAGGCGGATCGCCGTCTCGTACTCCGTGATCGCTTGGCTTGGTTGGCCGGACTGAGCGAGCGCGGTCGCCAGCCCGGCGTGGAAGTCAGCATTCGCAGGCTGAAGCCGGAGCGCTTCCTGCCACTGTTTTTGCGCCCCGGCGGAGTCTCCAGCTTGCGCCAGCGAATTCGCGTAAGCGGCATGAATGGCGGCGTCGCCGGACGCGAGATCGAGCGCCTTCTGATATTCGAGTTCGGCGGCCTTCATTTGACGGTTAAGCGCGAACGCTTCGCCGAGGCCGGCATGCGCCTCGGCGCTCGCCGGTTGCAGGCGCGCTTCGGCTTGATACTCTTCGATCGCCTGCGGCAGCTCACCGCGCGACTCGTACAAGGCACCGAGATTCTTGTGAGCTCCGGGCAGGTCGGGTTTCAGACGCAGCGCTTCTCGATACTCTCGAATCGCTTCGTCGGTTTGCCCCAGCGCCCCGAGAGCGTTGCCCAGATCGTAATGCGCCACGGGATCATTAGGCTTGATCTCCGCCGCCTCGCGGTAGTCGGCGGCTGCGCCCTTCCAGTTCTGGGCGCGCGCCTGTTCGGTTCCGTGCTTCAGTAACGCGACCCAGTGCTCTTGATCGCTCTGCGGTTGGGCGAGCGTGGCCGGGGGCAATCCGATGAAGACGAGTGACAGGGTAACGGTTGCGCGCCGGGATAGCCACGGTAGACTTCGGACCTTCATCATCTCTTAGGATACACCCGGGCGGTTCGGTGGATGCCCGCCGTCAAGCCCCGACGTTTCTGTTAGTCTGGAAGTTACGAGAGCGCACATGGCCCTGTTCGGATCCGCCAAGACTCAAACCATCAAACCTGCCAAGCGTGTCACCGGCTCAATTCGGATGCCGGGCGACAAGTCCATCTCGCACCGCTACGCCATGCTGGCCGCAATCGCCGAGGGGCCGAGCGAGCTCAAGCACTTTTCGCCCAGCGCCGACTGCGGCAGCACGCTCGCATGTCTGGCGCGGCTCGGCGTGGGGATTGAGCGCCGGGACGTCTCCGTGATGGTTCATGGCGCGGGGCTCGGCGGTCTTCGCCAGCCCGCGGGCGCGCTCGACGCCGGCAATTCCGGCACCACCATGCGGATGCTCTCGGGCATTCTGGCCGGCCAGCCGTTCCGGTCCGCGCTCATGGGCGACCAGTCGCTTTCGCGCCGGCCGATGCAACGCGTCATTGATCCGTTAACACGCATGGGGGCGCACATCGCCAGCGCCGAAGGCGGGTTTCCGCCGCTCGAGATCGTTGGCGGCGCGCTCCGGGCGATTCGATACGAGCTGCCGGTAGCGAGCGCCCAGGTGAAGTCCGCCGTGCTCTTGGCCGGCCTTTTTGCTGAGGGCGTTACCGAGGTGGTGGAGCCCGCCACCACGCGCGACCATACCGAGATCGCGCTCGAACAGATGGGCGCCGCCGTCGGACGCCACCGGCGGACGATTTCAGTGCGCGGCGGCGTTTCATTGCGCGGCAAAGCGTTTCACATCCCCGGCGACATCTCCGCCGCGGCATTCTTCATCGCCGCGGCGCTCCTGGTGCCTGAGTCGAACCTGGTGATTCAGAACGTCGGCCTGAACCCCACGCGCACCGCGATTCTGGACGTGCTGGCGCCGATGGGCGCGGCTGTGCGTGTGCTCAACGTGGAGATGATTGACGGCGAACTGGTGGGCGACCTGCACGTCGAAACCAGCGCGCTCGAAGGCGGCGCGATTCCGCCTCTTGCCGTCCCTCGGCTCATGGATGAGCTTCCGGTGCTCGCGGTGCTGGGGACGCAGACCGAGCTCGGCATTTCGTTCCGTGGCGCCGCCGAACTCCGGCTGAAAGAGAGCGACCGCATTCGTGCAGTGGCTGGGAATCTTCGCCGCTGCGGGGCCGAGGTTGAGGAATTTGCGGATGGGTTGTGCGTTGCGGGAGGCCAGCGATTGCGCGGCGCGGAGATTGCCAGCCACGGGGACCATCGTATCGCCATGGCCTTTGCGGTGGCAGGACTCGTGGCCCACGGAGCGACCGTGATCCGCGACAGCGCCTGCGTGGAGGTCTCCTTCCCGCATTTCTTCGATGCGCTGAAGCAGGTCGTGAAAAGGTGACACGCTGAGCGAACCTTGACGGCCCGATGGGGTGCGTCTACAATTGAAGGTTTACAGGGGACGAATGGTCACCGTAAGGTTGGTGTATGGACAAGAAGAAGGTTGAGACTTACCGAAAAAAGCTGCTCGAGAAGCAGGAAGAATTGCTGCGGCTGGTGTCGAAGTCGGATCACGACGGCCGCGAGGCCGACGAAGAAGCCACGCAGGACGTCGCCGACAAAGCCGCCAACGCTTACACCAAGGAGTTCCTGTTTCATCAGAGTCACGACAATCGCCAGGTCCTGCAGCTTGTGAACGAGGCGCTCGATCGTATCAAGACCCGTTCCTACGGCGTGTGCGCGGCCTGCGAGCAGGAAGTCCAGGTGAAGCGCCTGGAGGCCGTGCCCTGGGCCCGGCACTGCATCGAGTGCCAGGAGAAGCAGGACCAGGGCTTGCTGGTCGATTGAAGATGGCAGATTGAAGATTGCCAGGCCTCTGGATTGTAGAGAGGCACATTGAATCGCCACTTGTTCCAACCGCAAATCGTCGGAGGTCGCCTTCGAACCTGAAACTGAGCTGCCGTCACACTCTCCTTCCTTCTTCCAACAACTCGTCGATAGTCTGTCCGCCGTCGTCTTTCCCGCTGAATGCTCTCTGTGCCACGGAGATCTGACCGGCCTCGCCGGCGGCGGTGTCTGCAGAGAGTGTTGGGCGAGCCTCGAACGGATGGGATGGACCGGCGCGGCCTGCTCCCAATGCGGATTGCCCTTTGCCGGCGACCGGCCATTGGACTCCGATACGCCGCGGTGTGGTGAATGCCGCAAGGCCAATTCGGCTTTAGATCTCGCCCGCAGCTACGGCCTTTATGCGGGCCGTCTGCGCGAGGCCATTCTGCAAATGAAATTTCATGGTCGCGAGCGTTTGGGCAAGAGACTCGGTGGTCTTTTGTCCACGTCCTGGCACGCACTGGGCGAAGCTTTGCAGATTGATACACCCGTGCTGATTCCGGTTCCGTTATATCGTGCGCGGCAGCGGGAACGCGGTTTCAATCAGGCACAGTTGCTGACGCAAGGTCTGCGACGCGTGCTTCCCATTGCCGTCTCTGGGCGCGGCTTGCGGGTCGAGACTCGATGCCTGCGCCGCGTGCGCCCCACTGCGCCGCAGTTGGGGCTGAGCCTCCACGCCCGCCGCGAGAACGTGCGGGGCGTCTTTGTAGTGGACCACCCGGAGCGTGTCTCCGAACGCGACATCGTTCTCGTGGACGACGTGATGACCACGGGCGCCACGCTCTCGGCTTGCGCGGCGGCGTTGAAGCAGGCCGGGGCCCGTCGCGTCCTGGCGGTGACGCTCGCCCGCGCCACGCCGCAGTTTCCGGATTTCATTGCCGAAACGGGGGCCGACGACGGCACTGTTCGAGCGCCTGCGACCGAGGGTGCATGACGCCTGTTGACGACTTTGGCCACGACCGGCAATAATGGTATCCTGGCAGACAGTGGACTAACACTATGTCGGAGGCGCCCCAACGACTGCTGCAAGTCCCCGTGCTCGTACTGAACGCGTCATACGAGCCCATCAACGTCACACCGGTGCGTCGCGCCGTGGTCCTGGTGATCAAGGGCGTGGCGACCACAGAAGAAGAGAACGGCAGTTTCGTCCACTCCGCCCGCATGTCGTTCCGGATTCCTTCCGTCATCCGCCTGCGGGAGTTCCGCCGGATTCCCTACCAGACCCGCGCTCTTTCCCGCAAGAACATCCTGCTGCGTGACCGCTTCACCTGCCAGTTCTGCGGCCGCGTTTCTCCGGCCGGCGAACTGACCCTTGACCACGTTATCCCGCGCTCGCGAGGCGGCCACACGGACTGGGACAACCTGGTCGCCTGCTGTCACCGCTGCAATAACTTGAAGGGCGACCGCCTTCCCGAAGAAGCCGGGCTGAAGCTGCTTCGCCCGCCACGTCCGTTCACGTTGCACACCAGCCGTCAGTTACTGCGCATGATAGGCCGTTCCGACGAACGCTGGCGCAAGTACCTATTCTACTAAGTGTTTATGCGCCCCCGCTCAATGTGACCATGACAACAGGCTGTCTCTGATGTTACTATCTAATACTGGAAGAAATCGGGTGTTTTGGAGTCTTGGGAGAGTGGTACGGTCGTCATATTGATAAAAAACAGTATATTGTTGTCGCCGGAATGTAAATGGCGCTCACTTGCGGTCGGGCGCAGCGCGATGCTCTTCTGGATCTGTCTCATCGCGGGCGGCCCAACAGTGCGCGCCCAGCAACCATCCGACGCCGCGATTTCCGATTCCAACCAGATCTTTCAGGAACTCCAGGACGTCTCCGTCGACCCTTCGCAGATTTATGCCTTGCGCGACTTCCGCATGACGCGGGACCGCGTTACCTTTTATTTCAACCGCGGCTTTGTGGGTTTTCTTACCAAGGTCCAGGGCGAAGTCACCGGCGCAGTCTTCAGCGGCGAGGGCGAGGTTCTGCTGGTGCCACCGAACCCGGTGGAGAAGCAGTCGCTGGCACGATTCACGCAATCGCCGATTCTTGAGGAGCAATTCAGTTCGGTCTACCTGCGGTTCACGGACCAGACCGCGCAGGCACTTCTCTCGAAGGCGCGCCGTCCGGACCCTGACGATCCAGAGCAACCGACCGGATTCGCCGAGCAGTGGAACAAGCTGGTTCCCTCGTTGAACACTGCCCACTCCATGCGAATCCTGCAGGAATGGCTGAGCGCCCGCGATCACTCATATTTCTTTGCTCAGCTGAGCGGCCTCAACCTGGGGACGTTTCAGGTCACCGTAGACCAGCATCTGCCGGAAGCCGTGCAAGTGGCGGCGGTTGAGCCCAGGAACAACCGCCTATTCGCTGACATCTGGTGTTCGTTCGAGAGCCTGGCCCAAGCTCGCAAAGCATCGCCCGCCGCCACGCCTGCCCGCGTTCGCTCCTACACCCTTGACACCCGCATCCATTCCAACAACAGCCTGACTGCAAGGGTGGTGCTGCAACTGGAGTCGCTCTCGAGCGCGGATCGCATGATTGTGTTCGCGTTGTCGCGCCATCTCAAGGTGTCGGACGTGAAAGATGGCTCCGGAAAGAGCCTGGTAGTGTTCCAGAATCCTGCCCTCGAGGAGTCACAGGTTGAAGCGCGCGGCAGTGACTGGGTCGCCGTCGTGCTGGCCGCGCCTCACGCCTTGGGCCAGCCTTACACGCTCACTTTCACCTATCAGGGAGATGTGATCGCGGATGTCGGCAACGGCGTGTTCTACGTGGGAGAGCACGACAGTTGGTATCCCAACCTCGGTTTGAGCGACAGGGCGAAGTACGATCTGACCTTCACGTACCCGGGCCGGCTGACCCTGGTGGCAACGGGAAAGCGGGTGGAGGAGTCATCGGCGGGCGGCGTCACGCGCAGCCGATGGGTGTCCGACGGCGCAGTCCCAGTGGCCGGCTTCAACCTGGGGCACTACGACGAACGTGAGCGGCGCCTGGGGGATGTCAGCATCGAGCTTTACGCTACCCAGGAAGCCGAGGCGGCGCTTGAAAAGCGCTACCTCGCGTCGCAGTCGCCGGAAAGCGTGATTGTGGACCAAGGCCCCGATGGTCCCGTGCCGGTGGTGATTCCGCGGGCGGTTCCTCCGCTCGCGCCCGCGGCGCTGCTCGACCACGTGGCCGACAGCGCCGCCGAGGCGGTGCGCTATTTCCAGACCCTGTTCGGCCCGTTTCCTTACTCGCGGCTCGCCATTTCGCAGATCCCCGGCGATTTCGGTCAGGGCTGGCCTGGGCTGGTCTACTTGCCGACGCTCGCGTTCCTGCCGCGAGCCGAGCGCACGCAACTGGGAGTCCGCCACAGCGCCGACGAGCTCCAGGAGCAGGTCTCGGTGGCCCACGAGATCGCCCACCAGTGGTGGGGCAACATGGTGGGCTGGAAGACCTATCACGACCAATGGCTTTCCGAAGGTTTTGCCAGCTACGCCGCGGCTCTTGAACTCGCGCGGGGGCCCGACGGCAGCCGCAAGTTTCGTGATCTGCTCGCCGGGTACCGCAAGGACCTTCTGGCCAGGAACAAGGACGGCGCAACGGTCGACTCCGAAGGCCCCATCTGGCTCGGTCAGCGGCTCTCCAACTCGCTCGACCCGACAGGCTACGATACCATCGTCTATCAGAAGGCCTGTTGGGTGCTCCACATGCTTCGGATGCTGCTCCGCGATCCCGCGACCGGCTCGGATGTAAGGTTCTTCAAAATGCTTCGCGATTTCGCGGCTGAATACCGCGACCAGGACCCATCGACCGAGGACTTCATCCGTCACGCGCAGAAGTATATGACTATGGCCGACGACCTCGATCATAATCGCAGTCTCGACTGGTTTTTCAACGAGTGGGTGTACGGCACGGGCATCCCGACTTATCGATTGCGGGCGGCGACGAAGCGACTGCGCGGCGGACGGTGGATCGTTGAGGGGACGATCGAACAGAGCGGCGTTCCACCGGGCTTCGAAATGCTGGTGCCTGTCGCCGCCCGCTACGGAAAAGACCGGAAGGTGACCCTGGGGCGAGTGGTGGTGGGCGCGAGCGGCGGACGCTTCCGGTTTATCATCGCTGAATCACCGTCGAGCATTGCCATTGAGAGCGATAATGTGCTAACGACGTCGCGCTGACCGTCCGGTGGATGGCGCCTGATGATTCTCGATGTCGGATGTGGCAGGAAGAAGCAGGAGCCGGGCGCGGTCGGCCTCGACCGGCAGCCAGGCTCCGCCGCCGACATTCTGTGCGAGCTCACGCACTTTCCTTGGCCGCTTCACGAAGGCTGCGCCCACCGGATTCACCTCTCCCATTTCATCGAACACCAACCCGACGCCCTGCGAGTCATGAGGGAAGTGCATCGGATCGCCGCGCCGGGAGCGGAAGTGATCATCACCACGCCCCACTATAGCTCGCCGGATTCCTACGCCGACCCCACCCACATTCTGCACTTGGGCCTGCGCGCCTTTGACTACTTTCTCGGAGATACGTTTGCAAACTTCACATACAACGCCGGGGGGTTCCGCCTTCTGGAGCGGCGGCTCACTTTCGGAGGCAACATGCTTCTCGACAATCTGGGACGCTTGTTCGCCACCCTTTCGCCGGACTTCTACGAAAAACATTTCGCCTGGATGTTTCCGGCCCGCAACATCGTCTGCCGGCTGGAAGTGGTGAAGTAACGGGATCGCCGCCGGGTGTCAATCGCTGGACCTCAGCTTTCGGGCACGGCGAAGGAGTTCCGCCCGCATCTCCGGGCTGGGACGGACGGGCCGCATGGGCCGCACGTTGTGAGTGATGAAGTAGACTACTTGTGTAGCCTCGCGCAGGCGCTCCCGGCAATACGGACAGCCGCGCTCCACGTGCGCGTCGATCTCCGCCGCGTCGATCTCCGCCGCGCCCCCCGGGCCGCCGAGGCCGAGCAGGTAGAGTTCATAAAGGTCGTCTAGATGTTGGCAGTCCATTCGCCCAGCACCGCGCGCAGGCGGTGGCGCAGAAAGCGCAGCGCGGCGCGCGATTCCGTTCTCACTTGGCCCAGAGGTTCGCTCAGCCGTGTGGCAATTTCCGTCTCCGAGCAGCCTTCAAGGACGGCGAGCGAGAGCACCTCGATCTGGTGCTCAGGAAGTTGACGCATGACCTTCTTCAGTAGCTCACGCCGCTCGTCGAGAAGCCGGATTGCCTGCGACTTCGGTAGCCAGGCGGCGGCCCGGTGCAACCGCTCGAGCCCGTGTCCTCTCGGAACCCGTCCACCGGCACGCCGGCGGCCGAGCGCGGCGGCACGGGTGGAGAGCGTCAGCCAGGCAGCGACGCTCGCCCCGATTGGGTCGGGGCTCGCGTCGTGCTGGCGTAGGGCGGGCGCCTCCTTGAAAAGCCACAAAAAAACATCCTCCACAACGGCTGCGGCATCTTTCGGGCTCGAGAGGATCTCCCGCGCCAAGGCCAACAACCCAGGCGCCATGAGATCATACAATTCGGCGAGCGCGCTCGCGTCACGTTCGGCGATGCGGGTCAGCAAGCCGTCGGCGCTAGGTGGCTCGGGCATCAGCCTTGATCCTCTTGGCTGCCTCGTCCCACACCGCAACGCTTTTCTGAAAGTAGGAGAAATTCGCCATGTGGCAGGCGATGGCGGCGTGGTTACCGAACGTTCCATCCTCCACCGATGGCCGGCGCGTGCGCACGGACTGGAAGAAGTTCCAGAGGTGCTCGCGGTCAGCGCTGTATCCAGGCGGCGTGTAGAAGCTCTGGCTGGGGATGATCGTGGCCGTGCCGGGCTCGACCTTGTGCGCAGCTTCCCACTGCGCGTCGTATTCTTGCTTGAGCTTGCGTGGGTAGCCCGCGGTGTAGTAACACGGCTCGTGATCCATGCCGTCTTGCGCGAAAACCGTGACGGCGTTGTCATGGATTTCGAGGTATCCGCCCGTGCCGCAGAAGCGCGTGATTTCGTCGGCATCGGTGTTGAGTGTGACGCGAATGGTAAGGCGGAAGTTGGGATACTCGTAAAGCGTGGTCAGGCAGTCGGGCACGTCGCGCCCGTGCTCCTTCCAGCGGAACTGTCCGCCGGCGGCGAAGGCGCGCGCGGGTGGCGCACTGATGTCCATAATGAAGTGAACGCCGGTGAGCAGGTGGACGTAGAGGTCGCCGGGAATGCCCTCGCCGTAATCCTGGTAAGCGCGCCAGCGCGCGTAGCGAATCGGATCGAAGGCGCGCTTCGGCGCCGTCCCCAGCCAGGTTTCCCAGTCGAGATTCCGGGGCGAGAGGTCGGGCGGCGGCGGATACACCCACGCGCCGCACGGATCGTTGCGGCCCATCGTGCCTTCGATCAGGCAAACGTCGCCGATGGCGCCCGCGGCGATCAACTCCTTTGCCTTGGCGTAGACAATCGAGCTGCGCCGCTGGCTGCCGATCTGAACAATCCGATTATTCTTGTGCTCCGCCGCGATGATCTCAAAGCCTTCGGGCACGTGGTGGGTCATGGGCTTTTCGCAGTAGACGTCCTTGCCGGCGGCGCAGGTGTCCACGATGATCTGCTTGTGCCAGTGGTCGGGGACGGCGGCGACGATGCAGTCAATGTCCTTATTGTCGAGCAGCTCTTTGTAATGCCGCGTGGTCGCGAGCGGTTTCTCGGCGGGCGCGTTGACGATTTCCTTCGCTAGTTCCTGCCTGCCGTCGTAGAGATCGCACGCCGCCGCGCACTCGACACCGGGAAGCTGGATGGAAGTAGCCAGCAGGCCGGAACCCTGCATGCCGATACCAATCATGCCGAAGCGGATCGTATCGCTGGGAGCGGCAGGGCGTCCGATCGGAGTCGCCGAATTTGCCTGAACGGCGGGCGCGGCGAGCGCGCCTGGCTCCAGCATGAACGACCGTGCGGCGAGCGCGCTGGCCGTGCTTGCGGTCGTGCGCATGAAGTCGCGGCGGGTTATGGCCTGCTTGCGCATCCGGTGACCTCCAGGCAGGAAAGAAGTACCTGCGTGAAGGCCTATCCTATTACGCGCGAGATGCGCGGGCAAGACGAATCCACAAATTACAAACAAATCCACAGATTACACAGATTCTGATTCCAGAGACTGGCGCTGTTCATTCTCGATGCCCTGCTTCTCCCGCCATCTGCGCCATCGGGGTAATCTGTGGATCTCTGCCGTCCATCACGTCCGACAGGCGGTTAAGGTTGACCTTGACCTGCACGACGATCGCTTCGCTCCCGTCCAGCGTGACCACGAGCAGCTTGATCTCCGGCGAATGCGGACCGCAGTCCTTGGCGTAGATGTAAGTGCGCTCACCCGTGTGATGCGACCAGACCCGAACCATCGGCTGCCAGCCGAGGCGGGATCCGCTTTAGCACGGCACTGGCACGCGTGGCGGCCCATTTGAAAAGTGTGGAGAAACTCCACACTTTTGCCTCGGGCCTTTCCTTCTGGCTGTTTTTCACATCCTAAGCTGATGAATCTAAAGCCCTCAAAATAGATGTCTCAGTTTTCTCATTTGTCTCATTTTGCGACGGCGAACGGGGCGCTGAGATATAATATGTAGCCTACTTATGTAGGCTACTACGATCTCAACGCACGGGCCATGTTCTTACGGCAGGAAGTAGGGAGTAGCCTGCGGCAGGGAGTCGGGGACAGCGGGCGACGGTGCGCGATGCGTCGCGCCCCGCACTTCTCGTGGCCCACTGCTTTTCTTCCTAGTCCCTGCCCCCTCGCTTTCAGCGCGAGACGTGCTCGCCTGCCGGGGGCGGCGTGCGGTCGGGGTGGAGGCGCCGGTTCGGGAGGAATCGCAGACATCACAACCCGATGTCTGCGCCACCCACGTTTGTGGAACCACAGACGACCTCGGGCAAAGTGGGAGCCGCCGTCAAGATTCTGGAAACGAATCTCACCGGCGCAACCAGCGTCAGCTTTAACGGCACCGCCGCCACATTCACGGTGGTCTCACCGTCTTTGATCACAACCACCGTCCCGACGGGCGCGACCACCGGTACAGTCCAGGTCGTGACGCCCAGCGGCACCCTTTCGAGCAACGTGCCCTTCCGCGTGCTGCCATAGAGTCGGCGCTTCAGCAAACTGCCACGGCGCCGATCACCATTGCACTCCGGGATAGAGGCTGGGGATCCGGAAGGCGCGATACGCGAACTGCCCCGCAATGTGCATCTGCCAGATGGTCTGCGGACTGGTGCTGTCGGTAACCTCGAAGACGTCGGCGGTGGTGGCAAAAAAGTTCGAAGCGCATTCGTCAAACTCGATATTGCCGTTGGCCAGCGTTTCGACATAGCCGCCAAAGACCGAGAAGATTGGCAGCTTATCCTGGAACGTGATGGTGGCGGTCTTGGCGGTTTCATCGAGCTGGAAGATCTGCACCCGACTCTGGCAAGGAGAGGTGAGGAGGATGCCGCAGCCCACACCGCTGGAGTTGAGGGCGTTGTTGCCGTTGTCGAACAGCCCGAGCGAGAACACGCCGCTGCTGTTGGCGCTGGCGATGTAGGGGGCGTGTTGCGCATAGAACCAGTCGGCCGGGTCAGTGCCGCCCTGGAGTTTAAAGTCCCCTTGGTATCCGAGCTTCCAAACAATGTCGCCGGCGCCCTTGCCGTTGTCATAGTCAATTTTGAGCACCCAGGACTGGTGCCGGATGGAGAGGATCAAGTCGCCGTCGTCAGGCGAATACAGGACGGCGTTGCTGTGGGTCCAGTCGGGGGGGAAACTCAGTTGGTGGCGGTTGACGTCGAGATGATCGAACTCCGACCAGGTCCAGACCGGCTTGAGGTTGGTGTCGAGGTCAATGAGGACGTCGCCCTCGATGGTTGTGGCGCCGGGGAATCCCACGAGGTTGGTGAAGGTCTTGTTCTCGCCGCAAATCAAGATCAGGTGGCCGTTGGGCAGGACGGCGAAGTCGTGGTGGGAGCCGACCACGGTAAGGTTGAAACCGGCCGCCGCCAGAGCCTGGTTGAGGTCGGCGGCGGTCAACTGAAACACGGTGTTCCCGGCGAGGTCCACCTCTTGTAGAATCGAGCCGGTTCCGTCGACCACGCCGGAGTCATAATTGATCAGTATGTTGCCGTTCGGCAGCAGTTTGACCGGGTTTGGGATGGTGTTGGCGGGGTAGCCCGGGTCGAAAAACCAAATCACGTTTCCAGCGAGGTCGGTGGCCGCGACGTTCTCCTGCGTCCCCGTGGCGCTCAACGTGAGCAGGTCAAGCAGCTCGATTCCCGGGTTCGGCGTCATGCCGGTGGCGGTTGTCGTGGTGATGACCGGGGTTTGCGCAGCCGTGAGACCCCCGGTCGTGAAGGTGTGGTCAGAATCGAGGAACTGTGTGCTGGCGGATAACTGCACTGCCGCGCGCATATGGTAGGTGGTGAAGCCCTTCATCCCTGCCACGAGAATACTGACCGAACCCCCTCCACTCGGTGCGCTCACAGACCAGGTCTCCAAGCCGTAATTCGTGTCGGGGCCGAACTGGATCTGCACCTGGCTGCCGGCCGGCGCCATGATGGAGTACTGCGCCACTTGCGGGTTCTTGGTACTCGAAACCTGCCCGGTCAGCAGCACCGAGACCGTGGCCGCGGCCCCCAGAGAGAAATTGGCGTTGCTGACGACCCCCACGGTGAAGGAGGCGGGCGCCGAGACGGTGGGGGCCGTGTAGAGCCCGGCGGACGTAACGGTGCCGGTAGCGGCGCTGCCACCCGGCACGCCGTCAACGGACCAGGTGACCGAGCCGGCGCTGACGCCGGTGCCGCTAACCGAGAACTGAACCGTCTGCCCGGCAAGGACCGCCGCCGAGCCCGGCGTGAGAGTGACCACCATCGTTGTATTGCTGCTGCCGCCGCACCCTGTCATGAGGGCAACCAGAGCGATGGCGATGATCGAGCATCCGAATCTATAATTCCTCCAGCTCATGTCTCCTCCAATTTAGCGGGATCTATCCGCCAGCCGCGGGCGGCCATCCGTGGCGCATTATGTCATAAATGGTCGGCGGCAATAGTAAATTTTTTACCTGAAGAATCCTCTTGTAACCCTCCCCTCTGGTAGAATCGTCTCTTTTGCTGCGGGCCATTTGGGGCGCCGGGGGGAAACAAGGCAGCGAAGAATACCAGCCGGCGAAAATCCTTCGCCCATCAAAGTAAAATAAAGGAGAGGCCATGACTCTTGCGCGTTTTCGTTCGTTGATATTATTGGTCGCGCTGGCACTGACCAGCATTTCTGCGCTGGCCCAGACTGGGACCACGATGACACTTGAAGTAGACGCCACGCAGGCGCCGATGAAGGTGCTTCGCACGCGCGAAGTGATACCGGTGAAGCCCGGAGCGGTTACGCTCTACTACCCGAAATGGATTCCGGGCGAGCACGAGCCGGACGGTCCCATTGCCAACCTGACGGGATTGAAGTTCACCGCCGGCGGCAAGACGATTCCCTGGCGGCGCGACCTGCTGGACGTGTTCACCTTTCACGTGGATGTGCCGGAGGGCGTGGACCGTCTTGACGTCGCGTTTGACTATATCGAGCCCTCCGGCGGCCCATATAGCGGAGGCGCTTCGGCTACCGACAAGCTGGTGGTGCTGAGCTGGAACCAAAACGTGCTTTACCCCGCCGGTGTCAAAGCGCAGGAAATCACCTGCCAGCCCACACTGAAGCTTCCGGAGGGCTGGAAATTCGGCACGGCGCTGCCAGTGGAGGGCCAGTCGGGCGACGAAGTGACCTTCAAACCCGTCGAGTTCAACCGGCTGGTGGATTCGCCGGTGATTGCCGGCGAGTACTATCGGGCGGTAGACGTCACGCCGCCCGGCGAGCCGATTCATCACGAGATCGACATGGTGGCGGATAGCGCGGCGGCGCTCGAAATGAGCGACGACGAGAAGAAAGATTTCACCAACCTCGTGGCGGAGACCGGGAAGCTCTTCGGCGCGCGACACTATCGCGACTATCACTTTCTGCTGACGCTGAGCGATCACGTGGCGCACTTCGGTCTGGAACACCATGAGTCCGACGACAGCCGCACCAACGAGCGCACGCTGATTGGCCCCATGGGGAAGCGCCGGGTGGGCGGGCTACTCTCGCACGAATTCGTCCATTCCTGGAACGGCAAGTTCCGCCGGCCCGCCGACTTGAGCTCGCCCTATTACGAAGCACCCATGAAGACCGACCTGCTGTGGGTATACGAGGGCTTGACGGAATACCTGGGCGACCTGCTGGCGGCGCGCAGCGGCCTGTGGACGCCGAAGCAGTACGAGGAGAACCTGGCGGGGATCGCAGCGGGGCTCGGACCGGGCACGCCGGGCCGCACCTGGCGCCCGCTGCAGGATACCGCCGACGCCATCCCCGGCATGTTTGCGTTCGGCGGCGGCTGGCCGAGCTGGCGGCGGGGCGCGGACTACTATCCTGAGGGCGAGCTCATCTGGCTTGACGCCGCCATGACCATCAAGCGCGAAAGTCACGGCAAGAAATCGTTCGAGGACTTCGCCCACGCGTTTTACGGCGGTCCCAACAACGGTCCGGAATTGAAGCCGTATACATTTGACGATCTGGTGAACACTTTGAACCAGGTCGTGCCCTATGATTGGGCAAGCTTCTTCCGCGAACGGTTGACTTCCACCTCGCCCGAGTCGCCGACGGGCGGCATCGAGGCAGGCGGCTGGAAGGTGGAATACAACGACAAGCCGCCCGAGGGGGCGCGCGGCGGCGGGCCGTTCGGGCGGGGCGGCGTTAACGCGGCGTTTTCGCTTGGTCTGCGGCTGAACGGCGAAGGTCAGGTGTTTGACTCGCTGGTCGGCAGCCCGGCGTTCAAGGCCGGCATCACGTCGGGCATGAAAATCGTGGCGGTGAACGGACGGGCGTTCACAGCCGACGTCCTCGGCGACGCCATCAAGGCCAGCAAGGCGGGTTCGGCGCCCATCGAGCTGCTGGTCGAGAACGACGATTACTACTCGACGCACGGCGTGGAATATCACGGCGGCGAGCGGTATCCTCATCTCGTGCGCGAGGCGGGCAAGCCGGATTTGCTGGAGCAGCTTGTTAAGCCGCTGGCGAAATGACCACTGTTGCCCCCGGGGGCGATTCGCTAATCGCCCCTCGACCACTGGGGCAAGGATCACCATGATGCGAAGACCTGTGGTTGGATGTATCTTGTTGCTCGCGTTCGCGGCACTCCTCCCGGCGCAGGAATCCGAGCCCGGTCCGGAGCAACAGAAGCTCGGATACTTTGTGGGCGCCTGGATGCTGAACGGCGACATGAAGCCGGGAGGCAAGTTCAGCGGCACGGAGCAGAACGAATGGCTGTCGGGCGGATTCTTCGTCGTGTCCCACTCCGACACCAAGATGTCGACGGGGGACATCAAGGGGCTCTCGGTCATGGGATACGACCCCGACGCTGGGGCGTACACCTATCACGCCTTCAGCAGCACGGGAACCATCGAGTCCGCCACCGGCACGCTGCAAGATGATACTTGGACGTGGCTGAGTGAATCGAAGATGAACGGAACCGCGGTGAAAACGCGGTTCACGGTCAAGGAGGTTTCGGGCAAGTCCTACACGTTCAAGTTCGAGACCTCCACGGACGGCGGCAAGGCTTGGTCGAAGATCATGGAGGGGAAGGCCGCAAAGCTTCGTTGAGCAGTGCTGAAGAACGCGCACGGCGTCACCGCCGGGCTTCGCGCGCACTCGAAGGTTGACCCATCTGCCGGGCAGCGGTATACTGATTAGTTGGGCTCATGCGCGATAGGATTTGCTCCTGCCTGTTTTGACGCCCTGCCCGAAAAATCCACTGAGGTCATCGAATGCAAGCCAATGATTTGCGGCCAGGAATGGTCATCCGGCACAACAACGAGCTCTATTCGATCTACAAGGCCGAGCATCGCACGCCCGGCAACCTGCGCGCCTTTGTGCAGGCCAAGATGCGCAACCTGCGCACCAACGCCATGAACGATCATCGCTTTCGCTCGACCGACGAAGTGGAGCGCGCCATGCTCGACGAGACCGACATGCAGTACCTCTATTCCGACGGCGATTCGTTCTATTTCATGAACACGGCCAACTACGAGCAGGTGCACTTGCACAAGGACGTGGTGGGCGAGCGGGCGCAGTTCCTGGTGCCCGACGTGGTGCTCAAGATCGAGTATTTTGAAGGCCGCCCGATTGACATCGCGCTGCCCGCCACCGTGGATCTGAAGGTCGTCGAGACCGAGCCGGGCATTAAGGGCGGCTCCGCGACCAACGTGCAGAAACCCGCCAAGCTCGAAACCGGCGTGATTGTGAACGTGCCTCCGTTCATCAATGAGGGCGACATGATCCGCGTGGATACCACAGAGGGAACGTACCTCGAACGAGCCAAGTAACACAGTGGCGAGTGGCTAGTGACGAGTGACGAGCGAGCACTCCCCCGCTAGCGTATTTGGCGATCACTCTCCAGCTCCAAACCCGCCGGTGTGACCTTGTACACCGCCTCGTAGCGCGGCGGCGCCTGCCCAAGCGCTGCGGCCTGAACGAACTCCTGCTCTTTCAGGTGCCGAATCACAATTCGGTCGCGCTCCGCCTCGAGTTGCCCGTCGTAAATATCCCGCGCCTGCCACAGCACCTTCGCCGACTGACCGTCGAACGCGTAAAGTGTGGCGGAGAGGCGGGGATGACTTTCGCCTAGCCTAGTTCCATAGACTAGCACCCAGAACTGGCCGGCGGGCACGCCGCCGGGCGGGGCGGGAAAAACGTAATGCAGATCGGCGCCGGGGACGAAGTGCACGACTGCGGCAAGCCGGACGGGCCGGACTGGCCGCGCCGAATTGGCCGCGTTGGCGGGGCCGTAAGGAACCTCAAAGAAGCCGAGCACGTTGGTGCGGTCCTGGTCGGTCCATCCCAGCATGTACCCGGCGCCCACCAGTTCGCCGTCCTGCCAAGCTCTGGCGAAAACCGCCGGCTGGCCCACCAAGGGATAGTGCAGCAGCGAGAAGTCGTGATCCATCACACGCCGCACTCTCACGTCGTAGGGCACATCGTAGGGGATCGGCGCCGTGCCACTCGATTCCTCGCCGCTGCCCGCGCCAGAGTTGCGCGCCGACCCCGCCGCGCCAGGCGCCGCGATGGGAGGGTGCTTGCCGAGCCACCGCTCCACGTCATCGAACACCAACGTCTGAATCTGGCTGGTGACGGGCGCGGCGTCATCGAGCTGCACGCCGGTCAATTCGCGCGCCAGGTAGTTCACATGACCGGGGACGTCGGCGGGCGGGGGCGGGGGCGCCTTTTTCCTTTTGGCCTGCGCCACGGCTCCGAACGCCACGATTAGCCCGAGGAGGATGACCGCCGCCAGCCCCCCGCTCGCTGCGCGAGACCCGCGCCCAGAAACCTTGCCGGCCCGCCGCGCCCTATTGTTTATGGCCATGCCCATTCTCTCCCGGTAAGTTGAAGTCCGACCTCGGCAGCACCGACCAGAATACGCCAAAGGGGGCGGTTGGCGAGGGTCAATTTCGCCCTGGCGGCAGCGCCGAATCCTTGCCGGCGGCGCGGGTTTCCAGCCTGCCCGAGGCCGGGAAGGCTTGTCCTGGGCGAAGCGAAGGAATGCCGGGGTTTATGTCGCACCACGGGCGAATCCGCACGTGGGGATGACAAAGTGTGTTCCCATTTAGAATCAGCAACATTCCGGTTTCATCCGGAAACGCCCTCCGGACGCCCCTCGCGCGGCGACTGGGGGTGGCTCACCTTGTTCGGGCCGGCAGTGCGATTCTGCAATGGCGACTGATGCGCGAGAACGAATCTTTCCGGCAAATCAGTGTCTAGGTATATGAAAAAACTAGACTTAGAACCAGTCAGTTCGTTCCGTCGAAAATGCCCTATGCCATTGAATATACAGGGCATAGCTCTATCCACTTCGTTTAGGCCCTGTGTTTTCAACAGGCAGTTGGCCGCCGAGTCATCCTCTTGGACTAACCAGGAGCACTGGAGAGGTTCTCCCAATGGAATGGTTCCGGCGGCATCGCAGGCTCCGAACCGCATGTGGGTGCTGCAGGCCAATCGGTCGTAGTATGTTGGTTCAAGCGCCGATGTCTTGCTCAATTCTTCTCCCCATTCCGAAGTCAGGTACCGCTGACGATATTTACCAATATACACCAGTCGTTTGGATTGTCAAGATGAAACTGCGTGGGGTAGCAGGTCGCCGCAGGCGCAACCGGGTAAGCTAACGGTTGGGGAAGACTTGCGCGACCAGTTCCCGATACGCAGGCTCGTTATGCAGCCCGTTCAGCGTGGGGTCGATTCGAATGGTCAGCAGGTTCACTTCGTGCTGCCGATATGCAATCTGGAGGTACCCCAAGGCCTCTTGCTTGTGCCCCAGCATGGCGCAGGCCTGGGCAAGCGGATAGGCAGGCTGCGATCCCTTTTCGAAACGCTCCTTCTTCTGTTGCAGGATGCTCCCGAGCATCCCGTTGACGCCATTTCGCGCCCAGCCCTGCTCTTGCGCCTGGACGAGCGCCAGTTCCTGCTCATCCTTCGTCAACAAGGCCATCTGGCGGGACTCAATAAGGTAGCCGGGATAGTCCCCATTCGCCAGATCGATGAAGGCCAGGTAACGATGGGGCGACATGAAACTCGGATCATCCCGCTCCATCCTCCGCAGGAGGGCCACCGCCTCATCCGCGCGCCCGGCGTAGAAAAGAATCAACCCTTTGTCGGCCAGTATGGCCTTGGAGCCGGGGTCCAATTCCTGAGCGCGGTTGATCTGCGCGATGGCTTCCTGGGAGCGGCCCACGGTCATGAGGAAGGTGGCGTGCCAGTGATGAGCCCGCACGTTGGAGGGGTTGAGTTCGATGGCGCGATTGAATTCCCGGTCGGCGGTCGCGGTATCCCACGCGCCGTAAAAGGAAGCGAAGGCGAGCGATGCATGGGCGTCGGAGGAGGAGTCGTCCAATTCCACCGCCTTCTTGGCCGCTGCCAGCGCCCTCGGGAACGCTTCGCTGTCCGGCATGGTGCCATACTCGCGCAGCAGGTTATAGCAGTCTGCCAGACCTACATAGGCCGGGGCGTAGCTGGGATCGTGAACGATGGACTGAGTAAAGTAATCCACCGCGCGATTGAGATCGGGGGCGGTGCGCTTGTGCCAATAGTATCGCCCTTGCAGGTAAAGCGCTTCGGCCTGGGCCCTGGCAGGCTGAGGAGCGGAAGAGGCTCTTGCCGGCTCGGCCCGTCCAATGAATATTCCGGGCAATCGCTTTCCGAGGTCTGCGCGGAAGAGCCAAATGACCGCCAGGCTCGCTGCCAGGGCCAGCCCGAGACCTGCAACCGTTAACGGGCGGCGCCAAGCCGGGGGCGTCCGGCGGCGAGCGCCATCGCCCCGTGAAGCTTCTGCACTCGGCGCGCCTGCCGTTGCCGGCGCCGGAATTTCCGCTGGCTCGGCTCGCTGCTCCGCTTCCAGACGGCCTCGCCGTTCCTCCCACCAGGTGTCCAACTCCGCCTTATAGGCATAAACCGTGCCGAGCTTCCGGTGCACGTGGCGGTGGACTGGCATACCCTCCTGTTTCTCCCAGCGCTGCACGGTGGTGACGCCGCACTTCAGGTAGGCCGCGATTTCCTTCCACGAGCCTAGCCGCTCGTCCGGCTGGCGGTTGGCGGGAGCAGGGAACGGGGAGACAGCCTTGGCCATAAAACCTACGAAATCCTAACCGATGGCCCTCCAGCTTTCAAGAGCACACTTGCCATTGTTCGAGAAGGTACGTCCGCGTAGCGTCGGGTTTATCCGCCATTTTGTGGCGGCATAAAGCCGCCTCTACACACCCAATCCGCAGCCGAACGAACCCCGGACGGCCCTAAGCTGACACCAAAGTACACCATTTCGAGCTTGGTGCAACTTGGAGCTTGAAACCATGCCCCCTGAAGCCTTACAAAGACCTGCGATGCGGATAGGTCTGTGCGACGCCGACCCGACAGTCGTCGAAGCCAAGCTCAACTAGAGCAATGGTTTCTGAGGGGAGAAACTCGATGAAACGACTCGCCAGTGGAGTGAGATCTCTGTCGCTGGGAAGTGCTGCTGTCACGGCGGTCGCGCTGCTGCTTCTCGGCGGCGGCGCCACTTCGGCATCCGGGCAAACGTGCATGAACAGCGTAGACGATGCCTGGACCGGAGGCGCGACCGGCTTCTGGGGCACTGCCTCGAATTGGTCGGCAGGGGTGCCGAGCTCGACATGCGACGTCTTTATCCAGTCGGGAGCCGCCGTTACCATGGACGTCAGCGGTTCGACCGCCGACCTGACTCTCGGCAGCGGCAACAGCCTGACGCTTCCCGCCGTGACCAACACAAATAATTCCCTCGTCGTCGGTGGCTCGGTCCTTAGCAACGGCGGCCAGATTATCCTGCCTGCTCCATTCATGAACTTTGGTGGAACGAGCCTGTTGTTCTCCTCCGGCGGCACGGTAACTCTCGGCGGCGGCGGCACCGTCACGCTAAGCGCCAACTCCTTCGGCACCGATGGTATTGGAGGCAGCGGGGCCGGCGCCTCGCTGTTAAATCAAGAAACGATCCAGGGCTCCGGCAGCTTCGACATGACCTTCGACAATGCCAGTACCGGCGTGATTAACGCCAACCAATCCACAGCCCAGCTCGTCGTGGGCCGTAACCAAACACTGGGCTCCTCAACAAATACCGGCTTGATAGAAGCCACCAGCGGCGGCCAGCTTGCTATGGGGAGCCTCATACTGAACAACGTCGGCGGGACCATTAGCGCGTCGGGCACGAACTCCGTCGTTTTGCTCGAGGGCGAAGGTCAGGGAGGAGAAAATTTCACCGGCGGCACGTACACAACCCCCAGCGGAGGCTTGATTGAGGTTGTTGACACCACCGTGCTTCTCGACGGCACGAGCGGGAACACCATAACCAATTCGGGGACCATGGATTTGCCTGACGGCGCGCCGCACCCGGGCGGCAATTTTCAAGGGACGATCAACAACACCGGACTGATCGAGCTCGAATCCCGCGGCGCCGGGGTGGGCATCAACATCCCGAGCGGCCAGACGCTTACCTTGATGGGCGCCGGCAATGTGACGATGGGGGATGGCACCAACAATTCCTACAACAACCAGGACTTCATCAGTGGCGGCACTCTGGTAAACCAGCAACTCATTCAGGGGACGGGCACCATCCTCAATCTTACCTCCTTCACGAACAGTGCCGGGGCTACCATCAATGACAACGTTCCCGTCGGCTCCGCCAATCTTCAGCTCATGTTGGGCCGCGCCGGCGCGAGCACCAACACCGGAACTATTGAGGCTACGAACGGCGGCGGAATCATCATTGGCAGCACCACGATCACCAACACAGGCGGGACGATCAAAGCGACAGGCAGCGGATCGTATGTCGATCTGGCAGGATCCCTGGGGACATCAGGGCTGTCGGTCGCCGGCGGAACCTACACCACCTCGAGTGGCGGAACAATCTACGCTGGGGGCGGCACACTGCTCGACGGAACCGGCAGCAACCCGATCACAAATAGCGGACTCATCCTGGTGGATGATTTCCGCAACAACGCGCAGATTCAGGGTAGCCTCAACAACAGTGGAACGCTGCAAATGACATCCACCGGCTCTGAGGTCAGTCTGTGCATCCCCAACGGGCAGACGTTCACGTTCACGGGCAGCGGGATGCTCATGATGGGGGATGGGACCAGCAGCGCCAACAACAACAACCCTTTGCTCGGTTGCGCGCTCGGCAGCAGCGGCACACTGGTAAACCAGTCCACTGTCGCGGGCGCCGGCCAGATTAGCCTCATAACGGGCGTAACGAACCAGGGCACCATTGACGCCAACACGCCCATTGGCGCTAACAATCTCCAACTTGTTGTGAAGATCCCGGTCGCCAACACTGGAACCCTTGAAGCCACCAACGGCGGCTACCTGGCGTTCTGCCAGACGACGGTGACGAGCACGGGCGCGGGCACAATTAAGGCAATCGGCGCCGGCTCGATCGTCCACTTGGACGCAGCGTTTTGCAGCGGCTCGGCGATCAACGGGGGCACGTTAAGTACCTCGACAGGCGGCACGATCTTTGCCAACGGCAACGCGACCCTAACCGGCGTCACCAACACCGGCAACCTTGTAATCTCGGACAACACCAGCGGCATCTTCGCGGGCACCACCACCAACACGGGCACGATCACGGTGGATTCGACGGGCGACAACACGACCTTGTCGCTGCCGGTCAGCTCCACCAACAACACGATCACCGGGTCGGGCTCGGTGGTCCTGACGAACAATGCCGCCAACACCATCGCGGCCACTTCCTGCGGCGACTCGCATTTTGTAAACGCCAGCACGATTCAAGGCTCCGGCACGTTTTTCCCGAATACCAACTGTTTCAGCACCATGACCAACAGCGGGACGATCAATGCCAATCAGTCCGTGCCGCTGATTATCGAGGCGGCCAACCTAACCAACACCGGGACACTTGAAGCCACCAACGGCGCAGGACTCCAGTTCAATTCCGCCAACGTTACGAATACCGGCCACACAATCACGGCCACGGGGACGAATTCTTACGTGCAATTGTATTCGATGACCCTGACGGGGGGCACCCTGGCCACCTCGAGTGGCGGAACGACTTACGCTGAGCACAATTCGACGCTGACCGGCTTCACCAACTCGGGCTCGCTCACCATTCCGGACAACAACAGCGTTACCCTCGAAGGGACAGTCACCAACACGGGCACGATCACCGTGGATTCGACGGGCGACTCCACAACCCTGGTCATCCCCGTTGGACAGACCCTGACGCTCACGGGTTCGGGTACGCTCACTCTTTCGAACAAAGCGCAAAACACCATTGCAGCCAGCTCCTGCGGCAACGCGACCCTCGTCAACCAGAGCACGATTCAAGGCTCCGGGACCATGTTCCCGAATACCAACTGCTACGGCACGCTGACCAACAGTGGGACCATCATCGCCAACAATCCCGCGAATCCCCTCTTGCCCGTGGCCGTAACCTTCAATAACACGGGAACCCTCACCGTGGCCGGCAGCAGCACAATGAGTTTCCAAGGGTCGCTCGCCAACTTCAAGAACCTCGTCAATGGCACGCTGACGGGCGGCTTTTATAACGTGGCTGGAACACTGCAGATTCCCGGTGATATCACCACCAACGCGGCCAGCATCACCCTTACGGGAGCTTCGGCGCAGATTATCGATCAGTCCAGCTCCAATGCGCTCGCGGCCGTTAGCACGAACGCCTCCAACGGCAAGTTGACGCTGGGGGGCCAGAGCCTTTCAACCACGGCCAACTTCAACAACGCGGGTCAACTGAGCATCTCGCCCGGAACCCTGAGCGTGACCGGGAGCTTTACCCAGAGTTCCACCGGCGCGCTCACGCTGAGCGTGGGCGGCACCACGGCCGGCTCGCAGTTTGGGCATATCACCGCCAGCGGGGCGCTCAGCGTGGGCGGGACACTCGACATCAACCTGACGGGCGGGTTTATGCCGGCAGTGGGAACGAGCTTCACCATTCTGAGCGGCAGTTCGCGCAGCGGCACGTTCGCGAGCGTGAATGAGATCAACATCAACATCAACGAGCACTTTGTGGTGGTCTACAACTCCACCAACGTGCAGTTACAGGTGGCCAAGGGCGGGCCGCCTCTGGCCTCGAGTCCCAACGACAGCGTGAGTTTCTCGGGCAGCGGCAAGGCGGATCTGGCGATATACCGTCCGGACAAGACCACCTGGTACGTGCTGCCGTCGAGCGGCGTGAGCTTCTCGCAACTGCAGGGGCAACTGGGTGACATTCCGGTGGCGGGGGATTACGACGGCGACGGCAAGACAGACTACGCGCTGTGGCGGCCCTCGAACGGGACGTTCTACGTGATTCTGAGCAGCACGGGGCAGGCGATCACGCAGCAGTTTGGGGCGACGGGGGATGTGCCGGTGCCGGGGGATTACGACGGGGACGGCAAGACAGATTACGCGGTGTGGCGGCCGTCAAACGCGACCTGGTACATTCTGAACTCCTCGACGGGGACGACGACGAAGACGGCGTGGGGGGCGCCGGGCGACGTGCCGGTGCCGGGGGATTACGATGGCGACCGGATTACGGATCTGGCGGTATGGCGGCCGTCGACGGCGACTTGGTACGTGATTCCCAGCGAAGACCCCACGGTGACGAGCACGGTGGCGTGGGGAGCGCCGGGAGACATCCCGGTGCAGGGGGACTACGACGGGGACGGAGAGACGGACTTTGCGGTGTTCCGGCCGTCGAACGGGACGTGGTACATCCAGCCGAGCGGGGGCGGGGCGAACATCACGCAGGCGTTTGGAGCGACGGGCGACATGCCGGTGGTAGGCGACTACGACGGGGACGGCAAGAACGACGAGGCGGTGTTCCGGCCGTCGAACGGGACGTGGTACGTGCTCGACTCCTCGACGGGCAAGACGACGTCGACAGCGTGGGGAGCGTCGGGAGACATTCCGGCGACGCGGCTGCCGTTCGAGGAGCGCCGCGACAAGCACACGGCGAACTTTGACGGCGACCGCAAGACGGACGTGGCGGTGTGGCGGCCGTCAAACGGGACCTGGTACGTGATTCCGAGCTCGAATCCTTCGAACACCACGGCGACGGTGTGGGGCGCTTCGGGCGACATTCCCGTGCCGGGAGACTACGACGGCGACGGCAAGACGGACGACGCCGTATGGAGGCCCTCGAACGGGACGTTCTACGTGCTGCCGAGCGGCGGCGGCGCGAGCATCACCCAGCAGTTTGGGGCGACGGGCGACATTCCGGTGCCGGGGGATTACGACGGCGACGGCAAGACGGATTACGCCGTGTGGCGGCCGTCGAATGGCACGTTCTACGTCATCCTGAGCAGCACGGGGAAGACCGTCTCCACGGCCTGGGGCGCCAACGGCGACATTCCGGTGGTGGGCGATTACGACGGCGACGGCAAGACGGACTACGCCGTGTGGCGGCCGTCGAACGGGAAGTTCTACGTGATTCTGAGCAGCACGGGAGCGACGGTGACGACAGCGTTCGGGGCGACGGGCGACCTGCCGGCGCCAGGGGATTATGACGGCGACGGCAAGACGGACTATGCGGTGTGGCGGCCGTCGAACGGGACGTTCTACGTCATCCAGAGCAGCACCGGGAAGACGGTGAACCAGCAGTTGGGAGCGAGCGGCGACATTCCGGTGGCGAAGGACTACGATGGGGACGAGAAGACGGACTACGCGGTGTGGCGGCCGTCGAACGGAACGTGGTACATCATCAACTCGTCGACGGGGGTGCAGACGACGACGGTGTGGGGCGGCTCGGGCGACGTGCCAGTGAACAAAGCCACGGGGCAGTAAGAAGGTAATGGCTGGTGGTTAGTGGTTTTGGTGGCTGGCCGCCGGGAGGGGAAGACCGCGCCGCGTCCGGCGAGCCGGGTTATTGGTAATAACGGACGACCCACTCGGCGACGCAGCAGGGCTTTTCGGCGCCCTCGGCCTCCACGAACATCGAAAAGACGGCTTCAACACCTGCCCGCAGTTCGTTCAGCGACAAGAGGGTGACGCGCGCGCGAATCTTCGAGCCGGCACGAACCGGCGCCGGAAAGCGCACGCGGTTCAGGCCGTAGTTTACGGTCAGACGAACTCCATCGCGGATCTCAATCGCCTGCCTCAGGAAGCAGCTCAACAGCGACAATGTGAGGAAACCGTGCGCGACGGTCGCGCTGTACGGGGACTGCGATTGGGCGCGTCCGGCATCAACGTGAATCCACTGGCGGTCTTCGGAGACTTCGGCAAACTGCAAGATTCGGTCTTGGGTCACCAGGAACCATTCCGTCGTCGCGATTTCGCGGCCCGCAAAACGCTTTAGTGCTGCTGGCGTCTCAATCACACGTTGTGGCACAGGTCCCTCCTGCGCAAAATCCCGCGGAGCCATCCCCTTTCCGCCGGCCGAATCCAGGTTATTCTAGCAGCTATGGCATCCATGCTTGTCATCTTGCTTTTGCGACCGCTCCAGCTTTCATTGCCGCCGATGGGCGATATTTTCTCAAGCTCCGCGCCGCTCGATGTGGGCTTCCGCGAGATGTACAACCTGCAGTTCGAGGACGCCCACAGGACGTTCCAGCAGTGGGAATCCGCTGAGCCGCACGATCCTATGGGGCCGACGGCGGACGCCGCGGCTTGCCTGTTCGATGAATTCAACCGCCTGGGCGTTTTGCAGTCGAACCTCTTCGTGAACGATGGCGAATTCAAGAAGCGCAAGAGGCCGCCGCCGGATCCCACGCTCAAGGCTCGATTCGAGGCCGACATCGCCGAGAGCGACCGCCTTGCGGACGCGGTGCTCAAAAATTCGCCCAACGACAGCCATGCGCTTCTCTCGAAGACGCTTAATTTGGGCCTGCGTGGCGATTACCTGGCGCTGGTGGAGAAGCGGGACGTGGCATCGCTCAGTTATATCAAGAACGCGGGCATCCTCGCCGAGCGATTGCTGGCTGTCGATCCCGAATGCTACGACGCTTATCTGGCGGTGGGCGCGGAGAACTACATCCTCGGTGCTACCCCGGCGCCCCTACGCTGGGTGCTTCGTTTATACGGAGCCGAGACGGACAAGGAAAAGGGCATCAGGAATCTCGACTTGACCGCCACCAAAGGGCACTACCTCTTGCCTTATGCGCGCCTGCTGCTGGCCGTCGCTGCGCTCCGTGACAACAACCGGGACGAGGCGCGCACACTCCTTCAGGAACTGGCCCGGCAATTTCCCAACAATCCGCTTTACCAGCAAGAACTCTCGCGGCTGCACTAGCCGACTCGCACAACTGGTCGAACCGCGCTGGCGCACCCGTGGCGTTATGTCAGCACGACTCTTGGGGATTGGCTCCTCGGCCAGGACTCGAACCTGGAACCCTTCGGTTAACAGCCGAATGCTCTACCATTGAGCTACCGAGGAATAAGGGAAACCTCTTGAAGCATGCTGAAGGTCGCTCGCACCATGTTTCGAGCGAATACCCAGCGGATCGCGGACACGCAGAAGCCGACGATGCGCGGCCCTCGGAACGGTACTAATTCTTCTTTTCGGGGTCATTGGGAGCGGCAGAAGCGCCGCCCTTGATGGCGTCCTTGAACTCGCGAATTCCCTTGCCCAAGCCTTTGCCGAGGTCCGGCAACTTGCCCGGCCCAAAAATAATCAGCACGATCGCCAGAATGATCAACAAGTGTGTCGGCTGGAACAGACCTTCCATTTCATACCTCCTCGCCCCGCCGGGCCAAGCCCCATGACCTTGCGGAAGCGATTTGCGAATCGCATCCCCTCAAACTCTATAGTTTGGTTTGTTCCACTGGCTTGTCTTCCGGTTTCTTCTCTTCCGCTTTCTTGCTATTCTCATCGATTCCGCCCCGGAGCGCATCCTTGAACTCACGGATGCCCTTGCCCAGACCCCGTCCCAAGTCAGGCAGCTTGCCCGGCCCAAACAGGATCAGAACGATGACCAAAATGATAATCAAATGAGTCGGGCTCAGCAAGCCTTCCATAGTGTAACCTCCCGGCGCGGCAAGGTCCGAGCCCGACCTACATAGCCCGGCATCTTAACCCGCCTGCCGACGCGAGCCCTGCTTCCGCCCTTGTCGCCTAGCCTCAGTGGATTATAGCGCAAAGCGCCGGCGCAAGCCATTCAAGACTTTCGGGCTAGTTTCGGGCCTGGTCGCGACGCGCGCTTGGGGGTGGCAAAAAGCATGTCGCCGGACTTTTTCCCACGACTCTCGCAGTGCTCGCGGTAAAGCCTGCCGTAGCTGGCCGTGATATATTCCCCGCGCCCGTAGCCAAGCTGTCGGGCGATCTCGTCAATCCAGCGCTCCGGTCCTTCAAGCTCCACATAGTCGCCGATGGGAGTTTCGTCGTACAGGAGCTTCGGCCCCTCGGGCCGCAGAGACCGACGGAGATTACCCCGAGCATCCGCCTGGCCCCCGCGATGCCCCTCGAACTCCGGTCCAACGCGTCCATAGACAGTGCGATACTTCTCGTAACGAAAGACCTCGATCAACCCGATGCCTTCGAGGATCTTCGCCAGCAAGCTCGCGTCCTCCACGCGCGTCTCTACTTCCTCTCTGATCTTGTACAACCCGGAGCGGACGGCCGGACCCTTGAAGGTCAGGATGCCCTCACCGTTTGCCCACCGCAAGCGCACGAGGCGTCCGGCCTTGTAGAGACGGCGATCGGAGAAGTCGAACAGACAATTGCTCTCGAAGTGCCGGCCACGGAGCTCGCGAAAACCCAAGAGCGACAGCCGCTCCTCCAAAGCCCGCCGCCGCTCCACGCGCAGTTTGATTTCAATCTCGTGGCGAGGATTCATCTCACCCGATAGTTTACTTGATAAGGCTCGCGCTCGCTATCTCGCTCGTGGGACGGCGTGAGGCGGGTGGGCGCGCTCAGGCGGCGGGCGACGAAAGGAAACCGGCAACCCAATGTGCTAGCCGCTGATACTCACCCGAACCGGCTTCGCCGGCGTCGAGGGTCATCAGCAGGTATTTCTCTTCCAGGCGGCGCTTCGCGGCGCGGCCACGCACCACCAGCCGCTCGACTTCCATGGCCGTCGAGAGTCGCTGGCGCAAAAACTCCTGCCGGGCGACCATCTCGAGCATCCTCTGCTCGAGCACTTCGAGGTCGTGCCAGTCTCCGAGGCAACGCTGCAGGCGGCGCAGCCCAGCGAGCGCCTCGCCGCTCCCAGCAACTTGGAACTGGTGCGCAACCTCGACGAGGTAACGCACCCGCTTGGTTGCGATCCGGGCGCGGTGGAGGAGATCCGCGCTGCGGTCGCGATGCGATTCCGCCAGGCGCGCCTCAAAAGCCTGCCATTCGCGCTCCAGCGACTCCGCCAGGCGCCGCTGCAAGCGCTGACCGGCGCGCTCATCCGGAAAAGCGATGACCTGCGGCGAGGCATCGCTGGCCGAGTGCGCCGCACCGGGAGCGTTCATCTCACTCGCTTCCGAAACCAGATACTCCTTGAGACGTACATAGAACGCGGCTAGGTTCAACTTGCTGAACCGGCGCAGGGCTTTGGCGGCAGTTTTCGCCCGGCGCTCCGCCAGATAGTCCCGCACCACCTCCCAAGCCTCGCGGCGCGCGGTGCGCTTGCGTCCGAGCGTCTTATCGATGCGTGCGAGCGACACGTCGCAATTTCGAACCTCAGAAAGAGCCCGGCGCGAGCGGCGAATCTTGCGGCGCAGCTTCTGGATCCCGCGCAACCGGGGTGCGGGGTAAAGCAGGTCGAGCAGTTCCTGCAGGCGGCGGCTGGCTACCCGGATATCGTGAATGGCTCTTGCCGAGTCGCCGCGCAGCACTTTGGGTTCGAACCCCACGAATCGGTCAAGCTGCCGTAGAGCGAGCCGCTGCAAAGTCGCCCACTCCGGGCCGATCTCCGGCTCGCCATCCCGGCGCGCTCGACGGCCGTGCCCGGCCGTTTCATACGTTTCATCCGGCCGCGCATCGGACTCAGGCGCGCCCGGACGGGAGTCCGCCGGAGCGCGACCGGAACCGAGAGGAGTGGTTATCTCGCTTGGTTCGTTCATGGAGCGCCTCACCCGAATCCAATGGATCAGAGGATGCGGACACGCGAATCTGGGCCCGGCACAGGTCAACCTCTGAGGTGAGATTCACAGTCTATTCCTGACGCTCGGAAGTTACAACCGGATTACCGCAACCGGCTACCGAAGAGCGGCCGCCTGGCAACGAGCGAGGTCGCTACAGATGATTATCATGCGGTTGCCCGCAAGCCTAGTGACGCCGTAGGCGGTGGTGGGAGGGTGGTCTCCGGGAGGTCACCGTTATCGGCACGAAGATACTGCCAGTAGTGGGATTTGATCGAGGCGAGGAGTTCCCTGCGTGTCTTCGTCTTCAGAGGCTTCCCGATGTATATCTTGCCCATCTTTTCCAGCCTTTTTTCAGAAATGGCACCGGAGAACATCCAGAGCGGCCAGGTGAAATTTGGTCCGTTAACACGGCGCAGGCGATACAGCCACATGGCGATAGACCCGATGCGCCAAGCCATCGGGCCCCACCAGCTATACTGGCCGGGACGCAGGTTCAGCTTCCAGCACTTCATCATGAGCTGCCATTGCAGCGGAGTGAGCTTCTGAGTTTCGGTCACGCCTTCCGATTTTTCCATGCGGGTGTCGTGCAGGGGAGTGAAGATGGAGGGCACCAGAAAGGCGAAGAGTCCGCGACGCTCCATTTCGTAGACCAGGTCGAGGGTGTCTTTCACGTCCTCGTCTGCCTCGTCGGGACTGCCCACGATCAACGTCATCACCGGGAACCAGTTATTCTCGTTGGCGATGCGCAATCCTTCGAGCACGACGCTCGGCCAGTCTTCGATCGGAAAAGGCAGACCCTTGCCGGCCATAATTTTCTTGGCGATTCGCACCGACCCGGTCTCGAGTCCAAGCAGGGGCGAAAGAGCTTTTTTCTGCGGATGGGTGCTGAGGCGAGGGAGATGAATGGGACTCTTGGGCAACAGAAGTTCAGAGAGCTGCCTGATGAGCAGCGGATCGACGACGAAGGGGGCAATCGTCGCGTGGCTCAGCACGTGCTGTTCAACGCCTGGCGTGTTCACGATGGAGGAGTAGAGGTCGAGCAGCGCCTCGCGGTTGGGAAAGAAGAATGGAGTGCCGGTGTGCACTTGTCCCCAGATGAACATGTCCTCGGTAGCAAGCGAGATCTGCTTGTTGCCCTCGCGCACGTTGGCGCTCACGGCGCGCATGATCTTGTCCTTGGGCACGTCAATCTGCGGGTTAAGGTCCGGCACACAGAAGGCGCAGCGGCGTCCACAGCCGGTGGTCATTTCGACCACACCAAACGTAGTGCGCCGTTCCGGAACCAGGATACCCTCGCGGGCGGTGGGGTGCTCGACGTTCATTTCACGTGGCAGCGCTTCGCCACGAATCGCTTTACGGAACAGCTCCAAGCAATCGGCCGACTCGCTGCGGCCTTCGACGACGCAATCCACACTCAAGTCGTCAAAGCTATTCGTCTGGGTAATCTGCCACCCGCCTGAGCCCCCCACGATCACCTTGAATTGGCCCCGATAGGGGCTGGCCTTGATTTTCTCGAACATCGCGCGGGCGTAAAAGGCGTTCACGGGCTCACGGGACGAGCCGAATATCGACGTGTATACGCCGGCCGCGAAGGTGACGCCCAGCGGATTGTGCGTGGAAACGGCCACGACGCGAGTCTTCGAGCCGATGAACTTGTCGAGGTCGTCAGGGAAGCAACAGACGATGTCGTCCGCACTCCACTCGCGGAGCAAGGAAGCCTCGAGCAGCCGCGATCCGGCGGGCATATAGCGCGCCGAGCCATCCGGGTTGTGTTCGACGTTGCGCCAGGCGGGATACTTGCTGTTCAGCACGCGCTCCATCCAAATCGGCATGGAGGCCATGGCCATCTGGATGAAATAACCGGCATGGTCAATGGTCTCGGTCAGCGGTGCGGTGAGGACGATCAGCTTGCCGCCGCCGGCAGCGGAAGTTGGAGTGGTGTGGAGCGTAGTGGCCGAGCCGTTGCCGTTCGCGCTTCCCATCAGTCTTACCCCCTTGACGTCAATATCGCCATGCAAGGCGGTTCGCCGGAGTATAATCTGCTATCTTAAACGAATTGCCGCCGGCTTTGCACGAGCAAGAGGCCTGCCGCGACGGCGCTGGTCGAAAGGAGAAGCCATGCCACGGGTGGTGCGTTGCGGACTGGTGCAAGCGCGGTGCGAATGGTCGCCCGCAAAGTTCTCGCTCGACAGAATCAAGGCAGAGATGTTGAAGAAGCACGAGCGGCTGATTGCCGGGGCGGTGCGGAAGCACGCGCAGATCGTCTGCCTGCAAGAGCTTTTCTACGGCCCGTATTTCGCCGCCGAACAGGACGCGCGCTGGTACAAGCTTACCGAGGCGGTGCCGGACGGCCGGGCCGTGCGCTGGGCCCAGAAGCTGGCCAAGAAACACAGGATGGTGCTGATCGTGCCCGTGTACGAGGCCGAGCAAGCGGGCGTCTACTACAACACGGCGGCGGTGATTGACGCCGACGGACGCTACCTCGGCAAGTATCGGAAGCATCATATTCCCCACTGCCATCCCGGCTTCTGGGAGAAATTCTACTTCACGCCGGGCAATCTCGGGTATCCGGTATTCGAGACGCGCTACGGCAAAATCGGTGTGTACATCTGCTACGACCGGCACTTTCCCGAAGGCGCGCGTGTGTTGGGCCTGAACGGAGCCGAGATCGTGTTCAATCCGTCCGCCACCGTCGCCGGCCTGTCAGAATACTTGTGGGAACTCGAACAACCGGCCCACGCCGTGGCCAACGGATACTTCGTGGGCGCCATCAATCGCGTGGGACGCGAGCTGCCTTGGAACATCGGCGAGTTCTACGGCAAAAGTTATTTCTGCAACCCGCGCGGGAAGATCATCGCCCAGGCCAGCCGCGACAAGGACGAGGCGCTGGTGGCGGACCTCGATCTCGAAATGATCGAGGAGGTGCGTACCACCTGGCAGTTCTATCGCGACCGCCGGCCGGAGACGTACGAGGCGTTGGCGCGGGCGTGACGACACCCCCAGCGACGAGTGAGCCGTGACGAGTGACCAGCCGTCGAACGTAATTCAAGATCCACAATCCGACATTCAAGATCGCGACCCTCGGCTCTGGAATAAGGACCTCGCCGCCATCCCGCCGGAGCGCCGCACCTGGGGCACATACAACTACGCCGCGCTCTGGGTGGCGATGAGCGTCAATATCCCCACCTATCTGCTGGCCAGCGGCATGATCGCCGGAGGCATGAGCTGGAAGCAGGCCGTCTTCACCGTTTTCCTGGGCAACGTCCTCGTCCTCATTCCCATGCTGCTGAACGCGCACGCGGGCGCCAAGTACGGCATCCCATTCCCGGTTTACGCTCGCGCTTCATTTGGAGTGCTCGGCGCTAACATTCCGGCCGTTCTCCGCGCGCTCGTCGCCTGCGGCTGGTTCGGCATCCAGACATGGATCGGCGGCGAAGCCATCAACGCCATGCTCGTCGCCCTTGTTCCCCGCTGGCATGATTTCGCACTGGGACCGGCGGTATGCTTCGCGGCGTTCTGGCTGCTCAATGTTGCGGTGATCGTGCGTGGCATTGATACGATTCGCTTCCTGCAGGGCGCGAGCGCGCCGTTCCTGCTGATCATCAGCGTGGCGCTGCTGGGCTGGGCGTACGTGAAGGCGGGTGGCTTTGGACCGATGCTGGCGGCGCCCTCGAAATTCACAGGTTTCGGTCAATTCTTCGCCTTCTTCGTGCCGTCGCTCACCGGCGTGGTCGCCTTCTGGGCCACGGTGGCTCTCAACATTCCAGACTTCACTCGTTACGCCAAAACCCAGCGCGACCAGATGCTCGGTCAGGCGCTCGGCCTGCCGGCCACGATGACGCTCTATTCTTTCATCGGGGTTGCGGTGACTTCGGCCACCGTCATCATGTTCGGCAAGGCGATCTGGGACCCGGTCGTGGTACTGTCGCATCTCGGCAACCCGATCGCGGTGGTCATTGCCATGCTGGCGCTGCTCGTCGCAACGCTAAACGTGAACGTCGCGGCCAACGTGGTCTCGCCCGCCAACGATTTTTCCAACCTCTATCCGCGACGGATCAGCTTCAAGCTAGGCGGCCTCATCACGTGCTTCGTCGGCCTGCTGATGCAACCGTGGAAATTGCTCGCCAACTACGGCAACTACATCTTCGGCTGGCTGGTAGGCTACTCCACTTTTCTCGGCCCGATTGCGGGCGTTTTGATTGCCGATTACTTCGTCCTGCGCCAGACGGTATTCGTGGCCGAGGACCTTTACCGACGCGGCGGCGCATATGAATACCGCCACGGCGTGAACCCGCAAGGAGTTGTGGCGCTTGCCGCTGGAGTCGCCGTCGCTCTCGTCGGCCTGTTCATCCCCCAGCTTCGCGTCCTTTACAATTACGGCTGGTTCGTGGGGTTCGGCGTGTCGTTCCTGATGTATCTGGCGCTGGCACATCGCTCGGGGGGCCAGCGGCGTCGGGGCGAAATACCGTAGCCCAATAGCGAGAGGCCGTCGGCGCATTAGCGCAATCGTTTCACGCATTTTCCCACAGCGACGGCGTGTACGCGATGCCGGCTTCGCGCTGCTGCCTCCGCACCCGGTCGTTCCAGGACATCGCCGGCAAGCCGGTCGAGATTTCCTTCATCGTGATGCAGCCCGCGACCGGACACACCAGCGCGCACAGGTTGCAGCCCACGCAATCCTCTTCAATCACTCGCGGCACGCGCATGGCGCCGTTGCCGCCGTTTGCACCCTGGGGCTTGGGATACTCTTCGATGCACTGATGCGCACCGTCCTCACAGGCCACGTAACACAAATGGCATCCGATGCATTTTTCGGCATCAATCTCGGCGATGATCTTGTAATTGAGGTCCAGGTTGCCCCAATCGGTGACGCTTTCGATCGCGCGGCCTTCCAGCTCTTTCAGGCTTGCAAAGCCCTTGGCTTCGAGATACTGCTCGAGACCGTCAATCATATCTTCGACGATGCGGAAGCCGTAGTGCATCGCCGCCGTGCAGACCTGAAGCGACCGAGCGCCGAGCGTCACGAATTCCGCCGCGTCCTGCCACGTCGCGATGCCGCCGATGCCGCTCACCGGAATCTTCACGCGCTTGGCGCAGCTTGCCACCATGTGCAGCGCAATCGGCTTTACCGCCGGGCCGCAGTAGCCGCCGTGCGACGACTTGCCGCGCACCGTCGGCGTCGGCGCCAGGGTATCGAGGTTCACGCTCATCAAGCTGTTGATCGTGTTGATAAGCGAGATGCCGTCGGCGCCGCCCTGTTCGGCGGCGATGGCCATGCGGGTGACGTCGGTAACGTTGGGCGTGAGCTTGACGATCACCGGCGTCCGCGCCACTTCTTTCACCCACTCCGTGATCATCGTGGTGTATTCCGGCACTTGGCCCACCGCCGCGCCCATGCCGCGCTCGCTCATGCCGTGCGGACAGCCAAAGTTCAGCTCCAGGCCGTCGCAGCCGGCGTCTTCCGCGCGCGCCACCATCTCGTGCCACGACTGCCGCCGCGACTCGACCATCAGCGAGGCAATGACGGCGTTGCGCGGGTAGCGCCGCTTCACTTCGGCGATTTCGCGCAAATTGTCTTCAATCGGGCGGTCGGAAATCAGTTCGATGTTGTTAAAGCCCATCAGCTTTTGTGAACCGAGGTCAATGCCGCCGTAGCGCGAGACGGTGTTGATGATCGGCTCGCCGATGGTCTTCCAAACCGCGCCACCCCAGCCGGCATCGAAGGCCCGCATCACCTGACCCGCGGTGTTGGTCGGTGGTCCCGAGGCCAGCCAGAATGGATTGGGACTTTTGATTCCGGCGAAGTTGGTGCTAAGGTCTGCCATCCTCTTCTCCTGTAGCGCCGGGCTTCAGCCCGGCATGCCACCCTGAAGGGCGGCGCTACTCGACAGCATCGCGTCGATTCCCCGCGCCGCTCGCATGCCTTCGGCCACCGCGTCCACCACTTCCCTGCCGCCGTTTACGCAATCGCCGCCCGCGAAATACCTGGGATTCCCCGTCTGCCCCGTCTCGCGGTCTACGACGAGATGCTCGTTCTCGATGATAATTCCAGGCAGCATTTGCACCAGGCTCAGCAGCGGTTGCTGGCCCAGGGCGCCGACCACCATGTCGGCGGGAATCACAAACGCCGTCTCCGGCAGCGGTTCGACCTTGGCCTTACGCCCTTCTCCCACCAGGCGCGTCCGCACGCACCGGACGCCTTCCACATGCCCGTTGCCCACAATGCCGATCGGCTGGGTGTGCCAGTGAAACATCACGCCGTCCTTCTGCGCCAACTCATACTCATATTTGAATGCGGACATCTCGCGCGCGCCGCGACGGTATACCAGCGAGACTTGCTCAGCGCCCAAGCGACGCGCCGCGGTCACGACGTCGACCGCCGTATTGCCCGCGCCAATCACCACCACGCGCCGGCCCACGTCAATCCCCTCAAACGGCCGGACCTTCGTCGGCTCGATGAACTCCAGCGCCCCGTACACGCCTTCGAGGTCTTCGCCCGGCAGTTTGAGCGCCGAAGTGTCACCGAGTCCGACTCCGATAAAGATGGCATCGAACTTTGATTCGAGAGCGACGAGCGAGATGTCGTTACCCACTTCGACGCCCTGGTGGAACTTCACGCCCAAGTCCGCGACCAGTTTCACTTCTCTCAGACTGTCGGCCGCGCGGGTCTTGTAGGCGGCGATGCCGTAAGTGTTCAAGCCGCCCGGCTGCTCGTTCCGGTCGTACACCTCGACCTCGTAACCCCACTTTGCCAGCTCGCCGGCGCAGGCAAGCGACGCGGGTCCTGAGCCGATGCAGGCCACGCGCCTCCCGTTTGCAGCCCCGGCGGCGAACAGGCGGATGTTGTTGTCAAGGACGTAATCCACCGCGTAGCGCTGCAGGCGGCCGATCTCAATGGGCCGCTCTCCCTGCTCGTTCATCACGCAGGCGCCCTCACACAGGACTTCGGTGGGGCACACTCGCCCGCAGCTTTCGCCCAGGATGTTGGCGGAAAGAATCACGCGGGCCGAGCCTTTGAGATTGCCGGTCGTGATTTTCTTGATGAACGAGGGCACGTCAATGCGCGTCGGACACGCCTTGATGCAGGGCGCATCGAAGCAGAAGAGGCAGCGCGCCGATTCGATCCGTGCCTGCTGGGGCGTAAGCGGCGGGCTGATGTCCCGGAAGTTGTGCTCGTATTGCTCCGGCGTGAGCTTCGGAGCGATGTTGATGAGAGCCAATGCGTCCTCCGATGGCTTCCCGCCTGCGCGGGAATGACAACAGTAACCGATGACGGCGGGCTGCTCAGTTCGGCTCGGGCGATTTTTGCTCGGTCTCCACGCTGAAGAGCTTGAAGTCCGAGTAACGATGGATATTGCGAAAAGTCTGGCCGGTAAACTCGGCTTCGACGACCACTTCCCGCGGCAACCAGACCACCACTGACTCGCCTTTGAAGTGAACTTCGCCGAACTTCACCCGCGTGGTTTGCCGCTTCAGGCCGATTTCCAGGGCAGGCCTCTCCAGGTCGGTGCGCATCCGCACAATCTTATCGTTCGAGTGGTCAATCCACGCCACACCCTGATAGAGAACGACGGCGCGTCTTCCCGAAATCACAAGAACGCCCTTCTCCTGGGCGGCAGGCTTCTGGGCGAAGGCAACCACGTCGGTCTCGTGCTTGTCCATCATCTCCGTTCCGAGGTAGCGAAATCGGCTTTGCCCCTGATATTGCGGATGGAAGTGGATCGCCATCGAGGCGAAGCCTGCGGTGAGGACAAACCCCTGATTGAGGCCGCTAGGCGTGACCAGCCTGCCCTTGGCATTGGTTCGGTACTCACGAAAAATCGGCCGCCCCGCTTCCGAGCCGGCGAGAACCAGGTAGTGAAAATCCTGAGATATGCTCGTTTCCACGGTTCCTTCGGGAAAGAGTTTTTCCTCGTTCACGTCTTCCCGCGAGGTTGTATTCGGAAAGTCTCGAAACAGCGCGGCAACCCTCTCCCCCACCCGCCCCAGGATAGCAGGCAGCTCGTCCTGGCTCGTCGAGGCATCGAGCTTCTTGAGTTCCGGCACCTCACGGCGCACTTCGGGGAAAGGCCAGTCCACTACCGTCGAGTGGGTTTCGATGGGCGGGTTCGGGATCTCCAGGCTTCGCGAGAGGGTTGCGGTGGAATCTTGCTGGGGCGCAGCGGCCGGGAGAAGCGAGGCAAACGACAGCAGGAAGCCTGCCAAACCGAGGCGGGCGAGGCGCAATCGCAAGCAGTGTGGTCGCGGCATCCGAGCGAAGGCTAATCGAAAGGGCTTATTGCTTCTGAGAAACATGACCGCTTCAAACGTTCATCCGCTGGCATTCGCTGGAAAAAACGAGGGAGGCATCGGACCGCTGTTCGAGCGGGCGCGTCTCCCCCGATCGCAAGACCTGCGCTGCTACTTGCCAGCGGTGTACCGCTTCTCAATCTCGTGCCAGTTGACCACGTTCCACCAGGCGGCAACGTAATCGGGGCGGCGGTTCTGGTACTTGAGGTAATAGGCGTGCTCCCAGACGTCGAGGCCCAGCACCGGGAACTTGCCTTCCATCAGCGGGCTATCCTGGTTCGCGGTTGAGATGATTTCAACCTTGCCGGAGTGATCTTTCACCAGCCACGCCCAACCGGAGCCGAAGCGTCCGGCCGCGGCGGCGGCGAATTTCTCTTTGAACCCCGCGAAGCCGCCGAACGCGCCGTGGATAGCCTCGGCGACTTTTCCGTGCGGCTCGCCGCCAGCCTTGGGCGCCATGATGGTCCAGAACATGGAATGGTTGGCGTGACCGCCCGCATTGTTGCGCACCGCCGTGCGGATATTCTCCGGCACGATGGCGCAGTTCGACGCCAGCAACTCTTCGAGAGTCTTGCCGGCAAGTTGCGGCGCCGACTCCAGCGCCTTGTTCAGATTGTTCACGTAGGCGCCGTGGTGCTTGTCGTGGTGAATCTCCATGGTCAGCTTGTCGATGTGAGGTTCCAGAGCGTCGAACCCATAGGGCAAAGCTGGTACTGTGAATGGCACAACGCCTCCTTTGGCAGCAGTGGAAGTTGACATGATTTTCTCCTTTCAAATTCGGTTGCGAATCCGCCGCTCCGCGCCTTGCGCGCGAGGCGGGCTTCACGCGGGCCCCCCCCAATGCATTGCCCGATCCAGCCCATTGGACGGCGCCGCGGGCATGCGGGCTCGAGCCCGTCCGCCAGTCCGTACTGAGCTTTTCCTCTATAGCTTACCACCATTTCAGAAACCGGGAGCGGCGGCCCGCGGCATGGACCGGAAGCCATGTGTTAACATGAAAATCTCTGTGGGGGGTTGCGAAGGTGACGGTGTAAGCTCTAGTGTCGCGTTCGGAAAATGCGATGACCTATTCGGGCGGTGGCGGTCGCAGGTTCAATGGGTGTTGCATCAGGGCATGGCTTCAGCCGTGCCGCCCGAAACGCCTTTCGTTCTGAGGGCTTTAGCCCCTGAGAGAACGGCTCAGGGACTAAAGCCGCCTTCTCGCTTCGCCGCTTTGTGGCACGGCTGAAGCCGCGCCCGATACAAGCAACCCAACGATAGGGAGGTCAACGCGGTTTTCGGAACGCAACACTAGCCATGAAGCCTCGACCGGGGAACGATCGGATGCGCAATTTCGCCCTCAACCGGCAGGCGGCGCATTACTATCACCTGCTCGAAAAGTTCGAGGCGGGACTAGAGCTCACCGGCACGGAAGTGAAGTCAATTCGCGAAGGCAAAGTGAACCTGAAAGACGCTTACGCGATGGTGAAGGGCAAAGAAGCGTGGCTGATTGATTGCCACGTTGGAACCTACCTGCCCGGCAGTTACCTGAATCACTCCACGCTCCGGCCCCGGCGGCTGCTGCTGCACCGGCAGGAGATCGATAAGCTGCGTGGCCGCACCCAGGAACGCGGTTTGACCATCGTACCGACGCGGATGTATCAGAAGAACAATATGGTCAAGTGCGAGATTGCGCTGGCCAAGGGCAAAACGGTTTGGGACCAGCGCGAAACGATCCGGCGGCGCACGGTGGACCGCGAGACGCGTCAGGAAGTCCGGGAGCATCAGCGGAGCCGCTGAGGGCGGCGGCACTAGATGGCCGGTAGGTCCAAGACGCCGGCAGGCAACTCAAGCTCCGCTGGGTGGCAGATTTGTCAAAGGATTTTACCAGCATCCGACCAGCGCCTCCGGTCATGCACTATTAACTATACAATGAACTATTTCTAAGATTAAGTGTTAACTATAAAAATAACATAAAACACCCCAAAAGCGCAAAACGAAACCGTTAGGTCTATGAAAACAAGCGCTCGAGCTGAATTACCACCGGCACGAGCCGGCTCTCGGTTCGGTCTCGGCCAAGCAAGGCCGTGACCGGATAACGAGCGAAAGGAGTCAAGACATTGAGAATCGAATTCCGAACCGAGCCGCTGGCCGCGCTTGCCGTCTCGTCGCTGGTTGCCTACGGCTTCGAAGGGAACCCGGCGCACGAGGGTACAACGGGCAGCCTCGCGCCGGAGACGCGCGCTCTGCTCGAAGAGCTGCAAGCGACGGGTGAACTGAAGGGCAAGGCATACGAGTGCACGCTGCTGCATCGTCCGCCGGGGCTCGCGGCCAAGACGCTGCTGGTGGTGGGAGCGGGTAAAAAGGACAAGTTCAGCGATGCGCAGTTGCGGCGGCTGGCCGGTACTGCGGTGCGGTACCTGCGGGCGCGCAACCTGCGCCAGGCGGCGTGGGTGCTCGACGGAAAGCCGGAAGCGCCGGAAGCAATCGAGGCGATTGTGGACGGGGCGGTGGTGGCGGACTACGATGCCGACAGTTACCGCACTGACCGCGACCCGGATCGTCGCATGGACGAGTTCTGGCTCGCCACCGGCGGGGCAGTTCCGGACGGAGCTGCAAAGGCGGCGCTCAGTCGCGGACGTATTATCGCCGAGGCGCAGAACTTTACACGCGATCTGGTCAACGAACCTTCCAACCTGATGACTCCCACCCTGCTGGGAGAGCGGGCGCAAACCATGGCCCACCGCTACGGGTTGGAGAGCCAGGTGCTCGGCCCCGATCAGATTCGCAGCCTGAAGATGGGCGCGCTGTGGGCGGTGGGCCAGGGCAGCAGTGAGCCCCCGCGGGTGATCATCGTCCGGTATTTGCCGCACGGAGCGCCGGAGCTACCGGTGATCGGGCTGGTCGGGAAAGGAATCACGTTTGACACCGGCGGGATTTCGATTAAGCCGGCGGCGGACATGCACGAAATGAAAACCGACATGGCCGGGGGCGCCACCATGCTCGGCGTGATGCAGGCCATCGCGCAATTGAAGCCGCAGGCTCGCGTGGTGGCGGTGGTGCCCACGGCGGAAAACATGCCCGGCAGCAAGGCGTACAAGCCCGGCGACGTCATCACTTCCATGTCGGGCAAAACGATTGAAGTGCTGAACACCGACGCCGAAGGCCGCCTGGCGCTTGCCGACGCCTTGACCTACGCCCGGCAGCAGCAGGGCTGTACGGTATTGATCGACGCGGCGACGCTGACCGGCGCGGTGACGGTGGCGCTGGGCAACATCACGACAGGCGTCTTCGGTTGGAATAAAGAGTGGGTGAATAAAGTGCTCGCCAGCGCCGCAGCCGTCGGCGATCGTATGTGGGAGCTGCCGGTGGACGACGAGTATCGCGACCTCTACAAGAGCTCCATCGCCGACATCGCCAACACCGGCGGGCGATACGGCGGCGCCATCACCGCGGCGATGTTCGTGGGCGAGTTCGCGGAGGACACGCCGTGGGTCCACCTCGACATCGCCGGCACGCGCTGGTCGAACGAAGAAAAGCCTTACCTGGCCAAGGGTCCCACGGGGCATCCGGTGCGAACGCTGGTGCATCTCCTAACGCACTTAACTTAGGGGACAGGTGGCCATGACCGGATCTTCAAGTCGAAAGGGAGCTCGTAAAATACCGTTCTGGCGTGCACTACGGCGGCCCCTTCTCGCCACGGCGCTCGCTGGTTGGTGCGGGACCATTCTCGGTGCACAAGATATCCGCATTAAGGTCTTGGACGGTCGCAATGGTCACCCTATCACCAAAGAGTGCGTTAACGTGTTCATTGGGGGTTTCGGGGGACGGGCAGCGCTCCTGGTTCCGACAAACAAGGAAGGGTTCGCAGTGCTCATTTTGGCAAAAACCAAGTGACGGCAGACATTGCTTCTGCGCGCGCGTGCAACAGAGCTGCGTTCGGCGGACCGCGAGCTATCCCCAAAATCGAGGACACAATCGCGGTCACGAGCGATTACTACGTCGATTGTCAACCACACGGGCGAGTCACTTCCCAAATGAGCATGTTCTGGCCGCCTTATTCAATCAAGGAAATACTGCAGCGAGGTGTTATTGCCGGGAATAAGTGCGGAAGGTTCGAAGCCTCCGCCGAACCGGGAGAGTTGATATTCTTCGTTAGGCCTTTACACTGGTGGGAAGCCTTGGCGCTCTAGGTTGGCCACTGGCACCTGACACCTGACACCTGATACCTGACACCTGTGACCAACCTCGCCCGCCGCCTCCGCACCACCGACTACTTCACGCTGGCCTTCGGCACCATGGTCGGTGTCGGCTGGCTGGTGGTGATGGACGACTGGCTGCGTCGCGGCGGGCCGCTCGGCGCTTGCCTGGGATTTGCCATCGGCGGCGCAGCGCTGCTGCCCATCGGCTACGTCTACGGCCGCCTGGTGATGAAGATTCCTGACGCCGGAAGCGAGATCGCTTACACCGATCGTGTGTTCGGCCGAGGCGTCAGCTTTGCCACCGGCTGGACGATGGCGCTGGCCTACTGGATCGTGTGCCCCTGGGAAGCGGTGGCCATCGGCAAGATTGCCGCCTACATTTTTCCGGCGCTTGATTCGGCGCCGATTTACAGCGTCGCCGGCAAGCCGGTCTATCTGCCCCACCTTGTCATCGGTCTCGGCTTGGCGCTCGGGTTGACGGCCCTAAACTACCGGGGCATCCGCCTCAGCGCCACGTTTCAGAACTGGACCACGTTCGGACTGCTCGGTCTCTTCGGAATATTCGTTTTGTGTGGTCTTGCGCGTGGGTCGGCCGCGAATTTCAGACCTCTCTACAGTAGCGGCGGCGGGCTCGTTTCCGTCCTGCTGGTGGTGCAGATTGTGCCGTATTTCATGACCGGCTTCGAGTCGGTTCCGAAGTGCGCCGAGGAGGCGAGTCCGGGATTCCGCGAGCGCGGCTTCTTTCGCGCCATTCTTCTTTCCCTGATCGTCGGCGTCGTATTCTACACTTCCGTGATCGCCGTAGTGGCTTACGTCCAACCCTGGCACTCACTCACCTCTGAGTCCTTCGCCACCGCCGTAGCTTTCCGGCGCGCCTTCCAGGCACCGTGGGTGGTGAACGTAATCCTGGCCGCAGCTTTACTCTCGCTGGTGAAAATCTTCAATGGCAATCTCATCGCGGCGAGCCGCCTGCTGTTCGCGCTGGGCCGGCGCGGCCAGGTGAGCCAACGGTTCGGCCGGGTGCATCCCGTGAACCAGACGCCGGCCGCGGCGGTGCTGTGCGTGGGCCTGGTGAGCGCCGCCGCCGCGTGCCTGGGCGAGGGGATTCTGATTCCGATTACGGAGGTCGGCTCGATGGCCTCCGCGGCGGGCTGGCTCGCGACCTGTGTAGCCTACTATCATCTCGAACCAGCCGTCGCCCAGAGACTGGTCGCCATCCTCGGCGCGCTGGTGGCCGGCATGCTGGTTCTCATGAAGGTCCTGCCTTTTGTTCCAGGCCACTTCACCGGCTACGAGTATCTCGCGCTCGGCTTGTGGAGTCTCTTCGGGCTCGCGCTTCGCGCGATCGCGCGGCGCGAAGCTATGCTGGCCGCCTGAGGAATCAAATCTTGGGGTTCTGCAAGCACTGCCGCACGCGCCGCAGTACTATATTGACATCCCATTTACGGGTATGTATCCTTAATTAAACAAGTGCATTGGCGTGACGGGTGAGCGATGGAACCTGGAGCCAAGACCGCACGGATCCTCGTCGTTGACGATGACGCACAGGTGTGCAAGCTTCTTTGCGAGACCCTCGCTCTCGAAGGCTTCGACTGCCGGGGCGCGGGCAGCGGCTCCGAGGCGTTGCGGGAGTTCGACCGGGAGCCTTGCGATCTGATCATTTCTGACTTGCGGATGCCAGGCATGTCCGGACTCGATCTGCTGAAAGCAGCGCGCGGGCGCGACGCCCACCTGGCCTTTATCATGGTCACCGCCGAAAACGACCTCCGGGTGGGCATTGAGGCCATGAAGCAAGGCGCCGCTGACTACGTGGTGAAACCCTTCCAGCGCGACGTGGTGCGGGCAAGCGTGGAGCGCGCTCTCGAGCGACGCCGCCTGGAGCGGGATCTCGAACGCTACCGGTTGCACCTTGAGGACCGCGTGCGCGAACGCACCCGACAGCTCCAGGGAGCGCTCGAGCGCGTGGAGCAAACCTATGACGAGACGCTGGCCGCGCTGGGCGCGGCGCTGGAGCTGCGCGATTCGCAGACGCAGGGACACTCGCGGCGGGTGACGCGCTACTGCCTGGAAATCGCACGGGCCTTCGATTGTTCAGACGACGAACTCAAAAACATTGCCCGAGGGTCGTTTCTCCACGACATCGGTAAAATCGGCGTCCCGGATTCCATTTTGCTTAAGCCGGGCGCGCTCACGCCGGACGAGGCCGCCGTGATGCGGCGACACGCGCAGACGGGCTATGACCTCGTCTGCCGGATTGCTTTTCTCGCTCCAGCCGCGGAGATCGTGCTCTCTCACCAGGAGCGCTACGACGGCCGAGGCTACCCGCGCGGTCTTCGCGGCGAAGCCATTCCACTGGGCTCCCGCATTTTCGCCGTCGCCGATGCGCTCGATGCCATGACCTCGGACCGGCCTTACCGGCGGGCGCGCCCCTTTGCCGAGGCGCGGGAGGAAATCCGGCGTGAGTCGGGACGGCAGTTTGACCCCGAGGTCGTGCGCGTTTTTCTTTCTATTTCGGAGCCCATATGGCAGGCGATCCGCGAGGAAGTAACGGAGACTTCAGGTGTCCTCGCGCTGCTGGCAAAGGCGCCGACCGCGCACGAGGTCACCAGGCCGTCGGGTTAGAGAAACGGCAGGCTGGAAGAGCGGAAACGTCTCCCAGGGAGAATGCTGAAATGAAAATCCTGATTGCCGAAGACGATGCAGTCTCGCGCCGGGTGGTTGAGTCACGGCTGCAGAAGTGGGGCTACGAGGTCGTCTCCGTTACCGACGGAGATGCGGCGTGGCACGTTCTCCAGCAGGATGTCAGTCCACAGCTTGCGATTCTGGATTGGATGATGCCGGGAATGGACGGCCCGAGCATTTGCCGCGCCGTGCGGCAAGCGCACGGCCGCTATGTGTACATCCTTCTGCTCACTGCCAAGGGCCATGAACGCGACTTGGTGGAAGGTCTCGAATCGGGCGCCGATGACTACCTCATCAAGCCGGTGAGCCCCGAAGAGCTGAAGGCCCACCTCTACGCCGCAGCGCGCATTCTGGAAGCTCAGGAGCAGCTCATCTCAGCCCGCGAGGAACTGCGCGCGCAAGCCATTCGCGATCCCCTCACCGGCCTCTTCAACCGGCGCTATATGGAGGAATCCCTGGGACGCGAGTTGCACCGCGCGCTGCGCAACCAGCAGTCCCTTGGCGTCATCATGCTCGACCTCGATCACTTCAAGCGCTTCAATGACGCTGCCGGCCATGCGGCGGGTGACGCGTTGCTGAAAGAACTGGGCTCACTGCTGCAGTTCCGGACGCGCAAGGAGGACATCGCCTGCCGCTACGGCGGCGAGGAGTTTACCGTGATTTTGCCGGGGATGCCACTCGACCTGGCGCGGAGCCGGGCGGAAGAGCTGCGCGCGGCGATGAAAGACGCTCGAATCGAGCATCGAGGCCAGTCGCTCGGCCCGGTCACCCTGTCGGTGGGCGTGGCGGCGGCTCCGGACCACGGGGCGACCGCGGAGGAGATTCTGCAAGCCGCCGACGAGGCCCTGTACCAAGCCAAGGCCGAGGGACGCGACCGCGTGGTGGTGAGCTCGCACGCGGCCCCTCCCTCGGTGGGGCCGGCGCGCGCGGCAGGAAGCGAAGCGCGCCACGCCAGCGGTTTTCATCGGTGAGTTGCAGGGCCGCCTTCCAGCCGGCCCTGCGAGTCTGGAGCGCGGCGCAAGAGAGAAGTCACCAGTTCGTTTACATCCGCTCCGGAACATCAATCCCGAGCAAGTCGAGCGTGCGCGCCAGCGTCTCACTCGTGAGACGCACGACAAAAAGCAAGAAACTTTGCCGGCTCTGATCGTTCTCACCCAAAATCCTGTAGTGATGGTAGAAATTGTTGAATGCCTGAGCGAGACGGAAGGCATACTTCGCCACAATGGCCGGTTCCTCGGCCGCGATCGCCTGGTCCACCGTCATTTCGAGCTGCGCCGCCAGCAACACCAGCTCCCAGAAGTCACGGCCGGCGTCGCCCGTGAGGTACGGCCTGAGTTGGTCAACTGACAGCATCTCGCCGGTGCGCGCGGGCGGCGCGGGTTCCAGGTGAGCTTCCTGAAATTTGCGAAAAATGTTTCGTGCCCTGACCACCGTGTATTGCAGGTAAGGCCCGGTCTCGCCCTCAAAGGCCAGAGCCTCTTTGAAGTCGAAAGCGATGATCGTCCGCCGCGTGAACTTCACCAAAAAGTAGCGCAGCGCCCCAACAGCGATTTGCCGGCCGTACTCGCTCCGTTTGTTTGCGTCACCGGCCACCTGGCGCTCCCGCACCTCGGCCGCAGCCTTTGCATCCAGAGTGTCAATGAAATCGTCGGCCTTGACACCAGAGCCCTTGCGCCCGGAAACATCCACATAGCCGCGCTTTTGCTCCTCCTCGCCAACCGGCAAGTCCAGCTCGGTCGCGCACGCGATCGAGAGGCCAACGACTTCGTACGCGAAGTGATGCAGGTTCGCCGCCTGATCCTTGTAGCCTAGCGCCCGGAACGCCGCCGCGACCACGTTCTGCACGTACGACTGGCGAGTGTCGATCACGGCATAAGCTGCGGAGGCGTGGCCGAAAGGCGGGACTCGGGACTCGGGATTCGGGGTTCGGGTAGCGGTGCGCCAGACCGTGTGATCGTCGGGGTAGCGGTGGAAAGGCTCATAACCGAAGTCCCGGTCGAGCAGCGCGAACTTCCACAGGTGGTAGGCGATATCCTTGCCGACGTAAGTCACGGTGCCGTTGGAGCGCACGATGACCTTCACGTCCTCTTCAGGCGCGGGCCCGTCACCGCCCGCCTCGGACTGGCCCTCGGCCGCGCCGGAGTCATCGAGGCTCATCACCCAGCAACCTTGGTTCTTCCCCAACTCCTCGTAGCGGATTGCCGCTTTCTGCTTCATCAGTTCAAAGGCCGATTTCCAGAAGTCGAGCTTCAGGATTTCACTTTCCTGAACCATCAGGTCGTAGCGCACGCCGACGCGCTGCATGGTTTCGAGATGCAGGCGAACGATGGCCGTCGAGACGAGTTCCGCCATGGCCGCATAATCGCCGTCGCCTTCCTCGATGCTCTTGAGCGCTTCGGCGCGCCAGGCCAGCGCCTCCTTGTCCGTTTCATAAAGCTTGAAGACTTGCGCGTACAGGTCCCAGCAGTAGTAGTCGAAGCGCGGCGCGCCAGAACCGGATTCGGCGATAAGCTTCCGCACATCATCCGCGCTCTTCTTCTCCAGGTGAACAAAACCCACCACCACGTCGGCCACCTGCACGCCGGTGTTGTCGATGTAATTCTGAATCTCGACTTCGTGGCCGCGAAACCGCAGGAGGCGAGCAAAGGTGTCGCCCAGGACGGCGTTGCGAAGATGTCCGATGTGCGCGGCCTTGTTGGGATTGATGCTGGTGTGCTCGACCAAAATCCTCCCGCCGGCGATGTGGGATTGTAGGGGTGGTTCGCGAACCGCCCCTACCGTACGGGACCGGAACAGTTCGGCGGCGAAGGCGGCGCGGTCAAGATGAAAGTTCAGGTAGCCCGCACCCGCGATGGAAACTCGCTCCACGCCTTCGAGCGGCAGCAGGTGCGGCACGATCTGCTCGGCGATCTTGCGGGGCGGCTGGCGAAGCTGTTTGGCAAGCTCGAAGCAGGAGGTGATCGAAAGCTCGCCGAGGTCTACGCTAGGTGGGTAGCCTAGCGACGGTTCGGCGACCTTGAGGCCAAACACGGCCCCGACGGCTTGCACGAATTTCTCGCGGACTCTCTCTTGAAGACCTAGATACAACGTTCGTCTCTCCGGTTAGTGCCGTCATGACTTGCCACTTGTCACTCGCCACTGCCTCTTTCACATAATCGCCGCCGGGGGCGCCGGTTCTTCAGGACTGCCGGCGTTCGCGAGCGGGACCCGAATCATGACGACCACCAGAACGATAAGCGCCGCGAGCGCAGCCCAGAACGGCGCCGTCCAGCTTACCAGCATGACGTTCTTGCCTGCGCCCACCAGTCCCGCGATCACCAGGCCGCACAGGGCCTCGCCGGCGATCAGTCCCGAGGCGGTGAGCACGCCGGCGTTATCCACTCGGGCTTTCTGGGCGTCGTTCAATCCCCGGCGATCCCGCAGCTTGTCGGTGAACCAGCGGATGACTCCACCTACGAAAATGGCGAACGTCGTCCCCAACGGCAGGTACATGCCCACCGAGAAGAGCATCACGCTCTTGACTTCGATCATGATCATGGCGATGCCCATCACGATGCCGACAATCACGAGCGGCCACGCCATGTTGCCGCCCACGATGCCCTGGGAAAGCATGGCCATCAATCCGGCTTGGGGAGCGGGCAAGGCCGGACTGCCGAAGTGGTATGCCTTGTCGAGAACCGCCAGCGGGAAGAAGAGCACGAGCGAGGCGACCACGATGCCAAAGAGGTCGCCCACCTGCATCTTGGCGGGCGTGCCGCCGAGGATGTGGCCCACTTTGAGGTCCTGCAACATCTCACCGGCGACGGCGGAAGAGACGCAGACCACCGCCGCCACGCCGAGCACGGCCGCCACGCCACCGGCGCCGGAGACACCGAGCGCCACCATCAACAGCGCCGCAATCACCAGAGTGCAGAGCGTCAGCCCGGAGACGGGGTTATTGGAGGAGCCGATCATGCCGACCAGATTGCCGGAGACGGCGGCGAAAAAGAACCCGAGCACCACCATCACTAGGGCCGCCACCACCGCGCCAGTGATGACTTGGGAGCGCGAAAGACTCCCCACGCTGCCAATAAAGAAGTAGTAGAGGACGATCATCGCCACCAGCACCGCGCCCACGCCCGCAAAAACCGCTTTGGAGGGCAGGTCGCGATCCGTGCGACTGGTGGCCGCGTGGGCGGCGGCGGACTTTCTGAGATCGGAGATGGCGCGCGCCATGCCGGCGCCAAGCTGCTTGCGCATCTTGAACAGCGTGTAGGTGGCGCCCACCAGCATCCCGCCCACCGCGATGGGGCGTACCACAGAGAAATAAATCGCGTTGGCGAGCACCGTCCAGTCGAGCGATTGGCCGGCCGGCTGCCCCGCCTGAATGCCGGGGCCGAGCACAAAGGTGAGCAGAGGAACCAGCAGGCCCCAGGCCACCAGGCCGCCGGCAAAATTGAGCGACGCGAGGCGAGGGCCAATGATGTAGCCTACGCCGAGGTACGCCGGGCTGACGTCAGGCCCGTTGAAAATCGTCGCGCCGCCGGTGAGCGTGGTAGCCACGTTGGGATTAGTAGCCGTGCGCAGCAAAATCTTTTTGCCGACGGCGCTGATGCCCACGCGAAAGGTGTTACTGGCACTGAAGACGTTGACCGCGCCCAGCAGATACATGAATCCGCCAAAGCCCATATTGGCGAACAGGATTTTCGCCGCCTTCGAGCCTTGCTGTCCGGCTTTGTGGATTTGGGAGGCGGCCACGGATTCGGGAAACGGCAGCTCGGCATCTTCCACCATCACGCGCCGCAGAAGCGTGACGAAGAGAATCCCCAGGGTGCCGCCGATGATCATGAGCGCGACCGAGTTCCAGTATTTGTCGCGGGTGAGTCCCGGCCACAAGCCCGCCATGATGAAGGCGGGAATCGTGAAGACGGCGCCCGCCGCCACTGATTCGCCAATCGAGCCCACGGTTCTGGCGATGTTCTCTTCCAGCAGCGACCCCTTCATCAGACGGAGTAGCGCCATGCCAATCACCGCCGCCGGATAAGTGGCCGCGATCGTCATCCCAGCCTTCAGGCCAAGATAGGCGTTGGCGGAGCCGAGGATCCCCGTCATCACCAGGCCGATCAGCAAGGCGCGGAAGGTGAACTCCTTCATCTCCATGTTGGCCGGCACGTAGGGGACGTGCTTCTTTGGGCCGGTTTTGGGTTCGACAATTTGGGTGCTCATAGTGTGTATCCTCGCATGGCGTGAGCTACTGTTGTGCCTCCGCAGTCGGCACAAAAGTCAGCCCGCCCTGGCGGGCGAAAGAACGTAGCCCACGGCGGGAGCCGTGGGTCAACGAGACCTTCCCTCTCCCGTGCCCTACCCACCAAGCTTGGCGCGAACCCTCTCGCTCACTCGCTTGCCGTCGGCGCTCTTCCCTGCGAGCCTGGCCATCGCCGCTTTCATCGCCTTGCCAATATCTTTGGCCGTGCTGGCGCCGGTTTCGCTGATGGCTGCCGCGACGGCGGCGTCAATTTCCTCGTCGCTTGCGCTGGCCGGCAGGTAGCTCTCGACAATCTTGATTTCAGCCTCTTCCTTCGCCGCCAGTTCCTCGCGGCCGCCCTTGCGGAACTGCTCCGCGGAATCGTGCCGCTGCTTCACCAGCGTCCGCAGCACGGCGGCGGACTGGGCGTCGTCAAGCGGCTTGCCGAGTTCGACCTGTTTCAGCTTGAGGGCGGACTTCATCATGCGCAGAGTGCTCAGCCGCAGTTGTTCCCTGCCCTTCATGGCCCGAACGAGGTCCTGGTCGATCTGTTCGGCGAGAGTCATCCTCAGCGTCCATCAGAGTCCCGGCGAATATAGCACAAAAGTTGCAAAGAGGGACGGCTTGCCATATGACTCGCGGCCCGGTATACCTGTTAATCCAGGGATACGAACGCGGGGGGAAAGTCATTCATCCCCCCAAAGGGATCGGAACATGCACAGAGTGGTTCTGCTGCGCCACGGCGAAAGCGTCTGGAACAAGGAGAACCTCTTCACCGGCTGGACTGACGTCGATTTGTCGGACAAGGGCCGGGAGGAGGCGAACGAAGCCGGCCGCGTTCTGAAGGAACAGGGGTACACGTTTGACGTGGCTTATACGTCGGTGCTGAAGCGCGCGATTCGCACATTGTGGATGGCGCTTGATGAGATGGACCTGATGTGGATTCCGGTCGTCCGCGATTGGCGCCTGAACGAGCGCCACTACGGAGCCTTGCAAGGTCTCAACAAGCGCGAGACGGCGGCCAAGTACAGCGAGGCACAAGTGAAGATTTGGCGTCGCAGCTACGACGTCCGGCCGCCGGCGCTCGAAGAGAGCGATCCTCGCTATCCCGGCCACGATCCGCGCTACCGGGGCCTCACGCGGAACCAGTTTCCGCTGACCGAATGCCTAAAAGATACCGTGGAGCGCGTGCTGCCTTGCTGGGCAGGAGCGATCGCGCCTGCCATCCGCAGCGGCCGACGCGTCTTGGTCACAGCGCATGGGAACAGCCTGCGGGCGTTGGCGATGTATCTGGACAACGTCCCCGAGCAGGAAATTGTAGAGTTGAACATTCCCACCGGTATGCCGCTGGTCTACGAGCTGGATGACGATTTGAAGCCCCTGAAGAATTACTACCTCGGCGACCCGGAGCGGGTGAAGGCGGCGATGGAAGCCGTCGTCAGCCAGGGGAAAGCGAAGCAGTGAAGAAGTGCTGCGCTCGTGCTACACCGCCTTCCCCACGACCGCGGCCCGACGGCTCTCGTATAGCGGAAACCGCTCGGTGAGCCTCTCCACCTCGCTGCGAACCCGCGCGAGCACGGACTCGTCTTCCAGGTTTTGCAGCACCTCGGCGATCCAGCCGCCGATCTTCCGCATCTCCGGCTCTTTCATGCCGCGCGTCGTGACGGCGGGCGTCCCGATGCGGATGCCGCTCGCGGTCATGGGCGGATTGGTGTCGAAGGGGATGGCGTTCTTGTTGACGGTGATGCCTGCGCGCTCAAGCGCTTTCTCGGCGGCCTTGCCCGTGACCTGCTTCGAGAAGACGTCCACCAGCATCAAGTGATTGTCGGTACCGCCGGAGACGATGCGGAATCCGGCCGCGGCCAGGGTTTCCGCGAGCACCTGCGCGTTGGCCAGAACCTGCTGCTGGTATTCCCGGAACTCGGGCTGCAGCGCCTCGAGAAAGCAGACGGCTTTGGCGGCGATAACGTGCATCAGCGGGCCGCCCTGGATGCCGGGGAAGACGATTTTGTCAAGGTCCTTGGCGAATTGCGTTTTGCAAAAAGTCATGCCGCCGCGCGGACCGCGCAGCGTCTTGTGGGTGGTGGTAGTGACGAAGTCGGCGTGCGGGAAAGGGCTGGGATGAAGCCCCACGGCAATCAGGCCGGCGATGTGCGCCATATCAACCATCAAAAGGGCACCGCTCTTCCGGGCGATCATCCCGAAACGCTCGAAATCAAGCAGCCGCGGATAGGCGCTGGCGCCGGCGATGATCAGCTTTGGCTTGTGTTCGAGGGCCAGGCGCTCGAGCTCGTCGTAATCAATCGTCTCGGTGTTTTTGCGGACGCCGTAAGGCACGATCTGGTACATCTTGCCGGAGAAGTTCAGCGGATGGCCGTGCGTCAGGTGGCCGCCGTGCGCCAGGTTCATGCCGAGCACCGTATCGCCCGGCTTGAGCGCCGTCATGTAGACGGCCTGATTGGCCTGCGCGCCCGAGTGCGGCTGGACGTTGGCGTGTTCGGCGTTGAAGAGCTGTTTGGCGCGCTCGATGGCGAGCGTCTCCGCCACGTCCACGAACTCGCAGCCGCCGTAGTAACGCTTGCCGGGCAATCCCTCGGCGTACTTGTTGGTGAGCACGGAGCCGAGCGCTTCGAGCACCGCTTCGCTGACGAAGTTCTCCGAGGCGATCAATTCGAGCGTGCGGGCTTCGCGGTCAGCTTCGCGTTCGAGCACGCGGGCGATTTCAGGGTCGACTTCTTCAAGCGGGTGGGTTCGCACAGACAGGAAAGCGCTCATGACGTCCTCCAGACAGGGTTCCAGTGGCCGTCATCATTCTAGCGAAGGGTGTGGAGAAGTGACAAGCGACGAATGGCCGTTTAATAGCCGCCCGGCATCCAGCGATCTGCGGCGGAGTCACCGCCGCCTGCCGCAACCGTTGTGGATTCGCGACGCGCGCGCGCCTGCTCCGTCTCATAGATTGCCTTGTTCGCCGCCTGCACGTAAGCGCGCGCCGCCGCTTCAACCGTGTTGTGGCTCGTCGCCCGGCCGGAAAACTCGCACTGGTTCAGTTGCGCGAAGCGGGCGCGCACCGCGACCTCGGCCACGCCGTCGGTGCCCGGACCCACCGTGTTCACGGCGAAATCGGCAATCACGCCGTTGAGGCCGGTGATGCGGTCAATGGCGCGAAAGACGGCGTCGCACGGACCCTCGGCGGTCGAGGAGTCGCGCGAACGTTTCCCGCCCTTTTCGAGCTCCACAGTCGCGGTGGCGCGTCCGTCGCTTGAGGCGTGGCCCTCAATCAGCCGTACAGCGAAGGTTTCGGTGAGATGGTCGAAGCCGCCAAGCCCGTCGGCGACGATCGCAATGAGGTCCTCGTCATGCACCTGCTTCTTGCGGTCAGCGAGGCGGCAGAAAAGTTCATAGGCGCGCTCGAGTTCCGGCGTGGCGAGCGGGTAGCCCAGTTCCTGGTAACGCGCCGCGAGCGCGTGACGGCCGGAGTGCTTGCCCAGCACGATGTCGTTCGAGGGCATGCCCACGGTTTGCGGGGTGATGATCTCGTAAGTGATGGCGTTCTTCAACACGCCGTCCTGGTGGATGCCGGCCTCGTGCGCGAAGGCGTTGCGGCCCACGATGGCCTTGTTGCGCTGCACCACCATTCCCGTCAGGCGCGTGAGCAACTGGCTCGACGCGTACAACTCCTGCGTGCGGATCGCGGTCGAGACCGGCAGCACGTCGCGCCGGACGTGAATCGCCATCACCACTTCTTCGAGCGCGGCGTTCCCCGCCCGCTCGCCGATGCCGTTCACGGTGCACTCCACCTGCCGCGCCCCGCCGCGAATGCCCGCCAGGGTGTTCGCCACCGCCATACCGAGATCGTCGTGCGTGTGCGTGCTCAAAACCACTTTGTCCATGCCGGGCACGTGCGCTTTCACGTACTCGAACATGCGCTCGTACTCCGGCTCCATGCAGTAGCCGACGGTGTCGGGCAGGTTGAGCGTGGTGGCGCCGGCTTCGACAGCGGCGTGGCAGCACTCGACGAGGTACGTGGGGTCGGTGCGTCCGGCGTCCTCCGGCGAAAACTCGACGTCGGCGCAGCGCGACCGCGCGTAGGCTACGGCCGAGGCGATTTGCTTGAGCACCTCGGCGCGGGTCTTGCGCAGCTTGTACTTGAGATGGATATCGGAGGTGGCGAGAAAAGTGTGCAGGCGCGGACGCGCCGCTTCGCGCACCGCCTCCCAGGCGCGGTCAATGTCGCGATCACAGGCGCGGGCGAGGGCTGCGATCACGGGTTGGCGGATCTCCGCCGCAATCGCCTTCACGGCCTCGAAATCGCCCGGCGAGGCAATGGGAAATCCGGCTTCCAGAATGTCCACGTTCAAGCGCTCGAGCTGCCGCGCCATCTCCAGCTTCTCCGTCAGGTTCATGCTGCAGCCCGGCGACTGCTCGCCGTCGCGCAGCGTGGTGTCGAAGATGTAGAGTTTGTCCATCGTTCAGCTCCATTGAGTCATTGAGTCATCGAGCCATCGGAAACCCCCTCACGCTCCCAAATGGGACAGGGACTCAATCGCCCGATGACCCGATGATAATACCTACCGTCCGGTAGGTATGTCAAGCTCACTTTTGGGACGTAACCGGCGGCAGGGTATTTTCAGGCGGCGCCGAGGTGTGCTAGGATGAGCGAACGAAAGGCGAAGCAAGGCATGCCGAACGAATCAAGCTCGATGATCAGGATCGCGCCGGCCACGGTCGAGAGCGCGCTCGACGAGATTCGCTCCCGCTTCCGCGGCTCGCCGGTTACCGGCGGCGTGACCGCGGTGGAGCACATTCCGGCGCGCCAAGCCCAACTCGCTCCGTTCCCAGAAACGCTCGCGCCGCGGCTCATCGGCATCCTGAGAACGCGCGGAATCGAGAGTCTCTATGTCCACCAGGCCGAGGTTTTCGATCTCGCCCGCGAGCGCCGGAACGTTGTAGTGGTCACGCCCACGGCTTCCGGCAAGTCGCTGGCTTACAATCTGCCGATCTTGAACGCGCTGGTCGGGAATCCTGAGGCCCGCGCCCTCTACCTCTTCCCTACCAAGGCTCTCGCTCAGGACCAGCTCGTGGAGCTCAACCGCTTCGCCGCCGAGCTTGGCGACGAAGTGCGCACCTTCACTTACGACGGCGACACGCCGCAGGACGCGCGCAAGGCCATCCGCGCGCGGGCCAACCTGGTGATCACCAACCCCGACATGCTGCACGCGGGCATCCTGCCGCATCACACGAAGTGGGAGCGGGTTTTCCAAAACCTGCGCTACGTGGTGATTGATGAGCTGCACTACTACCGTGGAGTGCTGGGCAGTCACCTGGCGAACGTGCTGCGTCGCCTCAAACGCGTCGCACGGTTCTACGGCAGCGAGCCACAGTTCATCTGCGCTTCGGCCACCATCGCCAATCCGGCCGAGCTGGCGGCGCGGATTCTGGAAGCGGATGTGGCGCTGGTCGAGCGGAACGGCGCGCCGGCCTCGGATAAGTACTTCGTCTTTTACAACCCGTCGGTGGTGAACCTGCAGCTCGGCATCCGGCGGTCGTACCTGAACGAGACGCGCCGCTTGAGCCGTACTTTCCTTGAGCGCGGCCTCGAAACCATTGTGTTCGCCAACTCGCGCCTCGCCACCGAAATCCTGGTGACCTATCTCAAGGAGGACTTCTCCAAAGCGCCCCTCGGCCCCGAGGCGGTGCGCGGCTACCGCGGCGGGTATCTTCCGCTCGAGCGCCGCGAGATCGAGCGCGACTTGCGCCAGGGCCGGCTGCTCGGCGTGGTAGCTACGAACGCCCTAGAATTGGGCATCGACATCGGCGGCCTCGATGTGGCCGTGCTGGCCGGTTATCCGGGCACCATCGCCAGCACCTGGCAGCGGGCCGGACGCGCCGGCCGCCGCCAGGGAACTTCCGCCGCGGTGCTGGTGGCTTCGAGCGCGCCGCTCGACCAGTTCATCGTGCAGCATCCGGAATACTTCTTCGGCCGCTCTCCCGAGCACGGCTACGTGAATCCCGACAATCTCCAGATCCTGCTCAACCACTTGAAGTGCGCCGCCTTCGAGCTGCCGCTGCGCGAAGACGAGAGGTTCGGGCCGCTCGATCTGAAAATCCTCTGTCAGCACTTGGAGGAAGTCGGATTTCTGCACCGCACGAGCGACGGCTGGCACTGGGTGTCAGAGAGCTACCCGGCGGACGCCATCAGCCTGCGCTCGGTATCATCCGACAACTTCGTGATCGTGGATGCCACGCATGCGCCACGCGTAATCGGCGAAGTGGATTTTTCGAGCGCGCTCACCACCGTGCACGAAAAGGCCATCTACATCCAGGACGGAGCACAGTACCACGTGGAGCGTCTCGATTACGACGACCGCAAAGCCTACGTGCACCGCGTGGAGAGCGAGTATTACACCAACGCCATTTCGTACACCAAGATCAAGATTCTCGAGACGTTTGATTCGGGCGTGGCGAGAAGTCAGAAGTCAGAAGTCAGAATGAAGGCGCCAGCCCACTCAGTGCGGAGTCGGGAGTCCGGAGTGGGGACGAGTTTCGAGTTTCGAATTTCGAGTTTCGGAACCGAACCCCGAATCCCGAATCCCGAATCCCGCTTCCAGCCCGAATCCCGAATCCCGAATTCCGAATCCCGACCAAGAATCACGGTGAGGTCCAGGTCAACACGCAGGTGGTGGGATTCAAGAAGGTCAAGTTTCACACCAACGAAAACGTGGGCGCCGGGGAACTCACCTTGCCCGAGCAGGAGATGCACACCACGGCCTACTGGCTGACGCTCTCTCACGAGATGCTGGTATCGCTGCCCTACAACAGCACCGAGCGCCTCGATGGCGTCAACGGCCTCGGCAATGCGCTTCAAGCTGTCGCCACGCTGCTGGTGATGTGCGACGCGCGGGACCTGGGCGTGGCGGTGGGGGAGAACGAGAAACAGGGGTCAGGGGTCAGGGATCAGGGGTCAGCGAAGGAAGAATCCTTGTCCCGACTCCCGGCCCCCGACCCCCGGCCCCCGGCCTTCGAGCCCAACATCTACCTCTACGACAAGTATCCCGGCGGCATTGGATTCAGTGAGCCGCTGTTTCGCATGAACGACACGTTACTCGCGGACACGCGGAAGCTTATCGAGAAATGCCCGTGCCTGGCGGGTTGCCCGTCGTGCGTAGGTCCGGCGGGGGAGGTGGGGGCCAAAGGCAAGGAAGTGGCGCTGGCCATCCTGGAGAAGTTGTGCGTCGAGTGTATTTCGTAGTTCGTTGTAAGAACCGGCACCGAGGGTGAACTACGAACCACGAGCTATGAACCTCGAAGAAAAGCTTCGGCAGCTTCGAAACGCGGCGCAGAAAACCACCCGCGACCTCGAACTGGAGCGCCAGCTCGATTACCTGCGCCGGCTGGAACCGAGTCCGCGGCGACTGCCCGCCGAGCGCGTGCCCCACGGCATCGAGGAATACGTTGAAGGCCTGGTGGAACGCAACGAGCGCGGCGAATACTTTGTGGCGCGGCAAGGGCTTCCCTTCGGACGGCCTTACGGCAAGCTGCGCGTCAGTGACCTTTCCGCCGCCGACTTGAGCCCGCTCGATCTGCTTTTTGAATCGACCGCCCTGCCCGACCCCTCGCGGCTCGTCTATCTCGATACGGAGACGACCGGCCTTGCCGGCGGCACGGGTACCTGCGCCTTTCTGATCGGACTCGGCGCGATTGAGGGTTCGCAGTTCGCCGTGCGCCAGTTTTTCGTCCGCGATTACCCTGAGGAGAAGGCCGTGCTCGCGGCGCTGGCCGACGTGCTCACCGGCTACGAAGGCATCGTCACGTTCAACGGCAAAACGTTTGACCTGCCGCTGCTCGAGACGCGATATGCCCTGGCGCGGATGAAATCGCCCTTCGCGCGCCTGCTGCACCTGGACCTGCTGCATCCGGCGCGCCAAGTGTGGAAGCTGCGGCTGGAAAGCTGCCAGCTCACCAACCTCGAAAAGGAAGTGCTGAAGATTCGCCGCCAGGGCGACGTGAACGGCTCGGAAATTCCGCAGATTTACTTCGATTATTTGCGCACCGGAAACGCCCGCGGCTTGCAGCCGGTGTTCTACCACAACGCGCTCGACATCATCACGCTGGCCGGGCTGACGGTGGAAATGGCCCGGTTAATCGGCGCGGGTTGCGCGGAAGGCGCCGGCGGCGCGGTTGAGTTCGACTCGAACCTTGACCTCTTCGGGCTGAGCCGCCTCTACCAACGCCACGGCGCGCTCGACCGGTCCGTGGAGGCTTGCCGTCGCGCGCTCCGCGCCGGGCTTCCGCAGTCGGTCGAGCCGCGGGCGCTCTGGCAACTGGCGTCGCAGCACAAGCGGCGCCGCGAGTACGAAGCGGCCGCGGCCATCTGGGTGCAACTCACGCTGCGCGATGATGACTTCACGATCGCAGCGCTCGAAGAGCTCGCCATCCATTACGAGCACCGGCGTCGCGACGCGCCGGCGGCCCTGAGCTATGTGGAAGCAGCGCTCAACATCCCGGTTGGGCGGCCCGGCGGCGGGGTCGGAGGCGGGGCCGGGGCCTTGTCGCCCCGGCATCGCGGCCGCTTTCTTCACCGGCTCAGCCGGCTGCGGCGGAAGCAGGAGAAGTTGAAGGTTTAGGCTACTCATCTAGCCTATATCAAGCGACAGCCGCAGTTGAGAAAACCCCCATCGCAGCTGCGGCGTATTCCGGCAGCCCGCGCGAGCGCCCTCCCTCCCCACCGACCAGTTCCTGCAAGCCATCCGAAATCAACCAGGGTTTGGGCGAAACTGGCGCAGGACGAATATCTTCAAAAAGTCTACCCCAAGAAGATAGGTGGCACATGCGCCCATGAGGCCTGCCACGAGCCAGACGGGAACGGCCACCATGAGCACTCCCCGAATGGCCAGCGCGCTCACGATGAACACGTCGGCCAGGGAACTCACCAACAGCCAGCGGCTAGGGGGTGAATTCCAGAAATGCCCGCGCTCCCGCACCAGATACACCATTCCCTGTCCGGAGAAGACGAGCGTGAGGAACACCAGGGTTTGCAGTTGGGCGAGCGGCAGATGCAGCACGTCCCGAGCATACAGAAAAATAGAGAAAGAGAACATCAAGACCAGGGACCCCAGGGTTGCTCCGGCAAAGATAAGAGTACGAATGTGCCATCGATCGGGCTGCCGCGAGTACGAGACTCTGTCGGTTGCGATCGACATCGTGACGAAGTCATTGGTAAACAACAGAAGCACGACCAGGAGTGGCGTGATGACAAAGCTCCGGGTGAGCATGACGCCCAGGCTGAGGAAGAGCGCGATTTCAACTGTCTTGATGACCTTATTGAGCGTGTACGTCAGCATGCGCTGGTAGATTCGGCGGCTTGTCTTCACGGCTGCCAAGATATCGCCGAGTCCGGGATTGGTCAGGACCAGACTGGCCGCAGCCTTGGCGACGTCCGTGGCGTTCGAGACGGCAATGCCGACCTCGGCCTGCTTCAGTGCAGGAGCGTCATTCACGCCGTCTCCCGTCATTCCCGAAACGTGGCCGGTGCGCTGAACTGACCGCACCAGATCAAACTTATCTTCCGGGTAGACGCCTGCAAAAATGTCGTAATCCAGAACTCGCTCGCCTTGTTTTTGCCACAAGTCCCGCGAATCGCAGGCTCGGGTCCCGATGCCGACGCTTTCCGCCACGGCGCGGGCGGTGGCGGCTCCGTCGCCGGTGACCATGAGAACGCGGACGCCCAGTTCCCGCAGACTGGCAATCAGGCCCTTGGAATCGGGACGGGGAGAATCCTGCAGCGCCAGCAGGCCGGCCGGCCGCCAGGCGTCGCCGGTCGAGGCCGCAACGGCAAGCACGCGGTAGCCTTGCCGGGCGAAACGCTGCACGTCGTCATCCCAGTCCGGGGGTGAATCAAGACGCGCTGCAACGGCCGTGGGCGCGCCCTTTACGGCCCTGATTTCTCTCCCTTCATAAACGACTGTGGATTCCGATAGCTTGGTTGCCGGGTCGAAGGGAACAAAAGCCGCGCGCGTCACGCCTGAAAGATCCATTTGCCGGTCTCTGGCGGCAGACAGGATAGCCACATCAATGGGGTCTTGGCTTGCTTCATCGCTGGCAAAACAGGCAAATCGCAGCAAATCAGTTTCTGACCACGGCGAGCAAGCACTCAGGCTGACAACCGATAACCGGTTTTCCGTTATGGTTCCGGTCTTATCGCTCAGCAGAACGTCCATGGCGGCGGCCTCTTCGATCGCCGAGAGCCGCGTAACCAGTACGCCGCTTTTGGCAAGCTCCGCGGACCCCAGAGCGGTGGCCACCGTAAACGTCGCCGGCAGCGCCACTGGCACGGACGCCACCAGCAAGATCAGCCCAAACGGAAGCATTTCCCGCAAGGGAAGTCCGGTGACCCGTGCATCGAGGAACAGCAACGCCACGAGGATCGCGTCGAAAACGACCAGGTACTTTACGATGGTGAAGATAATGGTTTGAAGATGGCTCGCGGTCTTTGCCGTGCTCACCAATTCGGCGGTTTTCCCGAAGTAGGTGCGGGGCCCCGTGGCGACCACTTCCCCCGTTGCTTCGCCGCGCTTCACGACGGCCCCGGCGTAAGCGGTGCTCTCGTCACTAGCCTCAACCGGCAGCGACTCGCCCGTAAGCGCCGATTGATCAAGCAGGAGGTGTCCGTCAAAGAGCCGTGTGTCAGCCGGAACCAAATCCCCCATGCGAATGTGGATCGAGTCGCCGGGAACGATTCCGCGAGCATCAATCATCTTCCAGCGCCCATCGCGAAAAACCCTCGCTGTCACCGAGAGCCGTTGGCGGAGAAGATCGAGCGCGCTTTGCGCCTTGCGTTCCTGAAACAGGCTGAGTAGGGCGTTAAACACCAGGAGAAGGCCGATGATGAGAGCTTCGGTACGTTTTCCCAGAAGCAGTTCCAGGACGATGGTAGCTTCAAGCATCCAGGGCACGGGAGCCCAAAACTTGCCGAGAAGTGCCAGAATGGGGTGTGCCACCTGTTCGGGCACCGCATTCGGACCCAATTGCGCGAGCCGCGCCGCTGCTTCTTCGCTCGTGAGGCCGCGCCGAGTCGTGGTTGATTTGGCTGAGTCCATTGACATGCTCGATAATCTTACGCGTTGACGATGCCGGGTGGCACCCTTTCTATGTCGCACAAGTGTAACAGCTACGTCCCGAAAGATAGTGTCACCATCGCGCAGCTTTTGCATTTGTACGATTGGAAGCGCCGGAGAGTGGGCGCTTACGCGCTCAGGGCGGTCTAATTGAGAGTTTGAATCAAGTGATGCAGACGGCCTCCGACCGAAAGTACGACGTGCTCGCGTTTGGCGCTCATCCCGACGACCTTGAAGCGGTCATGGGTGGCACGGCGGTCAAGCTGGTGCGTAAGGGTCTTGCAGTTCTCTTCGTTGACCTATGCGACGGCGAGCCGGCGCGCCATGCGGCGCGGGGTGAACGTCACGCGCAGGCACTCAAGGCAGCAGAAATTCTCGGAGTTGAGCGCATCACCTTGACCCTGCAGGATCGGTTGATCGCCGACACGGTTGACGCCAGACTTCAGGTTGCCCGGCTGCTGCGGGAATACCGGCCCCGCATCGTGCTAACGACGGCCGGCTCGGGCGTTCATCCGGACCACAAGGCCGTGACGGACATCGTCATCCATGGTGTGTTCTATGCCCGGCTGCCGAAGTGGGACGAACTGGCCGCCGGGAAACGCTTGGAGGACACCGAGCCGCACGAGATCGACCGGCTCTTCTTCGGACACTGCCGGATGGAGCCTGCCTGGGACCAGTTCGATTTCGCCATCGATGTCAGCGACGTTTATGACCTGAAGATGGCTGCCGTTCGTGTCTACGAATCGGTTTTTAGCGGGGAGCAAGCGACCTTGCTCGATAAGTACCAAGCGGAAGACCGCTATGTGGGTAGTCTTGTCGGAGTGCAATACGCCGAGGCGTTCCGGTCACGCAGCCCCCTGCTGGTGGATGACCTGGAAGTCTTTTCGAAGGCTCGGTTCGGATAAAAGCGCCCGGTTGCGGCGTTTGTCTCGGCTGGAGCTCGGTTTCAGAACCGCGAGTTGTGACGGCTGTCACAGCGATGGCTACTGACCAACTGTAGGATGGCACGAGTGGCGAGGTTGCTGATGGGATTCGCTGACAAAGAGCCAGCGCCGGAAGTGCCGGAGTTGAAGAGTATCCTCTTCGCCACAGATTTTTCTCCTGCATCCACGGCTGCGACGCCATATGTTGCCGCCGTCGCCCGGCAGTATCAAGCGAAGGTCTACCTGGCGCACGTCATCGCGCCTGAGCCCCATCCGGCCGGAGCTCCCGACCCCGCGGCCGGCACACTGGAACAGGCGGATCGAGACGCCTGGCAAGGGCTCGCTGAGTTGTCGAAACAGTTCGAGGGAGTGTTACACGAACCCCTCCTGGGCCACGGCGAGGTCGCAGCGACTCTGGGCGGGATGATCCGGAAGCATGCGATCGACCTGGGCGTAGTTGGCACTCATGGTCGGCGCGGATTCAGGCGCTTCCTGCTGGGATCTGTCGCCGAAGAGATCTTCCGCACCTTGCCGCGTCCAGTGCTGACGGTGGGGCCACGTGTTTCGACGCAGGCGCGCCAGGAACCCGTGTTTCGTCACGTTCTTTACCCCACGAACTTATTGGAAAAACCGTCGGACGCGGCGCGCTATGCGGTCTCGCTCGCCTCGCAATACGCAGCTCGTCTGACGGTTCTCTACGTTCTCGAAGTGCTGCCCGAGGCAAGTACGACGGATTGGCAGGCGAAGCTGGTGGTGAGAGAATTTCAAGAGCAAATGGAGAGGCTGATTCCCGCTGCCGCGAAGGCACGGTTCAACGCAGAGTACAAGGTTGAGTTCGGAGAGCCAGTGGCAACGATCCTCCGGGTGGCGCAGGAAGGCTCTGCAGATTTGATCGTGCTGAGCGTGCGGAAAGCCGATCTCCTGGCGTCCCATCTGAGCGAAAATATCGCCTATCGGATCGCCACCAACGCGGAATGTCCCGTGCTTACGGTGCCCGCCGGCTCTTAAAGATTCTATCCCTTGCCGTTGGTGTAGCTCTGGGGTTCGCCGCCTCACGGGCCGTCAGTATCACCTGTTCGATGACGCCGGCGCGGCCGATGTCGAGCGGGTGATCGTGCTGATGGGATCCGGCGCCGAGGCGGTGCAGGAAACCGTCGATTACCTCGCTCGCCGGGGTGAAAAGGTCGGAGTGGGTAGCGGGTAGCCACGGTCAGTGATTTTCTGGCCGTGGGCTTTGCTTCCGCGAACCGGGGAAAGACCCACGGTTGGGACAGCACCAACCGTGGCTACCTGCTGTCCCAAAACTGGTATTGCCAAATCGGGCCCTTGGTCCCCCGCCGCGGGTGCAGCCAGCGCGCCGGCGCCTTCTTCACGTCGTGGATCACCTGGGAAATGGTGAGCGGATAGCCCGTCCGGATCAATGCGTGCCCATGATCGGGCATCAGCACGTACCCGCACAGCAGGAAGCCCAGCCGCTTTCGTGCTCCATCCCTAGCGGCGATCAGCAGCGCGTAATCGCCAGCCGTAAGGGTGGGGACGCCGCGACGCAGATTCACCGTCACGAAGAAGATCCGGTCGGATGTCCGCAGCCGGTGAAGGTGTGACACGGTGAAAGAATAAACCCAACGAAGTACCCACGGTCAGAAAATCACTGACCGTGGCTACCCGCTGCCTGAGGGATTCGCAGACATCACAAAACGATGTCTGCGCCACCCGCGAATTAATTCTGAGCGGCAGCCGCGCCGGAGACACCGTCGGCCATCTTAACTTGATTTCGTCCGGCCTTTTTTGCGGCGTACGTCGCTTTGTCTGCTTGAGTCAATAGTTCTTCGCCCTTGTCAGCCGTGCCAGGAAAGCTTGCCGCTCCGATGCTCGCCGTTACGTGTCCGGGAAACGATTTGAAGTTGCCGCTTCTACAGCGAGGCGAATCCGTTCCGCAAGGACGACCGCTTCCTCGGCGGAGTAGTTCGAGAGCAGGATCGCGATCTCGTCGCCGCCATATCGGTAGCATGAGCCTTTCCCGGCGCACGCCGCGCTCGCTAGTGAAGCCACCGTTGTCAGCACTTCGTCGCCGACCCTGTGGTTTTCATAGGTGTCGTTCACGTGCTTGAAGTGGTCCACATCGAGCATTACCAAACCGACAGGCGAAGTACTGTTGGCTCGCAGCAGGAAGTTTTCAAGGTCTCGGTCAAAGCGTCCACGGTTATAGATGCGTAACAGCGAATCAAAGTCAGCTGGATTGTCCGGGACAGGGTGAGACGACAACGCCCTATTGTGGGCGGCTTTGCGCTGCCTCCTGGATTCGGTCTCGGTCCGCCACGCCATCTGGATGTCTTCGAAGTCCAGGATGCCTTCGTTAACTCCGATGGACGCCACGCCGCCGTCAGCATCTTGGTTCCAGCCGCCCACATAGGCCGAGAAGTCTGTGGAGAAAAGCATCCCGATGCGAACCTCGTCGGGTTCAACCACTGGACTGATCATTCTGTGAATGAGGTCCGTGACTTCGATCTTGCTGAAACTCTTCTCGCCTTCCCTTTTGTAGAGCTCCTGTAAGGCGTTTAGTACTATCGTAGTGCACTTGAGGCACATTTTCCTCATGTCCTCTTGTTCGAATTCCACGATTGCCCCTAAGCGCGGAAGGTAATTTTGCCCGAACCTTTGGAGGACCAGTTCCTGGATCAAGTCATCCAAAGCGTACCTCTTCGGGCCCAACCTTGATCTCACCTCATGCATAGGAGTTGGTTTCCCAAGTCTCAGGAATCTGTCGTTTATCCGGTGAACCGCACGCGTGATGTCGGGGTCAAGCTTCATCAGCTCCCTCCAGGCGAGCGGATAGCGCAGGCGTCTTTCGAGACTCCGCGGATTCTATTTCGAATGCGCCGGCCGCGAAGCCGGATTATACGCCGGATTGCAGGCCAACCGGTTTCCGGCAGCTGAGGAGTTGACTACCCGTGGCTATCTAGGGCACAGTGTTCGTTCGGCACGTTGGACAATCGAGCTCGACCAGGAGGGGTTATGCAAAGTATAAAGAGAGGGTTCATGGCCGGTGCGGTAATAGCGCTGTTTCTTGCAGGCATCGGAGTTCTCTCAAAAGCGCAATCAGTCGCCCAAACTCCAACGCCTCCGTCATGGCAGATCGTGAAAACGGTCACCCTGCTGAATCAAACCAACCCGATAGTGAATCCCCAAACTCTGTTCACGCCAAAGGAAGATGGGCTTTTCAGGGTTTCCTATTATCTGGAGCCAATAGCAACCACTGCTCAAGAGAACAATGGCGTGGGGGGTGATTATATCTGCCCAAGCGTCTTCTACGTCGATGACTCCGGACTTCAGCAGGATCGGTCCGTTAGCCAGGTTACTGGAAATGTCTGCGCGCAAGGCGGGATCCTCAACGGCACTACATTATTGCTGACCGGCATCAGCGACGTCTTCACTTTCAAGGCAAAAGCGGGGAATGCCATCACCCTTAACGTTGTGAACCAGAACGGTCCTGGGCTTTCAACGACCTACAACGTTCTTGTCACGATCGAGGGTTTCAAGGGCCACAATTGAAAGGTAAAGTCTCGCGCCTGCCGAGACCACTTCGCGCTGCTCAGAGCTTGCCCTCAGTGCAGCGAATGGGGCAGGTTCTCTCCCCCAACGGGGCTGGCGCATCTATGAAGGGGGCGGCGCCGTCAAGGGTTTTTTTCTCGGCCTTGGTTTGGTGGGGCTGAGCGAGCAGCCCCCCCTACCTGAAAGCGGGGGGATGCGAGCGAAGCCACACCCCTCCCCTCCGGAGGCCGGCGGCCTCCGCCTGGTAAAGCCTGCGCGAGTCTCCAGCTCATTCACCTATTCGGTCGTCAGCGACCACGATGTCCATGCGCAGCCGGGAGCGTCCTAATCAGACCTTAAGGGTCGGTGTTCTGACCATGCGCTAGCCGAGGTGCACTCCCGAACTTGTGGCCGCTGGCTGTGGCCGATTGCGAACCTCGGCCGCTTGCCAGCGGTAGTAACTGATGGTGGCCAGTTTGCGCGCCAGGGCCACCGCCGCTTTGGCGTGGCCGTGGCGGGATATCTGTCGTTGGTAGTATCCGGCGAAACGCCCGCTCCGGCCCGCGACGTGCGCTGCCTGGACCAGAGCCCAGCGCAGCAGGCTCGATCCCTGCTTGGTGATCTGACCCGTCCAGCGCCGCTCCCCCGAGGCATACAGCGAGGGCGCCAGCCCCATGTAAGACACCAGATGTTTGGCGCTGGGAAATCGCCTCAGATCGCCGATCTCCGCCACCAGCAACAGGGCGATAAACGCCCCGATCCCGGGCAGGACCTGCAGAGCCTGGGCCACCGCGTCCGCCTTCCCTCGCTGCCTAATCTCCTGGTCCAGTTCCTGGAGTTGCTGCTCCAGTAGATCGAGCCTCTCCAGTTGGTCGCCCACCTCCCAGCGGTCCAGCTCCTTCAGCTTCACCTC
>DASYXW010000053.1:0-84012 GCA_035934405.1 Terriglobia bacterium
CGGGGTTTTAACCCCGTCGCACACGCCCTCACCCCCCGCTTCGCGGTCCCCCCTCTCCCGTTGGGAGAGGGGCCGGGGGTGAAGGCGCACCTCCTTACGGCGGGACTGAAGTCCCGCCCTTCCGCGCGTTATGACGCGGAACTCCGTCACGAAGTACTAGTGTCCTGAGTCAGAAGTTCGTTGAATGAATGCGTTGATTGGGCCGTCGAGTACACAGCCCCGAAGGGGCGAAATATCGTAGCCCAGCGTCAGCCCTGGGTTGACGGCCCTCACCCCGTCCCGACAAGTCGGGACACCCCTCTCCCGCTCGGCGCGAGAGGGGCAGGGGGAGAGGGATCGTTGGCTAACCCACGGCTTACGCCGTGGGCTACAATCTTTCGCCCGCCGTGGCGGGCTAGATGCTGCGCCCACGAACGCGGGTGGCGCAGCGTTGGTCGTCTAGCGCTGCGCCATTGCAAAGGTGAAAGACGAGCCTTGCGCTACGCTAGCCTGAGCGTGGACCGGCTGGTTTGATTCCAGTGTTGTCTTCAGAATCGCAGAGCTACCGCTCTGCGCCAGCCCGTCCAAGCCAGCAAGATTTTCAAGACTTTGATCCCAGCCGAGGTCAGCGACGGCTCTTTAGGTCTTGAAAATCGCGTTCAAGAGACTGAGCCAGTTTTACAAGACCGCTGAGAAGATTCCACATCACAGGGTCATTATTGAAGTCAACCTGACGGAGGGCTTCAGAAAAGCAGTACTGTGCGTCCCGTATACCCATCGATGCCTCCCTACCACTGGCGAGTTTTGGGCAGACTAACTGTACTTTGATTCTGCCTTGTTGCTTTTCTTGTGCTCTGGCTTCGCTTTCGCCAACGCCCTTATGTCGAGAGGGTCAAGAGCCCTTGCTGCAACCGGCCTAGCAGCCGGTAAGCTAGACGCCTCTCGGCCTTTTCAGGGCTTGGCGGCATGGTGAGTCAGGTACTTCAAGGCGTCCTTGAATGCGCCTTTATCCGAGGTCCTGTTCTTGGAGATATAAAGTACCGGATAAACAATTTGACTCCGCGAGAGAGCGTAAACCTCTACCAAAGAGGTTGGATAGGGGTAATCGGTCTTTCGCCAAGCGATGAGATACTTGGCGGCATCTCGGGAAACCAGACACACCCTGGGGAACTTTCTCGTTCCACCTTCGCGTGACCACCAGTACATACTGTCTTCGGCGAACGCACCCCACTGTACTTTTTGAAAGTCGTCCCAGTCTATTTGGGCGACCGTGGCGGGCAGAGTGCAACTCGGAGGGACGGGATTGCTGCCGTCCATACGGAAGGTGACTTCAACCAGCATCCGCACGGAGACGGGCGCGCCGTTGCGGAGCGCTGGCCTGAACTTCCAAGTCTTGACCGTGTCGACTGCGTTCTCGTCGAGCCCCAGGCCAAGCGGCGTCAGCACCTGGACATCGCCAACGCCGCCGTGCTCGTCAGCCACAATGGACAGTACCACAGTGCCCTGGCGGCGGGCTCTGCGAGCCTCGTCGGAATAAGGCGGGTCGGGTTGGTAGATCGGAACGGGCGCGCTCACGTTGCCGCCGATACTGTAGACACCACCTGTAGCTGGCCGCGTTGAAGCGGAGGCGTGCGCCTGCCGGTGCTCGAAGTTGGCCAGTTCCATCGGCGGCAAGTTCAGGTGCGGCGGGCGAAGCTTGGCTTCTTGGATTGTCTTGAGCAGCCTGTCCCGTGCTCCTGCGATTCGCAGTGTATCAAGGTCCTCGGCGGTTGGCTTGAAGTCGATGCCTCGTCGCTGGACGATTGGGACCAAGTCGTCGCTGGACTTCCCTGTCGCTAAGAGGCGGAGCAGTTCGCTCTTGCTCAACGGGGTCGGTACCGCCGCTGACAGGGCGTCGAGCAGTTCCTGCTTCGCACCCTTTGACCCTAGACTGTCCAAGTAGTCGTTTGTCGGCTGAAAATTGATTCCCCGCTCCTTGACAACGGCTGCGATGCGTTGGCTGTCAACGCCGCTGGCGACAAGATCATCCACTTGGGACTTGGTTAGCGGCCCTTCAGGCGCTCCGGTCGTTTGAGCGCACAATTGTGCGCTGACGATGAGCAGGGAGACGAAGAGCAGAGCGGCTATGGTCAGACTGGCCTTCAAATGGAGCCATCCCCTCAGTCGGGCAACTACCCCGATTCGAGCGTGATGAGGAGTGTATCACCGAGACTAAGTCTGGACAAGTTCGGGGCACGTGGCAGCGCCAGCGTTGGCCGTCGCGTTTCCGCGGGTGGCGCAGACATCGTCTTGTGATGTCTGCGACTTTCGAGGTTGGGATTACAATCTCCCGATGCCTCGCCAGCAGCACTATTACGCGCGGGTGGCGCAGACATCGTCGTGTGATGTCTGCGATTTCCCGAAGGGACGATCTCCTTTGAGACTGTTCGAGAGGAAGCTTCCCTACCCGCCATGATCGATTCCCTAAACGCGAGTGCGACGATTCTAAAGTCGCTGCGCGAACTCGCAGACATCAAAAATCGATGTCTGCGCCACCCGCCATGTGTTCAAAAGGCCCCGAAAAAACCCTTGACGACGCCGACGCCGTTATAGACGCGCTACTTGCTTTGCCGTGCCCGCCTGAAGGCGGCCTCTACTCATAGCGCAACGCCTCAATCGGATCGAGGCGCGAGGCTTTGAGCGCGGGCCAGATGCCGAAAAACAGTCCAACGCTGACCGCGACCACGAAGCCGGCGACCACACTCCACCACGGCACGGTGGTCGGCATGCTGGGAAAAGTGGCGCGGATTCCGAAGCTGACGGACCATCCGATGGCGATGCCAATGAGGCCGCCCGAGCCGGTGAGCGTCATGGCTTCGAGCAGGAACTGCCAGGTGATGTCGCTGCGCCGGGCGCCGATCGCTTTGCGGACGCCAATCTCGCGCGTGCGCTCGGTGACCGAAACCAGCATGATGTTCATCACGCCGATGCCGCCCACCAGCAAGCCGATGGAAGAGAGCACGATCATCACCAGCGCCACCGTGCCGATGATCTGGTTGAACTGCTGCACCACGCCATCGGCGGTGGAGACCGAAAAACTGTCAGGGTCGGCGGGCTTCACGTGGCGGCGGCGCCGGAGCACGCCCTTCACTTCTTCGACCGCCTGATCGATGCGGCCGGGAGCCGCCAGGCCGTTAATAAAATTGTCTTTGACGTTAGGGTAGTACTTCTTGAAGGTGAGATAGGGAATGAAAACCCGCCGGTCGGCGGTGGTATCGCCCAGCAGTCCTTTGCGGCGGGCGAGCGTGCCGATGACGGTGAAATTGTGGCCGTCGGCGATGATGGTCTTGCCGATGGCGTCCTCGTTCTGGAAGAACCGGTCCGCCACTTCCGCGCCGATCACCGTCACGTCGGACCGGTGAAAATCGTCGACCTCGGTGAAGAGACGCCCGTCGGCGAGGTTGGCGTTGGTGATGTCAAAGTTGTTGGCCGTGTTGCCAAAGAACTGCGCATCGACGATTTCCTGGCCCTTATATTTGACGGTGACAAAGGGCGGCGCGGGAGGCTGCCAATTGAAGACGGTCACGCCCACATCATCGAGGTCAGGACATTCGGCTTTGAGCGCCTGGGCGTCGTCGTAAGTGAGCGGCTTGCGCAGGCGCTCCTCGCGCGTGGGGTTGAAGGTGAAAGGCGGGAGCTTGTAAATGAAAATGGTGCGCGTCCCGAAGCCCTCGGCCACGTCCGCCATCTGCTGATTGAGTCCCTGGATGAGCGACGCCACCAGAATCACCGTGGTGGTGCCCATCAGCACGCCGAGCACGGTGAGGAAGGAACGGAACTTGTGGGTGCGCAGGGTATCGAGCGCCAGGCCCAGGTTCTCGCGCACGTTTTGGCGATAAGCCTTCATAAATTGACTCATTGAGTCATTGATTCATTGACTCAATGCCTTCGCTAGATCGATTCATTGAATCATTGATTCATTGACTCAATGCCTTCGCTAGATTGATTCATTGAATCATCGATTCATTGACTCAATGCCTTCCTGGCCGTGTGTTGCGAAGCCGCAAAGATCGCCAGAAGTTGGTCGCCTTCTGCAAGGGGCTTTTCCGTTTTGCCCGTGCTCGCGATCCCTGTCGCCGGTTGGCCAGAGTCCAGCGCTACGCGCGCTAAGCTGGAGTTACGTTAATAAACAACCAGGACGCTGGCCCGTCCGTGTCAAACGCAAAGGCGGCTTTGCCGTCCTCAAGTCGGCTCGGCTTACCTCTGCGTATGGCCACATCGTCGATTTCAAAGAAATGCAAACTGGCTTCATCTTCTTCGCAGACAACAGCCGGGGTCGAGCCATCTAAGTTAGCGATTTTTTCGCGTAACTCTTGCACGGTCATACTTTCCTCCTGCGAGCGTGACTTTTGGCTCGCTCCCAAACAAAGAACCACAGGATTCGAAAGACCCGAACTGCCGCCTCGGTCTAGCCCCTTCCTATGCCCTCTTTGATTTTCACCACCAAAACCCCTGCGCCGCGCCACCGCTTCTGACCGTAGCCGCCATCCAGCGTCGTCAGCACGGCGACGTACCGTCGGCCATTGTCCATCTCCGGAGCCATGAGGCGTGCCTCGTTCCTAGGGATGAATCCGAGCATTTCTCCGTTGTGCCTTAGAACTTGAATTGCGTTCTTGTCATTCCGGTGGTTTGGCTGTCTTCGTAAATGCAGGATCTCAGGAACCTTGCATCGCTTGAGTATTTCTTGTCGGCTGGTTCCATCGTCGTTAGCGTGGGAAACCCCGGCAACCCTAACAACGCTGTGGTCCTCTACTTCCAGCTTCGCAAGCTCTGGAGGTAGAATTTCTCCGAGGGAGACGCATAGAGATTGAAGCCGGGGCTGACTACGGCGGACTCCATTCCTGGCTCTCAGTTGTGAAAAAATCCACAACGCCACAAGGACGGCAATTAGCACAGCCAGGGTTTCCACGCCTATCCATCCCGTTCCAGTTTAGCTCGGAAGAGGCGAACGTCGAGCTCTGTCCGATGCGTGTCTCACCAGTCTTCGGTCTCTCACTTCTCCGTCCTCAGCGCCTCGATCGGGTCAAGCCGGGCGGCTTTGCTGGCCGGGTAAATACCAAAAAAGAGGCCGACGCCGCTCGAAAGCACCACGCCCACGACAACGGCGGAAATCGGCACGGAGGCCGTGAATACCAGGTTCACCAACTGAGCGATTCCTGCGGCCAGCAGGATGCCCAGGATACCCCCGGCGAGCGCGATGGCTCCGGATTCCATCACGAACTGCAGCAGGATGTCCTGCCGGCGCGCGCCCAGCGACTTGCGGATGCCGATTTCGTGCGTCCGCTCGGTAACGCTGGCCAGCATGATATTCATAATCACGATGCCGCCGATGAGCATGAACACCGCCACCACGCCAATGGTAGCGCCAAAAATCGTGCCGGTGAGCGCCTTCCAAGTGGCCATCAGGGTATCGGAGGCGTTGATGCCGAAGGGATCCGGATCGTGATAAGGCACGTGGCGGCGCGCCCGCATGATGGCGCGGACCTGGTCCTGCAGCGCGCCGATCTGCTGGGCGTCCCAGGCCTGCACGGAAACCTGGAGGCCGGGCCGCCCCTCGAAAGTCTTGCGAAAGGTGGAAAGCGGAATCTGGACAAAGGTATCCTGACTCTGCCCGAAACTGGTGCCGAGCGTCTGGGCGGTGCCAATCACCCGGAAGGGCAGGCCGCGCACCGTTACCTCTTTGTCGATGGGGTCGGTGCCGGCGAAAAACTCGTTCACCAGATCGTGTCCGATGAAGCAGACCATAACATTGTGGTCGTAGTCGGCTTCGCTGAAAAACCGGCCGGCGTCGACTTTCAAGGAGCCCACGTTGATAATGCTGGGCGTGACGCCAACCACCCCAACCTCGTGAATGGTGTGATTCTGGTAACGGACGTCGGGCGCCGCGTCGAGGGCGGCCGAGGCGGCAATGGTCTTGGCGCCGGCCACGTTATCCTTCAGAAACTCGTAATCCTCCATGCGGATGGGGCGGTTGGTGCGCTGCGCTTTGACGAAAGCCGCAAAGTTCTGGCCCCACTGAAACTGGTCAAGCACGAAAGTGTTGACGCCCAGGTTGGCGATGTGTTCGGCGATGTAGAGGTTCATGCCGTTCACCACCGACATCACCACGATCAAGGTGGTGGTGGCGATCACCACACCGAGCAGGGTAAGGAACGACCGCATCTTGTGGGTGCGAAGGGCCTCGAGGGCAATCCAGAAGGCCTCGCGCGCCGTGACCAGCAGGCTCGAGTGCTCACGACGCTTGCCGCGCCGCGCCGTCAGGGCCGCATGAGTTTGACTCAGTACCGCCAACGCTGCTCCTTCCTTCCCGCTATGAGCGATGATGGCTCTTCGGGCCGCCTGGGAATCATCGTATCATACGAAAGCCGCCGGTTGAAAATTGCAGGGCCAACTCGCCCGCCCGCCAATGACACCGGCGCCGGAGACTGCGGTGAACCGTAACGAATCGAAGTTCCTCTACCTGACGACGACAGGGCGCAAGAGCGGCCTGCCGCGCGAGATCGAGATCTGGTTCGTAGAGCATGAGGGCCAGTACTACATTCTTGCCGAGCACTTTCACCGCGCCCACTGGGTGAGGAATATCGAGCGCAACCCGCGCGTCCGGGTGCGTGTGGACGGGAGGGAGCGCGGGGCGACGGCGCGCGTGCTCGACCCGGAGCGCGATCGCGAGGCTTGGCAACGGGTACAGGAGCTGGCGCGGGAGAAGTACGGCTGGGGCGAGGGACTGCCGGTTGAGATCACGCCGGCGAGCGCCCACTGAGCGCTGCGTTACGCTACTCGTACCGCAGCGCCACGATGGGGTCGAGACGCGAGGCCTTCATGGCCGGCCAGATGCCGAAGAACAGGCCGATGGAGACCGCGACCGCGAACCCGGCGCCCACCGACCACAGCGGCACGGTGGAAGGCAGAATGTCAAGCGAGTGGATGACGAAGCTGAGCAGGAAACCGAGCAGGATGCCCAGCACGCCGCCCGAGCCGGTGAGCGTCATCGCCTCAAGCAGGAACTGCCAACTGATGTCGCTGCGGCGCGCGCCGATGGCCTTGCGCACGCCAATCTCGCGCGTGCGTTCCGTGACCGACACCAGCATGATATTCATCACGCCGATGCCGCCAACCAGCAATCCAATGGACGAGATCACAATGGTCACCAGCACCACGGTGCTCATGATCTGGCGGAACTGGTCAACAATCGCCTGGGCGGAGGAAACGCCGAAGCTGTTGGGCGCGTCCGGCTTATCGCGGCGGACGCGGCGCAAGACGCCCGTGATCTCGTCCTTGGCCTGGTCCATTCGGCCCTCGACGGCGGTGGCGACGACGAAGTTCTCCTTCTCGTTGGGGTAGATTTTCTTGAAGGTGAGGTAGGGGATTCTCACCGTCATGTCGGTATTGTCATTGCCCGGAAATTTCGTGCGCGGCGCGAGCGTTCCGACCACCTGAAAGGTGTCGCTGCCCATGATCACATTCTTGCCGATGGGGTCCTCGTTGGGAAAGAATCGCTTGACAACATCGGAGCCGATGACCACCACGTTGCGGCGCGAGTTGTTGTCAACCTCAGTGAAAAGCCGGCCCTGGTCCAGCACGTCGTTGACCACGCGGAAGTCATTAGGTGTGACGCCGTTAAAATCGTAGCTCAGGATCTGCATGCCCTTGTATTTGAGGGGCGGCGGATTGCCCCACCAGATGAAATTCTCGACCGAGACGTCTTCCACGTCAGGGCAGTCGTCCTTGACGGCCATCGCCTGCTCATAGCTGATCGGCTTCCGCAGGCGTTCCTCACGCGAGAGGCGTCCGACGTGAATGCCGGGGTCGAACTTGAAGATGAAGAAGTTGCGCGTGCCAAAAGCTTCGGCGGCCTGCGCCACCTGGCTGTCGAGGCCGGCAAAAACTGACGCCACGGCGATCACGGTGGTGGTACCGATGAGCACGCCGAGGATGGTGAGAAAGGAGCGGAACTTGTGCGTGCGCAGGGTATCCAGCGCCAGCAGGAGGTTTTCGCGCACGTTTCGACGATAAGCCCTCATAATTGACTCAGACTTATTGATTCATTGATTCAATGATTCATTGACTCAATGAGTCAATTTCTTCACGCTTCATTCCTCAGCGCCTCGATAGGGTCGAGCTTGGCGGCGCGGCTGGCCGGATAGATGCCGAAAAACAAGCCCACCGAAGTTGAAACTGCCAGTCCGATAATGACGGCGCTCAGCGGCACGGAGGCGACGAAGAACACATCCACAATCCAGGCGACGATGAACGCGACGAGGATCCCCGCCGCGCCGCCCGTGCCCGCCATCACGCCGGACTCGATGACGAACTGCAGCAGGATGTCGCGGCGGCGCGCGCCGAGTGACTTGCGGATGCCGATCTCGTGGGTGCGTTCGGTGACGCTCGCCAGCATGATGTTCATAATCACGATGCCGCCCACCACCATGAAGACGGACACCACGCCGATGGTGATGGCGAAGATTGAGCCGGTAAGCTGCTGGAACAGGCCCATGATGGTGTCGGAGGCGTTGATGCCGAAATCATCCGTTTCCTTGTAAGGGACGTGGTGCCGGGCGCGCATCAGGGCGCGGACCTCGTCTTCGAGCTCGAGCATCTGCGGCGCGCTAAACGCCTGGATGCTGATGCTCATGTTGGGCCGGGAAGCAAAGAGCTTCTTGGCCGTGGTCAGGGGAATCTGGGCGAAGGTATCCTGGCTTTGCCCGAAGGTCGAGCCCAGCGGCACCGCCGTGCCGACCACGCGGAAGGGCTGGCCGCCAATCTCAATCGTCTTGTCGATGGGATCGGTGCTCGGAAAAAACTTGTTCACCAAGTCCTGGCCGATGAAACACACCTGGGCGCTGTGCTCGTATTCGGCTTCGGAAAAATAGCGGCCTTCCTGGACCTTCTCCTGGCCGATGTTGATCATGTCGGGCGTTTCGCCGCCCACGTCGATCTCGTAAAGGGTCTGGCCCTTGTAGTGGGCGTCGGGACGCGGTCGCAAGCCGGTTTCCGCCCCAATGGCCTTGTAGCCGTGGAGGGCATCTTTCAAGAAATCATAGTCGGCCAGCAAGATGGGCTTGTTGCGGCGCTGCTCGCGGATCCACTCCTCGTCGCTGGTGTTGGCCCAGTTGAACCGGTCGAGGATGAAAACGTTGGCGCCGAGATTCGCCACGTGGTCCTGGATGTACAGGTTCATGCCGTTGATGACGGAGATCACCACGATGAGCGTGGTGGTGGCGATGACGACACCGAGGAGCGTGAGGAAGGAGCGCAGCTTGTGAGTGCGAAGGGCTTCGAGGGCGATCCAGAAGGCTTCACGGGCCGCCGTCCAGAGGTTCGAGAGCTGGCGCTGCTTCACGCGAGGGCGGACCAGCGGCTGGGCTTGACTCAGTGCCGACATAAGAGGTGCCAGGTATCAGGTGCCAGGTGTCAGCATCCCACTATGAGCGGCCAGCACGTTTGATGGCTGACACCCGGTACCTGCCTTTCTACCTGACCCTTTCGTCCCGCGCCACTTTGCCGTCGCGGACAGAAATGATGCGGCGCGCGCGCGCCGCGATGTCATGCTCGTGCGTCACCAGCACAATCGTGTTCCCGGCGGCGTTGAGACGGTCGAAGAGGTTCATGATTTCGTCACCGGTGGCAGAGTCGAGGTTGCCGGTGGGCTCGTCCGCCAGGATGATGGAAGGGTTGTTCACGAGCGCCCGCGCCACGGCCACGCGCTGGCGCTGGCCGCCCGAGAGCTCGTTGGGTTTGTGTTCCATGCGGTCGCCGAGGTCCACTTTGCGCAGCGCGTCGCGCGCGCGCTCCACGCGCTCGGCCGACGGCGTGCCGTTGTAAATCAGGGGCAGCTCAACATTGTGCAGAGAGGTGGCGCGGGAGAGCAGGTTGAAGGTCTGGAAGACAAACCCGATTTCCTTGTTGCGGATGTAAGCGAGATCGTCGTCGGTGAGTTCGCTTACCAGGCGTCCGTTCAGCCAGTATTTTCCCTTAGTGGGCGTATCCAGGCAGCCGATGAGATTCATCAGCGTGGACTTGCCCGACCCCGAGGGGCCCATAATGGCCACATATTCGCCGCGCTCAATCTCGAAGGAGACGCCGGAGAGGGCGTTAACCTGGGCGGCGCCCATGTCGTAGGTCTTCCAGAGGTCCTCGGTCTTGATGATCACGCCGGTTGCCGGGACCGCGCTCTCCCGGTCGAGCGATGCGACTGCTTGTGAGCCCATTTGGAGTTCCTGTCCCTTCGTCGCCTGCCAACGGTTAGACGCTCGGCTGGGCGAACCATCTCATGCCCCCGAGCCGGCTGCGAGAAATCACGCCGACGGATTCAGTCCAGGTAGCAACGTAACGTAAGGATCTATTGATTCCAAAGCACATCGTGGGTTTGTTCCAAAGCTGGTTTGCACACTCATTTTCCTCCGCCTACGATCCCGAAGCCGTGGGACCTTGCATCGGTGTGGTGTTATCCACCTTCACCTTGGTGCCGTCCTTGAGCGTCCGCAGCACCTGGTAACTGCCGGTCACGATCTCGTCGCCGGGTTGAAGCCCTTTCGTGACCTCGGCGTTGGTTTCACCCATGATGCCGGTCTCAACCGGTACGAATACAGCCTTGCCGGCTCGGATCACGAACGCACCTTGCACTTCCTCCTTGAGCCGCGCCTGCTCCTTGGGGGAAAGCTCAGTCATAGGCTTTTCAGCCGCTAAAGCCTTGCCGTCACTGGACTTCTTTTGGCTTTCCTCAAGCTCGCGGCGAGTCCGGATGGTCAGCGCCTGGATGGGAATCGCGATCGCATCCTGGCGGGTTGCCGACGTGATCTTGGCCGTGGCCGAAAGCCCCGGACGCATGTTGGGCGGCGGATTATCCAGCGTCACAACCACTTTAAAATCTTTGGCTTCCTGGTTGGAGGCGCCTGTGGTGGACTGTGTGGTGGATTGTCCCGTGGTGCTCGAAACGGCACTCTGGCCGATCTCGGTGACTTTGCCGGCGAAGGTCTTGTTGGGAACCGCGTCAATCGTCACTTCGGCCGGCTGGCCGACCTTGACGTTGACGATGTCGGTCTCATCCACCATCACCTCGGCCGTAATCACGGAGAGGTCCGAGACCTGGAAGAGCACGCTGCCGGGCTGGTTCTGGACGCCGGGCACCATGTTCTCGCCCACGTGAACCGGCAAGGAGGTGATGATGCCGTCGATCGGCGACGTGTAGACCGTCTGGCTGAGCTGGTTTTGCACCCCCAGCAACTGTGCGCGGTTTTGCCGCAGCCGGGCATCCGCCATATCGCGGTTGGAAATCGCCTGCTGGTAGAGCGCCTTGTTCTGCGCCACCTGCGCCTCGCTCGACTGCACCGCGGCCTTGGCCACTTCGTAGTTGCTGAGGCTCGTGTCATACTGCTGCTGCGAAATGATCTGCGACTTAAACCCTTCCTGGTCGCGCTTGAACTGGTCGCCGGCGTCTTTGAGCTTTGCCTGCGACTGGGCCAGATTGGCCTGAGCGGCCTTGAGGCTGGCGGCGGCGGAGTCTACCGTGGCGCTATTCACGGCGATATCTGCCTGCGCCGTCTTGATGGCCGCCTGCTGGGCATCCACGCTCGCCGACTGCTGCACGTCTTCGGTGCGCATGAGCAGTTGCCCCTTCTTCACCGTGTCACCTTCCTTGACCAGAATCTCGGTAATCTTCCCGAAGGAGTTGGCGTTCACGTTGGCCAGCTTTTCGGGCGGCGGCTCAATCTGGCCAGAGGCGGTTACGACGGACGCCAGGTCCTGCCGCATCACCTTCCCGGTCTGAACCGTCACCTGTCCACGCTTGCTCCAGACGATGCCCACCACCACGAGCGCCACGAGCAGCACAGCGCCTATGATCATCAGCCAAACTTTCTTCTTCGATTTCATCACTTTTCCTCTGTGAGGCGGCAACTCATAACTGACGGGCCTGACAGGCGCCTCCTCCGGCTTGGTATATTGAAGCCCTTCGTCCTCTAACACGGTGCTGCCGTCTTGAACCATTGGGAATCGCTCCTCGAAAAAAAAGCCGGGATGACGATGGCGCCGCGCCTGTAACAATCCAGACACCGGTCACGGGCGCGTTGGATGCGCGAAATCTTATCGCCGTCGCCTGGCACTTGGGGCCCCGCCGTTGGGGTCAATTTCCTCCGTCCGCCACTTCCACTTTACCTATACGTCGGACGCATCCCAAAAGTTTCCAGCCGCCCGGCGGCACAGGCCTCACCTTGCGATACGCATAAGGTCGCATGGGATCAAAGCGCGGAAGCAGGCGGCGGGCGCAGGGCTGACCTCGATTCTCTCCGGTAAATTCGCGGCAGCCCGGAAATCAAACGTAGACCCCAGGCCGCCCAAGACCTATGTATTGTAGCCCGGTTCCGGGTTGAGAGAAATGAGAATCTGGTGTCGCGTCTCAGGAGTTCGCTAATGAAGTCCAGGCTCGGGGAACGGCTCCGCAGCCCCGTCAGGGGCAAAATATCGTAACCCACGGTGGGCTGACTTTGCAGCTACGCTCTGAGACACGACACTAGCTACATGCAGATAGTCGCTCAGGGCACAAGGTTGCTACTTCGGGCAAGTTTGAACACCACGCCGAGGAAGTGGGCGCCGTCGAATTCGGTTGTACCGTAGAAGTTGCCCGTTGCGTCCCGAATGAGACTCGATTCGGGAAAAGACCCTTCGGTCCCGCCCGTGAAGGCGTACAGCGTGGTCTCGACACCCGAGGCATCCAACTTGAATACCGTTCCGCACCCCAACGGGTCGTTGCATAACGTGCCGCCGCCTTCGGCACAAGGAAACCGATGCTGATTACCAGCACCAAGGCCATGATCCCTGATCATTCTTTCCCTCGTGGGCGCCCTCATCGCGAGGTATTCTTTCGCCGTCGCCGCTCGCTCTCCTTTATGATTTCGCTCAAATCCGCAACCGGCCGTATCTCATTCGTTCCTAACTTCATGCCTGGATGCGCCGAGATAAGCTGAATGGCATGATTGAGGTCTCGCGCCTCAAGGATGAGAAGGCCGGCGAGCTGTTCCTTGGTTTCCGCATAGGGGCCGTCGGTGGTCGCGACTTTGCCGTTTTTCCAGTACAGGGTCACGGCGGTCTCCGGAGGCTGAAGAGGTACTTCGGTAGCAACATGTCCGTTGGCGCGCAGACGGTCGTTATACTCAAAGCATTCGTCGAACACTGCGTGTTGCTCGTCCTCGGTCATCTCTTCGAATTTTCCTGGCTCCATGTATCCCAAACAGATGTATTTCATCCATTCCTCCTTGTTTCCTGTGACTCAGAGAGCCGTAGCTCGTCGTTCTGTTATCAGATAGTCGTTCGGGAGACCGAAAATCGATAGCTGCTTCATTTTTTTAGCCTCGTCAGAGGAATCTGTGGGTCACCGATGCGATCGAATGGCGGCCGGAAGTTGGGCTCGAGGGTGCCCTGTCCTTGCGTTTTTTGCAAGGGCGGGTATCGATGCTGACGACGCGACTTTGTCCGTTCTGCAGAAAACCCGTTGTGTATGCGGTCGCGGTACCCGCCCTTCGCCAAGAACGCGAAGGACGGGGCACCCACTGTGTTGGTAATGCCCGCAAGATCAAAAGCCCGGGCACCCGGCCGAGTGTTTATAGACTTCCGGTTGGGACTGCGCCTGCACGCTCGTAATTCACGATAATGACGCCTTTCGAGGTGACTGTGCTTTCCGTCACCTTAGAATGCCGCCGGGATCGTGCCATCGGCAAACAATCGTTTTCCACCGCCCAACGTTATCGGAAATATCTTCAGCCAGAACGCATCGACCAAATCATGCTTGATGAGCGTCTGAACGAGATTTGCGCTTCCATAAACGTGCAAATCCGGCCCTTCCTGTTGCTTGATTTTGGTGATTTTTTACGCAATATCTCCGATTAGAAACACGGACGGCTGCCATTCGTGAGAAGTCATGGTATTCGAGGCGACGTACTTGGTCGCTGTGTTGACGGCTGGCACTTGGACGCAGGGATGCTGACCCGGCTCGCGGCACCCCGACACCGGCCCGTCAGGCCGGCATCACCGGCAGTGTTGTCACTGCCGCTCAGTTGCTTCCGTTGGGTGCTCCGTCAGTTAAACGGGCGCACCTCGACCGGCGCCCGACAGGCGACGGCAGCCTTGCGCCCCCACGCAAGTGCATCATCCAGATTAGCGGCCTCCAGCACCCAAAAACCGCCTATGTGCTCCTTGGTCTCCAGATACGGCCCGTCGGTGGTGAGCACCTTCCCATCGGGCTGCGCTCGCAGCGACTTCGCGTCGCGGGCGGGGGTGAGGCCGCCCACGAAAATCCTGACGCCGGCAGCCACCATCTCTTCGTTGAGCGTGTCGATATCGCGGCCCATCGCTTCGTCCTCTGCGGACGGGTCGTAGTTGTCGGGGTGGTGAATAGCGACCAGATATTGCGGCATGATTTTTCCTATAAAGGTCTTCGAGCCGGCAGCACAGCCTTGCGCGCTGGATCGTTCATCCTAGTAGTCGTCGCGCACGGACAGAATCGACACGCTAGACGGACTTTTTTTCAATTCCTCGAGCCGCCTGGCGAGAAAACGGCGCTCCGGTTCCTGCTGCGCCAGGGCGAGCGCCTTCTCATACGAAGCACGGGCCTCCGGAATCCGCCCTAATCTGCGGCACAGGTCCGCACGGGCAGAGTGCGCCAGGTGATAGTGGGATAGGTGCTCGCGCGCCAGCAAGTCATCGATAAGAGCAAGACCCTGCTCCAGACCTTCGCACATGGCAATGGCCACTGCGCGGTTCAGTTCGACAACCGGGGATGGCTGAATCCGAAGCAATTGGTCATACAGTAGGGCAACCTGACGCCAGTCCGTGGATGCCGTGGAGGAACTCTCGGCGTGAACGGCCGCAATGGCCGCCTGCAGAGTGTAGGCACCGAAGCGGCGGGACTTCAAGGATTTTTCCACCAATGCCACTCCCTCCGCGATCTGCTCCCGGTTCCAGAGCGAGCGATCCTGGTTCTCCAGCAAAATCAGCTCTCCGGTCAGCGACGTTCTCGCGGCGTGACGGGATTCCTGTAGCAACATCAGGGCAAGCAGCCCAATGACTTCCGGCTCTGGCCGGAGTTCGGCCAGCAACCGGCCCAGTCGAATCGCCTCGCCGGTCAGCTCGGCCCGCGTTACCTCCGCTCCCGCCGCAGCCGAATAACCCTCGTTAAAGACGAGATAGACGACCTGAAGCACCGCGCCCAGCCGCTCCGGCAGTTCCTGCGGCGCCGGCACCTCGTACGGAATCGGTGTCTCTCGGATCTTTGCCTTGGCGCGCACAATGCGCTGCGCCAGCGTGCGCGGAGTAATGAGGAAGGCCTTGGCTATCTCTTCGGTTGTCAGCCCGCACACCTCACGCAGGGTGAGCGCAACTTGCGCTTCCGGCGCTAGAGATGGATGACAGCACGTAAAAATCAGGCGCAGCCGATCATCCTCAAGGCTGTCCCCTTCATTGGACCTGTCCGCCGAACTCCATTGCGTTTCGAGATATCGCGCGAGCTCGTCTTGAGACGCATCAAATCTTGCCCGTCGACGCAGAGTATCAATGGCTTTGAATCGGGCCGTCGAAATCAACCATGGTCGCGGGTTGCCGGGTACTCCACTCCTCGGCCACAGGCTCAGCGCAGCCGCAAAGGCCTCGTGCATCGCCTCCTCGGCAAGATCAAGATCACCGAGCAAGCGGATCAGAGTTGCCAGGATTCGTCCCGAATCCACGCGATAAAGGGAGTCGAGCAATTCGCGTATCTGCTCGGTGGAACGCTCGGTCATGACGACGACCTTAGCAAACCAGCTACCCCGAATCAATTTGGCAACGGCGGATCCGCGTTACAACTGCCCCAGGTCTTTTTCGATATTGTCCAACGTGACCTTGGAAAACTCGCCCGGAAGGGCGTCGGTGGAGCGGCGGACGTAGTAGTGGTCGCTGGCGCTGCCCACTTCGACCGTGTCCGTCTTCTTATCACCGTAGGTGACTTTGAAACTGAAGGCAGGCTTGGCGAGGCCGAACCTGGCGAGATCGGCTGATTTTCCTGCTGGGGCGGCGGGGAATGACGTGGCGCGAAGCTCGCCGAGGTCGGTGAGGAGCTGCTCCATCTTGTCGCTGAGCTCGTCTTTGGCGGTGGGCGCGGTTTGCTTCCACTTGCCCTTCTGCTGGTCGAAGACGCGCTGCCCCTGGGGAGTGGTGACCTCGAGGTGCTGCGCGTCGAACACCGAAGAGGAGAACATGTCCTTGTCGCGGAGGTCGGCGGGGTCTTTCTGAAACTGCGTCAGGAAAGTCGAGTCGAGCGTAAACACGGGGTCGAGCGCGGAGTTCTCGGCGTCGTAACGAGCGCCGTCCTGCTTGCCCACGATGACGGACTGCGTGCCGTCCGGGCCGGTCACTTTGACGGTGAGCGCGGGTGAGCCGAAGCCGTACGTCGAGGCTTTTTTCTTGTCTTCGGCCACCACGGACTGCATGGTGAGCGAGCCAAGCGCTTTCACCATGCTGTCGACGCTGAAGTGGTCCGTACGGACGGGCGGCGGCAGCACGAGATCCCACGCGCCTTCGGGATTTCGCTCCAGCGTCCAGGTCTCTACCTTGGGGGCCTCGGGGCCTTTTGATGTGACGTCGATGCGCTGCGCCTTGTCCACGTCGAGCGTCAGGGCGCGGCGGTCGCGCAGGTCAAACATAGTTTTTTCGAGCGAGTTCTTTTCCCAGCTTCCGATGCTGACCACGCGCGGCGAGCCGGCGACGGCGGCATACAGTCCGGTCGAGGTGGGTGTTTGATCGCCCAGGAGCACGGTGAACTTCTGCTGGGAATCGGCGGTGACTTGAATCGTGGTCGCCGGCGGGTCAAGTCCGAAATCCTTCAGGTGGGTGGGGTTCGCGTCGGCCACGCTTTCGACCGTGGCGCTCGAGAGGCTGGAGACGTACGTCTCCACAACCGATTGATCCGCCGGAAGCGGGCGCGGGGCGGTGATGGCCCACGTCTTGCCAACCTTGGTCAGCGTAAACGGGTCGCCGTCGCGCGGCTTTACCGTGAACGACTGGACGTGGTCCTTGTCGAACGCCACGAGCTTTTCAGCCGGCTTGGTTGCCGCCGCCTTGGGCTTTTCCTTGCTCTGGCGCCTGTTGTAATAGGTAATGCCGCCCCAGAGGGAGGCCAGAATTAGGATCGCGATGAGGGTTTTGAGGTAGCTTTTCATTTTGGAAACTCGAAATTCGAAACTCGAAACTCGGGCGAGATCAATGGCTCGATGACTCAATCACGCAATCACTCAATTATCTCCGTCCCCACCACACCGTGACCCCAATCAGAATAATGATGAGTGGCGCGCCGATGAGGCCGAGGTAGAAGATGCGGCTCATCTGGCTCTGGGTGAGGTTCAGGTGCTGCGACTCCGGCGGCTTGGGCCGGATGGAAATCAGGTCCTCCTCGGCCGTGAGCCAGTTCACCGAGTTCATGAAAAAGTCGCGATTGCCCTGGAAACCCAAATAGTTGTTGGCGGCCAGGGACGACGTTCCGAGCGCCACGAATCGGCCTTCCTTCTTATCGCCTCCCGTGGCGGTGACGCTGCCGGCCACGGCGACAGTGAGCGGTCCTTTGTAATCGGTGCCCGCGCGGAACGACACCTTCTGCATTTTGGCATTAAAGTCGGCCACACCGAAGCTGGCGCCCGACGTGTCACAGAGCGACGTGTCAACCACACCGGGCTTCTCATCCTTGCCAATCTCAAACGATCGCGTATAGGGGAAAAGGGTAGCGACGCGCGCCAGCGGCTCAACGATAGGACTCGATCCGTACTTGATAATGAGCGGCATGGCGGGGCTGGTGCCGAACATCTGCGCCACCGGGTTCTGGTCAATCACCAGATCGTTCTGGAGGGTGACGTTCCAGCCGGCGAGCAATCCAGCCAGGTTGGTGGGATTCTCGGCGCTGGGGTCCACCAGCGGGTCAAACATGACGAGCGCGCGCCCGCCGCCTTCCAGATACTTCTTGATGGCGTCCACTTCCGGCGGCAGATAATCATGCTTCGGGCCGGCGATGACGAGCAGCGCGCAATCAGCAGGAATCTGCATGGTCTGCAACAGGTTTACGGTCTTGACTTCGTAACTCTCGTTCTCAAGGTCTTTCTTCACCCGCGAATAGCCGTCGCGGTCGGTGTCGGCGCTATCGAGGTTGCGCTCGCCCGACCCTTCGACGAAGTAAATGCTTTTCTGACCCTTCAACACGCGGATGAGCGCAGTGGAGATGCCCTCCTCGGTGGCGGCCTGCGCCTCGATGTGGCGGTCACCCGCTGCCACCACGATCGTGCCGTAGGTGCGCACGCCGAGTTCCTTCGAAAGCGCGGGATCGCCGTCGGGGTCAACGTAGCGCAGCGCTAGGTGACGGCTGGCGGCGGCATAATTCTGCAGCAAGTCGCGATTCTCGCCTTGCTCGCTCTTGCGATTGAAAACGTAAAGCGTGACGTCACGGTCGAGGCCCTTGAGGATTTTCTCCGTCTGCGGCGACAAGCTGTATTTCTGGTTCGGCGTCAGGTCCCACTTCTTGTCGTGGTTGTTCACGAACCAGTTGGCCACCACGATAATCGCGATGACCACGACCGTGTACACGGCCAGGTTGGCGCCTTCCACCACCTTGCCGCCCGTGCTTCCTGGATTAGTAGTTGGCATATGATTTCAATCCTCGTTGTAGCGCCGGCTTCCAGCCGGCCTTTGTTCGTACGGCCTGTTTGCAGCCAGCATTATTCCCTTCTTGGTGCCGCCAGGATGGCGGCGCTACGCCCGGCCTTTCAAGGCCTGGACGGAGCGCGCCGTAAGGAAAATGCCCAGCACGATGACCGAGACGTAGTAAACCACGTCGGTCAGGTCGATTACGCCTTTGGCGAAGTTATCGAAGTGCGTCGGCAGCGCCATATAAGAGAGGACGCGGCTCACGGCCCCGTTCGAATACTCCGTCACCCAGTCGAGCACAAAGAGCAGCAGGAAAACGGCCCAGCCCACCGCGCCGGCGATAATCTGGTTGCGGGTGAAAGTGGAAAACCACATGCCGAGCGCCAGCAGCGCCGCTCCGAACAGGAGCATGCCGAGCGCATTGGCGATGAGCGGCTTGGGATTGGGGTTGCCGTAGATAAAGAGCACGCTGAAGAAGCCAAAAGTCAAAAGCACCAGAATGCAATAGAGCGCCAGCGCCCCCAGGAACTTCCCCAGGATGATCTGCATGTCGGTCAAGGGCGAGGTGAGCAGCAGCTCCATCGTGCCCGATCTTTTTTCCTCGGCGTAGAGGCGCATGGTAATCAGCGGAATGAGGAACAGCAGCACCACGGTGAGCACGCCTTCCAGCAGCCCTCGGATGATGACTTCGTTCAGACTTACCGGCGGCGCGCCCTGGCCCATCATGTTCATGCGGAAGGTGAGCGAGACGAACCGGCCGGTGATGGAGAAGAAGAAGAATCCACAAAGCACCGTGTAGAGCGCCATGACCAGGTAGGCGATGGGAGAATGAAAGTAGGCTCGAAGTTCTTTGCCGGCGATCGCCAGGATATTTCGCATCCTAATTTCCTTTCGTAGGGGCGGGTTTCCAAACCCGCCCGAGCCGAATGATCGAACATCAGGGCGGGTTTGAAAACCCGCCCCTACTGTATTGCCGGCGGCTCGACAGGTTCACTAAGGTCCTTGGTCGTGAGCTTGAGGAAAATATCCTCCAGGCTCATCCCGCTGGTTTTCAACTCAAGAAGCTTCCACTGCGACTCCACCACCGCGCGTGCCAACTCGGCGCGAACGTCCTGGTCCTTGGCGGCGTGGACTTCGAAGGTTACGCGATCCCCGCTGGCTTCGTGCTCGTCCACTTGATTTACGCTCTCCACCTTTTCCAGGCGCGCCCTCATCTCCGCCGCCGGACCTTCCGCGGTGAGAAGAATTGTCTCGAACCCCTGCAAACGGCGCGTCAAGTCGTCCGGCGTGCCCACGGCGGCGATTTTCCCCTGGCTGATCACCACCACCCGCTGGCAGGTCTTGGAGACTTCGGGCAGGATGTGGGTGGAGAGCACCACGGTGTGCTGCCCGGCGAGTCCCTTGATGAGCTCGCGCGTCTCGATAATCTGCTTGGGGTCGAGACCGGCGGTGGGCTCGTCAAGCACCAGGACGTCCGGGTTGTGGATGAGCGCCTGCGCCAGGCCCACGCGCTGCCGGTAGCCTTTCGAGAGCTTGCCGATCTGCCGCTCGCGCACGTCGGTGACGGCGCACTTCTCGCTCACCTCGCCCACCCGCTTCTTCACCTCGCGCCGCGCCACACCCTTGATGCGCGCCACGAAGCCCAGATACTCGGTCACGGTCATATCCGGGTAGACGGGCGGATTTTCGGGCAGGTACCCCGTCCGGCGCTTCACTTCGAGCGGCTTCTCGGCCACGTCGAAGCCGGCCACGCGGACCGCGCCCGCGGTGGGCGGAAGATATCCGGTGATCACACGCATCGTGGTAGTTTTGCCCGCGCCATTGGGGCCGAGGAACCCGAGCACTTCGCCCTTCTCGACGCGGAAGCTTACGTCAGACACGGCGAGCGTGGGACCGTAGCGTTTCGTCAACTGCTCGACTTCAATCATACTGTCCTTCCTTATTGGTCTTACTTGGGATTCCTTACCGCCGCCCTCCCGATGAATCGGAAGGCTGGTGCCACGGCCGGCTGCTTGGGTGAACGCGTTAACTCGTCGTGCTGGGGCGACGCGGCTGGCAGGAGGCCCCCCGGAAGCGTCCTCGCAGCACACCAGAGTCATTAGAATTATCAGAAAGCCGTCCGGGTTGCCAAGTCTTTCTTGACGCCCGATTTTGCGATGTGGTATAAAAGCAGCTTTTCTAGTCCGCTTTCGCGCGCATCAGAGGGAAATCAAGCCAACGCAGGACGCGCAAGGCCCCGACAAGGCCGGGGTTGGCGCCGGATCGAATCCCGGCCCGGGACGCACCAGACTTTTTCGGAGGCTACTCGATGAAGGTTCTTCCCACGGTTATGCGGCCGTTCGCGATGCTCGCGGGCGCCGTTGTTGTACTGCTCGGCGTTCTGCTCAGCGCGGCCCCCGCCTTCGCGGCGCCTCCCGAGGCGCCCGGGGGCGGCGAAGCCAACCTCAAGCTGCCCGACCTCTCTTCGGTCCGGTTCCTCGGCATCGACGGTCACCGGTTGCTGATGATCGGAATCCTGTTCTGCGTCTTCGGACTGCTCTTCGGGCTGGTCAGTTACAGCCGGCTGAAGAACCTGCCCGTCCACCGTTCCATGAAAGACGTCTCGGCGCTCATCTACGAGACCTGCAAGACCTACCTGGTGACGCAAGGCAAGTTCCTGGCGCTGCTGTGGGTCTTCATCGCCTTCGTCATCCTGCTGTACTTCGGCGTGCTGCTGAAATACGAGGCCATGCGCGTCGCCATTATTCTGCTGTTCAGCGTCATCGGGATTTGCGGCAGTTACGGCGTGGCTTGGTTCGGCATCCGCGTCAATACCTTCGCCAATTCTCGCACCGCTTTTGCCAGCCTGCGCGGCAAGCCTTATCCCATTTTCCAGATCCCGCTCGAAGCCGGGATGAGCATCGGCATGATGCTGATCTCCGTCGAGTTGCTGATGATGCTCATCATTCTCCTCTTCATCCCGGGTGACTATGCCGGGCAATGCTTCATCGGCTTCGCCATCGGCGAATCGCTGGGCGCGGCGGCGCTCCGCATCGCCGGCGGCATCTTCACCAAGATCGCCGATATCGGCTCCGACCTGATGAAAATCGTCTTCAAGATCAAGGAAGACGACGCCCGCAACCCGGGCGTCATCGCCGACTGCACCGGCGACAATGCCGGCGATTCGGTGGGGCCCACCGCCGACGGCTTCGAGACCTACGGCGTCACCGGCGTCGCCCTCATCACCTTTATCCTGCTGGCGGTGAAGGATCCGATTGTCCAGGTCCAGTTGCTGGTGTGGATCTTCGTCATGCGCATCATGATGCTGGTGTCGAGTTCCGGGGCTTATTTCTTGAACGGCGCCATCGCCAAGGCCCGCTACGGCAAAGCAGAGAAGTTCAACTTCGAGGCGCCGCTCACCTCGCTCGTGTGGATCACCTCGATGGTCTCGATCGCACTGACCTACCTGGTATCCTCGCTCATCATCCCGAGCCTGGGCGGTGATACCACGCTGTGGTGGAAGCTCTCAAGCATTATCTCGTGCGGGACTCTGGCCGGTGCCCTCATACCGGAACTGGTGAAAGTGTTCACCTCCACCGAGTCGCGGCACGTGAAAGAGGTGGTGGCCGGAGCGCAGGAAGGCGGCGCGTCGCTTGGGATCCTGTCGGGGTTCGTGGCCGGTAATTTTTCCGGTTACTATCTCGGCCTGGCGATGGTGTTGCTCATGTCGATCGGTTCCGCCGTGAGCTCGCTCGGTCTGGAGCGCCTGATGGTCGCCTCATCGGTGTTTGCCTTCGGCCTAGTGGCCTTCGGCTTCCTGGGCATGGGCCCGGTCACCATCGCCGTGGATTCTTACGGCCCGGTCACCGACAACGCGCAATCCATTTATGAGCTTTCGCTCATCGAGGAGGTCCCCAACGTCAAGCAGGAACTCAAGGCGGACTTCAATATCGACGCCCGATTCGACGTTGCCAAGGACTTGCTGGAAGCCAACGACGGCGCCGGCAACACGTTCAAAGCCACGGCCAAGCCGGTGCTCATCGGCACCGCCGTGGTGGGCGCCACCACCATGATCTTCTCCATCATCATGGCGCTCACCCACGGCCTGGCGGAGAACAAAGACAAGCTGTCGCTGTTGCACGCCCCCTTTGTGCTGGGCCTCATCACCGGCGGAGCGATCATTTATTGGTTTACCGGCGCGAGCACCCAGGCCGTTACCACGGGCGCCTACCGCGCCGTCGAGTTCATCAAGGCGAATATCCATCTGGAGGGAGCGGAGAAGGCCTCGGTGGAAGACAGCAAAAAGGTGGTGGAAATCTGCACCCAGTACGCGCAGAAGGGCATGCTGAACATCTTCATCGCCGTGTTCTTCGTCACTCTGGCCTTCGCGTTCATCGAACCCTTCTTCTTCATCGGCTACCTGATTTCCATTGCCACCTTCGGCTTATACCAGGCGATTTTCATGGCCAACACGGGGGCGGCGTATGACAACTCCAAGAAGATTGTCGAGGTGGAATTAAAGCAGAAGGGCACGCCTCTGCACGACGCCACCGTCATCTGCGACACGGTAGGCGATCCCTTCAAAGATACATCATCCGTGGCGCTCAATCCCATCATCAAGTTCACCACCTTGTTCGGCCTGCTGGCCGTCGAGCTCGCCGTCCAGTTGACCGCCACCAGCGGCAGCAGCCTGACTCACATGCTCGCCGCCGCCTTCTTCGCCGTGTCGTTCTTCTTCGTCTACCGGTCCTTCTACGGCATGAGGATTCGCTCCGCCGCGAAGTGACCGGTGGGAAGAAACCAGTGGAAGAGACCCATGGCGAGTGGCGAGTGGCAAGTGCCGAGCGCAGCGAGCCGGGTGAGAGGTCTTTCTCCATCTGAGAAGTTGCGAAAAAGCGGGAAGGCGCCGTCCTAAACAATATCTCCGACCCCGTCATTTTGTGCTTGACAGCCTCGCTTGGCTTGAAGTATAGATTTGAGCGGTTCTGGGAGGGACCGTCACCGGCCTGAGGGGGCCATCAGTATTAATTCAAGTCAAGGGACGACGAGGTGCGTTTTGTTGCGCTGGCAGTTATTTGAGCAGGCGTTATGCCCTGAGCAGTAAGCCAGCGCCAACGAGGTTCGCAGAGCCGCCCGCATTTTCCCTCCATTTTTACCCAGGATAGGTTTACTGAAAGGCGCCGAGGGGCGCGGTCTTGTATCGGCAGGGCGCAGCGCAGAGTCCGGAAACAGCCGGCTCTGAAAATCCATCTGAAATGGGAGGAAAGAGGAATGGCCAAAAAGGGAAAGAAGGAAATAGACGCAAACGGCGCCAGTCGGCGCAAGTTCCTCGGCAAGGCAGGCGGAATGACCGCTGCGGTCGCGGCTGCCAGCGCCGGTTTGCCTTCGTTGCTTTCAGCCAAGGAGAATACGCGCGTTGAGGTTCTGCTCCAGAAGGCGCGCCGTCAGGCAGCCACCCACACCCGCCGGTCTTTCGCGAGCACGGGCAGCAATGCTGTCGGCGGGCCGGAGCGCCGCATTCAGGCATTCCGAGTCCGCTTGATCGCGGCCCTCGACAATCTCAGGGCGGGTGATGTGCCGCAGATTAACAACGGGGACGAGGCCCTGTACGCCAGCGAAAACTACATCGGCAACTATTCCAAAGGTCTGCCACACGACTCGAACGGCCTCGTTGCTGCCACTGACTACCAGAAATTCCTCACCGCAGCCACCACCGGCAAGCAATCAGACTGGGAAGCCGTCCCCAGGGGTGGCACCGTGCCTCAGGTCAATCCTCAATCCGGCTTGATCTTCAACCTGGAAGGCGCCGACAACGCTGCAGTCACGTTGCCCCCTGCGCCTGCCTTCGCCAGCGCGCAAAGAGCTGGTGAGATGGTGGAGAACTACTGGCTGGCGCTGCTGCGCGACGTGCCCTTCACGAGCTACGCAACGGACCCCACCGCTGCGGCAGCCATCGCCGACCTCAACAAGCTCTCGGATTACCGAGGGCCGCTGCCGGTGACCGCACAAAATCTGATGCGCGGCAACACGCCCGGTGATTTGGTTGGCCCTTATGTGTCTCAGTTCCTCATGATGAACTTGAGCGGGATCGGTACCCTGCAGGATGAGGGGGAAGATGGGGGCCTCGGCACCGCACCGGCTAACACGTACACCCAATACGCTCCCGGCGTCGACTACATGACGGATGGCGCTTCCTGGCTGGCAGTCCAGAACGGCCAATGCACGGCTCCCAACAACTGCCGAAGCCAGTTCTTTACCTTCGGCCCCAATCAATTTGACAACCCGGGCTACCTGTTCAACGGGCGTGGCCTGTCGTCGCTTGTGCACGTGGACGAACTCTACCAGCATTTCTTCTTCGCTGCCGCGGAGATGCTGGCGGCCGGCTTCCCGCCGAACCCGGGAAACCCCTATAGCGCCACATTGACTCCGAATGAGGTGGGTTTTGTCACCTGGGGCGGGCCCCACTTCACAGGCCTCATCGCCGAAGTCGCCTACCGGGCGGCCCAGGCCGTCTGGTACCAGAAGTGGTACGTGCATCGCCCGCTGCGACCGGAAGAGTACTCGGGCCGCGTCCAGAATACGATCGTGGATAAACTCGGCTTCCCCGTTCACCCCGACGTCCTGAACGCAGCGGCCACGGCAGCGATCTTCAGCGCGCACGGCACGTACTACCTGCCCATGGCCTACCCCGAGGGCTGCCCGTGGCATCCTTCCTACGGTTCGGGCCACATGACGGTAGCGGCGGCCAGCTGCACCATGCTCAAAGCCTTGTTTGACGAGACCGCGTCGTTCGTCAATCAGGGCCTCACGCCCGTCTTTTCGTCGGATGGTGTGACCCTGTCGAATTACACCGGCTCTGACGTGGGCAGCATCACGGTGGGCACGGAGATCAATAAGCTCGCCTCGAACATCGGCATCGCCCGCGACACCGCCGGCATGCACTGGCACTCCGACTACTTTCAGTCGCTGTTCCTGGGCGAAGCGGTGGCATGCCGCTTGCTTCAGGACATCGTCAACACCACGAACGAGGACGGATCGTTCCAGTTCACGGGTTTCAATGGAAACTCGATCGTAATCCAAAGGCACTAGGATCCGACTGTAGGGGCGGGTTTAGAAACCCGCCCCGTCTGTCGGCGGCGTAATCGTAGGGGCGGGTTTCCAAACCCGCCCCTGCAATCGAACTGCTTCCATGACTCAACAACGCTGGTTACGAATCATTCCTGTCGCTTTCGTGATGTACACGATTGCGTTCATTGACCGCACCAACGTGTCGCTGGCGTTGCCTTCGATGAGCCGTGACCTTCACTTGGACCCCGCCCAGGCTGGCGCCGCGGCGGGGATTTTTTTCTGGGGCTATTTCGTGCTGCAAATCCCCGGCGGCTACCTCGCCAGCCACTGGAGCCCCAAACGCTTTATCAGCATTTTGCTGGTGGCCTGGGGTCTGTGCTCGGTGGCCACGGCCTTCGTCCATACCGGCGGCGAGTTTTGGACCATGCGCCTGCTGCTCGGCGTGGCCGAAGGCGGCGTGTGGCCGGCGACGCTGGTACTGCTGGCGAATTGGTTCCCCCGCCCGGAGCGCGCCCGCGCCAACGCGTTGTGGATGATGTGCCTGCCACTCGCTGTCGTTCTCTCCTCGCCGCTATCGGGCTGGATTCTGGGCCGCTGGGGCTGGCGAGTGCTTCTCGCAAGCGAAGGCCTGCTTCCTTTCGTCTGGTTGCTCGCTTGGGTTTGTCTGGTGCAGGATCATCCCAAAGAGGCCAAGTGGATTTCAGCCGTCGAGCGAGCGCATCTGGAAACCACGCTTCGACGGGAGGCGGCGCTGTTCAAGCCGGTCGAGCCGGAGGCTTATTGGCGCGCGTTGCTGCGCCCGCAGGTACTGATGCTGGTCGGGATCGCCTTCTTGCTGTATGCCGGCAACTACGGATATCTATTCTGGCTGCCCACCGCCATCTCGGCCAGCCGGCTGCGAGGCATGGCTCCGAGCGGCTTGCAGGTTGGATTTCTGAACGCTATTCCCTACCTTATCGCCACGCTGGCTATGCTGCTGGTTTCGCGCCACTCCGATCGCAAGCTGGAGCGTCGCGGCCATGTGGCCGCGGCCCTGGCCTGGAGCGGCGTCTGCCTGCTCGCAGCCACCCTTGAGGCGGGGCGTTCGCCCGCGCTCTACTTTGTTCTGCTCAGCCTGGCGGCTGCCGGTCCCCTGGCGGCGCTTGCTCCCCTATACGCCATTCCCACCGAAATGCTGCCGCGCGAGGTGGCCGGCGCGGCGATGGGACTTGTATGCGCCCTGGGCAATTTGGGCGGCTATTACGGCCCGCTGGCGATGGGCTATTTCAGCAAGAGAACCGGAAATCTCACTGAAGGGTTCGGCGTGCTGGGGGCGTGTCTGCTGGTGGGCTCGGCTCTGGCGCTGCGACTGCGCCGCGCCGGAGAGCTTGGGGCCTTGCAGCGCCTGTTTGTCTTCGTCTGCAGCGGCAACACCAGCCGCTCGCCCATGGCGCAGGCGATCTGTAACGCCGAGATTGCGCGCCGTCTCGGGCTGCCTCTTGAGGCGCTTGGCGAGTTTGGCGTCCGAGCCGTGAGCGCAGGCCTTTCCGCCCGAATGGGAAGCCCGATGGCTGGCGAAGCAATTGCGGCGCTCGGCGAGATCGGCGTGCCCGCCTTGCCGCACGCCTCGCAGAACCTGACCGCTGAGCTGGTGGCGAAAGCGGAAGCGATCTTCTGCATGACCGGCGAGCAGCGTCGCGCCACGGTCGAGCGTTTCCCTGAGGCGCTCAAGAAAACTTATTGCCTCAACCCGGACGGTGACCTTGACGACCCGTCGGGCAAGGGGCTGGAAGTCTTCCTCAGCTTGGCGCAGTGGCTCCAAGCACTCGTTCGCCGGCGCCTCAACGACCTCGGCCTGGCATGCAGTCCGCCCGAATTGTTCGAATCGGGCGAAGCAGCGCGTTGCGGCGCGCTGTCCTAGTTAGGTTTTTCATCCCTCCCGTACGGGTGTCTGAAACACTCTCCGCGGGGCAATGGCTGATTTTCAGTAGGCAGTCGCCGTGCTCTTGAGCTTCTTGGCCAGCTTTTCAATCTGCTCGGCCTTGTCCACGACTCGCAAGGAAAGCACGTGCTCGTTTGATTTGTCGAGGTCCTCCTGAAGGGACTTGGCGAGCGCCGCGAGTTCGTCCGCCTCGCGCTTCATCTTTTCAAAGTTGTTCTTGAGTAACGCCTGTTTTTGTTTCGCGGTGAGCGGCGTGGGACCCGGCATGGAAGGGCTTGGCGGAATCAGGGGAGGAAGCGACTGGCCGAGCCTGGGACGCTCGCCTTGCGCGCCGGACTCTGAGGAACCAGCCGCCGCGGCCTTCGGAGCACTCCAGACCGTGGCTACGGCTGCGAGAATCAGGAACAGAGCCGCGGCGCGCGCCGCGCCCGTGGCGGCCGCAGCAAACCCCGACACTCGTCGCCGAACTCCGGGCCGCCCAGTCCTCGCACCCCAATGAAGCCTCAGACCTCTCAATGTTCCCTGCATTTGCCGCCACCTCTCGAGTCCCTTTCGACGCAACACCCGCCTTTGCCTTGATTCTCGCCAGCCGACTTGCGTTGCTTCCGGCAAACCGGCAGGGGTCGCGGGCAACGGCCGGAGTCATCAACGGAGTGCGGGCGGGAAGTGGCCAGACCCAAAGAAGTCGAACCACCGGAGCGGCTTGCTGTTGCAGGGATTGGAGGCGCGGGGCGGAATCGAACCGCCGCATAAAGGTTTTGCAGACCTCTCCCTTACCACTTGGGTACCGCGCCCTCAAAAACAGGGCGAGTGACCAGCAAATGATTCGATCCAGATTGCTCTGGCCTGTCACTTGTCACTCGCCACTTGTCACTGGATTATGGAGCGGGAAACGGGATTCGAACCCGCGACTTCGACCTTGGCAAGGTCGCACTCTACCACTGAGTTATTCCCGCTCAAAGTGGACGAATCCCATTCGCCCTTTTGCCCGTTCTCCTACTGCTGGATTATAGAAATCGCCCGCAGGCCTTGTCAAGCTGCACCGGAACGGGCTAGCGCGGTCGCTCAAACTGCAACCGGAGCTGCCGCCTCGCGCAGGAACTTCGCGGCTTCCTCAGGCGGCGTGGGGTTGATGTAGAAGCCGGTGCCCCACTCGAAGCCCGCGAGCTTAGTGAGCTTCGGCATGATCTCGACGTGCCAGTGATAGTAGTCATTCGAGCTCTCCGGCACGGGCGACGTGTGGATGACGAAATTGTACGCCGGGTTATCGAGCACGCGGTCGAGCCGCTGCAGCATATCCTTCAAGATCACGGCCAGCCGTTCGAACTCGGACTTGGAAGACTCAACGAAGTCCGACTGATGCGCCTTGGGAAGAATCCACATTTCGAACGGGAAGCGCGGAGCGAAGGGCGACACAGCGATGAAATCGTCATTCTCAGCGATGATGCGGACGCCGCTTCGCTCCTCCTGCCGGAGGATGTCGCAGAAGACGCAGCGTTCCTTGTAGCCGTAATACGCCTTGGCTCCATCGACCTCCTCTAAGACGCGCTTGGGAACCACGGGCAGCGCGATGAGCTGCGAGTGCGTGTGCTCAAGCGACGCGCCGGCCGCCTCGCCGTGGTTCTTGAAAATCAGAATGTATTTGAAGCGCCGGTCCTTCTTGAGATCCAGGATGCGGTCGCGATACGCCCACAGGACCTCTTCCACCCTCTGCACCGGCATGGTAGCCATGGTGGCCTGATGGTCCGGCGTCTCGATGATCACCTCGTGGGCGCCGATGCCGTTCATTTTGTCGTAGAGGCCCTCGCCCTGACGGTTGAGCGTGCCTTCGATGCCGAGCGCCGGGAACTTGTTCGGCACCACGCGCAGCGTCCAGCCCGGCATGTCCCGAAGGCTCGCGTCCGGGCGATAGGCCTGGATTTCCGGCGGCGTCTTCGACTCGTTGCCGTAGCAGAACGGGCAGAATCCCGCACCCTTGATCTGCACCTTCTCGCGCACGAAGTCTGACGGCCGCTTGGCGCGATCGGTGGCGATGATCACCCAACGTCCCGTGATGGGGTCTTTTCTCAGTTCAGGCAAATCTGGCTCCTCCTTGGTCGTCGGTCAATGATTGCGGACCTTCGGTGCCAACGCCACTGGATTCCGGCGTTCGCGGGAATGACCGGCAACTGATGACTGACACGGCTGGCAACTGACTACTGTTCCTTAAACGCATCCTTGATCAGGCGTACCTTGTAACCCTCTTCGGGATCCCACAGCACACTCACAATGTCGAAACGATACGTTACATCCTTGCGCTTCAGTCTGCGCAAGTAATCTCGGGCGCCACGAACAATCCGCTTTCGTTGCTCCGGCAGGACAGCAGCTTCGGGTGGACCAGCCTCGAGAGACGAGCGCGTTTTTACTTCGATAAACGCAAGCACGGATGCGTCCCAGCCCACGAGGTCGAGTTCTCCGCCCGACGTCGACCTGCGATTCCGGGCCACCATCGTGTATCCAGCTCGGCGCAAGTACCAGTAAGCCAGCGTCTCGCCCCGCTTGCCGGTCTCGAGGTGCGCGGCCTGGCGCGGAGTCTGGGATTCGAGTCTCGAAATCCCGGGCGCGCTGCTCTCAATTGCCCTCCGACCCTGCCGGGCGCGCTGGCGCTCTTTCCAAACCAGCGCCCGATACATCAGCCTTGCGAAAAGCCGCATCGGTGCCACGCCGAAAATGGGAAACGGGCAAAACGGAAAATGGCGAAATGGATCATGAAGGCACGACTTATCTTCCTTCCCATTTTTCCGTTCTCCTTTTTCCCGCTTCCCCCTTTCGCCGTTTCCCCGTGAATATTTATTTGTCGGCTTCCGCCACGCACTTCTCGAGCACGTCCAGTGCGAAGTCGGAGTGATGCCGTTCGACTAGGAGCGGGGGCATCAGCCGTACCGTGCTTTCGCCACAGCCAAGAACGAGCAAGCCGCGCTCGAAGGCGCGCTCGATCACCTGCTGGCGCGCCTCCGGGTCCGGCTCGCGGGTTTTCTGATCCCTCACCATCTCGATGCCGATCATCAGGCCGCGCCCGCGCACGTTGCCGACGATGGGGTACTTTGCCGGCCAGCCGACAATCCGCTTCAGAATGTACTCACCCATCGCGGCCGCGTTCGAGACGTATTTCTCTTGCAGCAGCCGGATGGTCTCCATTGCAGCCGCGCAGCAAACAGGGTTCCCGCCGAAGGTGGAGGCGTGCGCGCCCGGCCCCCAATCCATGATGCTGGCCTTGGCGATGGCGACGCCGAGCGGCAGGCCGCTGGCGATACCCTTGGCGGTAATCAGAATGTCGGGCTCGACGCCCTCGTGCTGGCAAGCCCACATCTTGCCGGTGCGGCCCATGCCGCACTGCACTTCATCGAAGATAAGTACGATGCCGTGGCGGTCGGCAACCTGGCGCAGGTGCCCGAGGAACCCCGGCGGCGGGATAATGTAGCCTCCCTCGCCTTGGATCGGCTCGACGACGATCGCCGCCACCTCCTCGGGTGGCGCGACGGCCTTAAACAACTGACGCTCGATGTATTCGGCACAGCTACACTCGGCGCTGCAACCTTCTGATCCGTGCCCTTGAGGGCAGCGGTACGGGTTCGGGTAAGGCGCATGCACAACTCCTGAAAGCAGCGGGCCGAACCCGCGCCGCTGGGCCGCCTTGCTCGACGTGAGCGAGAGCGACCCGAACGTGCGCCCGTGGAAACAGTTGAAGAAGGCAATGAAGCGGTGGCGCCCGGTGTGGTAGCGCGCAAGCTTCAGCGCGGCCTCCATGGCTTCCGTGCCCGAGTTGCCGAAGTAAACGCGCTTGGGAGACTTGCCGGGCGCAATCTCCGCCAGCTTCTGGGCGAGCTGGGCGAGCAGCGGATAGTAGAAATCGGTCCCCGACATGTGGATGAGCGTCTGGGCCTGGCGTTCGATGGCCCGCACGACGTCGGGATGACAATGGCCGGTGGAGACTACGGCGATGCCGGCGCTGAAATCAAGGAACGTGTTGCCGTCGACGTCCTCGATGAACATGCCCTCACCGCGCCGGGCGACGAGCGGGTAATCACGCGTGTACGAGGGGGAAACAAACTCACGGTCGAGAGCGAGAATCTTCTGGGCTTCGGGGCCGGGAAGCGGTGTATTGATCTGCGGCGTCTTCTTTTCCATTTTCAATCTCCTTGTCTCCGTTATTGTCCGGATTGGCGCGGGCAGGCGTTCAACAGCTTGTGGACCCTGCGGATCGAGACAAGGAGAATTAATCGCCACCGAAAAGGCTCGGGCGAGCCACGCCGGGAAGGGTGTTTCGCAACCGAACTGCAAAGCTCATGGTCTATTTCCGCTTCCAACGAGTTCCCGCCTTCGTGTCTTCTATTATAACACCGGCTTCGAACAGTTGCTGACGAATCCGGTCGGCGGCGGCGAAATCGCGCCCACGACGGGCGGCCTCACGGGCCGCGATCTGACTTTCGATTCCGTCCTCGCTCAGTATTAAAGTGGCCGCGGCACCGTCGCCAGGCCCGCCGCTCTGGGCCGGGATTCCGCCCCCGCCGGACGCCGTGGCGCCTTCGTGAAGCAGCCCAAACTTCTGTATTTTGGCGTGGTCGTCCGCTTCGAGCACGGGAAAGACGTGCTCCCAACGCTCGAGCACGTCGAGCCAAGCGGCGCGGTCGCCGTCGTAGAAGCCGCCTTGGTCCATCGCCGTGTTGCCGTCGCGCACCAGGTCGAAAACGGAGCCAAACGCCTCCGCAGTGTTCAGATTATCATCGAGCCCCGCTTCGAACTCCGCCCGCGCCCGCGTGGCGCGTCCGGCGAGCGCCGGGCTGTGACCGGAACGGAACTGTTCGGTCGAGAGCCGGCGGCGGAAGTTGCGCAATCGTTCGAGCGAGTTTTCGGCCTGCACCAGACCGTCGAAGGTGAAGTTCAGGGGCTTGCGATGCGAGACCGAACTCAAGAGATAGCGGACGGCGCTAGGCTTGTAGCCTCGCTTGACGAGGTCGCGCAGGGTGTAGAAGTTGCCAAGCGACTTCGACATCTTCTGGCCGTCCACGATGAGGTGTTCGGCGTGCATCCAGAAGCGCGCGAATGGCTGGCCGGTGGCGGCTTCGCTCTGGGCGATCTCATTCTCGTGATGCGGGAAGATGAGGTCGCTGCCGCCGGAATGGATGTCGAACGACGGGCCCAAGTACTTCATCGCCATCGCTGAGCACTCCACGTGCCAGCCCGGGCGTCCGGGGCCGAGCGGCGTCTCCCAGAAATCCTCACCTTCCTTGGCCGCCTTCCAGAGCACGAAATCGCGGACGTCGCCCTTCTCGTACTCGTCCGCGTCCACCCGGTCACTGGCTCCGGCGCGATTGCCCGCCAGGTTGATCTTCGATAGTTTGCCGTAATCCTTGAACGACGCGACCCGAAAATACACCGAGCCTTCGCTGCGGTAGGCGTAACCCTTCCCTTCGAGCGTCTGGATGAGGGAGACCATTTCGCTGATGTGGTCGGTGGCGCGGACGAAGTGCTCGATGGGGTCGAAGTTCAGTAGTTCCCGGTCGGCCTGAAACGCCTGGATAAACTTGCCGGTGTACTCACGCAACGGAAGCCCGGCGGCGCGGGCGTTGCGAATCGTCTTGTCGTCCACGTCGGTGAGGTTCATCACCTGCTCGACGGCGTAGCCGCGGTACTTCAGGTAGCGGCGCAGGGTATCCTGAAAGACGAAGGTGCGGTAGTTGCCGATGTGGCCGTAATCGTAGACAGTCGGGCCGCAGGTGTAAATCCGCACCGTGTTGCCCGCAAGCGGCTGGAAGTCCTCCACCCGGCCCGAAAGCGTGTTGTAGACGCGAAGTGCCATGGGACTGCTTTACGGCCTTGCAGCGGCCTCGAAAACCATCATTCTAGCACGCGGCTTATGACCGCATGGCTTCGTCGGGCTTACGGCAGGACTGAAGCCGCCCAACCCAGGCAGAACCCCCCTGTATTCGGAACCCGCAGATGAAATCGGGGTAGCTGCTTGAGAAACGTATCTGCTGATTTTAAAACACATGGTGGGTTTGATCCAAGCCCCTCTGATTATCACGTTAGCTCCGGCGTTACCACTAAGCCTTGGTAAATGATCGTACTGGTGCGAAGACGGGCTTGCGGTCATGGCTCAAACCCAATCGCCTCCAGCCGCTGGCAAATCGGGCCTGCTGCGTTCGGATTCAACTTACCTACTTTCAGTAACATTCCCGGTTTAACCGTCATTCCTCCCTCTGTTCCGCTTTCATCCCCGGCATCGCCCGGGTGGAACGGCGGGTACCGGCCCGCTCGGGTCCACCCTGAGACTTGGCGCCACAAGTCGCGGGCGGCTCGGTTTTTATTTGCCGGATCAAGCATGATAATCATACAAGCCCCGCCAGATATCGACTCTGCACCTCAATTCCGCCCAACGCGGCGATGTGGCGCTGCTTCGGGCAAACCGCTGCCGGCTTCTTCAAAATCGGACTTGTTTCCTGGCGTCTTTTCGAGGAACCGCGGGTCCAGGGTCATCGTCCGGCTCCTTCGGCTTCGATCCTGCCCCCGAGGCTGGGAAACCGGAGGGCGCGATGGGGAGAAGAGGCATACCCCTGATGTTCAGTAAAGTATCATATAGTATATTAATTGTCAAGTTCTTTATTTGTCTGGGGACGAGTGTAACTGGCAACCGAGACTTGCTTTGTAAATGCTACGCGCCAAGGCGCCGAGGCGCGTGAATCGTTCGCGGACGAAAGTCGGGTCCGCGGGAGGTTATTCAACCCAGGGCGACAGCCGTGGGAGCCGGTTACTTTTTGAAGAGATTCTCAAAGGCCTGGCGGGGGTCGTTCGACCGCGACGGCGGGGGCGCGGTCGATTGCGTCTCCGGCGAGGTCTGCCGTTCGACGGTCATCCGCGGCGCATAGAAACGGCACTGGTTGGCGGCGTCCTTTGGTGTGATGCGCTCCGGCACCGGCTGGGAGCACTCGAAGCGGGCGGAGGTGTCGAAATGGACGCACTGCTTGCAACTGTGCAGCTCAAACCCGCAGCGCGGGCAGCGCCCGTTCGCGTCGAAGTCCGGGGCGAGGATGGCGCCGCAACTCGAGCAGCGCACCACGGAATGCGCGCCGGGCAGCCGGGGCGTGCGGGGGCCAAAGGTCTCGGGCCGCGGCCCGGACCGCTGGTCCGATCTCGAGTCAAGCCGGTCGGGCCGGCGTTCAGGCCGCCGATCGGGGCGATCACGGCTGGAATCCTGGTAGCCGCGCTGGCGATATTTTCGGTCGTCCATGTTGCTCCTTGCAGGTGCCAGGTTATCAGGTGCTAGGTGTCAGGCAGCCACGCGCCTTCTGCCAGACGAGTAAGTCGCGATGACTATTGACGTCCCCCCATTGCCCTCGTTCCCAGGAGCACCCTGGGGTCTGGAACCTCGCACCTGGCACCTAGCTTCTCAGCCACCCGTTCACCGGCACTTCGCCGGGCTTGTTGGGTTTGTAGGGCCAGGCGATTCGTCTGCCGGTGCCCGCCGATTCGTAGGCTGCGTAAATAATCTCCAGCGTCGCGCGCCCGTCCTCCCCGGTCTCCATCGGGGCCTCGTCCTGCAAGATGCATCGGATGAAGTGGCGCATTTCGTGAGGGAAGCCGTAAAGGTGAGCTTCCTCGAAGACGGTGAACGTCCAACCGCGTGTCTCGCCGGCTTTCTCGACGGCATAGCCATACCCTCTGGCGCTGTAGGTCTCCATCGAACTGCCGTGGAGCAGGTCGCAGAGCACCACACCCTCGGTGCCGTAAAGTTCGATGCGGTCGTCCATGCCGCCCTGTTTTGCCCAGCTATTTTCGATGACGGCGATGCCGCCCCCTTCGAATTCGAGGATCACGACGCAGTTGTCGTCGCCCTCGGTGCGGCCGGTGTGATAGACGCGCTGGCAATGCGCCGCCACGCTCTTCACCTTCGGTTTGCCGTACATCCAGCGCGCCCACTCGATGCCGTGGCAGCCCATGTCCATTAGGGCGCCGCCGCCGGAGCGCTTCACATCGTAGAACCAGTCGGAATGCGGCCCGGAATGTTTCTCACTCTGCTTGACCATGTAAAGCCTGCCGATGGCGCCCTCGTCCGCCAGCTTCCTGGCCCTGGCATACTTGGGCGAGAAGACGATGGTCTCGGCGTACATCAATTTCACCTTCGCTTTGGCGCACGCCTTGATCATGGCGTCGGCATCGGCAAGCGTGTGGGCGATGGGTTTCTCCAGGATAACGTGCTTTCTTGCTTTCGCGGCCGCGGTCACCACTTCGCGGTGCAGGTCGTTGGGGATTCCCACCACCACCGCATCAATGTCCTTGCGGTCGAGGAGTCTCCGGTAATCGGTTACCGCCGCGGGAATCTTCCACCGCCGCGCGAAATCCTCCACGTGTGCCCGGTCGGGCGAGCAAGCGGCCACGACGACGGCCTCCGGCACCTCCTCAAACGCCTCGGCGTGAATGTTCGAAGAAAAGCCCGACCCGATGATTCCCACACGAACGGGTTCCATGAATGTTCCCTTCGCAAACTCCATCTTGCGAGGCAGGCTTTGCGGATCGACGCAGGAACGGCGAAACGGTTGGAAACAGGCCACACGTCCGCTATTCGCACCGAAGGCGCTGGTCCCGGGGGCGGACCCTGCCCCGGTGAGAGGCGCCGTGTACGAAGAGCCGCTCTGTTGTCATAGTTTCCTGCGGGCAGCGATGCCGGCAGGCCGGGGCGCTCTACTTCTTCTTTCCACTGTCCAGCGAGCGGATGAACTTCACCAGCGCCTGGACTTCATCGTCCGAAAGGGCTGCGCCGCCGCCGTTGGCCTTCATCATCGTGTTCGGCTTGCCACTCATGATGACGTCGGCGATCTGCTTGTCGGTTACACTCGCCTGCCACTTCGGATCGGTAAAATCCGGTGTGTGGATGGCGGCGAAGCCTTTGCCGTCCTGTCCGTGGCACATGATGCACTTGTGGTCCTTGAAAATGCTGCCGCCGTCCGGCGTAGCCGGCTTGGCAGCCGCCAGAGACATGGCTGCCGCGAGCAGGCAGGCTCCGGTCAGCACCAGGAGGGGCAAACTTCGTCGGAATAATCTCATGCCGTTCTCATCCTTTCAGGGTAGGCCGCAGGGCGGCCCAGGGTTAGAGCGGTCGGTCTTCAGGCGCTCAGGCGTTTAAGATTGATGCTCAGGGTGCTTGCACGCGCCGGGAAACTCGGAGTGGTAATCGTCTCCGGCGTACTGCAGCTCCTGATCCAAACCCGGCTGCGAAGAATAATAGCCGAAAATCGTGAAGTCCTTCAACTCCTCAAAGAATCGCACGCCGGGCTCATCCTCGGGATTCTTGTTGTTCCGATCGGCGAGCGGCGTGAGCAGGGCCTTCTGTTGTTCGGGAGTGAGCTGCACAAACGGCTTCGCGTGCAGCGTCATGCTGCGCCCGTCGATCCAGGCCAAACCCTCGATGGTACTTTTTTGCTTGTCGGCCTCTTCTTCGTTCAGCCACAGGTCGATGAAGCGATTAACCAGCGCCGCCTTGGCCCCTGGTGTGTCGGTCTGTGGAATGATAAGTTCCGTCAGCGCAATCACCGTCTCGTTCTGATGCTCGTCGAAGAACAGGGGTTTCCAGTGCAGATCATTAATCGGCGCTGCCGGTTCGACCCCATGCATGGGGGAGTTGTGCAGCATCCCCGGCTGGCCGGACTGGGTTGCCGCCTGGCCCAGAATCGGGAGCGTGGTCATGGCGCCGGCACCCAGCGCGATTTTTTTTAGTGCTCCGCGCCGGCTCGGGTCGGGATCTCTTGTTGGCGAGAACATGCGATTCGTCGGCTTCCCGGCGCAGCAAGATTCCATGGTAGCGAGAGGTCAAGCAAAAATCAAGAAAGAATCGGCAGTCAAGTTTGAGAGCCGCCCGCCGCCTCTGTTACCATGTTCCAGTGCGCTCTGAGGCCACAATAGCGGAAGGACTGAGCGACTGGGCGACAGCTTGACGGAACGACCGCGTCTCCTGATTCTGTGCACGACGACCGGCTACCAGACACGCGCCTTCGTGGACGCGGCGCGCAGGCTGGGGCTTGCCGTGACGTTCGGCAGCGACCGGTGCCACGTGCTCGACGACCCCTGGCGCGACGGTGCCTTACCGCTCCGCTTTCAAGACCCCGAAGCCTCGGCGCGACAGATCGTGGACTACGCGCGTTCGCGCCGCTGCGACGCCATCGTCTCGCTGGGCGACCGTCCGACGCCCACTGCCGCCCGCGCCTGCCGCGCGCTTGGCCTCCCCGGCCATCCGTCCGAAGCCGCGGACGCCTGCCGTGACAAATACCAGTCGCGCCGGCGACTGCACGCCGCCGGCCTGAACGTGCCCGCTTTCGAGCGTTTCCCGCTCGATGCCGACCCGCGCATTGCAGCGGCGGCCGTGCGGTTTCCATGTGTCCTCAAACCTCTGGCGCTTTCTGCCAGCCGTGGTGTGATTCGCGCCAACAGCGCCGAAGAATTCGTCGCGGCTTTCGAACGCATCGGCGCGCTCCTCCGCAGCCCTGACGTCCAGGTGATGCGCGAGGCCACGAGCCAGTTCATCCAAGTGGAGGACTACATCGAGGGCGCGGAAATTGCGGTTGAAGCGCTGGTGGAGCGCGGTCACCTGCATGTGCTCGCGATCTTCGATAAACCCGACGCGCTGGCAGGACCGTTTTTTGAGGAGACACTCTACGTCACCCCGTCGCGGCTCGCGCCGGCGGTTCAGGCAGAGGTCGCGACGGCGCTCGAGCGCGCGGTTCGAGCCTTGGGACTCGTCCACGGTCCGGTTCACGCCGAGTTCCGGCTGAACGGTCGCGATGTTTGGGCGCTTGAGGTCGCAGCGCGCTCCATCGGCGGCCTCTGCTCGCGCGCCCTGCGCTTTCGAGCGCCTTCACTCAGCGACGAACTGTCGCTCGAAGAGCTCATCATCCGCCTGGCGCTGGGCGAAACGATCGAGAGCGTCCGGCGTGAGACCGCTGCATCAGGGGTGATGATGGTCCCGATTCCGCAGGCCGGGATCTTCCAGGGCGTGCAGGGGTTGGAGCGGGCGCTCGAAACGCCAGGCGTCGAGGATATCCGCATTACGGCACGCCCCACCCAGAGACTCGTTCCCTTGCCGGAAGGATCGAGCTACCTGGGATTCATCTTCGCCCGCCGGGGGTCCCCGGAAGGCGTCGAGCGAGCGCTGCGTTCGGCGCACGGCAAATTGGGGTTCACGATTTCGCCGCACTTGCGGGTGATTGTCGGGGCGCGGGGCTCAGGGGCCAGGGACCACAGGAGTGAGGAAATGGCGGAGAGGGAAAATGGGTAAACGCATCAAGCTGGCCCCCAAAATCCCTGGGCCCTGACCGCTGTTCTTATGCTTTCTTCTGTGGTGGGACGTACCCCGGCGGAAGGGCGGCGCCTTTACCGAAAAAGAAATTCTCCATCTGCTGCTCGATAATCTCCTGCGCTTCTTTCGTCGCCGGATTCAGGCGGTACTCGTTGATGACCATTTTCAAGTGCTCGGCCCAAAGGTCCCAAGCCTGCTCCGAGACGCTGTCGTAGATGCGCTGGCCAAGGTCGCCTGACCACGGCGGCTCCTCAAGACCCGGAAGCTCTTTCCCGAATTTCACACACTTCACCATGCGCTGCGCCATGAGCATCCCCATTCCGGCCCGCGCGTCCGGCGGGCGAATGCATTATACCCGCAAAGGGCCGCGTCCGAGTAGAAAAGCCGCGACGCTTCCGGGTAAAGTAGAGGAGTGACCCGGCGAATCCTGGCCATCGATTTCGGAGTTCGGCGTTGCGGCCTGGCGATCTCGGACGCGCTCGGCGCGACTGCTCAGGGCCTCGGGACGCTCGAGCGGACGCGCATCGCGGATGACTTTGCCCACATCGGCAAGCTGGTGGACCAGTACGCTCCCCGGCTGGTGCTCATCGGCAACCCCATTAGCAATTCCGGCGGCGAAACCGCCATGTCGCGCCGGGTGGCGGAGTTCGCGGCCAAACTCCGTTCGCGGCTCGGCTGTCGGGTGGAGTTGTGGGACGAGCGCGGCACCAGCGTCGAGGCGAACCGGGTGCTTCGCGAGTCGGGCATCGGCATCGGAAAGCGCCGCCAGGCGGCGGACCGCGTGGCTGCCGTTTTGCTGCTCCAAAGCTATCTCGACTACGACGCGAATGAGCGGGCGCGAAACCAGGCCACCGAAGCGGAGAGCGCGGACTCCGGAGCCGCCGAATGAAGAAGTGGGTTCTGCTCTTCTTGGTGACGCTGGCCATCGCAGCCTGCGGCTGGGTTTATTTCGACGCGCACCGGCCTTATCGCGCTTTCTCCGGCAACCTGATCCTCACCATCGAGCCGGGCAAGAGCGCGCCTGAAATCGCGCAGTCTCTCGTCGAACGCGGCGTGCTCCGGCACTCGCTGCCCTTCCTGGTTCTGCATGCGCTCGGGCGGAGGCGGCATCGCACCCTTAAGGCGGGAGAGTATCTGTTTGACGGGCCGGCCAGCCCGCTCGACGTGTACGAGAAGATCGCGCAAGGGAGGATTTACTACCACCTCGTCGTCATTCCCGAAGGCTCGGACCGCTTCGACATCGCGCGCATCCTGCAGCAGAAACTCGGCATGGACCCTGAGCAGTTTCTGCAAGTGACCCGTCAGACGGCACCGATCCGCGATCTTGACCCTTCTGCGCCCACGCTCGAAGGTTATCTGTTTCCGGACTCCTATCGTTTTGCGCACGGCGCGACTGCGGCCGTCGTCGTCGAGACCATGGTGGGACAGTTCCGCAAGGTGCTGGGCGCCGACTTTGCCCAGGACTTCGGGCCGGGCTTTCCGTCGCTGCACGACGTCCTGACCTTGGCGTCTCTCATCGAGAAAGAAACACCCGATCCAGCCGAGCGGTCGCTCATTGCCGGGGTCTTCGAGCGGCGCCTCGCCGCGGGCATGACGCTCGACTGCGATCCGACTGTAGCCTACGCTGCCAGGCTCGACTCGGGCCTGCCGGGTCCGGCGTTCGCGCCCATCACCGAAAGCCAGCTCCAGTCTCCTTCGCCTTACAACACCTACCGGCAGCCGGGCCTTCCGCCCGGGCCCATCTGCTCGCCGGGTGAGGTTTCCCTCCGCGCTGCGCTCCACCCCGCAGCGGGCAAGGCGCTCTATTTCGTAAGCAACAACCACGGCGGCCACGTTTTCGCCTCGACGCTCGCCGAGCACGAGCGCAACGTGGCGCGATACCGCCGCGAGATCGCCTCCTCCCAGCCCATCATTGCGAACGGGGCGTCGACCGACAGCAAGCCCGAGCCTGCTGTCGCTAAAAAGACACCCCGGCACAGGGAAAGGCGCAAGCGAGTGAGGCGCAGGAGCCGGCGTGCCAGACACAAAGAGCCAAAAGGCGCTCATTCTTGAGTACTGCGAGAGCCACGCTCTGAAGCAGGCCGGCCAGCGCGAGATCAGGCTGATTCAGGCCGAGCTTCGCCGCGCGCTGGGAGCGGACCACAGGGTGTCCGCCTCATACGTCGCCAACGTCCTCCGCCATACCGGTCTGGTGGTCGGGTACGAAGACCGCTACGTTTCGCCTGTGCTGCCGGAGCCCTACGCTGCGCGTCTCGAAGGCGCGCTCGAGTTCCGCGACCTCGAGAGCGCCGAGGCGTCGCTCCGAAAGCTCGACGCTCTTCATCAGGAATACCGGGCTGCCCCAGATCCGGTCGGAGTCCGGCTCGTCCGGGCACTCGTCCTGAAAGGCAAGCAGCGCGCCGAGAGCCTGGCGCGGAATCCGCGAGTGAAAGCGGAAAAGCGGCGCGAAAAGCAAGAGCTCGCGGGCTGGTTCCGGGTGTGGCTGGAGTCGCCGGACCTGTTCTTTGACTGGCTCGGCCTGCGCCGGCAGTCCGAGGAGTTCCGGCAATGGTTCGAATCCTCCCCGCCCCAGCCTTGACCTTCCATACTAAGTTGGAGAAAGCTCCATGTAGGCTAGCGGTTTCCGAGTTGCAGCCGAATCCCCACCCGCGCCAGCCGCGGCGGACCGAGGTTGGTGGCGGGCGTGAGCGCCACCTCGTAGCGTTGGCCGGTGAGATTCTCGGCCGCCGCATACACCTCGAGGCCGCGGGCGAGCGGGCGCGAGACCAGCGCGTCGAGCGTGAAGTAGGGCTTGAGCCGCAGCGTGTTGAGGTCGTCGTCGTAGGCCGCGCTCTCGGCGCGCCCCTGGATTCCCGCCGTGAGGCGGGCCAGCCGGTACGCGGCGTCCGGGTTCGCGTACCGCAACTGGAACGTGGCTTCGTGACGCGGCACCTCGGGGATGCGCAAGCCGACGAGCGCGGTGTTCGCCGGGAAACCGACCACGGTGGCGTTGGTAAACTCGTAGCCGCTGGAGATTGACAACGTCGGCGTTAGTCGCCCGGTAACCTCGAGCTCAATGCCGCGCGAACGCGTGCGCCCCAGGTTTTCGCGTTCGCGGGTGATGAGCGCCGGCGTGGTGGAAAGTGTGACGTTCGAGATGGGCCGCGAGGTGTCGCTCCAGAAAAAGGTGCCCCGCGTCGTGAGCTGCCCGGCGAGTGCCGTCCAAGTGGCGCCAGCCTCGGCGCCGGTGAGACGCTCGGCCCGCAAGTCAGCGTTCGCGAGCGTCAGGATGTTGCCCAGGCGGAAGGTGCGGTAGAGCTCGTTCAGCGTGGGAGCGCGAAAGGCGCGATACACAGAGCCGGTAAGGGAAAGGTTCTCCGTCACGCGGCGCAGCACGGAGAGTCGCGGGCTGAACGCCTGCTCGGCGCGGCCGGCAAAGTCCGTGACCGCCGCGGGCCCCGGCGTCGCGAGCGGCTGAGTGACTGAAAGCGCCCGGTAATTGAGCCAGTGGTCGTAGCGCGCGCCCGCCGTCACGATCCAGCGTGAAGTGAGCCTGAGGATGTCCTCGCCGAACACGCCCACCGTCCTCTGGCGGCCGCCGGCGCCGACGGCCGAGCTTTCGAGATCGTTCTTGAACAGGAACTCATCACTCGCGCCGCGCACTCCATTTCCGTCCACACCGGCCACCAGCGTCTGGCGCGCGCCTGCCGGGCGGCTCCACTGTGCCGTGAAACCAATCTGCTGCGCGGGCACGCGCTGGACTCTGGTGAGCGATTCGCTCGAGCGGTCCGGAGCCACGGCGAAAAAGTTCTGGTCAAACGTCTGGGGACCGCCGTAAGCCCGCAGCGAGAACGCGCCCAGGCTGGCGCTCTGCCAGTCGCCGCCGAGAGCCACTTGACGGATCTCGGTGTGGTTGCGCTCGTCCACCTTGCCGTTCTCTCGCTGCTCGCCCAGATAGGAGGCGCGCGCAAAGACACGGGCTTGATCCGTGATGACGCGCTCCACGGTTGCAACACCCGAGCGGTAGTCCACGCCGGCCCGCGAATCCACGGGGCCGCGCAGATCGTCGGGCACGAGAAAATATCCACTGGTATGGAAAGTCTCAGCACTGAAACCCGATGCCCAGCGGCCCCAGCGCAGGCTCGATGCCAGTGAAGCGTCCGGCGTATTTTCGTTTCCATACGACGCGTCGAGTGACAGGCCGGACTGGTCAACGCGCCGCGTCACCACGTTGATGACACCGCCCAGCGCATCCGACCCGTAGAGGTCCGAGGAACCGCCCTGGACGAGCTCGACGGCGCCCACCGACTCGGTGGGCACGCGGTCCCAGTAGACCCAGCCACCAAAGGGATCGTTCAGCGGGATGCCGTCTTCGAGCACCAGGGCGCGACTCGCGCCGCTCGCGCCCACGCCTCGCAACGACACACCCTGGGATGTTGGGTTGGCGGCGCGGCTGCCGGAGCGGCGGAACAGGCTGAAGCCCGGCACCTGGCGCAGCTTGTCGTCGGTGGTCAAAGCGGCGGTGGAGGAGAGATCTTCGGATGTGAGCACGGCGACGTCGGCGGCGGTATCGCCGAGACGCGTCCGTGTGCGTGTGGCGGTAACGGTGATGCGCTCCGAGACCGACTGCGGACGAAGCGCGACCTCCAGATTGCGCGGGCCGGATGGGCCAGCTTGGCCAGCTTGGTTTATAGGGGCGTTCCAACTCTGCTGGACAGGCTCGAAACCGGGGGCGCGTACAGTCAAAGTGCCGGACGCTGCCGGCAGGTTGTCGATGCTGAAACCGCCCCGGCGGTCGGTAGTTCGGGTGGCGCGGAACTTTCCAATCTGTAGCACCACTTTCGCGCCGGGCACTGCCGCGCCGCTCACGTCACGGACTGTACCCCTAATCCGAACGCTTCCTCCGCTCGGCTCGGCCGGGCCCTGGGGCGCTTGCCCGGCGGCCAGCCCGGTGGTCGGAATGGCGAGAGCGAACAAGACGAGCAGCACGACCCTAGCCATAAATCTCCGGGTTGACGAGGTTCGGCGGACGGCGGCCCTCCAGCGCCGCGAGCAGGTTCTCGGCGGCGAGGCGCGCCATTTGCAGGCGGGTTTCAGCCGTGGCGCTGCCGATATGCGGCAACAAAACGACGTTCGACATCTCGAGGAGCGTGGGATGGACGCGCGGCTCGCGCTCGAAAACGTCGAGGCCGGCGCCCGCGAGTTTGCCGGCCTTGAGCGCGCTGGCCAGCGCCTCCTCGTCCACCACCCGGCCGCGCGCCGTGTTGATGAGAAAGGCGGAGGGCTTCATGAGGGCGAGGTCACGAGCCTGAATCAGCCGCTCAGTCTCCAGGGTCAACGGCACGTGCAAGCTCAGAAAATCGGAGTTGCGCAGCAGCGTGCCGCGATCCACATACTCGGCGCCCAGCTCACGCTCGACGGACTCTGCCACGCGGTGGCGTGAATAGTAGAGAATACGCATGGCGAATCCGCGCCCGCGCCGGGCCATCGCCTGGCCGATATGTCCGAAGCCGTAGATCCCCAGCGTCTTGTGATGAACGTCGGCGCCCCACAGCAGGTCCCATTGCCAGTGCTGCCAGCGGCCCTGGCGGATGGTCCGGTCGCCTTCCACTACGCGACGCGCCGCGGCCAGCAGCAGCGCGAAAGCGAGGTCGGCCGTCGCTTCCTCCACCCCGCCGGGCGCGTTGGTGACCGCAATGCGCCGAGCCGTGCACGCCGCCACGTCCACGTGGTCCACACCCACGCCGGCGTTGGCCACGACGCGCAGTTTTGCGGCGGCCTGCAACACCTCCACGGTAACCCGGGCACCGACCGCCAGCAACCCTTCGGTGTCGCGGCAGGCGGCGGCCAGAGCCGCCGCCGGAATGGAGGTGTCCTCGTGGTGGAAGCGAAGCTCGGTGCGAGCGGCTAGCAGGTCGAGCACCGGCTTCGGCAAGGGTCGCGTGACAAAGACCTTGGGCTTCATGCAAGACACCGAAGCTTGAACGCAGGAAGCTTCATGCCCTGCGTCCAAGGAAGATCAAAACGGGCCTGGAATCCGCAATCGGGGATGACATTCGAATTGTCACCTTTAGAATCAATAACATTCCGGCTTTGGAACCAGGCCAACCCAAGGGTCAAGGGCGCTGGATGAACGTCACAAGGCCCCAAGCTCGGGGCAGCGTGAGCAATGCGCAGAGCCGTAATAATTACCATTTCGTAGATATTGTTCAGTCTAACCGAATCGAGTCACCTTGTCAAGCTGAAAAGTTGATTAGCCACTATGATCATACTTAAGCTAAACAAAACAAATAAAATATATAGATAATAAAAATATATGATGCAAAGCAACTAATATATTATGATTGTCATCTAATAAGGTGCAGCAACAAGTAATCTCAAGGAGGAAAGTTATGTCGATCGTACGTTGGGAACCTTTCCGAAACATGGCAGTAAGTCAGGACCGTTTCAACCGGCTGTTCAACGAGGCTTTCTCAAACGCCTTCCGCCCGAGTGAAGCCGTTACTCGCGCCTGGTCTCCGGCCGTTGATATCTACGAAAACGACCAGAACGTGGTGCTCAAGGCGGAGCTGCCGGGCGTGGACCCGAAGGATGTGGAAGTTCGGGTGGAGAACGGCACGTTGTACCTCGAGGGACAGCGCAAGTTCGAGAGCGACGTCAAGGACGAGGACTACCACCGCATCGAGCGTTCCTACGGCTCGTTTCTGCGGACGTTTTCGCTGCCGACCAGCGTCAACACGGAGCAGGTGACGGCCGAGTTCAAGGATGGCGTCCTGACGCTGAAGCTCGCGAAACACGAGGCGGCAAAGCCCAAGACGATCAAGATTAACGTGGCGGGCGAGGCCAAAGCGGCGGCGGCTCGCGGGTGAGATGCAGGATCGCGGCGGCTCAAGTCCGCCGCTTGCAGTGTGGAAGCCGCGCCTCGGGCCAGAGAGATTGGCCGGGCGCGGCTCTTTTGTTTTGGCGTAAGATTTAGTGAGCCTGAAATCTGGAGTGCCAAACGATGGCGACACGATTTGACAAGTTCACGATAAAGGCCCAGGAAGCCTTGCAGGGCACGCAGGACGTCGCCGGGCGCTTCGGCAACCAGCAGATGGAGCCGGCGCACCTGCTGCTGGCGCTGGCCGAGCAGACGGAAGGCATCACGCCGGCTATTCTCTCGCGATTGGGCGTGGCGCCGGCCGCGCTCGCCTCGGAGACGGAGAAGGCCATCGAGAGCCTGCCGAAGGTGGGCGGGACCACAGAGCACTATCTCTCGCCCGCCCTCAAACAGGTCTTCGACCAAGCCTTCAAGGAGACCGAGCCGTTCAAGGACGAATTCGTCTCCACCGAGCACCTGCTGCTGGCGCTGGCGCGGAACTCGAAGGATGCAGCGGGAAGAATCCTCGCGAAGCTCGGCGTCACCCACGACGCCATCTTGAAAGCCCTGGTGGCGGTGCGTGGAACGCAGCGCGTCACCGACCAGAATCCCGAAGCCAAGTACCAAGCCCTCGAACGCTACGCACGCGACCTCACCGACCTGGCGCGCCGCGGCAAGCTCGACCCGGTGATTGGTCGCGATGAGGAGGTGCGGCGGGTTATCCAGGTGCTCTCGCGGCGCACCAAGAATAATCCGGTACTGATCGGCGAGCCCGGCGTGGGCAAGACGGCCATCGTTGAGGGCATCGCGCAGCGAATTGTCGGCGGCGACGTGCCGGAATCGCTCAAGTCGAAGCGGATTGTGGCGCTCGACCTGGGAGCGCTGGTCGCAGGATCGAAGTATCGCGGTGAATTTGAGGATCGGTTGAAAGCGGTGCTGAAGGAAATCGAAGAATCGAGCGGCCACGTGATTTTGTTCATCGACGAGCTGCACACGCTGGTGGGGGCCGGCTCCGCCGAAGGCTCGATGGACGCCTCGAACATGCTGAAGCCGGCGCTCGCGCGCGGCGATCTGCGCTGCATCGGTGCGACGACGCTGAACGAGTACAAGAAGTACATCGAAAAAGACGCGGCGCTGGAGCGGCGCTTCCAGCCCGTTTACGTGGGCGAACCCAGCGTCGAAGATGCCATTGCCATCTTGCGAGGTCTCAAGGAGCGCTACGAGGTTCACCACGGTGTTCGCATCAAGGATTCGGCTATTGTCGCCGCCGCCGTGCTCTCGAATCGCTACATCTCCGACCGCTTCCTGCCCGATAAGGCCATTGACCTGATTGACGAGGCGGCGTCCAGCCTGCGTATTGAAATCGACTCGATGCCGGCGGAAATCGACCAGATTGAGCGCCGGGTGACCCAACTCGAAATCGAGCGCCAAGCTCTCAAGAAGGAGGACGATGCCGCGTCGAAGGAGCGGATGAAGGTGATTGAACAGGAACTGGCGGGGCTGCGAGAAAAGTCATCGGGCCTGAAGCTGCGCTGGAAGGCCGAGAAAGAGGGCATCGCGCGCATCCGGCAACTTAAGAGTGACATCGAGCAGGCCAAAACGGACGAGCAGTTGGCGACGCGCGACGGCGATTTGAACAAGGCGGCGGAAATCCGCTATGGCAAGCTCGTGGCGCTCGAAAAGCAGCTCGCCGCGGCCAACTCGGAGCTCGAACAGAAGCAGAAGGCCGGGCGGATGCTCAAGGAAGAGGTGGACGAGGAAGACGTCGCCAAGGTGGTCTCCAAGTGGACGGGCATTCCGGTGGTGAAGATGCTCGAAGGCGAAGTGGCCAAGCTGGTCAAGATGGAAGATCGTCTCCGCCTGCGCGTGGTGGGCCAGGACGAGGCGCTGCGGCTGGTGGCGAACGCCGTGCGCCGCAGCCGGGCCGGACTCTCCGACCCCAAGCGTCCCATCGGGTCTTTTCTCTTCCTCGGACCGACGGGCGTCGGCAAGACGGAGCTGGCGCGGGCGCTCGCTGAGTTTCTGTTTGACGACGAGCGCGCCATGTTGCGCATCGACATGTCGGAGTACATGGAAAAGCACGCCGTGGCGCGGCTGATTGGCGCGCCGCCGGGCTATGTCGGCTATGAAGAGGGTGGCCAGTTGACCGAGCAGGTCCGCCGCCGGCCATACGCCGTACTCCTCTTTGACGAAATCGAGAAGGCGCACCCGGACGTCTTCAACATCTTCCTGCAGATCCTCGATGAGGGCCGGCTGACTGACGGCAAGGGCCGGACGGTGGACTTCAAGAACACGGTCATCATCATGACCTCGAACATCGCCAGCCACGAGATTCACTCGCGCGTGGGCGAGAAAGGGGAGGCGGGAGGAGGCGGTGTCACCGAGAGTCTGCGGCGGCGGATACATGAAACGTTGCTGCAACACTTCCGGCCGGAGTTCATCAACCGCATCGATGAGATCGTGATTTTCAACGCCCTGGGCAAGGGCGAAATCGAAAAGATTGTTGACCTGCAGCTTGAAAGTCTGCGCAAGATTCTCTCCGAGCGCAAGGTGGAGATCGAGCTCGCGGACAGGGCGCGAGAGCTTTTGTTCCGCGAGGGGTACGACCCGCAGTTCGGCGCGCGTCCGCTGAAGCGGGCCATCCAGCGGCTGATTCAGGACCCGCTGGCCATGCGGCTGCTCGACGGCGACGTGCTGCCGGGCGATGCGGTGACGGTGGACGCCGATTTGAAGAAGGGAGAAATGAAGTTCGAGCGCAAGGCGGCGAAGGCGGCGCGACGGTAGGCCGTCGTCTCCTTGGTGGGCCTTTCGAGCATCGGAGTATACTGATAGTGACGTGGAGCCTTAGAACATGTGGAATAACCTGAAGACGACCATACTGCTCGCCGCCATGACCGGACTGCTGCTCGGCATCGGCGAACTCTGGCGGGGCCGCAGCGGATTGGAACTAGCCCTGGTTCTGGCGGCGGTGATGAACCTGGGCAGCTACTTTTTTTCGGACAAGATTGCGATTGCCACCAGCGGCGCCAAGCCCATCTCGCGCGAGGAAGGCCCACGCATTTATCAGATTGTGGAACGGCTGGCGGCCAAGGCCAATGTGCCCGTCCCCAAGATTTATATGATCCCCACCGACTCGCCCAATGCTTTTGCCACGGGCCGCAACCCGAATCACGCCTCGGTGGCGGTGACGCGCGGCATCCTCGATCTTTGTGACGACGAGGAAATCGAGGGCGTGCTGGCGCACGAACTCGGCCACGTCCGGAACCGCGACATCCTGATCAGCGCCGTGGTAGCGACGATTGCCGGCGCCATCACCTTGATCGCCCGCATGGCGTATTGGGGCGAGCTTTTCGGCGGCTTTGGCGGAGGCGGCGGCAGCGACGACCAGCGCGGCGGCGTGCTCTCGGCGCTCGCCATGATGATTGTGGCGCCACTCGCGGCCACCCTGATCCAACTCGCCATTTCGCGCTCGCGTGAGTACGAGGCGGATGAGACCGGCGCCAAAATCACCGGCAACCCCATGGGCCTGGCGCGGGCGCTCGACAAAATTGACAAGTGGTCGAAGCGCGTGCCCATGAAGGTGGCGCCTTCGATGGCGCACCTCTACTGTGCCCAGCCGCTCACTACCGGGCAAGTGTTCAGCAGCCTGTTTTCCACCCACCCACCGATTCCCAAGCGCATCCAGCGGTTGATCGGCCGTGATTTCGTATAGCGGCCACAGAGACACAGAGGCACTGAGACGGGCCGAGACGCTGCTTTCCTTCTTCCTCTTGGCCTCATCACTCCATGATGATAAAACTACGCCATGCAGTGGGCGAAGAAACTCGTCTGGGCAGCGGTGGCGATTCTCGGCGCGCTGGCGCTCGGGATGATCGCCGCGGCGCGCGGTGAACCGCTGAATGCCGTGTGGCTGGTGGCGGCGGCGGCATGCATTTACGCGCTCGGCTACCGGTTCTACAGCCGCTGGATCGCCTATCGTGTTCTCGAGCTGAATGACCGGCGCGCGACGCCCGCTGAACGTCTCGACGACGGCCGTGACTTTGTTCCCACGAACAAGTGGGTGGTGTTCGGGCACCACTTCGCCGCCATCGCCGGACCCGGGCCGCTGGTGGGCCCGATCCTGGCCGCGCAATTCGGCTATCTGCCGGGGACGCTCTGGATCGTCCTCGGCGGCGTGCTGGGCGGTTGCGTGCAGGACTTCGTGACGCTGTTCTGCTCCATGCGCCGCAACGGGAAGTCGCTCGGGCAGATGGCGAAGGACGAAATCAGCCCGCTTGGCGGCTGGACGGCGCTCTTCGCGGTGCTCGCCATCATGATCATCCTCATCGCCGTGGTGGGCCTGGTGGTGGTGAACGCGCTGAAGTCGAGCCCGTGGGGACTGTTCACCATCGCGGCCACGATTCCGATTGCCCTGCTGCTGGGAATCTATCTTCGTTACCTGCGTCCCAGCCGGGTGATGGAGGCGTCGCTCGCAGGGTTCGCGCTGGTCATGGCAGCCGTCATCGGCGGCAAGTACGTGGCGGAGTCGGCGTGGCTCGCCCGCTACTTCACTTACGGCGGCGTGGCGCTCGCCTGGATGATTATTCTGTACGGCTTTGCGGCGTCCGTGCTGCCCGTGTGGTTGTTGCTCGCGCCCCGCGATTACTTGAGCACCTTCATAAAACTCGGAACGATACTGGCTCTCGCGCTCGGCATCCTGGCAGCGCATCCCCCGATGCTGCTGCCGCCGCTGACACGGTTCACCGACGGCACGGGTCCGATCTTTGCCGGCAAGGTGTTCCCCTTCTGCTTCATCACTATTGCCTGCGGCGCGGTCTCGGGATTTCATGCGCTGATCGCCTCCGGCACGACGCCAAAGCTCATCAGCAAGGAGAGCCAGGCCCGCATGATTGGCTACGGCGGCATGATGATGGAATCCTTCGTCGGCGTGATGGCGATGGTGGCGGCCACCGTCCTGCAGCCCGGCGTGTACTTCGCCATGAACAGCCCGGCGGGGATCGTGGGCGCGATGCCGGCGCAGGCGGCGGCCACGATCTCCGGCTGGGGCTTTCCCGTCACCGCGCGTGACATGTCGGAACTCGCCTCCCGCGTGGGCGAGATTACGCTGTTCAACCGCACGGGCGGCGCGCCGTCGCTCGCCGTCGGCATGGCCCACATTTTCGGCGGCACGCTCGGCATGCGCGGGCTCGAAGCCATCTGGTATCACTTCGCCATCATGTTCGAGGCGCTGTTCATCCTCACTGTGCTCGACGCCGGCACGCGCGTCGGGCGCTTCATGCTGCAGGACCTGCTGGGGCATTTCTCGAGGCCGCTGGGCAGGACCGGCTGGTATCCGGGCGTGGTCGCAACCAGCGCCGTCGTTTGCGCCGCTTGGGGATACTTTCTGCTGCAAGGGGTGGCCGACCCGCTCGGCGGCATCAACAGCCTGTGGCCGCTTTTTGGAATCGCCAATCAGCTTCTCGCGGCGATCGCGTTGTGCGTGGCGACCACGATCCTCATCAAGATGGGCAAGCAACGCTACGCCTGGGTGACGCTGGCGCCGCTCGGATGGCTGGTGGCCGTCACCATGACGGCAAGCTGGCAGAAAATCGCGAGCGCCGACCCGCGGCTCGGCTTCCTGGCCCACGCCCGCCTGCTCAGCGGCCAACTGGCGGCCGGGGCGGTGCCGGCGTCCGGCGTCGCGGCCACGCAAAGGCTGGTTTTCAACGACCGGCTGGACACAGCGGTTACGGCCGTCTTCGCCGCGTTCGTCGTGGTGATCTTGGTGGAGTCGGCGCGTCATTGGTGGCTGTACTCTTTCGGTCGAAGCCAGCCAGTGTTGAATGAGGCACCGATGGAGCTTTCGCGACTTCCGGGTTAGGAAGGGCGTCCGTAGAGCCAGCGGACGGAGAGGAATAAACCCATGCTTCCGAAACTCGTTCGCGCTGTATGGAGGTATCTCCGCGAAGTCTCAGGCGAAAACGACTATGCCCGCTATTGCCGCGGCATCCGACAGCAAGGCACCCGCCCGATGACGCCGCAGCAGTTTTATGTGTCCGAACTGCAGCGGAAGTATTCGCGCATCAGCCGGTGCTGCTGATTCTGTCGACTGGCCGCTCCCTTGCTTCGGCGTGGTAGGGGGTCGCCGCGGGGGACCTTGCACGGCCCGCCGCGGGAGCCGCGGAAACCTTCGAGGGTACGGCGAGCCGTACCCCTACAACGGGGACGCGGCGCCCAAATTGATTTTCCATCGTGAAGTCCGTAAGATGAAGATGGATAGGCGAAACTGAAAGGAGTTTTTGAACTTGAACCAATTGACGCGGAAGCGATTGGGAGTGCTGGTTGCAGGGATCACGGTGGTGGCAGGAAGCGTTGTCCTGCTGGCGAAAGTGAAGACGGGGGCGTCGAAGCCCGTGACGAAGGCGAAGCCCGCGGCCAAGGCGACATCGAAGCCGGGCGGCGCGACGGAGGTGACGCCGGACAAGGTTGCGCAGATCGTTCGCGAGCGGTTCGGGGTTCCCGAAAACATCAAGCTCACAGTGGACCCGCTGCAGGAATCCGCCTCGCCGGAGTTTCTCGAAACCAGCGTGACCAGCGACGACGGCAAGGACAAGAAGACCAGCCCGGTCTGCGTGTCCAAAGACGCCCACTATCTTGTTCTCGGCAACGTATTCAAGCTCAGCGCTCCGGGGTCGAACGAGGAGATCATCAAGGACGCCCGCCAGATGTTCAAAATGCCTGACGCCATTGGTATCACGGCCGGCCGGCCTGAACCCTCAGATCTGCCGGGCTTCGACAAGGTGAAGCTCACGGCCTCCAACGGCGGTTCGCAGGATTTTTTCCTCACCCGTGATCGCCGCACGCTCATCCTGGGCCAGCTTCTCAACCTGCGCTTCGACCCGCGCATCATCACCACGGCCAACCAGCCGAGCGTCGGCCCGGCCCACGCCCCGGTCACGATTGTGGAGTTCGCCGACATGGAATGCCCGTCGTGCGCCCGCATGCAGCAGTTTATCGAGAACGACTTGATTCCCAATCCCAAGTACCGCGGCAAGGTGCGGATCATCTTCAAGGATTTTCCGCTGGGACCGTCGCACCCGTGGGGGACCACCGGCGCCGTCGCCAGCGAGTGCGGATACGAGATCGACCCGGCCAAGTTCCTCACCTATCGCAGCACCATCTTCCTACACCAGAACGATGTGGACGCCGTGCAGACGGACACCAGCAAGGTGCGCGACTTGCTTCTCGGCTACGGCCAGCAGGTGGGTTTGGATCGCACGAAACTTGCCGCCTGCATGGATTCGCAAGCCAGCCTGCCGCGCGTGGAAGCGGGCCGGAAAGAGGGCGATCGGCTCACGGTCCAAAGCACGCCGACCTTTTTCATCAACGGCCGCATCATGGTAGGCATCGTGCCCCCCGAGGACTTCTATAAAGCGGTGGACGAGGCGCTCAAAGCCGCTGAACCGGCAAAGCCGGCCCGACCCAGCAGGCGCACCAAGTCGTGACACAAGCTTTTTCCGACCCAACAGCAAAGCTGTCGGGCCTTCAGTGCGAGACGTTCAGAAGGACATCAAGGCTTAGGCCTGGTTTATTGGTGAAGCCGTAGTCGGCGACCGCCACGTCCGCCCTGCCGTCACCGTTAAAGTCTCCTACCACCGCGGAACTGGGATTGTCCGAGACCTTGAAGTTGGAGGGGGCTTGAAACGTGCCGTCGCCTTTGCCGAGCAGGACCTGGACGTCCTTGCCGAAGAGATTGGCCACAACGAGGTCGAGGATGCCATCTCCGTTGAGGTCTCCGAGCGTCATCCCGCGTGCGCCAATGGTGATGGTGTAATTCACCGCCGCCTGAAAAGTGCCGTCACCGTTCCCCAACAACACGCTTACCGTGCCGCTGTCGCCGTTCAGGGCCGCCAGGTCCGGCTTGCTGTCGCCGTTGAAGTCACCGATAACCACCGTTCGAGCTCCGGCGCCGATCGGGTAGTTAACGGGGGCCTGAAAGCTGCCGTCACCGTTGCCGAAGAGAACGCTTAACGCGCTGCTGCCTTCGTCGGCGGTTACCAGGTCAAGCTTGCCGTCACCGTTCAGGTCCTCGACGGCCACAGATTTGGGGCCCGAACCGGTCGCATAATTTCTCGCCGTTCGGAAAGTTCCGTCACCATTGCCCAGCAGGATGCTGACGTTATTGCTGAGGACGTCCGAAACGGCCAGGTCCAATTCACCGTCCTGGTCCAAGTCGGCCACCGCGATCGACCGCGGGGCGATTCCCACCCTGTAACTGGCGGGCTTTTCGAATGTTCCGTCTCCCTTGCCCAGCAGAATGGACACGGTGCCGCTGGCGTCGTTCCCCACCGCCAAGTCTGGTATGCCATCGTCGTTGAAGTCGCCCACCGCTATCGACCGGGGGTTCTGGCCGACCTTATATTCGACCGGCTTCTGGAAGGTGCCGTCACCATTCCCCAGGAAAACGTTGATGACGCTGCTCTGGTCGTGGGCGACCACCAGGTCAAGCTTACCGTCGCCGTTCAGGTCAGCCGTCACGATCCAGATGGGAGACTTGCCGCCCGCCAGGAACGTGGAGTCGCTCATCGAGAGAGTTTGAACCGGGTTGGTGACGGGAAAGAAGACGACGTTTGAGGCCGGTTGGGGAGAGTTGGTCACGGTGATCGAAGCGGTGCCCGGAAGCGCAATATCCGATGTGGGAATCGCAGCAGTCAGTTGTGAACTGTTGATAAAGCTCGTAATCCGGGCGCTGCCGTTCCAGTCGACCACCGACCCGGAAACGAAGCCCGTGCCGTTCACGGTGAGCGTGAAACCCGGCCCGCCAGGCGCCGCAGCGCCAGGGACGAGAGGAAGGTTGATCAACGGCACGGGATTCGCCGTGCCCGCGGCTGGCGAGCGGGACGGCGCGAGAAGCGCAAGGAGCGCCAAAGCCAACACGATTCCGAAAGCTATCCAAACCTTGCCACGAGTCATGGGTTCCATCGTCTCCCCGGAAGTTGAGTCCACGGCCGGCCAGTGTATTCACGCCAAAACAGTCCTGAAGTTTAACCAGCGGCGCGGCGCTGGCACAAGTACCTAAAGAGTACACCCGATCCGCGCCGGCTTACCGCACAGCCGACCCAGGCTGGCGCGTCGGCCCAGGGGGAGATCCAGTGAAACCGCCTCCGGCTTGGTGATCATGGATGGGACATCCGCTTCAAATGCCCCCGGGCTTCCTCATACTGCGGAAACTTCCTCTCCGCCCGGCGAAACTCCGCTGAATGCACCACGCGGCGATGACCGTTGCGCTCGACCGGGTGTTCGATGTGGAGCATCTCATGAAACATCAGGTACTCCACCAGGCAGCGCGGAACCGAGGGCTGGTCAAACCAGCGGCTGATGGTGATGGTGTGATGGGCGGAATCATAGTGACCCAGAATGTTCCGCGATGCCTTCTTGCTCCAGCCCACCTGCGCGACGGATAGGCGAGCCTCGAAATGCCTCTGGTTCAATTGCTCGAAGATTTCCTTCAGGTTGAAATGCCGTCCGCGCGCCGGCAACAGCTTCTTGAACCCCCGGGCGCGGCGGGCTTCTTCGCTGCGGCGGCGGAGGCCGGGATTCATCACGAAAGCTTTGTAGCAATCCCGTGCTTCGCGCGACGGCCGGAGCCCGAACAAGCGCGAGAGCAGAATCTCAGCCAGGGCTTCGATCACCACGAGCGGCGCTCCTTCCAGCACGTCGGAGAGGCTGACGGCGGCGTGGTGGTCATCAGGCAGGCGAATCTTGCTGCGCAGGCCGGCGTAAGGGACGAAATCCACCCGGAAGGCTGGTTCGGGCGCCCGCAGACGCAGGCGGCGGAAAGCGCGGGTGAACAGGGCCGCGAGTTCTTGCGGGTCCAGGACTCGGGACTCGGGGTTCGGAGTTCGGGGTCCGAGTTTCGCGATTCCGAGCGCCGGAGTCGCGCCTTCCGGGTCAAAGAGGCTCAACTGGAGCGTGTTCGATTTTGTCATGAATGAACGAGGTGTCGAATAGCTGAAACCCATCGCCGGGCGCTGAGAGTCTTCCAATTTCGATTTTCGAATTTCAAGTTTCGACTTTTCAATCCTGCTGGTCCGGGTCCGCCGGCACGCCCTGCTTCTTCTCCAGCTTGTCCTCTTTCTTGCGCAGCTTCTTTTCTTCCTTCTGCTGTTTCCTGGCGTCCTTGGCGGATTCCTTGGCGTTCTCCGTCTGCGCTTTTTCCTCGCGCTTCTCAGCAGCGAACTTCTTTTCCTGGCCGGCGAGCGCCTGCGTGGCGCCGTCCAGCGTGTCGCTCAAATCCGCGATAGCGTCCTGGAGCGTCTCCCGGTAATCGTGGGCGTAGGCGTCGGGCGTTTGCTGGATGCTGCGCAGCTCCGCCAGTTGCTGAGGCCCTTTTTCGAGCAGGGTTCGCAGTCCTTTCCGCATGTCGCCGTCGCGCCCATACTGATCGTCAATCCAGTCCTTAAGTTCGTCGTCGAGGTCAACGTACTGATCGAGGATCTTATCGAGATAACCTCCGTTGTCGTACTGGGGGTCATGGCGCTGGCTGCGAAAATCCTGAAACTGAGTCAGGCGCGACTGGGCGAGCGAAAGGTAAACCTCAATTCGCTGCGAGGGGTCCTGCGCGTCGCGAAGCTTGTCCTCCTCTTCCTCGGACAAGGCGGCGGGCTTCTGCCCCGCAGCCCGGCCCGGGAAAAACGCCAGGGAAAGCATCGCAAGCGCGAGGAGAGAAAGCGTACGTTTCATGGCCGAATCATCGTTGAATCATGTCGAACCGGGCGGAACACGCCCGGCGGGCGCGCCGCATAGCTATATTAACGCTGGCGGGCGGCAAACCCAAGCGGGCGGTGTAGCGGCGGTCTCCGACCGCCGGCCTTTCTTTCAAATGATCTCGGCGCTCAGAGAGCGCCGCTACAGCGAAGTGGATTAACCTTAAGATTCCGGAAGGCCGATGCGTTGGACGAGCGACTGGAAACGATGCTCGGAGTGGAGGCTATCGAAAGCGGGCTCGACTTTGAGAAAGACCACGGAGAAGTCCCTGGTTTCGTGGGCGGTTTCGAGCGAACGTAGGGCTTGATCGTGCTCACCCAGGCGGGCGTGGACGCGGGCGGCGTGCGAGGGCGTAACGTGGGACACCTGGGCGAGCGCCTCCAGGAGGCGAAGCCGCTCGCGCCAGTAACCTTGAGCGCCCGAAGTGCGGTAGGCGTCGCGGAGGGAAGCGCCGCCGCCGCCGGGAATCTCCGTGAGGCCGAAGCATTTTTCCGCTGTCGCCGCCGCCAGCTCGTACATTTCCTGCTGCTCGTAAGCCCATATCAGAAAGGCGCGCGCCAGAAGAAAATTAGGTTCGAGTTCGAGCATGCGGCCATAGTGCCGGATGGCGAGATCGTATTGGCGGGCGTAATAGAGGGCGCGGCCCTGATTGGTGTTGATCACCAGCGATAGCGGCGCGAACTCGCGGGCCAGGTTCATTTCGCGCAGGGCCTCGTTGTGCCGGCCCTGTGGGCAAAGATAGTGGAGGCCGTAGAAGTAGTGAGCGTTGGCGTCGCGGGGATTGAGCTGGATGGCGCGGCGAAACTCTTTGCCCGCTGCCGGCCAGTTCCAGTCGTTGAGGAGCGTAGCGATCCCCAGCGCCATATGAGCCTCCGCCAGCCCGTCGTTCATCTCCAGGGCCTTGAGAGCGGCGTCCCGAGCCCGGACGAGGGATTGCGGCGGCGGCAGCAGGTTGCAACTGCCCAGTATGGTGTAGCAGGAGGCCAGGCCGGCGTACGCCTGGGCGAATCCGGAGTCCTTTTCGATGGCCTCGGTAAAGCACTCGACGCTCTTCTGCAAGCTTTCCGGCGTCCGCTTGTTTTCGTAGTACCGACCGCGGAGGTACGCCCGGTAAGCCGAGGTATTGCCGGTCGAGCGCTGTGTCAAACGCTGGCGCTCCTTCTCGGTGAGCTTCAGACGCAGCTTCCCGGTAATGGCGCTCGCGATTTCATCTTGCACTTCGAGGATGTCATCCAGCTTGCGATCGTAGTGTTCACCCCAAATGTGCGTGTTGTCTCGCGTATCCACCAGCTCCATGCTCAGCGCCAAAAGGTCGCCCCTCACAGTGACGCGGCCCGCCAGGATTACGCGGACGCCAAGGTCGCGGCCCACCGCCTGAAGATTGACTGCGCCCGTCCGGTAAGGAGCGACCGCCGACAGCGACATGACCTTGAGGCCGGGCAACTCGGAGAGCTTGGAGATGAGCGCCTCGGCCATGCCATCGCTCAGGTAGTCCTTGTCGGGATCACCGCTGGTGTTGGTAAAGGGCAGAACGGCGAGATGCAGGACGTCCGTGCCGGGGCGGCGCCCGGCGCCCGCCGCAGGAGGAAGTTCGGCGCCTTCCCCCGGAACGCCACGCCAGCTTGGCCAGTCCACGGGCTTTTCCTGGGGCCGCGATGAGTCTGGCGCGCCGGCGGGCAGCGGAGTGTCCGGCGAACCTGAGAGTGTCAATCCTTCCACTTTGGCGATAAACCGGTAGCCGCGCCGGGGCAGGGTCTCCACAAAACGCGGGTTGTCGGCGGAATCGCCCAGCGCCTGGCGGATCTTCCGGATGCAGGTGTTCAGGCCGTCTTCGAAATCCACAAAGGTATCGGCTGACCAGAGTCTCTTTCGCAATTCTTCGCGGGTGACGATCTCACCGGGACGCTCGAGCAGCGTCAGGAGCACCTGAAAGGGCTGGGCTTGCAGGTTGGCGTTCGAGCCGTGCTTGCGCAGCTCACCGGCGCGAAGGTCCACTTCGAATGCGCCGAAGCGCAGGACGCGGGAAAGCGACTGAGCCGCAGTCATGAGAACACTGCCTTCTGCCGCCGCCATGATTCTAGCTCTCTACCAAACCGAAAATCAAGAATTTATCCTGGCTGCTCAACGCGGCGAATCACGTCAGACGTAGCTCTTCGCGCCAAGCGGGCGGGCTCACGCCCACCCGCCCGGCGACCGCTCCAAGGTCCGGAACTCAGAGGTATTCCGGATCCCGGCGCGGCTTTCGGCCCCACGCTCGCGACGATGGCGGAGGGCCGCCCGCAAGTCAATGGACTGCATCTGGATTGTGTCTGAACTTTTGTCCGGTTGTTGTCCGGAAGTAAATCAGCCGCCGTCCATTGACTCGGCCGCGGCAGGGCGTGAAAGTCGCTGCGGGGGAAACGTTTATGCAGATCGTAATTGGCATCCTGATCTACTTCACAGTCGAGCTCGGCCTGGGAATCGTGACCGGCAAGCTGCTCCGCTACCGGCGTTGCGAGAAACCAACCACCCCGGTCGCGATCCTCCTGGACCACCGCTCGGTTGTGGCCGCCCATCTGGCAGCCGCCGAGCGCTAGCGGCACCGCGTTTCCGCGGCCCGACGTTCAGTCGCCCATCCACGCGCCGATGGGCCGGAGCGAGCGGATGTTGTCGCACACGGCCTTGAGGGCCGCCGTGACCGGCACGGCGAGGACGAGCCCCACGCCTCCCCAAAGCCAGCCCCAGAACATCATGGCCAGCGTCACCGAAAGAGGGTTCAGCTTCACTCGGTGCCCCACCAGCTTCGGGGTGAGGACGTTAATGGCAACGAGATGAACCGCGGTCACGGTGACGGCGATGGTGAGAAAGGGACCGACATGGTCGAATTGGATGAGCGCCATCAAGAGCGGCGGCAGCATGGCCAGCGCTACTCCCAGGTAAGGAATCATGCTGAGGAAAGCCGACAACGGTCCGAACAGCAGCGCGTAAGGGAGGCCGATCCAGGCGAAGACCGGCGTGATGATGGCCGCCGAGATCAGTGCCACCAGTACGTTCCCCAGCACGTAATGGCGGACCATGGCCGTCATGCTGGCGATCACGTCTTCGGCCTGCTGACGCCGCTCGACGGGAAACAGGTTGAGCGTCGCCGCCCACACCTGGTTTCGTGAAGCCAGCATGAAGAACACCAGAAATGGAATGAACATGACGGTGACGGTGGCGCTATACGCCGACCCGATGCCGCGCAGCAGAAAGTCCACCCAGGGCGACTCCTGCTGCAAGCGCACCGTGGGGATGCTCTCGGCGGGCGCCCCGGCGGCGGGCCGCAAGCTCCGAAAGGCTGCCTCGAAGCGCGAGGTGAGCTGCTCCAGACGCGCCGCGAGCTTCGGCAGTTCAGCGGTGAGCTCGACCGCCCGATCGTAGGTGACGTAGATGAGCAGATAGACTCCGGCGAGTCCCAGCAACACCATGAGGAGCGAGCCCAGCCAGCGCGGCAGCCGCAGCCGCTCGAGCCCGCGCACGCCGGGGTCCAGCACGAAGGCAATGAGGATGGAGCAGACGAGAACGATGATGATGGAGCTGGCGTAGTAGAGGGCAAAGATCACAATGCCGACGGCGATGATCCGCAGGCTGGCGGACGAGGCGGAGGCAGGGATTTCTAACTTGCTCTCGGGCATCGGGTGACATCTCAGGTTTCGATCCTACGATCCACGGAGCAGCGTACGCTCAACCCCATTGCTCGCAACCGGCTACCTCGGGATGTAGCTCCCGAGCAAAGGAAGGATCTGGCCGGCGAAATCGGCCGCTCGCGCTTGCCCGCTCGCGATCGCTTCGCCGTCACCGAGCGGGGTGATGACTCGGACGAGCGAGCCGTCCGTGCGGTTGAGCCGAATGGCGTCGGCGACGAGGTAGAACTTGGCTAGGTATTCGCTGGTCTCGGTGCGGCCGTGCGCCAAATACCAGTAAAGCGCCACCTGACGGTCCTGGCCCTTGGCAATCACGTAACGGTTCACCGGGACATGCTCTCCGTCTGGCGCCTGAATCTGGATCACGTCGGACTCCTCGGGCACCCAGCCCGCGCCCGGCAGACAATGCTTGGGCGAATGAATCAAGTCACCCGTCCGCTGGCTGGGGAAATAGGCGATGTAAAGGTCCAGATAGGCGCCGTCGGGGCGCTGGTAAATCCGCTCCATGAGGTCGCCGCCCGGCATGAGATCCCGCACCTCCTGCGTGATCGGCACCTGCTCCGCCTCGGTCCAGGCTCCCACTGAAGCCGGAAAAGAGTCCAGCGGCTGGCGCGGCATCTGTCTTTCAGGCTGGGCGTGGGCGCGCAAGAAGGCGGCGGATATTCCAAGCAGGACGAGGACGGGAATGAATCGCGGCCACGATAAGGTTTGTTCTCGCATCAGGTCCTCCCCGGCCTTGCCGCACTCGCGGCGCGCCCGCGGCTGAACAGGGTTGCGGCCCAGCGCAGAGCGCCGTGCACCAGGATCAGAAATCCGAGCGACAGCAGGAAGATCACCCAGCCGGAAAATTCGTGAAAGAACCCTTGCGCCTTGTCGGGGCTCCAGTAGAGGCCGGTCAGGCCCGTCCCCATGATGCGCAGGCCGTTGGCGGCAACGGCAATCGGCGCCGCGGCTAGAATCAGGGCAATCCGCAGCCAGATCCGGGGCTCAAGGAAATACCCGTAGATGACGGCGAGAGTCCCCAGCGACACCAGTGACCGGATGCCGCTGCACGCCGCCACCACTTCGAGCGACATGGTGGCGAGCTGGATCACGTTGCCTTCGCGCAGCACGGGAACGTGAAGGAAAGTGAGCAGCGACGCGGCAAGGTCCGAAGCCAGGAACTGCAGCGGCAGCGTGACCTGGTTGAGAATCAGTTCTGGGATGGGAATCATCAGAAAGAGCACCGCCCACGGAAACAGCACGGCGCGAAACCAGCGCCAGCCCTGGTAGTAAATCACCAGGCCGGCCAAAAGAAACACCAGCGACGACCGCGACAGAAAAAGTTCTGCGCCCAATACTCCCACCACCAGAATCCCCAGCGCGCCGGCAATGATGACGATTCCGAACCAGGAGGGCCTGATGGGAATGGCGCGCAAGAGTTCGCGCTCGCGCCACAAAACGTAGCCCGAAAAAAGCGGCACCAAGAAGCCGTGAGAAAAGTTTGGGTCGGTCCACCAGTCGAGCACCAGGAGGCGCAGGATACTCGTGTAGAGGTAAGCGAGCAGGATGACGAGCAACGCCCCCTGGAGCCACAGAATTGTGTGACGGCCGGCTGGCCGCACCACCGTGCCGGCCAGCGTCCCTTCTGACTGATTGTCCACGTCTGTGCTCACCTAGCCTGTGTATCCATGATCACCCTTACCACCATACCACTCTCGGCCCGCCGAGAAAAAAGCAATAAAGCCGATCCTTCGCCCGCCGCGGCGGACTCAAGATGACACGCTGGGCGTGCGGGCGCGGATCGCCTTCACGCGGCCTTCCACCACCGCGGCTTCCGTCTCGCGGCGCATCTTGCGCAGCAGCTTGGCGTAGCGCTCGAGACACGGGGCAACCCCCGGATGCTCCGGCCCCAGGGCCCCTTCCAGGACTTGCAGAGCCTGCTTGAAGTACTGCTCTGCCCGGTCATATTGGCGCTGGGCGTCAGAGAGCACCGCCAGGTTGTTGAGGCTGGTTGCGAGCGATGGATGGCGAGGGCCAAGGTTTTCCTTCTTCACCTCCAGCGCCCTCTCGAACAGGCGGCCGGCTTCGGCGTACTGGCCTTCGGTGCTGTAGAGGGCCGCAAGATTGTTGAGGCTCTGAGCCACGCTGATGTGGCCCGGGCCCAGGGCGTTTTCCTGGATTTCGAGCGCCCGCCGCAGCAACCCCTCCGCCTCCGCCTGCCGGCCGGTTGAGCTGTAAATCGCCGCCAGGCTGTTCAGGCCGGAGGCCAGCACCGGGTGTTCCGGGCCGAGGACGTTCTCCTGAATCGCGAGAGCCCTCTGCCACAGTGTGACGGCGCGGTCGTTTTCTCCCAACGAGCGCGACAGTTGGGCCAGACGGCTGAGCGTGTGGGCTACGTCGGGGTGATCGGGTCCAAGTGCCCGCTCGAATGTGGCGAGCGCCCGCTCGGTAAGCTCTCGGGCCTCGGCGTACTTGCGCTGGGCGTCACAAAGCTGGGCAAGGTGGTTCAGATCTGCCGCCACCGCGACGTGTTCCGCCCCCAGATGTTGCGTATCCATTTCGACCACCCTGCGCTCGAATCCCTCGGCTTCGCCGTATTTCCCCTGGCTGCTCAAGACCTCCGCCAGACGCCCCAGCGTGGCCAAGACACCGGAAAGGCCGGCGGGTTGCAGAGACTCCCGAATCGCCAGGGCGCGCTGGTAAACCGGCTCCGCCTCCGCGTACCGGTGTTCGAGCGAGTAGAGCAAGCCGAGTTTGTCGAGCAGCGGAAGCAGGTCAGGATGCTCTGGCCCGAGCCGCGCTTCATCGCTTTCGAGCGAACGGCGGAGTTGGGCCTCAGCTTCGCCGTTCCGCCGCGCCCGCCCGTTGTTCTTTTCCGGAGCCGGGCTCTCGGGAGCCTGTGTAAACCTTGAGGCTCCAACCGGAGACGACTCCGTGGCCCGATCCAACGTCCGATCCGGGGGGCCGTGCGGCGCCAGATGAGCGAGACGATTCAAGGCGGCTTTTACTTCGGCCGCCAGGACGGAAGGATTCGAGCTCTCAGCTTCTGGGGCTGCCGACGGGTCGTCGAGCGGGGCCAGGGCAGCGTTCGCGCTCGTCTCCGCTCGGGCCGCCATGGCCACGATGTCTTGCGCCCGGCGCAACACGGCTCCAGCCTCGGCGTGCCTGCCCTCGCGGCGGTACAGCTCGCCAAGGTTCTCGAGAATCACGGCGACGTCGGGATGTCCAGGTCCGAGGATCTTCTCCTTGATCGCCAGCGCCTGCTTGAAGAAGGTCTCCGCTTCGGGAAACATCCCGTGGGCATAGGAGACGGTAGCCAGATTGTTGAAGCAGGTGGCGACGTGCGAGTGCTCGAAGCCAACGGCCTGGATCCACATCGTCAAAGCGCGTGAGAGCGTGTCGAGGGCTCTTGAATAATCGCCTTCCGCCTTGTACAGCAGCGCCAGGTTGTTGAGGCTGGTGGCGACGGACGGGTGCTCGCGCCCCAACGCATACTCCTCAATCTCCATCGCCCGGCGGAAGAGCGGCTCGGCTTCCGCCCACCGTCCTTGCGTCGAGCACAGCGCGCCGAGGTTATTGAGGGTCTGCGCCACGCTCGGATCGTCATGCCCGCAGACGCTTTCCCGAAGCTCCAGGGCGTGGCGGAAGAGGGGTTCGGCGTCCGCAAACTTGCCCTGGGAGCGGAAAGCCTCCCCGAGATCGTTCAAGCTGGCCGCAAAGCGCGTGTCCTCCGGCCCGAACCGCCGCGCTTCTTCCACCGCCGCCCGGTGATGTTTCTCGGCCTCGGCATAGCGGCCCTCGTTGTAGGCGCGGTTTCCCGCCTCGCTGTGCGCCTGCCACTCGGCTGGCTGCGGAATGTCGGTCTCGGTCACTCGCAACGCTCCAGAGCGAACGCGGGCTCGCTCGCCTCACCCCTACAACCTAATCCCAATTGTCGCAGAGTTCAACTTGTTGGCGCCAACCGGCGGCAAGGCCGCTGGAAAACGCGCGGAAAAGCAAAAACGAGGGAAATAGCCCTCTCCCGCCGCGGCGGGAGAGGGTGGCCGGTAGGCCGGGTGAGGGGTCACGTTTCGAGTGTCGCGATCGGTCGTCCCTGCCTTCTTTCTAACGCGCATTGATGTCACCAGGCACAGCCAGCCTATGATGGCCAGCTTATTGTAGAAAGCCTGCGAGTTTTCGAGTACAATTTGTGAACGCTGCGGGTGCTGGCCGCGCTGTACTCGACTGGCTTCCTGCTGGCGGACCGCGGAGAGGTGGCCGAGTGGCTTAAGGCGGCGGTTTGCTAAACCGTTGTACGGTCAAAAGCTGTACCCAGGGTTCGAATCCCTGCCTCTCCGCCAGCCAGTTCCCCCAACCGGCCGCCGACCACCGATCGGCGACGGCCGTCGAGCCTGATTCTGTAATCTTGAATCTGTAATCTGAAATCCCGCCGCGCTCGCGTCACCCACCCCGCAACCGACCACCGGTTTACCAGCTTGGCACTTGACAGCGCCGCTTTCCGTGCTATACATGATGGCACTCGCTAGGCGGTGGTTTCTTGCTGACACGACGGAGGTGGACGATGATGACGCGCCGGTTTACCGCGCTCTGCGCCCTAGCTGGAGTTGGTGCTCTCGCTCTCTACCTAACCTTCTCCACGCCGAGCCGCGCTCAGGCGCCGGACGGCCTTCCTACGCCAACGATTGACATCACCAAGTACGGCGCGAAGGCGGACGCTCAGATTCAAAGTTCCTGCTCCGTAAACAAGGCGGGGGTGGGCACGGTAAACGCCGTTTACGGTTGCACAACCACGATGCCGTTCACAACTGCCGACATCGGCAAGACCATCGAAATCGTCGGCGCAGGCTCTTCGGGGGCGACACTGGTGACGACGATCGTAGCTCTAATCAACGACGATACTGGAGCCGCATGCACCATGGCGACATGCGCGGCGGTCCAAATCTTCGCCACGCCACCCGCCAGCACGTCTGGATTGGTCGTCTGGGGTACGGACAACGGCCCGGCGCTAACGGCGGCTGGCAACGCCTGCCCTGCCCCATCGAGCGGGTCGATTCCCCTGCCTGGCCCGTTTACTTCCAGGGGCTGCGTCTTACTGGTACCGAGCCCCGGAAGCAACGGAACCTCTGACTACATGTTCGCAACCGGAGCCGTGCTTGCCACGCAGGATAGCTTCGAAATCCGGGGCATGGGCAATTCGGGCAAGCCCGAGGGGAGCATCAATTCAGAATCCGGTGTTCGGTTCATTACGGCCGCGCAAATTACGATCCTGACTGTAGGACAGTTCAGTACCGCAGCAAACAATCTTGGCGGCTTTCAGATTAGCAACATCACCTTCAGAGATGTGAGTGGCAACGGCTCGGCGCTCGGCGGGCTGGACATGATCCAGATGAGCGAGGCCGTCGTCGCCTACTGCGATTTCGAAGGCTTCGACGGCTCGATTCCTGACCCGGCAAACCCCAACGCCACATTTCCACTTCTTGCCTACGGCATGAAGAGCGATCCCGGAACTCAGACTAACGGCATGCAGGAGGTGGGCTTCACGAACAACATCGTACTCCTCCACGACAAGGGCCAGGACAACGCAGTTTTCTATGACTCATCAAATCCTGACGCCGACGGCCCCATCGTTCTCGGGGGAGACATCTTTCCCACCGACAATCTGAACCACGTGGGCGTCACGTTTTCTTGCTATGGAATCATTAGCGGCGGAACCATTCGGATGTACGGCACGCATTTCGACGTGGGAAGCGACACGACGCTGACGCCCAACCTATGCACCGGCGTTAAGCTGCTTACCGGCGGCATTATCAGCGCCAAGTTCGAGTCTACGGCCGCCCACCCGGGCAACGGCATCCTTCTTCAGGGCGGCAACTCCGCTCCAAACTCCCTGCCGATGAATACGGGTGTTGTGCGAACGACCGGCGGTGGCGCAAACTACGTTACGCTCGCATTTTCCTCGCCACCGAATCCAGCCTTTATGGCCGGACAGTTGGTGAGCGTCAGTTGCGCGAATTCAAGTGATTTCAGTTTCAACGGTGTATTTGTGGTAGCGAGCGTGAACACGGGCACCAACACACTCACCTACGATCAAGTCCCCGGGGCGGCGGGGGAGACCAACAACAGCCATGGAGGTTGTACCGCTACCGGCAGAGCGGCAAACTTGGCCAAAATTGACGCCAGCATGATTAAGCTTAACATCGGGCTTACCATTCAAACCCACGCCAACAACAATCAGGCGACACTTCTGAGTTCGCAAACAACCACACCTTACAGCGACTCCGGAACCGCGGACATTATCCAGCTCTTAGGCACCTCGGGCAGCCAGACCATCTTCAACTATGGCGCGGCTACCGGAGCTAATGTGAACATGTTTTCACTGGCCGACGCGGCCATGAATACCGGAACGGGTTCTCTGCTAAACATAGCCACTTCTACCTTGTCGAACGCCCTCCCGATCACGATTACTGCTCAAGGTAACGCGAACGGAGTACAAATGAGCACCACCGGTGTTCTAGCCAAATTCGGCGCGGGCAGCGTGAACGCGGACCAATGCAACAGCACTACTTGCGGGACGGTAACCAGCGTCACGGGAACCGCGAATCAGATCGACATAGCTACGGGCACTACTACCCCAGCTCTATCACTCGACAGCAGCCTGCATATTCCGGGGACTGTTTCGCAAATTAATGGAATCGGTACCGTAGGTCCAAACGGAGTTGCCGTTCCGTTGACCAACACCCCGTCAGGCACCCTGCGGGCGGCGTTGGCTGCGACCACTCTGATTACCACTCCAAACAACGGAATCAACGGAGATTACAAGCTCGACATAACCATAGTCCAGGTCGATGTCGGATCAGGTTGCACCGGCTCGGCAGTCGTAAAGGTAAATGTCGTTTATGACGATCCTTTTCCCGGCGTGACGCAACCGGCGACCCTCAACATTCCGCTGGCGACCGGCGGCGGAACCGTGGTTCCCGGGTTGACCCTGACGAACGGCACGCCAGCCCAGGTCAATCAAGGCTCAGGTAGTTGGAACATTACGGCAAAGCCAAACACTGCCATTCAGTACGCGACCGCATATACCAACTGCTCAGGGAGCCCTACCTCAGAACCTGGGTACAACATTACAGCGAAACTCAAGGCCGCGGACTAGCGAACAGACTGTTTTGGGAGCAATAAGCTCATTCAACACGAACAATCGAAGAGGAGAATAACAACATGAGAAATAAAAAGGAGCGACTGAGTCTCGGAATCATTCTCGCGGTGATGGCGTCGATGGGCAGTCTAGGAAGAAGCCTCCAAGCGCAGACGAACGCGGTGCCTTTCGTCAACCAGCCGCTCGTGCCGGAAGCGGCGGTGCCGGGCGGAGCCGGGTTCACTCTGACCGTGAACGGCACCGGGTTCGTTGCCGGGTCCATCGTGAACTGGAAAGGCAGCCCGCGCGCCACCACCTTTGTTTCGAATTCACAATTGACGGCCGCGATTCTCGCTTCAGACATTTCCGTCCCTGGGACGGCTTCGGTTACGGTGACCAGTCCGGCGCCGGGCGGCGGAACTTCGAACGGCGCTTATTTCCAGGTTACCTCTCCGGTGTCCCCCGTACTCTTAAACAGCACCGACTACGCGACGGGTCAAAGTCCGTACTCCGTAGCGGTGGCTGATTTCAACGGCGACGGGAAACCGGACCTCGTGGTGTCAGACGTGACCCCGAGCACGGTCTCGGTGTTCCTCGGAAATGGTGATGGAACGTTCCAGCCCCATGTGGATTATCCCGTGGCCTCGCTTCCTGACCAGTTGATCGTGGCTGATTTCAATGGCGACGGTAAGCCCGACCTTGCTGTGACCAACGGTGACTGCGCGACGATCCCTTGTGAGCTCGCAGCGGTTTCCATTTTGCTCGGCAACGGCGACGGCACATTTCAAGCTCATAAGGAGTACGCAACCGCATACTCGGAATACGCTATCGCCGCCGGCGACTTCAACGGCGACGGGAAGCTCGACCTGGCGGTGACAACGACTTGCGGGAGCGATTCTACTTGCGCGAACTTGACGGGCGCTGTCTCCATCTTGCTTGGAAATGGAGACGGAACGTTCGGCGCGCATACGGATTATCCCAGCCCCGCCCTTGAAGTCCCTGGCGCCGTCGTGGTGGGCGACTTCAACCGCGATGGAAAGCTGGACATGGCAGTAGGGATGTTTTGCCCTACCTGCTTCCCGCCAGAGAATGGATCGGTTTCCGTCTTCCTCGGAAACGGTGACGGGACTTTCCAGCCCGCAGTCAGCTATGGGCTCAATAGTGGTGGTGGCCTGACAATGGTGGCAGCGGACTTCAACGGCGATGGCATTCTTGACCTGGTCGTTGGAGACTCCTACGTTTCGCTTCTCCAAGGCAACGGGGACGGCACCTTCCGCGCGCCGGTTGATTACCCCGCCCTCGGTCCGCCCAGCGCCCTGGCGGTCGGCGATTTCAACGGAGACGGCAAACTCGACGTTGCCGCTGCTGCGTCGAATTTCGGAATCACCGGAGTTTCCCTTCTCTACGGAAATGGAAACGGGACTTTTCAAACCCATGTTGATTTTCCCGCCAGCGAATTCGCATCCTCGCTCGCCGCGGGAGACTTCAACGCGGACGGTAACCTCGACCTCGTGACAGCGAATGAGAATGACAATACCCTCTCGGTGCTCTCGCAAGCTGTGGGGCCGGTGGTGGCGCTGTCGCCAGCCAGTCTCACCTTTCCAACCCAAATCGAGGGAACGATGAGCGCGCTTAAGAATTCCACGCTCACCAACACCGGTAACACCAGCCTGAGCATTTCGAGTCTGTCTGCGAGCAGTAGTTTTGGCCAGAAGAACACCTGCGGTGGCAGCGTGGCGGTGGGCGCGAGTTGTACGATTAGCGTGTCCTTTGATCCGAAGACCAAGGGCACGCTTACCGGAAATGTCAGCATTGCCGACAACGCGCCGGGCAGTCCCCAAACTATCTCTCTTACCGGCACCGGCACAGCGGTGAAGCTTTCACCCACCTTCCTTGAATTTGGCAGCGTCAAGGTGGGCACGACGAGCGCCCCACAGACCATCACGCTGACCAACGTCGCCCCCAATAGCGCCCTGAGTATCGGCCGTATTGCGCTTACGGGCCAAAACCCCGGCCAATTTGCCCAGACCAACACCTGCGGGTCAAGCGTGCCTCCCGGCGGGAGTTGCACGTTCAGCGTGACGTTTACTCCCACGAAAAAAGGGAGCAAGCTCGCAGATTTATATATCTACGACAACGGCGGCGCTAGTCCGCAGATCGTGAACCTGAGCGGAGTGGGAACGTAAGAAAGCAGTGGCTAGTGGCTAGGGGTTATCGGTTAGGAGCTCGGTAGGCGACAGGACGGTAGGCAGGAGGCAGGTTCAAACGGCGCGATAGCCTATGATTCGGCGGCTAACAACCCGGTGATCGGAGAGACCTTGGGCGGCAGTGGGACTGGCGGCACCGGGTCGCTACAAAGGACTATCAGCATTTCCTCTGCTCCGAGCACCATCCTCGATGCTGGCACGATCGGCACGACGGAGACCGCCTTCAGTGACAGCTATCAGTTTCCCGCGAGTTATTGGACCGCTGGAAAGACGGTTCGGGTTACTCTTGGTATTCAATACGTCACGCCGACTACCCCAGTAATCCAGGGCTACAAACTGCGACTTCAAAGGACAGGGCCCACGAATGTCCCCTTGTTCTCCACTACGTTCACTCCCAGCGCCAGCGTGACCCGATCTATCGGGTCCAGCTTTCTTCTCCAGTGCAACATGACCGGTACTTCTGGGACGATGTATATCGCGAACGCTTCAGGCCTGAATACTTTTCTAAACACCGTGTCGCAGCCCATAACCTTTGATACCACCGCGGCGCAGACACTCCAGGTCACGATAACTTTTGGCGCCGCCACCACAGGGAATACCTCACAACTCCTGATTCTCTCGGTGGAGGAGATTAACTGAAAGGAAGGATTTCAAGTATGAAAGCAGAGCGATTTCGATCGGCTCGCCCGTTTTTTGAGACCTTGGCGCTTCTGATTCTTACCCTCGCGGGCGGCCTCGCGGTCCACGCTCAGTCGAACCCGGTACCGCTCATCAACCAACCGCTCGTGCCAGCGGCGGCCGCGCCCGGCGGCGGCGCGTTTACATTAACCGTAAACGGGACCGGTTTCGTCTCCGGGTCATCGGTCAACTGGAACGGCAGTGTCCGTGCCACCACCTTCGTTTCCAGTTCCCAGTTGACGGCGGCGATTTCCGCGTCCGACGTGGCGAGCGCCGGGACGGCCCTCGTCACAGTCTCCAGTCCCGCGCCGGGAGGCGGCGTCTCGAACGTCGTCTATTTTGAGGTCACCACAACGGTGTCTCCCCTCGTCTTCAACAGCAGCAACTACGCCACGGGGCAGTTTCCAACCGGGTTGACAACAGCCGATTTCAACGGGGATGGAAAACTCGATCTGGCGGCTGCTGACGATACTGGCGGCGCCGTCTCGATCCTATTGGGCAACGGCGATGGGACCTTTCAGCCTCACGTGGACTACGGCACCGGCAGCGGGTCGACGGCCCTGGCGGCCGGGGACTTCAATGGGGACGGCAAGCTCGATCTGGCCGTCGTTGACAATAATTGTCCGGCCCTGCCCTGCGCTAGCAATGGATTGGTTTCCATCCTCCTGGGAAATGGTGACGGCACGTTCCGCGCCCATGTGGACTATACAACGGGCGGAGTCGTACCCACATACATCACGGTAGGGGATTTCAACCGCGACGGCAACCTGGATTTGGCTATAACGAACATCTGCGGCAATGATTCGAGCTGTCTGAACGGCCCTGGCACCGTTGCGATCCTGCTGGGCAACGGTGACGGCACGTTTCAAGCCCCTCTCATCTTATCCGTAAGCACGTTTGGCGATTCGTTGGTGACAGAAGATTTCAACAATGATGGGAACCTGGATCTCGCGGTTGCTGGCTCGGTGTGCGAGCTGCGGGGGTGCGCTGCATTCGTATCGGTGCTATTGGGCAACGGCGACGGCACGTTCCGGGCAGCCGTTGACTATCCCGCCAGTGACGGAGCACTAGGCCTCACGGTGGCGGATCTGAACGGAGACGGCAAGCCCGATTTGGTTGTAGCCAACCTTTTCGCCAGCACCGTATCTGTGTTTCTCGGCAACGGTGATGGCACGTTCCAGTCGGCTGTGGATTATGTTACTGGCAGCAACCCGGAAGCGATCGCGACAGGAGATTTCAACGGCGATGGCAAGCTGGATGTCGCCACGGTTAACGGAACGGTCTCTATTCTCCTCGGAAATGGTGACGGCTCGTTTCAGGAGCCCGTCGCCACCGTTCAGACCAGCATCATCACTGGGGCGGCAGGGGACTTTAACGGCGACGGGCGGCTTGACATCGCTGGCGCGGCAACGACCATCAATCCGAACTCGGTCACGGTGCTGCTGCAAGCCGTGGAACCGCTGGCGGCGCTCTCCCCGACCAGTTTCACCTTCCCCACCCAACTTCTGGGAACCGTAAGCGCCAAGCAGAACTCCACGCTCAGCGACACCGGTAACCAGCCGCTGAACATTTCCAGCATTGCAATAAGCGGAGAGTACGGCCAGACCAACACGTGTGGCAGTAGCCTCGGCGTGGGCGCCAACTGCACGATCAGCGTCGCCTTTGCTCCCAAAGGCAAGGGCACGCTCACCGGAAACGTCAGCATTGCCGACAATGCGCCCGGCAGTCCGCAGACTATCTCCCTCACGGGCACAGCCACAGCGGTCAAACTCGCGCCGACCAGCCTCAATTTCGGCAGCGTCAAGGTGGGCAAGACGAGCACGCCACAGGCCGTGACACTGACCAACGTTGCATCCAAGAGCGCGCTTGCCATCGGGCGGGTCGCGTTTACGGGGTCAAACGCCGGCTCTTTTGCCGAGACCAGTACGTGCGGCGCGAGCGTGCCGCCCGGCGGGAGTTGCACATTCAGCGTGACGTTCTCGCCGACCCAGAAAGGCCTTAAAAACGCGACGCTCGATATCTTCGACAACGGCGGCGCGAGCCCGCAAACGGTGACCGTGACCGGGACGGGAACGTAAGAAAGACAGTGGTTAGTGGTTAGGGGTTAGGGGTTAGGGGCTAGTCGGTAGGCGGCAGAACGGCAGGCAGGACGCAGTAGGCAGGTTCAAACGGCGCAGGAGTGCAGGGGCGGACGCGGCGGACCGGCCGGCCCGGCTGACCGTAACTTAAAGGTTGAGCGCCAGGCTCCGCCGGCGCCTCTTCCGCCCTTCACTGCGCTCGGGGTCTTAGGTTTTGTGGAAGGCTCACGTGTAGGCTACACAACATACTTGTCTGGTAATTCAGCCTTTCTTGCGGTCGAAAAGTGAGAAAGGTGAGAAAAGCTGGAAAATTGAGGCGCCTTTTTTAGGCCTTGATTTTCAATGAGTTGCCCACACTGAAAAGACCGCCACAACGGGAGCATTGCAAAGTGTGGAGTTGTTCCACACTTTTCCAATGCGTCCCTGTCGCCCGCCCTTCCGCCTGGCAAGGCACGTCCGGAGCGCAGTCTGGCACAGCGTCGCCGTCAAAGCCGGGACTCTGACGTCCCGGCCCTCGGGCGAAGAGAGAGTTAGCGAAACCGTGCGAGAGGATTCCGGCTAGGGCGCGCTCGGGCTCGCCGGGCTTAGGCCCAACGGACCCTCCGCGACGCCGAAGCCTATCCCAAGCCCCGAGCCCACACCGATGGCAAACAGCACCGGCGTGGAGTTCAAGAGTCCGGGTGACGCAGCGGCCGCGGCAGCACCGCCCTGCGCCGGCGCGGCGGCAGGGGCGTTCGAAATCCTGGCGTAGTGGCCCTCCGGTATCAAATGCTTTTTCCCGGAACTCGTTTCCGTCACGGCCACGTTGCCCCGGCGCGCCGAGACAATGGTTGTGCTGTCCGCTAACAAGGCGACAACATAGACAGCCTTACCTTGCGCCGGTCCAACTTTGAGCCTTGAGGTTTCCACCGCCAGGGTCTCATTGCCTACGCTCTTCGCCGCGATCGTCCCGGACGACAAGTGTGCCCAGATCTGGCCGCCAGCGCTGTCGAAACTCACTGACGTTTGCTCCGAGAGGCCGGCCTGAAGATCAGCCGAGAACCTTACCCAGGCACTACCGCCCTGCGCCGTGCTGAGCACCGCGTCAGTGACCAACGTGCCTTGGCCGGGCAGAGCAATTCCAGATAGGGTCGCTCCAGCTGACTGCATGATCGTCCCAATCACAGGATGGTTCGGGGCAACCGCCATAAGCGAGGCCGAGAGAAGCGTAACAAAGCACAAGGAAATCAATCGTTTACTTGCCAATTGCATCGCCATTTTTCCTCCTTTTTAATGGAAAATTACTGTTAACAGCTGACCGGTCCTGAAAGTTCGTAGATGGATCGAGTGCTCGTCAGAGGCCCGATCACAATTCTTGGGAAGGTGTGGAAAAACTCCACATTTTCTTGACTCGATCAGGTTTGAGCCGCGTCTCGACAGGCTAACCAACTGATTCTGTTGTGGCAAATTAAAGTGTCTCAACTTTCTCACTTGTCTCCATTGTCTCATTTCTGCTCGCTAAACTGGTTCCCATGGCCACTTCTGAGATGAAGCCTCTGACCTTCGCTCCCCTCAGTGTTGGGATACAATATCAATATAAATCATTTATATTCAGTTATTTACTCGATTCTTCATTGGCTCAAGAGATTCACCCAGCACTCTGCCTAGCTGACGTCTGCACGAAGTTATCAAATCGATATGAAGCCAGTACGAGAAAGGACGAAAATGCAGAAAGAAACCACTAAGCTGTTTAGTATCAGTAAATCTATATACCCCGTCGCGCTTGGACCCTACCGCGGCCGCGTGCGGGCTGGATCGAGACTCACCCGGGCGGCGCTCGCAGCCGTAGCGATCCTGCTTCCGGCCGTGTTGCTGCCGCTGACCGCGTGGGGTCAGACCCGGACGACAGTGACGGACACGCTCTACGATCCCACCGGTGCGCCGCTTACCGGGCACCTGGTGGTTACCAACGAGACCACCTTCACCAGCGTCGACGGCTTCCAGATTCCGGCCGGCAACCAGATCACCGTGACCGTTACGAACGGCGCCTTCTCCGTGCCGCTCGTGCCCAACCTGGGCGCCACTCCCGCCGGCACCAGCTACCGCGTTCAGTACTACTTGGGTAGTTTACGGACCGCCGAGACGTGGGTGGTGCCGCAGACGCCGAACCCGGCCAACTTGACTAACGTACGCTCGCTCACCGCTCCCGTGCCGGGCACGCAATTCGCCATCGCGCAAGTGAACCCGCCTTCACCTTGCTCCACGAACTTCTTCCTCGCCTGGCAGGGAGCGGGCTGGGATTGCGCTCAGCCAGCTTTTTCCGCGCTCTCGGGGGTCGCGCTTCCCAACCAGCTTCCCGGGGCCACGGCCACTGCTCAGGGAGTGGTGCAGCTCGCGGGCGATCTCGGCTCGACTGCCGCCGCTCCCCAGGTCACCTCCACGCATCTCGCCGCAGCCCTTCCCGTCGCCCAAGGTGGCACCGGCACGGCGACGGCCTTTGGGGTTGGCAGCGTGGTGTTTGCGGGTAGCGGAGGAGCCTACGCTCAGGACTCCCAATTCGCCTGGGACGGCGTTAACCATCGCCTCGGCATCGGCACCGCCACTCCCACCGCCGCCTTCCATCTCTTCTCCAGCGGCACCTCGACCAACACCGCCAACAGCCTGCTGGTGGAAAACGGCTACGGCGGAGTGGGAATCTCAGCCGCCGAAATCACCGCCCGCTCCATTCCAGGGGGTTACGGCTCGGGCATCAACTTCCAGTCGCAGGAAACCGGCACCCACACCTACCTTTCCCAGGCCACGATCGAGGCCGAAGGCGCCCTTAACTGGTCCAGCGTGGCCAATGCTTCTTCTTTTCTGCGCTTCTCCACCCTGAACGCCGGCGCCCTGGCTGAAAAGATGCGGCTCGACAGCTTCGGCAACCTGGGCCTCGGCACCACAAGTCCGGCGGAAAAGCTCGACGTGGCCGGCTCGATTCGCTCCGCCCTGAACGCTGTCGCCTTTTCCTCGATCCCGACCTTCGACGCCTCGCTTGGCAACACGCAGAAGATTATGCTCACCGCGAACGTCACCAGCTCCACGCTCATCAACGCTGCTGCCGGCGAGACTCTGGATTTCATCGTCTGCCAGGACTCGACCGGCGGCCGCACCTTCATCTGGCCTTCAAACGTCAAGGGGGGCATGATTATCGGCGCCACGGCTTCGAAGTGCAGCGCGCAGCCGTTCATTTTCGACGGTATTAGCGCCTACGCCCTTTCTCCGGGATTGTCGAATCAGTGATACAGGGGCCAGGGGTCAGGGGCTAGGTAGCGGTACCCGCGCACAGCCGCCGGAAGGTCTCGCCCCAGCCGGCACAAGCGAGATCACAAGCCGCATTGTATGCCCATGCGGGCTGGGAGAGTACTGTTCGCGTAAAACCGCGCTTTTCAGAGACTCTGCGGCTTCTTGGCATATAATCCGGCGTATAATCCGGTGTCGCGGCCGACGCGTTCGAGGAGATGGGATACCGCGACACTGAATAGGCACAGTTCATTGGGAAACATACCCCACCGGATTTCGATGGGAAAGGAATCGCAATGGCAGTCCAAAACAAGATCGAGTATTCCGAACTAAACGATTTGTATCTCGACGCTTCCAATCCGCGGCTCGGGCGCGAGAATGCCCAGCATCAATTGAGCCAACGTCAAGTACTGGAGGCGATGAAGGACTGGACTCTGGAGGAACTGGCCCTATCATTCTTGGAGAGCGGTTTTTGGCCGCAAGAGGCTCTCTTGGTGGTAGACGAGCTTCTAGACGGGAGAGAGCGACGCGTCGTTGTGGAGGGAAACAGACGCCTAGCTGCATTGAAGCTGCTCAATTTGGCTTGCGAGGGCAAGCCGGAATCCAAGAAGTGGCGGGAACTGGTCTCCGAAAAAAAACCACCCCACAATCTCTTTTCGGAGATTCCCTTCATCCGCGTCGGCAGCCGCAACGATGTTGTCGCGTTCTTAGGTTTCCGGCATGTCACCGGGATCAAGGAATGGAACCCTGCCGAGAAAGCTGAGTACATCGCCAACTTAATCGAAGACCACAAAATGAACTACGACGAAATCAGGCGAAAGATCGGAAGCAAGATCGATACAGTTCGTCGGAACTATATTTCGTACCGCCTTCTGCTTCAGATGGAAGGGGAAGAAGACATAGATCTGGAGCGTGTGGAAGATAAATTCAGCGTCCTGTATCTGTCGTTGCGGTCCGTGGGTGTGCAAAGGTACCTTCAGATTGACATCCAGGCAGAACCCGGGAAGGCCAAGCGGCCGGTGCCGGCGTCCCGATTGAACGCCCTCACGACGTTCGCTCTTTGGTTGTTCGGCGATGAGAAGCATGATCCTGTTGTCAAGGAGTCACGTTATGTAGACCGCTTCGGCAAAGTTCTTTTGAACAAGAAGGCGGTTGAATACTTGGAGAGAACTGACAGGCCGAGCCTTGAGTTCGCTTATCGGATTGCGGGAGGCGACGAGCTAGAGACAATCGAGTTTCTCCAGAAGGCTGCTGACAACACTGAGCAGGCCCTGAGTCTGGTTCATCATTACAAGAACTCCGTACAGGTTCGGTCTGCCGTGAAAAGGCTCGGCATCGACGTTTACCAGCTCGTGAAGATCTTCCCGGAAGCGAAGCAAGAAATTGAAAAGGAGTTAGCTTAATGCTGAGGCTGCCAGAGAGTGGCATCAGACCCTATAGAAGCGGGCACCAAACGGATCTAAGCATCTTTTGCGATTGGCTGGAAGGAAGCCTCCTCTTTACGGGCTTTAGCACGTTGTCGCTGTCGGACATCAAGGATGTCCTAATGGAGGAGCACCTCTACGACCAGCAGGATAGGGCGTCGGAGTTTCTAGCTGACGTATGGCGCGAATTCGACCGCCGGCTATCCGCTCTTGGAAACTCCTACCCCGTTCAGATAGAAAATCTAAGACTGCGGCGCCTGACGGCCTGGCGGCAATCCCCAGCCTACTCGTTCTGTCTACTCTTATCCTATGCGGAGCGTTACAGCCAATGGGCGAAGAGCTTTGGGGCCAATTTTACCGAGCAAGGAATGCTGTTTGAAGATATCACCGCCGAGGCGCTTAGGCAAGAGTTGGGTGGCTGGAATATTCACGCGACAGGATGGTCTCGTGCCCGAGCGAGAAGACTTCGAACGATAGTCGAAGATGTGCGGGCACGCTTGGGGGAGGAGGCCGGCAAACTAGAGAAATTCCCTGAATACCGAGTCGCCAAGGACGCGGGGCTGGACGTTATCGTGTCCCGCCCATTTAGCGACAATCGCATCGGGTTCCCTCTTTACCTAGTTCAATGTGCCAGCGGGGCCAGGTGGACGGCAAAGCGGGATCAGCCAAACCTCAACGTCTGGAGGACCCTGATTGATTTTGCAGTTATACCGAAAAAGGCTCTCGCAATTCCATACGCTTTGCCGGACCGTGATTTCTGGTTTGGCTGTCGTGCAATGGACGGAATGCTTATCGACCGCATGCGCCTCTTGTCGGGAGGCCGTAATCAGCCCAATTGGGTTTCAAGCGGCACAAAACGGCGTGTGATCGCTTGGATGTCGCCGCGAGTCAAGGCGCTACCACTCTACAAGTGACACAGCATCTTTCGTGGCGTTTACGATAGCCGTGCTCGCGAAGGATGGCTCCTTTTTCAGGCGTAGGCGAGTCGCCGCCGCGGTCTGAGTAGTCACTGGCGCTGATTTAATGAGTGCTTCGGCGATCAATTCGACCAGATAGGTGTTTACACCGTTGCCTAGTGCTTTGAAAGCCTGTGTTGGAACCGCTGGCAAATGCTTAAGTTCGTCCATACACTGCAGTCGAGCGCACTCCCGAACCGTCATATAGCGCCTTTCCCACGCTATGATCGGCACCTGCGTAGTCGTCATCGCGATTAGCGACGGCGCCGTCGTTGGTCGCTTCACGCGCACGCCGGACGCGCGGAATTGAATGACGTATTTCCAGATATTCCGCTCCTCACCCTTGCAATTCCATTCGAATTTTTGAAGGCTGGGAGGGAACTGTACGATCTCCGGCAACCACCGGTCGATCCATTCTTTGTTCTCGCAATAAAGGTTACGGTTCTGCCTTATGAACGTCCGCTTCCATGTTGGAAACCGCTTCTCTGGCGTGCGCGCGTGCGATGGAAGCGCGCCTAGGACCTTGTATCGAGCATAGCACTTGAGAGACTCGCCATGGGATCCGCGATATTTGAAGAGATCCCGGCGCGGCGTTGCCCACGGAGTCGTATCCTCGTACGGATAGGTCGCGCCGAACTCCATCGACCAGATCGGAAACGAAGGCAACTCGATGTTGGCTGGGTATTTCTCGATGAACTTCTGCCATACGTCCAAACACTTCAGAACCGCAGGCGTCAGCCTTCTGGCATCCTTTGGATTATGGTCAAGCGCTGAGCTCAGATTTGGCTCCGCACCCTCCGGCGGCACCGGCCACCTGAAATTGCCCAAACCGTCACGGCTCCCCACGATGAACATTCGCTCGCGAATCTGCGGGATGCCAAATTGATGAGGCGACAGGTACGCGAATGCGACCGCGTAACCCGCATTTTGGAATTGCCGCTCAAGATCCTCCCATGTCTCACCGCCGTTGTGCCGCTTGAGATTCGGGACGTTTTCCAAAAGGATGAAGCGCGGTTTACGCGCTCGCGCTATCCGTAGCATATGACCTAGAAGGTTGCCCCACTTCGGACACTCTACCCCCTGCTGCTCGCCAGCCTTCGAGAACGGTTGGCAGGGCGAGCCCGCACACAAAATGTCGTGATCCGGTACCTCGCAGATCGGCACCGAAAGAATGTCGCCCGCCGGGCGTATCCCGTAGTTTGCCTCGTACAGTTCTCGCAGAGTCGTGTCAATCTCACTCGCGAAGACACAATTGTTGCCCAGGCGCTTCAGCGCAAGGTGAAATCCTCCGAGCCCAGCAAACAAGTCTATGAAGCGCATCGCCTGCTGTTCCGCCGACGCAACAGGACGTTCTCGACTTGGGTCGCCGCACGCTCCGGGTCCGCTTTAATGTCACCTTCCCAAAGCCGCATCACGCACCAGTGCTGTTTTTTTAGCAGGCGGGTCGTCTGGCGGTCCCGCAGCATATTCGCTCGAATCTTCCTCCGCCAATAGCCCGCGTTCGCCCCCTTTTGGAGGTGCTTCGAGAGCCGATGCCAACGCCGGCCATGCCAGAAATCCCCGTCACAAAAAACAGCCACCCGCCCCCTCGCGAAAACAACGTCCGGCTTGCCGGGAAGCCCGGCCAGATTCTTGCGAAATCGCAGTCCGCGCCGCCACAGCGCGCTTCGAAGAAGCCTCTCGTGCATGGTGTCGGCGCTGCGGTTCATCCGCTTTGCCAACGATGCGGCCTGCGAGGTCGCCTTCAGTCCGATGTATGAAGGGGTCTTCATCACGGAATCCCTTTTCACAGCCTGACCGGGGGTCAGTATACGCCTGGGGAGTAGCGCTCGTCGAGATGGCAGATACTTGACCCTGCTGGCACCGAGCGCCGATCGCGCCCTGAACTACCTCGCGGTGCGCTATCACGCCATCTATGCCAACGCCGCCGAAGCCTTTGCGCGCAATGCGTCGCTGACCGGCGTGTATGTGGTTCCGTCGTCTTTGAGCGGCACGCGCAAGGTGGCCGATGTGATTTTCTCTTACACCAACCGCTCGACCGATGTGGTGGAGAAGTTTTTTACGCGCGTGGACGTGACCGAGGAGTTTCCATTCCTGGTCACGAAGCTGTCGCCGTACTACGACCGTTAAACTACGGAAGTGGCAGGAGGTCATTCCAATGCGTTTAGCCGAATTCACCGCCGACGCTTCGCTCTCTGAGGGCAGCGAGGAGTATGCCATGAGGGCGTCACCTGCCTCGACGGCCGGGGCTACGGGTTTGGTGTTGCCGGCCATCGAACATTGCTGGGGTAGGTTATGCGTATGGTGCGCCTGGAATCATGGTCGTGACTGCGGGATCAAATGGAAGTTTTAAGGTCGCGGGTGGCGCAGACATGCGCCTTTCAGCATGTCTGCGGTTGAAACCTCTGATTATCGGCGCCACGGCCTCGAAGTGCAGCGCGCAGTCGTTTGTGTTCGACGGCGTGAATGCTTATGCCGTCTCCGCCGGCCTCGCCAACATGTAGGGATCAGGGGTCGGGGGTCAGGGGGCCAGGGGTTAACCCAAACCCTTGGTAGTGAGTGTTTGCCTTTGTAGCGGCGAGTTTATCTCGGTCGCCGCGGCGACCGGCATAAAGCCGCCTCTACGCGAAACTGACCCACCACCAAACCCTGCGGTTGAGAGACGCTTGCTACGGAGCTGACGGCGGTGCTAGCCTTCATGCGCCAGTGCATTTTCTCACCGATTTCGAGGGCCGACCCATTCGCCTCACCGACGAGCGCTGGCGCCATATTTGTGAACACCCAGAAATGGGTGACATGCGGGATTCCTTGGATGAAACCCTGCGACTGCCGGATGTTGTTGTCGAGTCCGTCGGCGATCCAGACGCGTGGCTTTACTACCGCTTCTACCATCGAACGCTTGTCGGAGGAAAGTACCTGGGTGTAGTGGTAAAATTCCCGAAGGCTGATGCGTTTGTGGTGACTGCTTATGTCACCGACCGGGTGAAGAAAGGCAACGTCCTATGGCCGAGAGAATCGTGAAGATGTGGTTCGATCCCGAAGCCGACTTTCTCGAAGTCACCTTCGAGCAAAAGCCGGGATATTTCCGCGAGACCGAGAACGACCTCGTGATGGAAAAGGTTGACACCCAGGGGAACGTGATCGGATTTTCCGTGCTGCGCGTCAGCTCCTTGAAAAAGACTCCGCTCGAAGTTGCGCTCCGGTAAAAGCCTCGGCGTGGGGCTGTGCGGCGCCGGGCCGTGTCGAGTTGACGATAAATGGACGTGTATCTCTGTTGACTCTTGACTTCCTTCGCCGGCAGAGTTAGCTTTCCCGACGCAGTTAATAATTCCCTGGGCAAGAATCCGCTGGCGCAGGTGCAACTGTGAGCCCTCTGGATCTGGTCCACCTCTCACCCTTGATGGAGCGCACGCAGGGTCGCGCTGAGCTCATCGTCGCTTTGATTGATGGGCCTGTGGCGCTCGACCATCCTGACCTCGCCGGCGCGACTGTCCGTCATGTTGGCGGCGAACTTCCTGGAAAACTGAAAGGAGCCTGTAGCCTGGCCCAGAGCGTGGCGTGCACGCACGGCACGTTTGTGGCCGGCGTACTTTTTGCGCGGCGGGGTTCCGAGGCGCCGGCCATTTGTCCGGCGTGCACGCTGTTGCTGCGGCCAATCTTCGCGGAAACGGCGAGCAAGAACGGAGACATGCCGAGCGCGACTCCGGTAGAACTGGCCCAAGCCATTATCGAAAGCGTTGATGCGGGCGCGCGCGTCATCAACTTGAGTTCCGCCCTGGTTCAACCTTCACTGAAAGGTGAAAGAGAGATGGAGGAGGCGCTCAACCACGCAGCGCAGCGCGGCGCCATCACGGTGGCGGCGGCGGGCAATCAGGGAACGGTGGGAAGTTCCATCATCACGCGCCATTCCTGGGTGATTCCGGTGGCCGCCTGCAATCCTCAGGGCAAACCGCTCCGCGAATCGAATCTCGGAAGCTCGATCGGCCGGCGGGGACTGAGCGCGCCGGGGGAGAACGTTACCAGCCTCGGAACCAACGGCAAGCCGCAGACTTTTGGCGGCACCAGCGCGGCGGCGCCTTTTGTGACCGGCGCGATTGCGCTCCTCTGGTCGGAGTTTCCAGGCGCCAGCGCAGGCGAGATTAAACTGGCCGTGACGCAAGCCGGTATACCACGGCGGCCCACCGTCGCTCCGCCCGTGCTCGACGCCTGGGCCGCTTATCAGGTGATGGCCTCCGCCCATAACGGGAGAAGAGTGGCATGAGCAGAAAAGAAAGCAGCAAGAATCACGGCGGCGAACCCGAGCATCAGCCGCACCGCGTTCGTCTTCCGGGGTTCCTCATCGAGGAGGAAATCGGACTCGGAGATACCGTCAAGAAAATAACCTACGCCATGGGATTCAAGCCGTGCGGCGGATGTGAGAAGCGCGCCGCGGCGCTCAACCGGTGGATGAGTTTTACGCGATAGCCTGGCTGTAGCGCCGCTCTATGAGCGGCGAAGGACGCCGGTCGCAGACCGGCGTTACAAATCAATCCTTTAGGAGGCGAAATCACATGGAGCAACAGGAAGCGAACGAGCAATTGGCAACTGCATCTGTCAGCGGGAATGACGCCGCGGCGATAGCGGCCTCTGCCGCGAGGCCGGCGGCATCGCTGGCGCCGCAGGCGTGTCCGACTTGCGGCACGGCGCCGGCAGCGAATGGCGGAGCCGCCGCGCCCAGCTACGTCTATGCCATCGGCAGAATTGAACCCCGCTTCCCGCGGCCGTCGGTGGAAAAGGAATTCGCCCAGGCCGTGGGGCGGGACAAGACTTCCGGCCTTACCGACCGCCAGGCGCTGCATGCGGTGCTTTCGAAGCCCGAAAATCGTTATCTCGTGCGGCACTTGTGCTGGGTGATGACGATTGAGGGCCTCGAAACCTACATCCTGGTCCCGCGTGACCCGGCGGATTTCAATCTTCTGGTCGAAGCGCTCCGTCCTACGCCGCAACCCTGGGACCTGGATTGCGTCATCGGGTTTCGCGGACCCATCGCCGGGCCGGAAGTGTGCAACGGGCTGATGGTGCCGATTGTGGCGTTTGACCAAATCTATTCCTTCGACCGCGATTCGCTGATCAAAGCCATTCCCAAACCCGAGAAGACCACGGCCAAGGACTTTGCTCCGGCGGCGGAGGAACTGTTCGACCGCATCATGCAGATGACGGATAACGCCGGCGCGACCGATGAGAACCGCGCTTTGAATTACCTGGCGGTGCGCTATCACGCCATCTATGCCAACGCCGCCGAAGCCTTTGCGCGCAATGCCTCGCTGACCGGCGTGTATGTGGTCCCGTCGTCTTTGAGCGGCACGCGCAAGGTGGCCGATGTGATTTTCTCTTACACCAACCGCTCGACCGATGTGGTGGAGAAGTTCTTTACGCGCGTCGATGTGACCGAGGAGTTTCCGTTCCTGGTGACGAAGCTGTCGCCGTACTACGACCGCTGAAATTCGAGGAATATGGGATCAAAGGAGGTCACACATGAGTCTCCCAGGGTTTGTTGCTGATGTTTCGCTAGCTGGCTCGCGGAGTCCTTATCAGGCGGGCGCAGAGCATGACAATTTGGCTGCCGGCGCAAAGGTTGTGCCCCAACTTTTCTATATCTCCGTAGGCCCAGGCCGCTGCGCTGTGGGCGAGTATGCCGGTGGCGCGTGCTGGTTCTACGGGATCGTGAGCTGCTAGATGATTTTGAAAGCACACATCAGACGTAAAGGAGAAAAAGATGAGCACACCAGGATTCACCGCCGAGGCTGCGCTCGGCAAAATGAGGGAAAGCTACGCTCTCACCTCGGGGATCGCAGCAGAGACCGGGAGCGTTCTGCCCCAACAATGGGGGATATTACAGAACTTACAGGTCTGCCGAACCGTTTGTTTTTCAGTTCCTGGTTCCCTCGGCCCTAAGGTCGTTTGTGACACGCTCTGTCCGCCTGGGGTCGGGCATTCTCACAGAGGCGCCCAGAGCTACACGGCTTACTGAGAGGGAGAGGGTAGAGCGGACGGATCCGGCACTCAACCTGACCTGGCTGGCGCAGACTCGCCGCGGCGAGTCTGC
>DASYXW010000075.1:0-2720 GCA_035934405.1 Terriglobia bacterium
GATTCAACACCCGCCGCAATGGAGCCGTAATCCAGTTGGTCGATTTGTTTGATCTCCGCGAGAGCGTCGGCGCGGCGGCCCAGCAAGGCAAGAAACATGGCGCGATCTTCGTGCGCGCAACTGTAGCTTGGCGCCAGAGCGATAGCTCGGCTGAATTCTCGATCCGCGGCCTCCCAATCCCAGTCGAACTGCGAAGCCAGCAGGCCAAGTGTGTCATGGGCTTCGCCGATGCTGTCGTCCAACGCAATTGCTTTGGCCAGCGCCGCCTTAGCCGACTGGTAGGCTTGGTCCCGCGGCATGGCTCCGGCAAAGGCCATGTAGACATAGGTATCGGCTAATCCGGTATGAGCCAGAGCGAAGTTCGGGTCGTCGTGGAGCGACTCCTCGAAGTAATGCTGCGCTTTGCGGAGTTCCTCGGGATTGAAGAATCCGTTGACAAGATAGAGCCGCCCTCTGAGATAGGCATCGTACGCTGCCGGGTTCACCGGCGGATTCTCGTGAAGCTGCGCCTGCTGGGTTCGAGTGAGTTGAGCGCGCACCTGCTGCGCAATGGCATCGGACACATCGCCTTGCAATTTCAGGATGTCGCCGAGATCGCGGTCATAGGTTTCGGCCCAGAGATGCTGGTCCGATCGTGCCTGCACCAGCTGGGCCGTGACGCGAACGCGTTGCCCCGAACGAACCACCGATCCTTCTACGATCGCGTCCACGTTCAGCTCGCGGCCAATTTCCGGCAAGGCCTTTTTCGTGCCCTTGTACTGCATGACCGAGGTCCTCGAGATGACGCGCAGCGAGCCGATTTGGGCGAGATCGGTAATCAGCTGGTCGGTCATGCCGTCGGCGAAGAACTCCTCCGACGGATCGCCCGACAAATTGGCGAGAGGCAAGACCGCGATGGAGCGAATGGGCTGAACGGCCGCCTTCGCATGGACATAACGTTGCGCGGCCCAAGCGGCGATTCCCAGCAACAAAACTGCGCAAAGGATGAGCACCAGGCCCGGGTTTCGCTTGGGCGGCGAGGCAACCGTCATGGTTTGACTGACGGGGGCGCCGGATTCCTCGGCTGACGCTGTCGTCCGAAACTCTTCTACGGTTCCAATGAACCGGTATCCACGGCGGGGCAGTGTTTCGATGTAGCGCGGCGTTTCCGCCGAATCGCCCAGCACTTCGCGAATGCGCGCGATGGCGTTATGCAGGCCGTGATCGAAATCGACAAAGGTGTCCGCCGCCCAGATTTGGTGCTGAAGCTCTTCGTGGGTCACGACCTCGCCGGCGTGCTCGACCAGGATGGCGAGGAGTTGCAGCGGCTGGCCGCGCAAGCGCAGCTTCACGCCGCCTTTGCGCAGTTGTCCCGCACGGGTATCGAGTTCGTAGTTATCGAAACGAAGTGGGTGGCTGACTGCCGAGGTGGCCATGGGAGGCGCCCCAAAAACTCGGAAAACTCTATCACAGTTCCGAGCCGCCGAATACCGCAAACGGCGGGCATCGATCGGGAGAGGCGTGAACAGGTTTTGGCGGCCGGAAAGCCTCGAGGAAGGCCGCGGGGGACGATCTTAGCCGCTATTTTTCAGCCGCTTAGGTATGGAGAAAACTTTGGGGAGGGTTGGAGGCGCCGGCTATTGACGGATACAGGCTTTCCCGCCAAAGTCTCGACAGAAATTCTCGCGCTCGAGCACGAGGCGGTCGTCACACCCAGGAAGGCCAGTCCACGGTATCGTGGCGAGCGCACCATCCTAGATTCGAAGTAGGAGATCACAATGAGACCGACAGTAGTGAAGTTCTGTCTTGGCGCCGGGGTTCTGACGGTTGCCGTCGCCATGATCGCGTTAGCCCAAGGGTCGCCGGACTCGGACTCGGGACGGCGTGATGCCAAAGTCGCACAAGTCGTAGCCCTCGACGAATGCGACCCAGCTACGTTCAACGCGGCTCTGGGAGCGGATTTTTGCAAGAACGTCACCTTGGGAGCTTCCACCCCACTCCCCACCCTGCTTACCGAGGCCGCGTCGGGACACCCCGACCCCAACTGGGATTTCGAGCCAGACACGCTGAACATCAAGGAAGGAACAGTGGTCAGCGTGACCGACGAGGGTGGCGAACCGCATACGTTCACTGAAGTTGCGGCCTTTGGCGGCGGTTTCGTTCCGCCGCTCAACGGTGGCCAGGCCACGATTCCGGAATGTGTCGGCGGCTTTGGGAGCGTTGCGGTGGCGAGAACACGGCTTCTGCAAGGCAGCACAGTCCAAATCGTGGGACTGTCGAAGGGAGTGCATCACTTCGAGTGCTGTATTCATCCCTGGATGCGGATGGATGTCGTCGTGAAATGAGATCCGGCGGCTCGGGGCGGATCTCATGGAGGTCTGGCGGAGCAAACGCGCCAAAAGTTTGCGGAGCTTCGCTCCGCCGGACAGCCGAGGGCGGCTGTCCCCACATTGCCCTTACTGCAGGGTTGAAGCCGACGATCCGGTTGCGCTCACGGTGATGTTGTAGCGTTTGAGCTTGCGGTAGAGCGTGGCGCGGCTGATGCCGAGCATGCGTCCGGCAAGCGCTTTGTCGCCTTTCACCTGCTCGAAGACACGCTGAATGGTGGCGCGCTCAATGTCTTCCAAATCCGTGGTCGTAGGAGTGGCGCGGGGAGCCTCGACTGCGGCCGACACTCCGCCAAGATCGGGATCGAGAACGGTCGACCGGTCGGAAGCGCGGATGGGCTGGGCATCGGCCAG
>DASYXW010000091.1:0-57124 GCA_035934405.1 Terriglobia bacterium
AATGGCAGACTAATTGAGCCCTGCTACTACCACGGGAAAATTATCGCGGAGCGGGACCGACTACGAGCAGAGATCCTCGATGCGCGGCGGCATGGTCGCTTGCCAAGCGCATTCTGGCTCACAGAGCAACCTGACAGCGCAAAATGAAGTCACTTTCTGACCTCACGACTCCGGCAACCGTTACCCGCCGTCTGCTCGAGAAGGACGTACAGAAGCAGTGCGTCGACTGGGCACGCGCAAGAGGGTACTGGGCGAGGAAGTTCAGCTCGCAGAGCCAGCGGAGCGTGCCGGACTATTTGTTTGCCTCCGCGATCCACAATGCGCCGGGGTATAGGACGAAATTCGCTGTCGAGTTTAAAGCCCCCGGCAAGAATGAAACGGAATCCCAGCGAGACGAGATCGACGCCATGCGCCGCGCTGGGTGGGTGGTGTTTGTGTGCGACAGCTTCGAAGTATTCAAACAGCAAGTCGAAGTAGTTGAGAAGGAAGTCGCGGAGTTTGGGTATTGTTGAATCGGGGTGATCTTTATGCGTACCAGCGTCATGCCGTCGACTTCATTAAGGCCAGGCGGAACTGCGCGCTGTGGGTCGACATGGGCCTCGGGAAGACTGTCTCGACGCTCACTGCTTTCGCTGATCTGCGCGACTCTCTCGATGCCCGTCGCGTGCTGGTCATCGCCCCGAAGCGCGTCGCCCGGAAAGTCTGGTCCGATGAAGTGGCGGCCTGGTCGCACCTACGAGGGCTATCCGTATCTCGTATTGTCGGAGACACAGATTCGTGCTTTCAAGCGTTACGGACTCTTGCCGACGTTAGCACAATCGGGCGTGATCGTTGTGCGTGGCTCCACGCTCAGTTTGTACGAGACGGAAAACAGGTAGTCGAGTGGCCTTGGGACGTGGTGGTACTGGACGAGGCGCAATCGTTCGCCTCGCAATCAAGTCAGCGTTGGAAAGCTATCGCCGACTTGAGGCTGAAGAGTCGCTTCCCGCGGATGATCCAGCTAAGCGGGACCCCGATGCCGAACGGGTACATGAAGTTGTGGTCGCAGTTCAGGCTACTGGACAACGGCAAGCGCCTCGGCAAGTACGAGAATGCGATGAAGGAACGGTGGTTCACACCGCCGATCGGGATGTTCACGAAGTGGACTCTCAAGCCGTCGGCCGAGCGCGAAATCCAAGCACGGCTCAAGGACATCGTGCTGACGCTTCGCGAAGAGGATTACCTCGATCTGCCACCGGTGAAGGACAACTTCATACGGTGCGAGCTGTCGCCGGCGGCGATGAGCACGTACAGACGGATGGAGCGCGAGTACATCACCGAGGTCGCCGGGAAGAAGCTGACGGCGGTCAACGCCGGAGTCCTCGACGGGAAGTTGCTGCAGTTAGCTAACGGAGCTGTCTACCATGAAGGCAAGAACTGGGTCCCGTTCCACGACGCCAAGCTCGAAGCGCTCGAAGAGACGCTCGAAGGGATCGCCGGCAAAGCGCTCATCTGTTACGGCTTCAACCACGACAAAGCCCGAATATCTCTGCTCCTTGACAAAGCCGCCGCACGCGATGGCCGTATATGGCGATTGCTTGATTCTGATCGGGACTTCAGTGATTGGGCCGCCGGGCGAATTGATTGGGGACTCCTCCATCCCGCAAGCGCTGGGCATGGGCTTAACGATGTTTATAAGGCGGGGGCAGAAGATCTTGTGTTTTTCGGACTCACCAACAACCTCGAACTCTACGAGCAAGCCCGAGCCCGAGTCACCGGGGGTCATCGGCGGGTGGGCCGCGCCATAAAGATCCATCACATCGTCGCTGACGGGACGCGAGACGATGACTACGTACGACTGATCCAGAAGAAGGCGCTCGACCAGGACAACCTAATGGCCGCTCTGGCGGTCAAGCTCGGACACAGGACGGCAGCATGAAAATCCTCGTTCTCGGCGCGACCGGCATGCTCGGACACCAGCTCGTTAAGAATCTCTCCGGCAAGCACCAGGCGCGGGGCGTAAGCCGCGCCCAGTTCCAAGCATGGGAGATCGACAACGCCAAGCTGCCCTTCGGCGAGTTCGACGTGGTCGTGAACTGCATCGGCATCGTCAAGCAGCGGGGGACCACACCGGAGGAGATGATCGAGGTAAACGCCCTCTTCCCGCATCGGCTTGCGCGGGTATGCCGTGAGGCGAATACGCGGCTTATTCACCTCAGCACCGACTGCGTCTTCTCCGGGCGGCGGGGAAACTACAGCGAGCAGAGCACCCCGGACCCGGACGATCTGTACGGCCGCTCGAAGCTGCTCGGCGAGGTTCAGGACGAGGGCTGTTTGACCATCCGTACGTCCATTATCGGCCGCGAATTGAACCGGCAGCAGGGGCTCGTCGAATGGCTCTTGCGGGCGCCGAGTCCCGTGCGCGGATTTGCGAAACACATTTTTACCGGCATCACGACGATCGAAGCCGCCCGTATTGTAGATCGTATCATCGCCCATTACCCGGACGCAAGCGGGCTCTGGCATGTGGGGGCCGACCCGATCGACAAGTACGCCCTCCTGGGAATGCTCGTACGGCACTACGGCCTAAAGACCGAAGTGCAGTACGACAGTTCCACCGTTTGCGATCGCAGTCTCGATTCGCGGATGTTCCGTGCCGCGTTCTCCTATAAGCCGCCGAGCTGGACCAGCATGATTGCTGAGCTGGCGAAGGAGTGCCCCCTTGCAGCTTAACGCCCACAACGTCGTCCTCGTCACCGGGGGTACTGGCACGTTCGGCCACGCCGTCGTCGAGCGGCTGCTCAAGACCGAGGTCGGCGAGATCCGCGTCTTCAGCCGTGACGAGAAGAAGCAGGAGGACATGCGCCTGGCGCTCAAGGACCCGCGCGTCAAGTACATCATCGGGGATGTGCGGGACTACCAGAGCGTCTACGAGGCAATGGAAGTTGGCATTTTCGGCGTGGACTACGTGTTCCACGCAGCAGCGCTCAAGCAAGTTCCCTCCTGCGAGTTCCATCCGCTCGAGGCGTTCAAGACGAACGTGCTGGGTGCCGAGAACGTCATGCGCGCGGCCATCGAGAAGGACGTGCGGAAGTGCGTGCTGCTGAGCACCGACAAGGCCGTCTACCCCGCAAATGCGATGGGCATGTCGAAGGCCATGATGGAGAAAATCATGGTGGCGAGGAGTCGCAAGGCCGGGAACACGGTGCTATGCGCGACACGGTACGGGAACGTCGTCGGTTCGCGCGGGTCGGTCGTGCCGCTGTTCGTTGAGCAACTTCGGAAGGGGGAGCCGCTGACGGTAACAGAGGGGCTCATGACGCGTTTCGTGATGACCGCGGAAGAGTCAGTCGATCTGGTGTTGTACGCGTTCGAGCATGGGCGGCCGGGCGACATTTTCGTTAAAAAGGCGCCCGCGTGTGATGTAGATGATTTGGTGACTGCGCTCGCCGGTATTTTTCAGTGTGATCCCATAGTTCATACCATCGGCACGCGCCCCGGTGAAAAGAGCTGCGAGTTCCTGGTGTCCCCGGAAGAGATGGGCCGCGCCGAGGATCTTGGAAGGTATTACCGCATCCCGGCGGACGCGGGCGGTATCGTGCCGCTTAAAGAGGGTTATTCGTCTGATATGACAAGAGCGATGGGCGAGATGGAGCTAATTCATTTGCTCAAGCAAATCCCTTGTGTGAAGGAGGCCCTCCGTGCTTAAGGTAATGACGATCGTGGGGACCCGACCGGAGATCATCAAGCTCAGCCGCGTGATCCCCGAGCTGGATAAGCACGCCGAGCACGTCCTGGTGCATACCGGCCAAAATCCCGACTACCAGCTCAACAATGTATTCTTCGATGAACTCGGGATTCGGGAGCCGGACGAGCGGCATGATACCGCGATACGGGGCGGAAAGTCGCCCCCCGAGCTAATCGGAGATTATCTAAGCGTCGTCGATCAGGCGCTGGCGCGGCACGAACCTGACGCCGTTCTCGTGCTCGGTGACACGAACAGCGCCCTCTCCGTCTACGCGGCCAAGCGCCGGCACATCCCTATTTTCCACATGGAGGCGGGCAACCGTTGCTTCGATGAGCGCGTACCCGAGGAAGTGAACCGGCGGATCATCGACCACATCGCCGACATCAACATGCCGTACACGGAGCACGCACGGCGGAACTTGCTGGCGGGAGGAATCGCACCGGATCGGATCATCAAGACCGGGTCGCCGATGCGCGAGGTTTTGGATCACTACATCCCGGCGAGCGTGAACTCGGACGTACTCGAGCGCCTGTCTCTCGTTTCGAGGGATTACTACGTTGTCAGCGCCCACCGAGAAGAGAACATCGACGACGATACCCGGTTTGCCGCCCTCACCGAGATGATCGCGCGTCTTGCGCAAGACGTTCCGGTGGTGTGGTCAATCCATCCCCGTGTGATGAGCAGGCGGCATCACCAATACGGGCCATTCAGCAACGTGATCATGCACAAGCCGTTCGGTTTCCCCGACTACATGAAGCTGCAGATAAATGCGCGCTGCGTGATCTCTGACAGCGGCACGCTGACCGAGGAAGCGGCCATGATGGGTTTCCCGGCCGTGCAGATCCGCCAGGCGCACGAGCGCCCCGAGGGCATGGACGCCGGCGTGATGATCATGTCGGATCTTCGCACGGAGCAAGTGTTGGACGCCGTACGCTTGGCCGCGGAGCAGGACACATCTTCCGTGGTCGTACCCGACTACTGTGATCATCTCGTGGCCCAGAAGGTCGTGCGCATCATTCTCAGCTACACCGACTACGTGCGGAGAGTCGTGTGGAGGTCCTAGCGGCGTTCCTGGTGGGGGTGGCGCTCGGTGCGTGCGGCGCGTACGCTTACTTCGACGCCTGGCGCATGTGGATGAGGGATGAGGCGACGCGCTGGGAGACTGCGCGCACGCAGGAGATCAGGGAGCTACGCGCGCAGGTCGCGCGCCTTATTGGCGCAAACGCAACACCGACCGGCAAGCCTGCGCCCGCGCATTCTGCCTGTCAATCGGCGCAGGCAGATTGCGCGCGTAACCCCACAATTGAGCCGCCGGAGTTGACTTCTAGGAGATTACGGTAAGCCGCTGATTCGGCCCACTTAGTATACATTCTACGAACTAGAGGTATAATGCGCGTGACGGGAGTAGCAAAAAAGACACGCGTAAGTGGCGAAGAACACAGGGGGCGCGCAAGGTCGCAGCATGGGCTGCACCTACGGAATCCCTGCGGAGGCGATTGCAGAACGCTGCGGCGTGGATGTCTCGACTGCGCGCCGGTGGAAGTCCGGGGCGACGCGTGTGCCGTACGCGGCTCAGCTCGTGCTCGAGGCGGACCTCGGGGCGTTTGCGCCGTCCTGGCGAGGCTGGCATATTGACGGGGACGAGCTGGTCAGCCCGGAGGGGTGGAGGATCAAATGCGGGGAGGTTCTGGCCGTGCCGCTGATGCGCCAGCAGATCGCGACCTATCAGGCCGAGTTGCGCAAAGAGCAGGAAGCCGAGTTCGAGGAGCAGCCCTTGCCGGGGTCCTTGCCCTCGTCGGTTGCGCGATGACGAAGCCCGATGCGACGCCCGAGAACCGGATGAGGGATCGCGCGGAGTGCGAGCAGGCCGCCGCGCCGGCGCAGGCGCTCAACGCCTACGTGATCTACCGGGACTGCATGCGCGCCCGCGGGTACCGTTAGTCGTCGATCCAGGTATCGGTAAAGCCGACCGAGCTGAAGACGTAGTCGAAGGTGATGCCGGCCGGAGCGGTCTGGACGCCGGTCATGTTGGCGAGGATCGTTGCCGCGGGCGTGCCACCCGGCACGTCCATGATCCGCTCCACCAGCGCGATCTGCGCGGCGTAGAGCTGCTGCTTGTAGTTCTGCAAGATCCACACGATGCCGCCCGCGCCGAAGCCGTCGGCGTTTCCGGCGGGTGCCGCCGGCGCGTTGTTCACGAGGGTCTGCAAGGCCGAGACGCGGGCCGTGAGCGTCTGCCCCACCGAGTCCCACGTAGGTGCCGTGTACGTGGCGAGGATCGTGGCGGCATTCAGCCAGCCAGTCACCATGTAGTGATCGACGGCCTCGGTCTGCAGCTGGTTCAACTGCTGGACGTACTGCGGGTACATCGCTGCCGCGGGGCTCGTCGCATTGACGAGCGCCTGCACGGTGGCGATCTGCGCATCGAGCGCAGCGCCAGCAACGTCAGCAGTCGGGGCCGTCACTGTCACTTAAACCACTCCGGGGGTCGTTCAACCCATCTCACACCGTGCTCCCGCGCGACCGCTCGGATCGCCGCGGCGGGCCAACCCGCCATCGTCAGAAGGTGAAAATACACACCGCAGAACGTCGGTCCATGGTCGGCCACACGGCTACCCCGTAGATCGTAGACGATCTGATGGGCTGCCTCGTGAAGCGCCGTAGCGGCGTTCTTGCCGCCCTTGTTCCCCGGCCCCGAACCTTGCAGGGAGATCTTCCGCCGCGCCGGGATGCACCACGACATTGACCGCTGCTTGTGCTGAACGACCGTAGGCGGCGCCACCTTGTACGCCTGGCAGGCGGCGCGGATCAGACTGCGGCATTGCGCGAGCGTCGCGTTATTGTAGTTCGCCCACGGGAAGCGGTCCTCGAAGTCGTAGAGCTTCTCCCTCTGCGGGTCCACGGATTCACCGCTTGGTGAGTAGCAGCGTATTAACGAGATCCGCGTGCCGATCGGCCGCGTTTTGATTCACCGCGTCGAGTTTCTTCCCAAGCTCGGCGATCGACACAGTCAGTTCCTGAAAGCGATCTTCGTCCTGCTTGACGTGCTGCCGAAAGACGAACCCCACGACCGTAGCCAACGCGGTTACGATCCCATGGGGAATGTAGTCTACTGCGCTCATGTCCCGTTCATTCCTGGTGTCATCACGCCATCCATCACCGGCACGGTTGCCGCCCGGCGCGCTATCGCTGCGGCCGCCACCGGCGTCGGTACGTCGAGCTGCACTACGAGCTTCTGCCAGAGGGCCTTGCGCTCGGCCGCGCCTTCCATAGCCGGGCCGTTCACACGGCGCGTCGTGTAGTCGAAGTCGCCGGCGTCTGCCGCGGCGTTCAGATCGTTCTGCTTCCAGAAGAACCCGGCCGTGCGAGCCGCGATCGGCTCGCTGGTGATCTGAAGGGGGCGTACCTCGAGGTCGAGCCCTAGCGCCTCCCCCACCCCTTTGTAGTTCCCCCGCCCCGTGAGCTGGATCAGGCCGCCGCCGCGGTACTTGAAGCCATCGCCCGAGGCCGCATTCCCGTTGCCGTTCCGGCCGGCGTAGATGAAGTTCCCGAGCCCTGCCGGGTTCATCACGTACCGCTGCGCGGCGTCATCCGTCGGGAACTCGCGCGGGAATACCGCCCGCAGCTGCGCCGGCGTCCGGTAGCTGAGATCCTCCCGAAGCCGGTTGAAACTTTCCGACTCGAAGCCGCACTGCGCGAGCCACATCGCCAGGCGGTGCGGCGGCCGAAGCTCGAACTCATCGACCACCTGGTCGAACGTCCGGCACCAGAGACCGGGGTTACGGCAGTACGGAAAGACCGCCCGAAGTTGCATCGGCGTGATCATCGCTTCTCCTTACGCTAAGAGTCCGAGGGTCCGCAGGGCCTTGACGATCTGCGGAACGGTGTAGCCATCAAAAGTCGACAACGAGTTGATGGCGGTGCCGGCGTTCTGCACGAACACGGACGATCCGACGAGGGTTGTGGGCTGCGCGATCGCCACTGCCCCGAACCAGCCTACGTTGCCCGTCCATGCGTAGCTCGCCGTTAGATCAATAGGCGGCGCGGCATCCGAGCGCATCCATGTGCTTGCCACACCGTTGACGACCGTTGGCCCGACTTTTGCTGTCGGGTTAGCCGCGTTCGCGCCTCCCGTGCCCACGGTTCCCGTGACCGCGTTCGTGTTCTTGTTGATCGACCACGTAATTCCCCCGCCGTCCGTCAGCGTGACGCCGCGGGCGTTTTTGAAGAAGTTTGCCGTGAGATTAACTGTCACGGGGTTTTACTGCTCTAGCGTCCAGTCGGTTGAATTGCTATTAGCCGCCGAACAGTTGATCGTAAATCCTGTTGTGCTCTTACCTGTCACCCATACAAATCCGGCTGCGTTACCTCCAAGGGATACTTGATAGGTTGCGGTTGGTAAGGTGACTCCTAAAGACACCGCTATAGTCGTAGCTGCTACAAACGTCGCAGTTCCCTTGAGTTTTGTAGAAATGGATGTTCCTATGGATAGGGCCACACCGTTGGTGTTTGTGAGAAGGTAGGTAGACCCGGATTTCAGTGATACTGTGGCAGGAGAAGTATTCATGTCATTGATGACCGACCCCGTCACTGAAAGCGTGGAAGCAGACCAAGACATTCCGGAATCTAGAACAAACCTTCCCCCATATATTTGATCGCCAGTTGCAGACCCAACTCCAAGAAGTTGTATGGCTCCGCTTCCGTGGTTTCTAAAATTTATGTCAGCTCCCCTGAGCACCTGATTATTGTTTACGTTCATGTGCATTATGGGGCCAGGAGAGAGGGGAGAAGCGAAAGCCAAATCTATTTTGAGATTAGTTACGTTATCTCCTATCTGTAGGAATGAATTCCAATTCTCAACGCTACCTCCCAAAATGAAGATGTCGCTTGCTTCATTTAATGCCCCCGTACTTGTTATCAGGAAAGCATCTAACACCGTCCCTATTGACCCGGCGACATTCCCCCAATAGCAATCGATAAAACTAACGGTGTTTACTCCTGACAACCGCGTGGCGTTGTTGACGTTTCCATTCACCGGAACGAATGCACATTGGCGGAATGAATTCTGTGAGCAACTTGGAATAGAAGACAGCGTTCCGTAGGTAGGCGTGTAGGAATACGCGTTGTTGTCTTCCATGAGAAGTGATGTGTCACCATTGATGACCAGTAGGTCATATAGGCCGTGTTCCGCTCCTAAATTGTAAAGTCCTACGGCCCCTAGCCCCGCATTAGCGGCAGAGTTGCTCGCTAGAAAAATACCTACTCGTTGGTAATTGTGGTACTGGCAACTGTTTTGCACAGTCGTGCGTGATTGGAAAATTCCCACCGAGGATCGAGAAGCGTCTGCGGCAAGAGAATATATGTTGAAATCTCTCAGGGTAACCCGGTGGCTTCCTTGGGTTTCTATGACTGCTTGTGTCCCGGTTTTCCCATAGAGGTTAGCCCCTGAAGTTGGCGTGGTATTGTAAATACCCTGACCTTGACTCTCACCCTGCAAGATGACCTGAAATGCTCCAATGTTGGCAAGATTGAGTGGCGCGGTTACTAAATAATTTCCGTTGGCTAGCGTGCAGGTGCCTCCTTTCTGTTTGGCGACGGTAAGCATGTTGTTAAGGGCTGCGGTATCGTCAGTCACCCCATCGCCAACTGCCCCGTATCTCTTGGAGTAAAGGGGTGGGTATACAAAACTAGTGGGCACCACGCCGGCGCTTATCTCTGCTTGGGTTTGCGGTTGAAACAGCCCGGCAATAATGGCCTGTGTAAGCGAACCGACAGAAGTCAGAAGCGCGGGCGTCGGATTGCCATTCGCGTCGAAAGCGAGATACTTGTTAGCGTAGTTCGCTGGTACGAGTGTAGTTGATGGGGTCGGGCTGTTCGTGTTCGGAACCTGCAGGCAGAACCCGATCGACTCGTTGAGCTGCTGCAGCAGGAGATAGATGTTGTTGAACTCCGCGTTGAAAGCGGTCGAGGAGAAGCCCGAGTTCTGCGCGATCTGGGTGAGGCGCGCAATGGCGATATTGCGGAACAGCGTGACGATGTCACCGCTCGTGCGGCCGAGCGTGAACGTCAGGTTGCCGCCCGTGGGGCTCCCCTGCCCCGTCAGCGTGTAGCCACTGTCGGTGGCCTGCGTGACGCCGTTGATGACGACGATGAGATCCGCGTCCTGCGTGATCGGGAACGGATACGGGAAGACCGTCTGCCCCGTTGTCGCGACGTACTGGATGTACGGCGTGACCGCGGGGACGGAACTCAGGGTTGCGGGAACGCTCATGTGTCAGGATCTCACTGGTTGAACTTGAGGCGGTTCTTCTCCGCCTGCCACGCCATCATTCGCTCACGGAACGACTCATTGTTGTCCCAGAGCATCTTACGGCCGGCCCGATCGGCCTCGTGTTGGATACGGGTGAACATGTTCGCGCGCTCGGGAGGAGTTGCCTCCTGGTACACGGGCGATGCGATCAGCTGCGACAGACGCTCACGAAAGGTCTGCGTACCGCCGTTGAAAATCGGCGTCGCGCGCGCGTTGCGCACGTACTCGTAGTACTCCTGCGGCGTCAAGCGCATGCCCATTCCGTCTTGAAGCCCGCTGGCGTTGCCCCCGATCGCAAGCTGCTTGGAGGGCAACGTCAGTGGCACGGTTCGCGTCTGCTCCATGAGCTTTTGCAGCTCGTTCGTTACGTCGTCCTTCTCAGACGGGGACCATTGCATCGGATCGAGCGGGCCAAGGATCGCATTACCGCCGGAGGTCTTGCGCGGCTGACCGAAAAGGTCGAGGCGCGGCATGAGTGTCTTCGAGCCCTTGACGCCGGGAATCGTCGGAAGCTCATCGCGGACCTTGTCCATCAGCGTGAACGCCTGCCGCATGTACGGGTCCTGCTCATTACGCATGAACTTGACGAAGCCGCTGTACGGCACCGATGCCGCAGCCATCTGGTCACGCCACATCGTGAAAGCGCGTGTCGGGTCGTTGTACATCTCGGAGAACTGCGCAGCACCCTGCATGAAGGTCTTGTTGCCGGTGTTCTGGATGATCGACGCCATGATGTGCGCCGTCGCGTCTCCCATTCGCTGATCGGCGGGCATCATCGAGTACGTGTTATCCGAATCGAAGACATACGAGTGCAGCTGCACCGCGTCCGCCACAATGCCCGCCACCGTCGCGATCGGCTCAAACCACATGTACTCGTGCCACTCGTCCTTGCCGGTGAACGGGTTCGGGACCCGGATCGAGTACGGGCGCCGGCCATCCGCCTCCCACGCCAGGCGAGCCTTCGGGTCCTTTGGCGCGTCCCCGGTGATCCGGTCGTGTATCGCCATCCACGCGAGCATGCTGCCGATCGCAGTGCCGGTTGCAATGCGCGCCCGCGCGATGTCGCCTTCCGCACCGCCCGCCATAACCGCATTGCGCATCCGCGCCGAGAAGAACGCGAACGGGGTGCGCTCGACGGTCTGCTTGAAGATGTTCGTCGCCGTGCGCATGAACGGGAAGATGAACCGCGCGGCGGGCACGGCGTTCAGCCACGCCTGGAAGCGCGCGCCGGCCAATGGTTGTCCGGTCACGGGGTCCATCGGCCACGGCGACTGAAACGTCATGCGGTGTGCCCAGTCCTCCGCCGCCTGCTGCATCTCCTCCGTCGGGTTCTGCATGAGCTGCTGGGTGAACGACTCAACGTCTCCCGGCCGTAGGGTCCCGGCCTCGAGACGCTGGCGGACTTCCGTCATCACCGTCTTCGTGAGATACCCGCGGTAGCCGAGCGTCTTCGTGAAGTCGTCGATCGAACCGATGATGCGGCCAGGAATGCCGATGAACGTGTCGATCCCGCGCGCGATGCTGCCGTACCAGGTGTTATTCGCTTCCGGCAGCACACCGAGGATTGTCTGCCGGCCGGTGGCTTCCTCCGAACGCATGATGCCGTCCATCGACTGCCCGGTACGAAGCACACGCCCGGCGACTCGCAGTGCATCCGCACCGCCCGAGATCACCCCGTGGAGGTGCGCCATCGCATCTGACCACTCGGCACCCTCATCCGCCGTCGGGAACCGCCCGATACGCGCAGCCATACGGGTAAGACCGCGCATGCCAGCGCCGGCAAAGAGGTCGAACTGGTTGAGCAACAGATTGACGTTGTTGTTGAACGCGATCTTGAACCATGTCGGCGGCCCCGACAGAATCCCGTTGATATAGATTCGCTGCAGGAGCTGGAACGGCGCCTTGACGAGCGCCCGGTAGGCGAGCGAGCCCTGAAGGATGCTGGCGATGCCGCGCGGTGTGCCGGCGAGCCGGATAGCCTGTGCCTCGGCCGCGAGATCCGGGTTGTTCTGCCTGATGACGTTCGCGACGTGATCAAGCACAGCCGGGTCGAGCCCGACCGGGAGGCCAAGAGCACGCTGGGTACGCCCCGAGCCGGCCTTAACCCCGGCGAGCTGTTCGTATTCGGACAGGAACGCCTGCTTCTGGGCGTAATACTGCGTGATCTCCTCACTGGTGGCCGTGCCGTCGGCGACCTTCCCACCGAGGGCGAAGAGATCGCCGGCGTTCTTGACCTGGATCATGCGGGCAGCCAGAACCACCGGCGGCTGCGCGGTCTGAGACCCGGAAAGCGCCGCCAAGCGCTGCTCGAGCACGTCCCGATTAACGGCCAGGTCCTCCGCCATCGCGGTGAGCTGATGGTCGGTCTGCACGCCGCGGGCTGCTTCAACAGCAGCTTTATTGTCATCCGCGACCTGTAAAATGGCCGCTTTGAGCCCATCCGGTACGGTCATTACGTCCGTGTTCGGCATGTGGGTCATGTCGAGCTTGCCGGAGAAGTCCTTCAGGTTCGCCTGGACGAACCGCTGGGCCTCTGCCTGAACAGGGGTGGGTGCAGGCGGTGCGGTCGGCGGCTCGGCTGGCAGCTGATTGCCCGCGGGCGGCCGCTTGGGGGCCGTACGGGGCTCGACGGCCATCGAGGCCTCTTCAGAGGCCACCAGCGCCCCCGCGGGCGGTGTGGCGTCAGCCGTGGTCTGGGCGGCGCCGGGGGGCGCTGGTGCCTCCCCAGGAAGGCCAGGAGTGGCTGAACCGGGAATTGATATTTGCCCGTCCGATCGGACGGCTACCTGCGGGCCGGGGGCGGTTGCTGTTCCCGCAGCCTCCGGCGGGATAGGGGCCGGGGGTTCGCCGGGATTCAATGAAGGCGCTTGGGTGGCTCCGGGCGGAATCTTAGTAGACGGCGCTTGTACCGACGGCACTGCCGGGGCCGCAGCGCTGGGGGCCGTCTTAGCGGCGCGCGCGGCCAACGCCTGCTCGGCCGGCCGCAGGACCTCGGCCGACTTGGCGGTCTTCAGGGCGGCCGCAAGGGCCTCAGTCAAGCCAAAATCGGGCACCTATTTCTCCTCGGAAAACATCTTGGCTTCGTACCGCGCGCGCAACCCGCGGGCGCCCGCGAGGTTCATGTCCGGCCCGCGGCTGACGATCTCCCCGGTGTCGCGGTCGATGATCAGATGGCCCTTCGGGGCCTGCTGGTCGACCTGCGTCACATCTTTCAGGATCGGCTGTCCGTTACCGTCCGGGTCCACGATGTCGAGGTTCCGCTTCGGGCGGTTCTGTGCCTCGAGGCTCGCGGCACTCTCGCCGGAGGCGTTGTTCTGAACGCCGATGCTGCCGCGCTCTGCCGCAGGGCCGACTTTGATCGACCCGGCAAGATCGCTGACGGTATTGCGGATGCCGTTCTCTACGGCGTACCGGGTGGCCGCAACACCTTGCTTCACCACGATGCCGGCCGCGTGGAGCAACGGCGTCAGGATCAGATTCGCGCCGAGGCCGTCGAGCGCGTTCTTGAAGCGCCCCTGCGCTTCGGTCTCATTCGTCCGATCGGCAAGGTAGTTGATGTACGCGTTCAGGCCATACGGTCCGATCGCCCGCAACGCCGCGCCGATCTTCGTGTCGGTGGTCTCACCAAGCCGGATCAGGTCGGCCGTGCGCATGTCGTGCGGGGCAAGTGCCGTAAGATCCGTCGCAGCCCCCGACACAACGATGTTCGATATGCCGTGCAGGGCACTCAGCGCCTTGCTGTAAGCAGCGAATGGCAGTGCGAGCTGCGCACCCGCCTGGATGACTGGATCGACCCCCGTCGGGTCCTGCACGACCATCGCATCGCGGAAGTCACCGATCGCCTCGCGCGCGTGGTCCCACACGGGCGCCGGCGCATTCGCGGGGTCGTTCGGGTCGGCGGGAGAGCCCGCAGCCTTCGCGGCGTCCATCGCGTTCCCCGCCGCGGTAGCCGCGCCGGCCATCACGTCTTGACCGACATGCCGGGCGGCAGTACCCCACTGCCCTACTTCGTTCAGAACGCTGTCGATGATGCCCGGCGTGACGTGCCCACGATCTTGCGTGCCCACAGTGGCGAGCGTCGGCGGCTGCTTGACGGCCTGCTCCTGTGCCTGACGTGCCTGCGCAGTGGCCGCAGCTTGCTTCGCGTACGCTTGGTTCTGCGCGTCATACTGCGCGGCCAGCCCGTCGACATCGAGAATATTGCCGGCCACGTTACTTCTGCCCCAGGATGGCTTGCTGCGCAGTGATCGAATCGGCTATCTGCTTCAGACGCGTCTCGTACTGCTCTTTATCCATGCTGCCAGGACTCCCCGGCCCGAAGTTCTGAATGAACGTCTGCCGTGACTTCGTGAGCGCGGCGATCTTGTCCACGGCGAGCTGCTTCTGGACGTGCTGCACCGCCTCGATCGCGTGCTGGTTCGCAGTGCTGTCGCGCTTGGCCGGGTCCTCGGCCGACATCAGCCGGAGGTATTCCTGCTGTGCGGCGTCGCGGGCCTTGTTTTCCTCCGGCGACAACATCTCCCGGCTCGTGCCGGGGGCGATCTTCAGATTGAAGTCTATGAGGCTCCGGCCGTTCTTGACCGCCTGCGTGTTCTCCCAGGACGCGAGGCGCTTGGCCTGCTCGCGCACCAAAGTGTTCCGATCCTGAATACTCAAATCGGGATATGTCGCGAGCGCACGCCCATCCATATCGAGGAAATTCGGGTCGTGCATGATGTTGAACAGCTGCTCCGTATTACTATGGGACGGAGCACCTGTAGCATCGTTGAGCAACGCAGCACGCAACGTGCGCGCAACCTCGGGCTTGAGATCCCCCGTGCGCACCGCGCTGTCAAGCCACTTCACAGTGAGAGTGCTCGACAGCAGCCGGCTAGTGCCTTCCTTGTCGCCAGCCTCGAAGCGCAGCTCCTCTTCGGTCTTCCCCTGGCGCTTGGCGTATGCCTCCATCATGTTCTGCTGAAGGACCTTCTGCTTCGCGTTCCCCATGAGCCGGTTGAACTCGTCCTCCGACAAGATCGGCACTTCGTTCGGGTTACTCATGTTGTCGAGGTGCGCCTGCCGGAAGCGCGCAATCAGCCCAACGGGGTCTCCACCGGGGCGGTATAGCTCGCGATCAACCTGCGTCTCGAACACCTGCTCAGTGATTGCTCGGTGGGCGTTGACCTCCATCGCCTGCGCCTCGGCCGGGCTGTACAACCCGTTTGTAACACCGCCGTGAATCATGAGCGACAGCTTCGCCCACTCGTCAGACCCCTCGAGCTGGTCGTGCGGATTTTCCGAACCCTGCAGCGTGGCTACTTTGCTAATGCCACGTTGAATACCTATGTCGTAAATCCGTCGCTGCGTCTGCTTGATTTCCGCAGCCTGATCTCCCGAAATCGCCGCCAACCCCGCCGCGAGCCGCTTGTTGTACAGCTCAGTCAGCATCGGCACCGCCATCGGCGGCGCGTTCTTCAGAACGGCATCTCGAGTTGCGCTGAAGGTAGCGGCGAAGGTGGCGGGGTTATTGTTCGCTTCGACGCGGAGCCGTGCGGCAGCATCATCGGCTTGCGCCTCTGCTTCGATCGCATAGGCGCCGGTGGCGGCGTTGTTGAACGCGCGGCCGTAGGCTGTAAATTGCGCGAGCCCCTGCTTGTACTGGGGGTGGCCCGTGTTGCCGGACGCTGCGCCCGCGAGGGCGCCGACTTGCGTACTTGCCTTGATCCCAACATCACTGCTGATCCCCTCGAACTCTTTGAACAAGCCGCCCAACGCGCGGGCGCGTGCGGCCGCCGCCTCGGCCTCGGTATCCGCCGCGCGGTCGACGCCCGGCGCGTTGACCTCTTCGGCGGCCTGGACTTGCCGGTAGTCGCCGCGCACAGAGCCGCTCGTGGGCGCCGCGCCGGTGCCACCGTTACGAATCGCCGGCGGTATCAGTTCGTCGGCCATCAGCTACTCGCCGGAAGGCCGGAAACAGCCTTCGCCGCGCCGCCCGCAAGATCGCTCGCCGCGCCGAGGTCGCCCGCGGAACGTGAAGCCGAGGCTGCGGAATCAAGCAGCGAAACCTGCGCAGACGCGCCTGCGCGATTCGCCATCAGGTCGTTCTGCGCCTGCGTGATCTGGCGCATGGTGTTCGCGTTGCTGATGCTCGCGCCACCCGCCGCCGCCTGGGCGTTCTGCGAAGCCAAAGACATCAGCATCTTCTGGCGCATGGCGATCTGCTGCTGAGTCGCCTGTTCGCTGGCGATTCGGGCTTTCTGCTTGTCCGCGTTCGATGCGGCCACGCCCTGTTCATGCGCCGAATACGCGGCTACGCCCGCGCTGACTGCCGTAGTAGCGGCCGCAATAAGCGCAATTTCCCCAACGCCCATGTCCATTTATTGTTCTCCCGCCAGTTCCATATCGATGTACATGAGATAAAACGGAAGCGGGTCTACCTGCGTAAACGTCACGGTCTTGTCCACTGTCTGATCCCACACGGACGCATCTTCCAATTCGAGAATGCCGCTATACGGCTCAGGCGGCGTGTCGAAGTTGATTGTGTCGATCGTCGTTGTCGGCATGATCTCGCCGTTGTAAAGAAGCCCGAGGGTGTTCGAGACCTTGATGCGGGCACGCACGATTCGCTTCTTGCGCGCGAGGTTCGACCCCATCGGCCAGCGCACCGTCTGCAGCGGCATCGGCTCGACGGTCGGGTTGAAGTTGAGCCCGATCTCGTACGTCGTCGCTACGTACGGGCGCCCGTCGATCGTCAAGGAGACCGAACCGGCCGACGGAATGACGTTGTCGAGGACGTACCCGTCGGCGATAGCCCGGCAGGACATGCCGTTCAGCCACGCAAGGCCGCTGACCGTGCTCGAAGGCGCCTGCGTCACGGAGCCCGTGCTGCAGTCCATGAACGTGCCTTCGACCGCCTGCTCGAACACGAGCGCCGTCGTGCCGTTCAGACTTCGCTGCACGAGGAAGAAGAGGCTCTGCACGACCGAGGAGACGTTCTGGAACAGCCCCTGCGTTTGCCAGAGCGTCCAGCCCTGGACGTTGGCCTCCTTGCGGGTGTTGTACACGCCGCAAGTGCCGTTCGGCAGCGGGTTCGGGTTCACCGACGAATTGACGTTGGAGTTAACCCCGTTGCATGCAAAGACGAGGTTGATCTCCTCGTTCAGCGATCCGTTCCAGACCCCGAGGTCCTGGACGTTGTAGATGAGGTTCCCGGCGAACGACGACAGCCCGAGGGAGTTGAACTGGTCCTGGGTGTAGTCGAATTGGAAATCGCGAATCGAGTTGAGGTTCCGCTGGACGAAGATGATGTTCCCGTCGATCATCACCGGCTTGATCTTCGCCGTGCCGTACTGCGTCTGGTTCGTCGGAAAGCTCGTCGGCGTGATCGGGCTGCCATTGTCGTTCACGAAGCGGAACTCGCCGCCGGTCGTGAAGACACAAAGCGACCGCGCGGGGAACATCGCGGTGATGGCGTTCAGCGCCACGCCGTTCATCGAGGAGAAGATCGCCTGGTCGTCCAAGCCCTGATCCGTGGCGAAGTTCAGGATGTCGTTGACCCAACTACCGACGATCGTCTCCTGCAGCGACTCGAGGCCGCCGAAGTACATGCGGCCCTGGAAGAACGTCACCGTGCTCGGATAGCCACGGTTCAAGCTCCACGCGGGCTCCTGCCGGGAACTGCCGACCTGAGTCTCGCTGGCAGTAGCGGTGGCGCTCGAGGATAGCGACGTGATCGCGATCGCACCCATCGCCCCGGCGGCCTCGTTCGCGAACGTCAGCGTGTAGCCGAAGGCGCCGTTGCTCGTGCAACTGACGCCCGTGAAGCCGTTGACCACCCAGAGCGCCTGCACTGCGGTGGCGATCGCGTTCGCGGTGTTCTGGTTGTCCCCGAGATACGTGATCGGCCCGGTGGTGTCCGTCTGGATCGTGATCGTGAACGTGTCGCCGACGTTCCAGCTGCTGTTGAACGTCAGCGTCTGCAAATCCGAAGTCGGCGTCGGGCTCAGGATGTCGGCGAAGTCGACCTGCGGGATCGCGGCGAACTGCGCCAGGAACGTCTGGAAATTGTAGTAGGTCTGAAGCGCCGCTCCCGTAGCGAGGGGGGATGACAAGCGGATCAGGAACTGCGGCGCGAAGCCTCCGTGAACCATCATCATCGACTCGGCGCTCGACTGCGCGTCCATCGCGGCTAGATAGGCGCTCGGGTACGGCGCGGCGACGTAGTCGACGATCGCTCCGTTGTTCGTGACGATCGCCGAATGGTCGGAGAACGCCACCATGTACTGCTCGCCGGTCGAGACCTCGAACGGCACGAGACGCCCGGCGGAGACCGTGCCGCTATCCCCCCACAGCACGAAATCGCTGAACGTGACCTCCGAGGTCAGGTTCGTACCGCCGATCTTCGCGACACGCCAGTACCGCGCGGTCGTGTACGTCGGCGGGTACGTCACTCCGGCCGTGCGCCGGTACGTGTAGTTCGCGGTGCTGTCGAGCTGCGGGAAAGCAGTTCCCAACGTGTGCCAGGTCGAATCGTCCGTGCTGTACTGGATCTGGAACTGCGTGCTCGAACCGGAAGCAAGTGTGATCGCGAGGCAGTCGGCGAACAACACGTTCTTCGCCGCCCCAAGGTCGCAATGCACAAGCACGTAAGGGTCAGTCGTGTTCGGAGGCGTTGTGGTTGTGTACTTCTCCGTCTGGACGTTGTTTCCCAACGTGGTTGCGGACGCCGGGCCGTTCGGTTGTGTGTACGTGCCCGCGAGCAGTGTGAGCTTGTTTGGGAGTACGAATTTTTGAACCAGTCCGCGGCGGCGCTGAACCCCGCCCAGGTGGACCATTTCAACGTTGGTCCCCTGTAGCATCGACGAGATGTAGGCGTTGGTGTCGATGCGCCCCTGCGCCCGCGGGTCGAGGACCCCGGACAGGAAATTATTTTGGATACTGTGGGTTTGGATTTCCACAGCGTGTTATCTGACCTGCACGAACGGGTTGTGCTGTAACTGCCGATTCGGGCGCCCCTGCGCGTCGATGAACATCGCACGGCTACGCTGTACTTCGTACTTCATCTTCATGGCCGTAGACGCCGTGTCGCTTTCCGTGATCGGCTTGATGCAATCGCGGGCCAGAGCGTACGTAACTAACAAGCTAAAATAGGACGGCACAGTCGATACATCCGGCTTATACATGTAGTCGAACGTGAGAACAGGCGCGCTCGCGTTAACCGGGCCGGGGTTCGACTTGACGTTCGTGTAGATGATGTTGCCGCCGTACATTTCATACGAGCGGTCAGGCCCCATCCCCCAGAACCCGATCGGAAGAAGCATGTCCGTGGGGAGCTGGAACGCGAACTGAAATTCATTCGGCGGCGTGACGTTGATCTGCGAGAGTTGCGCTTTCTTGCAAGCGAACCGCCAACGATTGCTCTGTAGCTCCGTCTCATACACCATATCAAATAGCGCGGCGCACACAGCCGCGCCGTATCGATTGTCGGTGAGGCTGTTCATCGGCTTTTCGCCGCACAGCACAAGCGCTGCCGAGCAAATCGACAACTTAGTTTGCGTAACAATGGGGGCGGCGGCTGTCATTTCTGCAGATACTCGCGGGCCTTTAGTAGCACTTGGGCACTGTCAGAAAACAGGCCAAGAGCAGTGTTGCAGTTTAAACACAGCAAACCGCGCACTGCGCCGGTACTGTGATCGTGATCGACATGAAAGTACTTGCTGCCGCGTTTACCGCGTGGGTCAGCACTGCCGCATATCGCACAGCTACCGTTTTGAGAGGCCAGTAATGCGCTATACATTTCCTCTGTCAGTCCGTAGGTACGCAAATTGCGACGACGGCGAAGCACCCTAACCCGTTCCGGGTGCCGAGCTTTGTATGCAACCTGATAAACACGAATGCGGTTGACATTTCTTTTCTTCCATTCCCGACTAGCCTCGCGCGCTTTTTCCGGGTTTTGCTCGAGCCATTTCTTTTGCGCAGCGTTCATCGGTATAAGTGCAAAAACGGGCTGGTGGCCCAAGGGCGCGGGTTGCCGTGGAACGTGATCAAACGCGTCTCGGGCGGAACAACGCCGTTCTTACATGTGACTTTCCACGAAGCCACTTGACCGGGCACAACGTCCTGCCAACGATCCGCGGTGTTGAGATAAAACCGCTCCATCAGGAACTGATCCCCCCTGGCATAGACCTTCATGTTGAGCTGCGGCTGCTGGCGCCACATGCTCCACACTTCCTTACGCGCATCGGCTGGGAGATAGATCAACCCGCCGCCCAAACCCTCTTTGAGTTTCTTCCCGTCCCTGTACCAGTCGCGAAGCAATGTCAGCTTCTTCACCGCGAGGATGTCGTCGAGCGGCCCGACGACCACGGTGTCGAGATCCATAAAGAGGAAATCGCCCGGAAACCGTGGGTCAAACAGCGACATCTTCTGCCACCAGCCGGGGTAGTCCTCGAAAGGCCGGATACTTTTGATCCCCGGCACGTTCACATCCGAAAGCACCTCAAATGATGCAAACGGTGCGTACTGCTCGATTTGTCGAGCAAGCGCCTGAACGTGCGCTGGCGTGAACTCGCTCGAGCCGCGCTGAAGCGCATTCAGCGCGCGGGTCTGCAGCACAGTAACTATGCGCATCTGTACTCCGGCAGATGGCCCCACTTCCGGTCGAGCAATTCGTAGTTCACGCCTGGCTTCCCCTTCCATCCGTGTCGCGTGACGTAGTGCCACACAGCACCCGGCACGTACTTGAAATTCGCGCCTGCGGCGTACAGCCGCCAGGTGAAGTCGTTGTCTTCACAGCCGGCGCCGTTGCGATACGCCTCGTCGAAACCACCAGCGCGCTCGAACAGCGCCCGGTGAAACATCGTGCAGAAGTGCAGTTCGCTTCCGGGAGCGATCGGTTTGCGGCCACCCACAGGCGCGCGCGGAGCTTCAGGGCCAGCAACCCATTCGCCGGGGCTTTCCTTCAGCACGAGCCCGCGGCGGTACTGATACGGCGCATTACGCGCGCCGGTCATCACGTAATCGTTCGGCCCGGTGAGCGCCTCGAGCATCGCGTAGAGCACGGGCTCACGGTGCTCGGTCTCCGGGTTCGTCAGCACGATCACGTCGCGCGTCGCCGCCCGCACCGCTCGGTTGATCGGCACACAGGGATTCAGCGCGGCCGTCTTCGCCGGGAGCTTCGTCAGCTTCGCGTTCCGCGGCAGGCGCCCAGGCGGCCGATCCGAGCCGTCGTCGCAGAGCGAGAACTCAATGTCGAGGTCCGGGTAGCACTTCGCGTACGAGGCCAACGAGCGCGCCAGCTCCTCGGGCCGGTTCCAATACGGCATCGCTACACTGATCGCGGGCTTCAAGGGCTAACCGCCATGAACTGCGACGCGCCGAGGGGGTAAGAGATCCGCCAGCCGGCGAAGTCCTCGGGAGTCCAGCCGCTGCGGTGCTTCTGCCAGTGCTCGCCGCCGAGGCCCCAAGCGTCGTGCTCCTGCGCCATGAATCCGGTGGGCGTGAAGACGACGATCTGCTTCGCCTCGAGCCACGGCAGAACCTTGAGCAGCGCCTCGCCCTCGGCGCGCGGCATATGCTCGATCACATCGAGCAGATAGATCGCGTTGATCGAGCCGGGACCCCAAGACTTGATCGTCCCCACGGCAGAGGCTGCTGTCTCGCACCACACCTCGTAGCCCGCGGCTTTCAACCGCTCCGCGTACGGCGGATGGGGCTCCACGCAAATGTGCCGCTTCGGCTTGTACCAGCCCATCGGCCGAAGTCCGGCGCCGATGTCCAGCACCGTGTCGACTTCGATAAGCCCGTCGGGCCGCGGGCAACCGCTCGTTTCGACGCCGGTCATACGAAGTCGTACATCCCGAAACGCCGAAGCAGCGGAACCTTCCACGGTCGCCACGGGCGCCAGCACAGAAGCACGCGCGCCTCCGGCGGCAGGATCATCGAACGATCGAGCCGAAGCGGCCAAGGCTGTCTCCCGCTCCGCGTCAGCCCGAGCCACGCGATGTTGATCACCTGGTTCGGCAGCGCGTCTTCCCAGTGCGAGTCCGCGCTCATCAACGACTTGATGAAGCCGCCATCCCCGAACTGCGTCTTGACCGGGGTGTTCCGGGGGTGCCAGAAGTGCATATGCCCTTCCGGGTTCTTCATCCACTCTTCCCATATCCGCGCGCGAACTTCCTCGGTCATGTACGCGAGCGCGTTCGATTCGCCCTTCTGCGTCGTGTACATGCCGATGCTCAGGATGTCGTCAAGCGAGCCGACGAACACGTTGTCGAGGTCGGACAGAAGGAAGTCGCCCCGGATATCCGGCCGGCACATCTCCATCTTCGACCACCAGTCCGGCCAGTCGTACTTCGCCCGGATGCACTTGACACCCGGCACGTCGACGTTCGACAGACAGACCATCTCGGCGTCCGGCGTGTACCGTGTGAGCTGGCGCTTCAAAGCCAGCACATGCCGAGGCTGGAACTCTTCGCTTGCGCGAAGAACAGTAAGGACTCGCTTCTCCACGCGAGCCCTTACGCGACGAACTGTTTCGACTTGCCGTTCTGGTTGAGCGCCCGCACGCCGGGGATAGCGGTCACATCGACCTGCACGTCCTGCCAGTCATTCGAGCCAAGCGGACTCTTGCGAATCCACGACGGGAGCGCCGCCCCGTTCGCAAGGCTGACAGCAGCACGGACGGTCTCGAGGAAGCCGCGCGGCGCCGAGTTCGGGGGGTTCCCCGAATACGGCTGTGTCGGACTTCCAGCCATGCCTTGCCCGAAGCCCGCACGCTTATACACGCGCATAACTTCGGGGAACTTTGCAGCGCGAGCCAGATTCACCCAGATTGCCATTTCGTTTCCTTCAGGTCATTGTCGAGAGGATGTTGGCGGCGGTAAGCCGACCCACATCCAGGTAGTGCGCAACAAGCTCGCGCTGAGCCTGATCGAGCTGCGCGCTGAGCGCGGGGTAGTGCGCCTTGCCGGACGCGGCGTTGACCGCGGTCTGCAACGAGGACACATGGGACGCCAACTGGCGCCCATCGTTGTCGCGGGGGTTTGCGGTAACTGTCATATCAAAACCTCGGGCGGTGCGCCCAAACAATCACGAGTGAAACCAGACATCGAAAACACCCGGCCCTTGAACTCACCTTCCGCCAGGATCTTCAAGTTGGCCCGGTAGCCCTTGATGATCCGCGTCTCTTGCACTGGCAGCGGCTGGCCGTTCGACTTGAAGAGGCCGTGCGCGTTGCCGAACGAGCCGATCCGGTTGCACATGATGTGCTGCGGAACCTTCGCCTCGCCCTCGAAATACCCTTCCTGGTTCATCGGGCATCCGCAAAGAATCACTTCCGTGGCGCCCAGCAGGAAAGCCAGCTTGGCCGCTTTACTGGCCGACGTAGCGCCTACGCCGATCTCGTGCGGATGCCAGTCGGTGACGCTCGGGAACATGCCGGCCATCATCCCTTTGCGGTGCGGATGACAGCACGCGTGCAACCGCCACGGTGGCGCGTTCGGAAAGACGCGATGCCGCTCACGCGCGAAAAACTCGGCCTTCTCCTCGTGCCCGGCCAATACATGCTCGGCGTTCTCGATCGCCGTACACGCACCGTTCACCAGCATCAGAGATGCGAAAGGCCGGAGGCTCAATGCCCGCGCTACGTCCTCGAAGAGACACGGCGCGCTGCCCACCACGAGCATAGTGCTCATGGCACTACCGCCAAGGTAGATACGCGCTCAGCGTCGCGAAGAAGGCGCGCAGCTTTACGAGGCCGGGGTTCTGCGCAATCTCCTGCTGCGCACGCGCGGCGGCTTCTCTGCCGCGCTGCAGAGAGGCCAGAAGCTTCTCCGTGCGCGTGGCTACTTCGTCGTGGTATCGAACATTCGGCCGCCAATTCACGTTTCGCGACTTGCGCTGAATGCGCTCAGTGACACGCGCGAAGTGCTGGTTGTGCTCACCGAGGCTCATAGGTTGGTGCCCGCGGGCGGCACGTATCCAGGTATCCCGCGCACGTACACCTGAAGCTTGTAGGGCAATACCGGGTTCCAACGCGCCCATTGCTGCGGGGTACGGGCGTTGGCTTCCGTGGTGGCAAGCGCGATCAAGTTCGCCTTGTTCTGCCGGGTGTTCCCGACGTTGAGCGTGCCGCGCTGCAAAGTACGCAGCCGCACCGCCCACTCGATCGGCACCCACTTGACGATCCTCGACGGCGGCCAACTTCCCCCGTTGCCTCCGCCGCCCGAAACGGCGGCCCACGCGCGCCGGAAAAGTGTTACGAGTGACACAGATCAAGCCCCCGCGCCTAAGCAGGACAGAAAGTGCGTGGCAGGCGCGCCGCCGCCAGAAGCCGGAAGCAGCGCAACGATACAGGCCGATGTGGCATTCGTCGCCCCGCCAGCCGCCCAGTTCCAGGTAAGAGTTTTTGCGGTAAGAGAAGCCCCGGAGAGAATCTCGTAAGCCGATCCGCAGCTGATGGACGTGGCGTCGTTCTGGTCTATCTCTATCTGAGTAGTCCCAGACGGAATCGTGATACCGCTCGATGCGAGGCCAGTAGAGATGCTCAAGGCGGCGATGAGTAGATCCCCGCCGTTCGTGATCGCAGCCGCTGTGCTGACTGCAAGGGATGTGACCGCAGCGCCTGCAGCGGCAGTAGCGGCAGTCCCAGAAGTGTCCACAGCTGCGGAGGCGGCAACCCCCGAAAACTCGACTGCCGTGAGTCTCGTTTCCCCGGTCCCACTAGGAAAGTTGGCGGTGAGGGTATAGCTCGCCTTGGCCTTGGCATTGGGGAGTACCCATATCTCGCAGGACCGTCCTCCTGAATTATTGTCCCCTATGCGTGCGGAGGCAGAGCCAGGCCAAGTATTCGCCCCGTTGTCTGTGATCGAGGAGGCGAAGACTGCACTCGCGCCGCCGCTGAAGCTTTCGATTACGGCTACGATGCAATCCCCGGCAGTTACCGCCGAAGTCGTTGCTGCCGTGGTAATGGAATTTGCCGCCGCGGCATCGGCAGTAGCCGAACTCTGTACGAATGCTATCGCCATCAGTCGTAGGCGATGTTGATGTCCACGGTACTCCCTGGACCTGTGCTGCCGGCGCGAGTCGTGGTCACGGCAATAGTGATCGCGGTCGAGAACTTAAGTCCGTTGACGAACTCGAGGTTCGCAGCCCCGCTCGCCGGGATGCCGATGCTCCACTTCGGCGCCGTCGTGCCGAGCGTGACACTCGCGACTGCGGCGTCGAAAATCTGCACGTATGCCATCGACGCGTTCGGGTTGTCGATGTAGTACGCCCCGAGAGTCCCCGCGCTCGTCTTGACCGCCGTAACGGTCGCGGCGATGGAACCCGAGTACGTCGAGGGCCAGCCCTGCCCGCTCACGGGCGAGACGTTTACCTGGCCTACCGCGTTCGTCCCCGCGGCAAGCGCGGGCAGGGACGCAAGGGAGACCGGCTGCGTGTTCTGAAAGAACGCGCCCGTGACTGCGACTGAGTTGTTCGGGCTGACCGCGACAACCAGTGCCTTATCCGCGGCGGCGGCCGCCGTACTCGCCGCCTTGACCGCTACAGGGCCGTTCGTACCATCCGTCAGCTCATGCGGCCACGCGTTCGCAAGCGTGTTGGCCGTGCCCTGGTTGGCGGTTATGGTGCCCGACACAGGCTGCGTGGCCTGCCAGAACGTGCCGGAAACCGGCATCGGATTCCCGGCGGTAACGAGACTCTCGTTCGTTTCCCCGCCCACGTCGAGCTGAACGACCTGCGTCTTCGCCGCGATAGGAACGGAGTCCGCCGAACGGTCGATCGTACGGACTACATCCTGGTTCACCGTGCCGGTGCTGGGGACAACGAGTTGTGTGTTGTCACTCATGACGCGACGGGCTTAACGAAGCCCGGCACGCGCGCCGGGTAGACCTGCAACGCCTGGATCGGCATCGCCGACCCGGTCTTCATGTTCGCAGCTGTGCTCCACCGAGCCCACGGCGGACTCGACGGCGTGTTCGCCTGCGCGATCGCCAGTGTGCGCAGATGAAGTCGATTCTGCTGAGTGTTGCCCACGTTCAGCGACCCCTGTTGCAAGCAGTGCAAACGCTCCGCCAGCTCGATCGAGATCCACTTCGTGTAGGAACTCACTCAACCTCCGAAAAAGAAGGCGGGGTGGCAGTCCCCCGCCGGGCCAATTTCAGGCCGAGTTGATGGTCGTGTTCAGCACGGTCGCGCTGAACAAATCCACGACGCCGGTCACCGGCGGAGACGCCAGCAGATTGCGCGTGTTGCTCTTGACCACTGCAAGGCCGGCCGAGCCGGCGAGCCACGGCGAAGAAGCCGTGGTCCAGTAGATCAGATCGCCGACCTTGAGCTTGCCCGCCAGGGCGTTGAAATACCCCGAAGTGCAAACGGTCAGTGCCGTGTCGGTCGACACGTAGGTCCAGATCGTCGGGCAGTTGTCGTTCTCGGGACCCACTCGAGTGAACTGCGTGTTGAAGCTTGAATAAGCCATGATTGATTACCTCTCAGGTTCCGTAGACGTTGACGACTACGACGCCGAGCGCATCAATGATGGCCGAGCCGCCCATGTAGATCGACTGCGACAGCCACGCCCCGTTCTGGGGAATGAAGTCGACGCGCGACTGGGGCTCGATGGCGGTCGCAAGACCGACAGCGGCTTTGTCGTACGCGAAGCACTCTGTCACGTTCGCCGATCCGGCCGGAAGGCCGCCCTCGACGCGGTTTTCGATCACCTTGAAGGTGAAGCCGAACGCCTTCTTGTTGTTCATGTCGGCATCGGTCAGAAGCCGCATCGTCTGGTAGTCCGCACTCGTCACTTCGATTTCGGCCAGAGCCGTCTCGAGCGCGATCGCGTTGATCACCATGTAGTGATCCCCGCCGGACGCCTGCTGCTGCACGAGATACCGTTTGGCGTGGCGGATCTTATCCGCGGTCAGGCCGGTGTTCGTGCCAGCGTACCCGGAAGTCACGGTGCCCGCGGGGCCGCTCACCGCCGCAAGGGCGTTGATGATCAGCTGGTCCTCGGCGCGGCCGATGGCCTTCGCGTTGTCCTTCGCGAGGAAGGTACGCTCGTCGATGTTGGTCTCCGCCTGGTCGAACAGGTCGGTGTAGTCGCCCACACGCCAGTTGGTGAGTGTGGCGAAGATTTTGGTGTGGCTGGTGTCGTTCGGGGTGATCTGCTCGGCAGAAGCGGTCTGCTGATAGGCGACTGAAGCGCCGATCTTACGGAACGCGAACTGCTGACCGACTACTCCGGTCTTCACGCGCACAGAATTGCGGAGCACGCCCTCGCCCTGATAAGCGAGTTTTACTTCCTGGTCAAATGCGGCGATCGCCGCATTAGTTGTGGAAGTATAAGTGCCCCCGAGATGGATACTCATCTTTGGGTTCCTTAGTCAGTAAAGGGAGATAGTTCATCGCGCCGGCTTCCACGGCTTCGCTCGACTCGAGGTCCCATTTCTGGCTCTATCTCGCTTGCAGATTCTCGTTCTGCGACCGGCTGTGCTTGCTGGGTTGCGCTCACGCGCAGGTATCCAGCCGCATTCAGCAAAAGCTGTTCGTTGTCCCCAAATTTCCCGAGGCCAACGTTGCACCCAAAACACAAGAGGCCGCGGACTACACCTGTCTGGTGGTCGTGGTCAACGCGGGCAACTTCGTTCGGAGGGTGCCCCATAAATTCTCTGGTGGTATCGGTCTGCGCAATAAGGCGCAAATCACAAATCACGCAGCGGCCTTTCTGCCGCGCGAACAATTCGTCATAGCGTTCTGGCGTGATACCGTAAAATCTCTTCAAGTTCGCGCGAAGCGCGATCTGGCGAGCGCTGACGGGATTAGCATCCCGCCAACGCTTTTGCTTCGCCCGATTCTGTTCCGGCGTCAGGTACTTCAAATACGCTGCCGCCACTACTTCCCCTTCTTCCGTTTGCTCATCCGACCGGCCTTGCGCATGGCGATCGCAACTGCCTGCTTCTGCGGCCTGCCCGCGGTCATCTCAGTTTTGATGTTGGCCGAGACCACCGCGTTGCTCTTGCCTGACTGAAGGGGCATTACGCCCCCTGCGCCGCGTAGTAGTCGACGTAGCGCTTCTCGATTAGGCGGCGGTAGGCCGGATCAAGATCGACCAGCAGAACGCCCTTGTCGTTGCGCTTGCCGTGGTCCGCCTTGATCGCCGCAAGTGCGTCACCGCCCTGCGCGGCCGGCACATCCATGCCGGGCTTCGGCATGCGGATCTGCGCGGTCTTCGGGATGATCGCCTCGATCACCTTGATCACCGCGTCCGCGTTCGCGCCGGTGGTCGCCGCGCGAAGCATCGCGTAACCCTCACTACCGAGGTTCGCCTTCCCCCAGGAAGCCACCGCGGCAATACGCGAATCCGCGTTCTCGCCGAGGCGCTCTTTGATCGCGCCCATATCGGGCTGCTGTGCCATCTCGTACTGGACCAGCTGGCCGAGAAGCTCGGTGTAGCCCTCCTGACTCAGCTGATTCGTGGCCGCCCACTTCGTGAACGCCTGCGCCATCGGATGATCGGCCTTGAACTCAACACCCTCGGGCGGGTTGAACGCGTAGGTGACTTCGCCCTTCTCGTTCTTCGGCGCGCCCTTAAACGCACCGAAGCGAGACTCGAGGTGTGCGTACGCCTCGGCTTGCGCGGCGACCGTCTTGTACTTGTCGCCTTTGAACCAGCCGGGCTTCTCGCCCTGCCCCATCACGCCATCGGTAAGGAGCCACGTCTTCCCGCCGTTCGGGTCGGCGGCAGCTTCCGCGGCGGCGATCAACGCCTTCGCGGCCGCAATCTTCTCGGCCTCCGTCTGCGGTGCAGCGGGCGCCGCAGCAGGCTCGGCTGGCAGAAGCGAGTCTTCGACCGCGGGAGCCGGTGCAGCAGCCGGGGCTGCGGGCGCCGCGGGAGCGGCTGGTGCTGGGGCGGCTGCAGGAGCTGCGGGCGCCGGCGCGGGCGCCGGTGCGGGAGCTGCCGGTGCGGCCGCAGGTGCCGCGGGAGCGGCTGCGGGTGTCGTCACGGTAGATTCCTCGTAGTAGCCACGGATGCGTTCTGCTGCGCATGCTCAATTTGAGCGTGCAGAGCCTCAACGAACTCTCGTACCGCGTTATGCGCGGCGTACTCCTGCGGCGTCGCGTCAAGCGCCACCACCTTGCGGCGCACCATCTGCGTCCACTGCGCCAGCAGCTCGACCGCGCGCTTATCCGCGGTCGGGCCGGCAAACACCAAATAGCGCTGGGCGAAATTCACGCCCTGCACGAACTGCTCCTGCTTCTGCTTCGTAGCCTCTGGAAACAGGTCTTCCCACTTCTCCTCCGCCATCTACTTCTCCTACTGCGCGGGTACGGGCGCGGGTCCGCCAGGCGGCGCTCCGCCACCAGCACCGGCCGTCTCGCCTTGCGCCTGCGCGGCCGCCATACCGCCCGCGTGTTGCTGCTGATTCGCCTGCATCGCCTGCTGCGCCTTTATCCCGGTCTCGACGAGCTTCTGCTTGTCCTCGTCGGTCATGATCAGGCTCTCGGGGATACCCTTGAGCCGCGCAACGTAGGACGGCAGCTTCTGCAGGTTGAGCCCCGTCCCAACAGCCGCGCCTCCGGCCTGCGGGCCGAGAGGACCGCCGGGGCCGAGGAGCTGCAGCGTTTCCTGCACTGCCAGGATCTCGCTGGCGTTCTGCGTCGTCGCGAAGGGTGACGTGTACTTCACCGTCACGTCCTTGCCGTCGAGCCTGAATTTCGGCATCAGCCCTTTCTTCTGAAGGATGAAGACGCCGCGCTTGACGATCTTGTCGAGCAGCTCCGCCTGGATGCGCGTGTACTCCCCGTTCATTGCCCAGAGGCGGTTGCGGTCAGCAACGCTGATCTCGGTCGCGCTCTTGACGGGACCCTCAGAGGGCTCCGGCCCGAGCATGATGCGGCGCACGCGCTCCTGAAGCTTCTGAACGCGGGTCTCGCTGAGCTGGAAGTTCCCGCCTATCTCAAGCGGGCGCAGCGACGGTGAGTTGTCCGCGTTGCTCGCCACCGGAATGATCGTGTTTGGCGTCAGGCTTGCCGTGTACGGATTCAACACACCGTCGCTCACGCCGGTCATCGGGGGCGCAACGGCGAGGGCCAGGTTGGTCAGCTCGAACTCGACAATGCGGTCGAGCGTGCGCGCGTCCGACAGTGCAAGCAGTACGCGGCCGCGGCCGTATGTCTCGCCCGCAGTCTTCGAGGCGCGCCCCACGATGCGGGGGTTGCTGGGGCCGAACTCGTACCGCCAGATGATCGTCGGGCCATTCTTGTCGATCACGACGCCGTAGAACTTCTTCGTCTCCGGGTCGTAAATCTGCCCCTCAATGAGCGTGACCTTCTTCTCCGGGGACTTCTGAATCGTCTCCTGCGTCATTGCCGGCAGATCGAACATCTCGAGGCCGGGGTAGAGCCGCAGCAGGTTACGCGCTTCCGGGCAGCGCTCCATCCACGTCGTCTCGATTGTCCCGCGAGGACCTTCCTCTAACTCGAGCACCGAAGTCGGAATCGACTCGAACTCGAACGGATTGTCGTGCTCGCCTTCGTTAAAATCGAGTGCCGCCGTTCCGACTTGCAGGTCGAGCGCGGCCTCGCTGATCACCGTGTTGAAGTTCGACGCGTTCAGGTAATGGAAGAACGTCTTCGTCGCCTTCTGCAATCCCTCGAGGATTTTGGGGTTCTCCTCAAGATGCTCGGGTAGGATCGCTGCGCCGGGGGCGAGTTGCACCCATTCAACCCAGCTCGGGAAAAGGAGCGCGCAAAGCGTGTTCGCCGCTGTGTACGTTGCTTCCTGCAACGTCGAATCGAACAGCCGATTGTTCCGGTACTGCCCCTCGGTGTGCCAGGTGAACGTCTCGCGCGAGGGCATCGCGTAGAGATATGCGTCGCGGTAAAGCGCGCGCCACAAATTCTTCTTGGTCTCGGCCGCGGCGCGGCGTTTCAGCAGCGCTTCGGGATTCTCGAGACCGGAGGGGAGGCGGGAAAGTAGCGCCACTTACTTCGCTTTGCGCCGCTTGCTCATCCGGCCGTGGCCGAAGTTCTCGGCGAAGATCGCCATCTTCTCCGCATGGCCGCCAGCGGCCTTGCCCTTGGCGATGTCCGCTGCGGTGATCGGCTCGTCTTCCGACTTCCCGAGCCACCGATGGAACGCGCCCTTCGCAATATGCCCGACTTTCGCCTTCATGGAATCTGCCCTCGTCCGCTACCGCCGCCCCGAACACCGCCGCCAGCTGCGCCGGCGCCCGATGCACCAGTGCCGCCCGCGGGGGTCGCCCCGCTTCCCGTCGTCGATCCCCGGATCAAGTCAATCAGGCTCTGCGGAGCCGTAGCCACCGGCGCCGCGTTCGCGCTGCGCTGCGCGAGACTGGCGGGGCCTGTGCCCCTCGTATCGGTGGTGCCCGGCGTGTTGCCGCGCACTGCACGGGAAAGCGCGGAACCTCTGAATACGCGCGTGCCGAGCATCGAGTTCAAGATCGCCTTACGCTGCGCGTTCTCCTCGAGATTGAGGTTCGCCTGCGTAGTCGCCTGCTGCGTTTCCAGCTGCTGTTGCTGGACAGTTGGACCGCTACTACCGCCTCCGCCGCCCATCTATGATTCCGCCCCGCTGTTGAATGTGCTGGAACAACTGCCAGGGCGTGCGCACACAAAACGCCCGAATGCCAAGAGCGGCTTTGACGACCTCTACGCAAGTGGGCGGCCCGATGTCGAACCAGCTGCGCATACGCTCCAACGGTTGCAAAGTCGTCACCTTCTGCACCGTCGAGTTTGGGCACTTCACCCACGGGGGCCGCGGATCGGTAGAAATTTCAGCGTCCAGAAGTTCAAACGTCGGCAGGATGTTCAACCAGACGACATCCTCGGGACCCGGGCCGAAGTACACCGGCCGCGTTAGCTCGACGTGCCGGAAACCCTGCTTGAGATACTTCGCCCACCAGAACCACGGAGGGCGCGCGTGATACACGAGGTACCATTCGCGAACCTTGCACTCGGAAAAATCAAGCAGACTCGTTTTCGGAGTCGTCTTCGTGACCGCGGATGACTTCGCCACCCCAACTTCCCCCGGAATAATGCAGCGCGGCCAAACCACCTTCCGTCAGATCGATCGCGTCCTGATCGCCGAGCAGATGCTCCCCAAGCAGCCGCAAGTTCGACCCGGAGCAGACCACGAGCACGGGCTTACCGGACTTGACCGCTTCCTTACCGATCTTCGTGAACCACGGCAGGAAGCGGGAAACGAACGTGTTGTACGACTCGCCGCCGAGCGGCGCTCGAGTCGGGTCCGCCACAAGCTTTTGTACCTCGGGGCGCCCGTACCGCTTTTTCGTGCCGGCGAGCACTCCGAGGTTCCATGTCTTCGCGTTGTCGTCGACCACGATCTTCGGGCTCGACAACAGCCCGGACTGCACGAGATCCGCCGTCTCAGTTGTGCGCTTCAGATCCGGCGCATAGATTTTCGCGATCGGCACCGTCTTCAGCGCCTGCTGCGAGCCGATCAACTCGAGCTGACCCTCGTCCGATAGCGGCAGATCGAGCCAACCGTCGGAGCGATGCTGCACGTCGAGCGATGTGCGGCCATGCCGCATGACGTACACCGTGCCGTCGATCTTGCGTGACGGTGTCGGATCGACGAGGCTACTGCCATCGGCTTCGTCAACCAAACTACCAATCATCACGGAATACGCTCCCTGTACGTGGATCGAAAGTTACCTTGCGCCGCGGGCCAAATGCCTCGCCGCGCCAACGTGTTGGATCACCGCGTTCCTCTGCTTCGCGCCGGGGATCATGCGGGGAGGGAGTTATCGCCGGCGCTTTCCCCCACATTTCTTCGCCGGGTTTGCCGTCCGAGTTGATGCGCCCTTCCCCGCCGCCGAGCAGCAGGTACTGAAGCGCATCCGCCACATCGGCGTACGGTGAAACCTTCTCGGGCACCTCCGTGAAGCGCTCCTCACCGGCAAGCTTCAACTTCCGGTAGTGGTACTTCGCAATGCACGCTTCGCGGAGATTCTTGCAATCCGGGTGGATCAGCACGGCAGGCGCGCCGTTGACGTTCCGGCGCATCGTGCCGTCGACGGCCTCGATGCGGGTCGCGACATCGTTCGTGCGCGCGTTCATCACGGACACACCGGGGAACTCGCGCTGGATGATCATGCGCATGTCGAGGTCATCCGCGCCCTTCGCGCGCCCAGCCGGATCACAGGTGATGCGCTGAATCCTGTACTGCGGGATCTTCTCGGCCAGGAAGCGCCGCAACGCGGCCGCGTGCGCCTTCATGCCGATGCCCTGGCCGCAGAACTCGTAGCGCACGCGCCATTGTCCATCGCGCGTCTTCTGGGATACGACCGCCGCGGGGTTGCGCCCCGTGTTGTCGTAACCGATGAGAATCGGGACAACGCCGCCATCCGCGGCCAACTCGAACTGCTGGCAGTGGAAGTTGTCGTCGTACGACACATACACCGGGCGCCCGTCGCGCGACACGCCATACTTGCAGTGGATCAGCGTGTCAACTTCGTGCGCCGGCAACGTGCTCAGCGCTTTGACGTAGTACTCGCGACCGCCCGGCAGGTTCGCGAGGTTCTCCGCCGCGGGGTCCATACCACCCGGCTGGCGGAAGAACGCCCACCCTTCGGGCTTCGACACGACGAAGCGTGAGTGGTATTCGCTGGTCGAACTCCACGGATTAGTGTCCGCGATCCAGCCCCACCACTTGCAGCCGCCCATCGCTCTGTTCGGATACCGGCCGGCTCGAGTCGCAGCCTGCGCGACGACGAGCGGATCAAGGAGCCGCAGCTCGTTGAACCAGAAGCCCGTCACCTCGAGACCCATCAGGTCGGCGACCGCGTCTTCGTCATCGAGCGCCGCGAACACGAACTCGGCGTGGACGCGTGTCTTGTCAGGCAGCGCGAAGTTCCAGACGTGCATCTTTTTCGTGGAGACCCACTGATGCGAGCCCTTGCGGAACTTCGGAAACATCTGGAACCACGACTCCATCGTGTTCCGTTGCAGCTGCGGATGCGTGTTGCGCACGATGCCCCAGCGCGAGTAGCGTACGCCGTCGGGTGCCGGCGGCTGCTCGAACGCATGCCGCTGAAGTCGAAGCTCGCTCGCGACAGTCTTGCCGGAGCCGATCGGCCCCATGATGCAAGCTACGTCCGAGTTGTCGAGATAGTACTTCCCGGCGGTCGGCGCGAGCTTCATTCCGGCACAACCGGGTCGACTTCGACCACTTCGGTCGCGTCTATCACGTTCACCGCTGGCTTCTCGACTTCAACTTGCACGGGCGAGTACACGCCCACGTTCACGTTGACTTCGTCCTTGGACTTGAGGAGGCCCGCGGCCTGCATCAACGTCTCGTTCGCCCGAGCGGCGGCGCCCGCCTCCACTTCCTCGAAGCCCGTCGGCACGCCCTGGTGCAAAATCGGCTTGGGCGTAAGGAGCGTCTCGACTATGTCGTCCTGCCGGGCAAGCAGCCGGTCACGATCAAGTGCGTCGGCTGCGGCGTTCGCGCGCCACACGCGCACCACCATCGCGAAGTCGGGGTTGCGGGAGTAGCTGGTCATCGGCTTCGTGTTCTGGCCGAGGCCGAGTTGTCTGCAGGCGGCCAGCGCGTTGTATCGACAATCGCGCCATGCCTGCAGGAAAATCTTCTGCTTCTCGGTCAGCCTCGCCCAACAACTCTCGACGAGCGCAAGACGGGACTTGTAGTCATCGGGCAGCGTGACGGGCACGGGCAGATGGCCGCCCTCCCCTTCGCGCTCCCCGATGTCCAGCCAGTCATCACTCACTTGCGCCCCTCGAACCCGACTTTCTGAAGCGCGCTGTTGTTCAGCAGCACAACGCCCGCGCGCCCCTGAATGCCGCGCGCCCGGCGGATCTCGAGGAAGCCCTCGTTGATCTCCTTCTCGGTGGGCGCATCCTTACCGCCCATCTGCTGAATCGCGATCCCGACCTGGTTGATCGTGTCTTCCCAGACAGTCTTCGCGAACAGCGGATCGCGCCCGCTCTTGAGCGCAGTTGCCATCGCGCCGAGGACATCGTGGTAGTCGGCCCACGCGCGGTGAATCGCGCACGTCGCGGCCTTCCTGATGTCCTTCCAGTAGTCCTGCCCGATGACGTACTCCTTGGCTTCGTGCCGATACGGGTTGCCGGGAAGCAGCTCGTAGATCTGCACCTCGTCGTACGTACCGAGGTGCTTGTAGTACCCCTTCTCGATGAACATCTGGAACCGTTCCTTGGTTCTCGGGTTCGTCTCTTTGTCGAACGCGCGGTTGTATGGACGATAGGCGAGATACTGCCCGTCGCACGCCATAACACGATCCGTGCCGCGCATGCACGCATCGATGAGGTGCCGAAACGCCGCAGTCGCCTTGCCGGCGTTCGGGTCCTCGATTTCCAGCCATCCGTCATCAGCCGGAGGCGCCGCAGGCGCCGACGGCAATTTTTGCGGGGCGGCTGGCTCTAAGTCGAGCCAGTCACTCATGCGTCAGCCGAAGAAGTGACCGAGCACAACACCGAGCGCGATCACCGCCGCAAGGACCACGGCGACCCGGCCGGGGTTCGCTTCGACGTACGTGAACGTCGACTTGATCTTGGCGACCTCGGCCTTGAAGGCGTTGACCATCTGCGTCTCGCGCGCCTGCGCGGCGGTGATGAAGTCGTCCTTCTCCTGCTTCAGCTTCTCGACCTCGGCCTCATACTGCGTGCCGAGGTCGGCCACGGCGAGCGTGAAGTGCGAACTCATCGCCTGGATCTCGTCGCGGATCGCATTGCGGATCGTCTCGACGTGCTCGTCGGCCGCGCCGATCGCAAGCGCGATGTTGTGCGCCGCGACCGTGCCGATGTCCATCAGCTGCCCGCTGGCGGCGCTCGGCGCCTTCCCGCTCGCGGCCGCCTGCGCGTCCGCTTTCTCTGTGAAGCTCATACGTTTCTCCTGTGAAAAGTCAGGCCGTCTTCCAACACGCGTTCCAGGGCAGCCCGCACGACACATCCGCGTCGGGGCGCCCGATCATGCCGGAGTCGCCCGGCTCCGCCTGCGAGAGATGAATCTCGATCGGCCGGTGGAGCGAGCGGTCGAAGCAGAAACCCGCGGCGAACGCCAGAGCGACGATCAGCGCGAGCAGCAGGTACTGACGCCTCACGGCAAACCGTTCAACGAGTCTCGGTCGCGCTGGCAGGACTGCAGCTCGGCGGAGAGGTCGACGACGCTCCGGGCAAGCCGGTTACCATCCTGCAGTGCTCGGCCAGCGAGTTCGCCGCAGCTGACAAGGCCGCATTCTCCCCCGCCCGCTGCTCCGGGCTCACCGGAGGAACGTGGTACGTCGGGATGGCTCGCGCGATAGGCGTCGAAGTCGCGCACGCGCTGATCAAGAGCGTCGCTAAGAGCATTGGCAGCAGCAATCGCCGCATCGGTTTTCCCCTCGTTCGCCTTAACGTCGGCGGTGTGCCGGTCGGTCTGGGTCTGGATGTCCTTCTTCGCCTGGTCAAGCAGCTTGGTGCTTGACTCCTGAAGCTTCGCCAGCTCCTCCCGTGCGCCGCGGTGCTCAAGGTAGAGCGCGGCGCCCGCAATCAGCAGGAAGGCCAGCACGGCCTCGATCAGCCACGCAGGCACCTTGATGCCGAACAGGCCCTCGATGAGCGCGATCACGAGGCCGGCGCCTCGGTGTCAAGCTTCAAGCGCGCAGCCCCCGCGCCGCCCGCGACGATCACGGTGAACCCGGTGGCCCACTCGGTGTAGCTCACCGCCTGGCCTTTCGCGATGGCCCACGCCGTGAGCCCGAGATACCCCACTACCCCGATGGCGGTGAGGATGCGCACGAAGCACGGTGTGCTCCCGTCACGCTCCGTCCAGAGCCCCTGCCACTGAAGGCCCACGGATCGGCGCTCAGAACGCCTTCAGCACGAAGTGGCCGACGAGCGCCGCAGCAACCGCGGCCACAGCCAGGGCGATCGCGGCGTTCCGTGCCGTGCTCGAGTCGGAAGACACCGGCGGCGCAACCTTCGGGGCCACCTTCGGAGTCTCGACGGGCTTCACGACCTCGGCCGGCTTCACCGGGGCCTTGTCGTTCGGGTCCTTAACCTCGACCGCCTTCTCGGGGGCCGCATCCTTGACCGCGGCGGCCGCGCTCTTGATCTCGGCCTTCGTGTCCTCGACCGCCTTGTCGAGATCCTTCTGCGCGGCGTCGCGCTTGGCCTTCGCGTCTTTGACTGCCTGGTCGGTCATGTCGTGGTCCCTTGGTGGTGAAAACGAAGGCGCACCCGACGCGCCGCCCGCGGAGCGGCGCACGGTCGGGAGAAGGCGGCCGGCGCGGCCCATGAGTGCAGGCAGTCGCGCGCCGGGCGCGCCGATTCGGAAAAGGATTGCGGGTGCCTGCTCGCTCGGGGATCAAACCGAACCGCCCAGCTGTTACCCTGCCCGCACAGGGACTCGCCACAGGCGAGCGGCACCGTCGAAGCAATGCCGGGGGTTGATGCCGTGGAGGTCGAGCGGCGTGTGATGGCCTTTGCAAACTCGACGCACGGCGGTTATGGCTTGCCCTTGGCTCGATTCAACGAGGGGCAGAGGCTGCCGAAAGAGAAAAACGGTTCTCTAGGCTCCCCATTATGGCGATCTTTCGGTAAATCGCGCAAACGTGTGACGTTTAACGTATTGATTTTATAAAAATTTTTGGCCCAAACTCTACGCGTCACTTAGGGCGCGCGGCGCGATTCGATTTCGGGGGGTCGTTTTTGCGGGCTCGCAAGATCGGGAACGTCCGGCGGGATCTCCCTGGAGCCTATCGCGGAGGGTCGCATGGTCGCCAGCTCGCGCTCGAGCGGTCTGGCGATGCCATTGCAAACACATACGCCCGTTTGTACGTGCAATGGGCGCGCCGGCGAGCCCGCGCGGCATTTAACAGTGCGCGCGGGAAAATCGCGCCGCCTATCTGCGCGCGTAATTAACCTCTTTCCTGGCCGTGATCCTGCTCCGTTGCTCCACGCTCCTGCTCCATATAGAGAGATGGAGCAGTTGGAGCAGTGTTCGCAGCGTGCAATTGCTCCATTTGGAGCAGCTTGGAGCAGTTTGGAGCACACGAACTATAATTCATAACACGTTGATACTGCACACGTTTGCACGGTCTCACGCTCGCGCCGTGAAAATGGAGCAGTTTGGAGCACGTAGCGCGTCGCTACCCCCATTAATTCATATCGAGCTAAATCAATCAGTTAACGTGCTCCAACTGAGAATGATTCTCGCTTGGAGCACTGCCTAGGCAACTATCGCTAATTCGCGCCGTGCGCGGCATTTATTTGCGCGTGTTCGGTCGTGCCTTCCCGCCTAGCTCGCACCTCATTACGTCGCATCGAGCCGGCCGGCATAGTGCCACCGGCACTATCGCGCTTTTTCTCTTTCTGCCTATTGCAGACACAAACGGGTAGGCGTATAAGTGCAGATAGTGAAAACGCGCCATCGTGGCGCGGCAGGAGTAAAGAGCCATGTCATTCATGCAAATGCTTATTTACGAGAAAGGCGCCCTTTATGCTGCCGATTGCGGCAAATGCGGCGCAACGCATTACGCGCACGAGTGGACTACCGATGCATTCAATGACGAGCGCGACGCGATGCAGGCCGGGACTCTGCGCTGCAATGAATGCGGGGGGTCGATCGACGCCAGCACGTTTATTACCTGCAAGCGATCTTATGCGGGCCGCTATAGCGCGCCTGGCTATATGGATTGCACCGACTGGCACTACGACGCCAATTTGCGACGGCTCAAAAAAGAGCTGCGCGACATGTATGGCGACGAGGAGTAAAGAGCCATGAACCTCACACGTTTCGACTGTTTCCTGGGTGCGCTCGCCATCGTGGGCGCCCTGTCGTACCTGGTAGCGTGCGCCCGGTTGGTGATGCTGCTTGCGGAGGTGCTGTCATGAGCGCCCGCTACAAGGCCGCACTTACGCTGCGGAACAACGCGCCGGCCGTCTATGGTGTGTACGACACTGCCGACAAATCGCAAGGCTTCAACGGAAAGCTCTTGCGCGAGTACACCCGGCAAGATGATGCGGAATGCGTTGCCGAATGTCTTGAGGACGTGTCTCGCCCCGGTAAGTTCCAAGGTTGCGCGCCTTACGTGCCGATGTACTGGGCGGCATGGCTGAACGGATTCGCGGATCGCGACGACGGGCGCGTTATCGGGTTCGATGTGACGCCCGAGGACAAGGTGCGATTCCCCGAACTGAAGAAACGCCGCACCGTAAAGCTTATCGAGACCGGCGACGGCTTTGTGTGTGAGGTGTAGCCATGATGCTCCTTAACGGGAACACGCAAGAGCGCACGCGCAGCTCCGAGGGGTTCACACTCCTTGATTGCGGTTGCGCGCACACAGACACGCACTGGCATCAGCTGTGCGACCTGCACGGTATGGAGTGGCGAGCGGTGCATGAGGCCGCTTTGTTAGAGCATGCGGCGCGGATCGCTACTGCTTGGATAGAAGAATGACGCGGCGCGACGTTCGAGTACTTGAGGGACTGGCGGAGCTTGCCGCCAGAGTGTTGTTATCCGCGCCTTTCCTGGCAGCTGTCGGCATTGCCGCGCTCGTCGGGATATGGCGCCTAGGATGAGGAGTAAAGAGCCAATGGATACCAAATGGATCTTGATCGTAGGCGACCCCATAGACGGGTTCTTCTACTACGGTCCGTTCGATGACCAGCAGGCCGCCATCGACTATGTCGAAGCTAATCACGATGGCCCGGACTGGTGGACGGTCAAGCTTATGGGCGGCCCGACCGACTTGTGAGACAATCCGCCCGCTAGGGCGACAACTAGGAGTAAAGAGCCATGACACGCAAAGACTATGTTTTGATCGCGGAGGCGCTGAAAGAGGCGCGCGCGGAGATTCGCTCGAAAGAGCCGCCCGAGTGCGTTGCTGCACTGAATGATGGTGTGAGTTATGCGGCGGAAGAACTGGCGTTCTATCTGTATCGCGATAATCAGCGCTTTGACCGCGAGCGGTTTCTGCGTGCGGCGGGGGTGCAGTCATGATTACCTACAAAGTGACACGCCTTTATTTCCGTGACGATTCGCGCCGGTTCCAGCGCACCATTAAGACGCGCCTTGCATGTGCTGCTGCTGGTTTCGGGATCGGAGCAGTGCGCTTGCGCACCGAGCAGCGCGGCCCGTGGTTCGATTCGTATGACCAGGAATAAACCATGACGCGCGCCGTCGCGTATCTGCGCGTCAGTTCCAGGGAGCAGGGACGATCCGGCCTGGGACTCGAGGCGCAGCGCGCCGCCATTGAGGCGTTCTGCGCAGCTGACGGCGAGCTTACTATCTCGGAATGGTTTACCGAGGTAGAGTCCGGCAAACGTGTGTCGGATACACTGTCCCGCCGTCCGCAGCTGGCGGCTGCGCTCGCCCGCGCCAAGGAACTGAACGGCCCGGTAATCGTCGCAAAGCTTGATCGACTGAGCCGTGACGTTCATTTCGTGTCCGGGCTCATGGTCCACGGTATCGAGTTCATAGCGTGCGACCTGGGACGCCAGTCCGATCCTTTCATGCTGCACCTGTTCGCCGCGCTGGCCGAGAAAGAGCGCGCGCTCATCTCTCAGCGCACCACGGCGGCGCTGGCGGCGCTCAAGCGGCGGGGCGCAAGGCTAGGGAGTCCCGCGCCCGCGCGCGGCGGGAAAGTATCCGCGGAGCTGCGCAAGGCCGCGGCGATCGCGCGGGATCGGACCTGGCTCACCGCGGCAGACGGCGGGAGCCTAGCGGACAAAGCGCGCCGGCTGAATGAGCTGGGATACCGCACGATGACGGGGAAGCTTTTCACGCCATCGGCCATATCGCGCATGGTGAAGCGCGCGAAGCCGAAAATCTGAACTTTACCCGGCCGCTCAAAAGTGTGAACTATGTAACATAATTGCGCCAGTAAATCGCGTGTGCTATTCTCCATAGTGTAGGATCTGTATCGCACGAGTTACACGGGAGAACAGCAAAATGACGCACAAGGCATGGACGGCGAGCGAGATACGCGCCCTCGCCCGCCAAACGGTCGACGGCCGCAAGCAGATTGCGACGGCCCGCGGCGCGTATCTGCGTGCCTTGATCGAGACCGCCCAGGCTGAGCTGGCCGGCAAGTCGGACCAGGAAGCCCAGCTCACGGCGATCAAGCACGTACACCGGCAATTTTACCCGGTCGTTCAGGAAGCGACGACCACACCGGACATTGCGCATTCAGATCGGTTGCCGCGGGCTGAGCGGCGCCGGCGCGCGCTCGAGCGCAACCGGCGGGCGAACTTCGCGCGTAGTGCCTACGGCACTATCCGGCGCTGGCTGCGCGCGGAGGGCCATGACCTCATGAAGCTGAACGCGCCCACGGTCACGAAGTCGCAGCTCCTGAACGAAGCGCCGCCCACGCGCAAGCACGCTTTGACGCCCGAGCGCGTACACGCCCGAGCCCGGAAGCTCACCGGCGCTCTGCTCGGCTTTACCCGGCAGCTCGCCAAGATCGACCAGGCGCAGGCGACGAGCATCGCGAACGAAGCGATCGAGGCGCTGGTGAAGTTCCTGGCGTCGCCGGCCAAGGCGACGACCGACGCCCAGGTCGCGGTGAGCGAGCAGCGGCCGCTTCGGATGGGCCAGAAAGTCTTCTGGCTGACGCCCACCGCGTTGCGCAAAACCGCGTAACTGTTAAATCGCCCCTCGATTGACCCCGGCGCCTGTGGCCGGGGTTTTTCTTTGCGCCACTTGCGCGATTTTTCCTTTTTTGTAATAAATGGGGAGCCAAGGCAGCCGGAGTTCACCTCACGTGGCCGATCGAAGTAACTACGCGGACAGGCCCACCACCGATGAAGACTACATGCCGCCCGGGGGATTTCCCCTCAACTTCGGCGCAAGAACATACGACCCGACAGCAGGGGCGGATGACGGGGAAGGATCTCGATCGAATCTGTTTGAAAGCAGCTTAGGCGGCGACTGGTCGTGGAAACCGGCACGCGATAAGGCGCTCGGAGAGTATCTTAGAACCTTCCGAGGCGTGCCGCCGAGCGCCGCAGAACTCTACCGGCACACGATGCACCAGCCAGGATGAGACCTCTCGTCGTCTCATTCGGGGCCGGCGATCTCGCCGTCATCACGCAGCGCAAGTCGCTCGACTGGCCGGTGTTTGCCGAGTGGCTCACCAAAGAGCCGCCCGAGCTTCCCGATAAGGCGGCGCGCGGCTGGTACATCCCGGCTGAGTTCGATGCCGAGCGCAGGCACACCGATCACTTCGTCGCCAGGCACGCGATCACCTTCGACTTCGATCACGTCACGATCGACACATGGGGTGACGTTCTCAACTCCTGGTCCGATACCGCATTCGCGATCTACACCACCTTTTCACACTTGCCCGAGGCGCCGCGCTTCCGCGTAGTCATGCCGCTTTCCCGTCCGGCAGGGTTCGATGAGTTCCAGGCGGTCGCGAGGAAGGTCGCGGCCGATGTTGGCATCGAGCTTGTTGCGCGTGAGTCATTCGTACCCGCGCAAATGATGTTCGCGCCGGCGCGGCGCCTCGGTGGCCTGTTCCATTCGCACGTCAACGCCGGTGACTGGCTGGATGTTGATGCTGTCCTCGCTGAGTACAGCGACTGGACTGATGTCAGCTCATGGCCGCACCGGCGTGACGGCGACCCCGTGCATCTGGCGACGGGCGAGCGGACAGATCCTCGCGACAAACCGGGGATTATCGGCGAGTTCAATCGGGCGTTCACGATCAGCCAGGCCATCGAGCGGTTCGACCTGCCATACCGGAGAGTGCGATGAGAGTGACAGCCGACCAGGCGCTCGAGCAGCTGGCGCGCGTACGCGCTGCACGTATTGCGCGGGCCGTGAAGTCCGCCGGCCAGGAGTACCCGCTTCACCACTATCGGCGCGCTGGTCGGGGCGATGGCGGATGGGCCGCGCGGCGGGCGAGCGAAGCCAAGGCGCTGCGCGGCGTATGATCAAGATCGAGAAGCCGCCGAACTGGGACCAGATCGTTGCGGCGTTTCCGCACGCGGCCACACTGCCCACGATCTTCGCGTACGGCGAAGACATCTACAACCCGCTGAACCTGCGCGTCCCGCAGCCGCTGCTCGCGCACGAGTACCGGCACTGCGCCCGTCAGTTCGCTACCTCCGCGGACGGCTGGTGGACGAAGTACATCGCCGACGATGAGTTCCGTTACACGGAGGAGCTGCTCGGCCACGTCGAGGAGTATCGCACGCAGGCGCAGCTTACCAACGACCGGAACGAGCGCGCGAAGATCGCCACACGCACGGCCTACCGCCTGATCGCTCCGCTCTACAACTACCAGCCGCCGCGCTCGTTCAAGCAAGCGATGCGCGATCTCGAATCGCTACTGTAAGTGCATGGGGCGGGAGAACTCACGCTGGACGTATACGTCCGGCTCGCGTGCAGAAGGAGTAGTGGTCTATGACGACGACACCAAGATCCACAGCCACCACGATACAGATCCGGCGAGGGGCCAGCACAGCGCTTTCGATCTCGTACGACTACACAGGTTTGGCCATCTCGACGCTGGCGCGGGAGAAGCTGCAGTCACTGATCGACCAAGCTATCACGCAATGGTGGAGTGGGCTAACTCCCTCGATGAAATTCGCATTCAGCGTGCCGGGGTTGAGTTTGAAAATCTCGGCGAGCTGCCTCCGTCTCCCGTAGGAACTACCGATGACCAGCCAGATCGACAGCCACGTTTCACAGTCTATTCAGCAGACGATTTCTCAAGCGGAGCGCCTCTGGAATGGCTTGTGCGTCGCGTGCTGCCTCGCGCTGAACTTGCCGTTGTCTTTGGAGAATCTGGGAGCGGTAAAAGCTTCTTTGCTCTTGACCTCTGCGCGGCAATTACGCGCGGGATTGAGTGGCGCACCAACCGCGTCGCTCGAGGCGGAGTGGTCTACGTTTGCGCAGAAGGCGCACGCGGATTTAAAGCGCGACTCCACGCGTATTCTCATGAACACGAGGTGGCGATGGCTAAACTTCCGGCAGTCATCGCTGACGCGCCTAATCTACTTGAACCTAAAGATGCGGCAGCGCTTACGCAGGCAATCGTCACCTGGGTTCAGCGCCAGGGCAAAGTCGATGTGGTTGTCATTGATACTCTCAGCGCAACGACTCCTGGTGGCAATGAAAACAGCGGCGAGGACATGGGTCTCGTCCTCTCGCACTGCAGATTCATCAGCAAGCAAACCGGCGCCCTTGTCGTCCTCATCCACCACTCCGGTAAGGACTCTACTCGAGGAGCGCGCGGTTGGTCTGGACTTCGAGCGGCTGCAGACGCTGAAATCGAAATCGTCCGCAACGGAGACTACCGAGTCGCCAACGTCACAAAGATGAAGGATGGAACGGATGGGGAGAGTTTCCCTTTCAAGCTCAAGGTCGTCGACCTCGGCTTCGATCCCGACGGCGAGGCGCAGAGCAGCTGTGTTGTCGAGCACGTTGAGGCGCAGCCAGCTGCACCGAGCACAGGTAAGCAGCGGGCCACTGGCCGCCATCAGATCACGATGCTCGAAGTACTTCGGACGGTGGCTCCGTCGGGCACGGTCAACTATGACGACCTGGTTGCAGGCTACGTCGCGAAGATGCCGAAGGGCGATGCTCGCGACAACCGCAAGCGCGACGCCAAGCGCGCACTCGAGGAACTGATCACGAAGAAGCTGGCCTTCATGCACGGGGAGGATCGAGTGTCGCTGACATCGCTTGTGACCTCGGGAGATGAAGGGTGGTTGGGGTGAAAGACGCGACGCGCGAGGAGTTCGAGGCGCTGCTGTCCCGGCCGCCACACGCTGCACGGATGAGCGAGCACGCCGGCTACTTCGTCGAGCGGCTCGACAAGGCCGACAAGAACGCGCTGCTCAGCATGGCGGTCGAGCGGATGTGGGAAACACGCAGCCAGATCCACGAGGCGCAGGACATCCTGAAAACCTGGATCAAGGCCCTCGAATATGCGGCGCGCCGCCGGGCGTATTGGGTGCAATGGTTCAATGTTTACGAACACCGGAAGATCAGCAGCAGCAAACTAGGGAAGCAGTCCTGATGCCCTACTACGAATACGAGTGCCCGATCTGTAAGACGCAGCGCGGCGACATGCGGTGCGTAGCGCAGCGGCACGACGCTCCGCGGTGCCCTCAGTGCGCGGTGAGCGGCAAGCGCGTTGAGATGGTGCTCATTCCGAGTCGGGTGAATGGGTTCGTCAAGAACCCGGCGGCGAAGTCATGAGATACGAGCACATCGAGCTGGACATCAGTACCGAAGCTTGCGATGCGCTTGAGCAGATGATTTCGGCCGATCCCCGGCAAAGCACATATAGCCCGCGCTGCGAAGGCGAGCTACATCTGTTCTTAAATCAACTTCGAGCCCGTCTCCAACGGCGCGATGTCGATCCACACTGTCCACTGAACACCGCGGACACCGCGGATTGGATGGAGTCATGAAGCGTTTACTCGTTCTCCTGTTGCTCCTTGCTTGCGGAGGCGCAACCGCGCTCGAGGGCTACAGCACCCCGCGCGAGGCCGCCGTTGCTGCGCTCACGGCTGCCGCCAGAGTGCCTTACTACGAGTTCGGGAACGTCGTTGTGCGCTTGGTGAACGGACGCTATGACTTCGTTACGCCGCACACGCTTCTCGCTGGGAACCAAAGCCGGATCAACCTCGACCCCGATGCGTATTCCGGTGTGCAGATCGTTGCGACGTACCATACTCACCCCTGCATCAAGGGCTACCTGTCGGATCACTTCAGCCCGCCGGACCTCTCGACTACGCGGGCCGTCGGCAAGCCGGCCTACATCGCTGACCTCTGCACGGGGGACGTGCATGTGTTCGACCCGCGCATCGACACGGTCGCACGGACGGTCATCAACTTCCCGCCGGACACGCCGACCGAGATTCAGGACCTGCTGCGCGGCCAGCTGCAACGCCAGGACTCGCCGGGGCGCATCGTGGGACGTATCCCCGTCACAGGCGCAGTGATCAACGTCGACGCAACGGACGAAGGCCCGAGCACCAACGCACTCCGGCAGGGCTCGCTGCCCCACCGCAAGACCGGGCTCGATCCGCAGGGCCATCTGCCGATCGGGAAGAACCCCCACGGCCCGCTTTGCCCCGGCCAGTACGAGTACCGCGACGGCGACGGGTTCCTCCTCTTCTGCTGGGGCAAGAAGTGAGCGAGGACTGGCGCAGCATGGATGACCTGCCGGAGATACCGGACGAGGAGCGTTATCTCTTCTCCGTTCTTCTGGCGGAGATCCTCTGCCCCGTGCCGGAAGACGAGATGGAGGCTGGATGAAGCCGAAGATCCTCACTTTCGACGTTGAGACCTCGCCGGTTGAGGCGTACGTCTGGGGGCTCTGGGACCAGAACATCCCGATCGACTTCGTCAAGACCGACTGGACGATCTTCTCTTGGGCCGCAAAGTGGCTCGGCAAGCGCGAAGTCATGTTCCAGTCCTCCGGCGGCCGCGGGGCCGACAAGGTGCGCGACGACAAGCCGCTCCTGAAGGGCATACGCGATCTGCTCGATGAGGCGGACATCGTCGTCGCGCAGAACGGCAAACGGTTCGACGTAAGGAAGATCAACGCCCGGCTGATTCAGCACGGCATCGCGCCGCCCTCTCCTTACCGCGTGATCGACACGATGCTGGTCGCGAAGAAGTACTTCGCCTTCACGTCGCAGAAGCTCGCGTGGACCTCGAAGCTCCTGACGGACACGCCGAAGGACGAGCACAAGCGGTTCCCCGGCTTTGAGCTGTGGGCGGAGTGCCTGAAGGACAACCCCGCGGCGTGGGCCGAGATGGAGAAGTACAACAAGCGCGATGTGCGCGCAACCGAGAAGGTCTACCGGAAGCTGCGGCCGTGGATCGACAACCACCCGAACCTCGGGGCGTATGACGAATCGGAGCGGCCGCTCTGCCCGAAGTGCGGCAGCGCCCGCATGACCGTGGGCTCGAAGGCCCGGTGGAGCGTGAAGCAGCAGGGGATCTACAAGCAGTACGTTTGCCGGGACTGCGGCGGGTGGGCGCGCGGGAAGGTCATGCAGCTCCCCCTCGGCAAGCGAAGGAGTTTGCTGGTTCCGATATGAGTCAGACCAAGTTCGGATCTTTCATCGAGGCGTGGGCGAATATCTTCGTTGGTTTCACCATCAACTTCGTGGGGAACTTATGCGTGTGGCCCCTGCTTGGGTTCTCGATGGGCGCGCGCGTCGCATTCATCGGGGGACTGATCTTTACCGCTATCTCACTGGTGCGCCAGTACGTGATACGGCGCTGGTTCAACGGTCTGAGGTTCGGCAACAAATGAGCGAAATCCGCAGCTTCGACACCGGCGCCACCAGGAGTGCCGACAACACCCGACATGACCCGGAGGGGTTCCTCTCGCCGCTCGTGATCGAGCGGTTCTGCGAGTACATGACGAAGCACCGAGTGCAGGCCGACGGCCAGCTCAGGGCGTCGGACAACTGGCAGAAAGGCATGCCGCGGGAGACGTACATGAAGGGGCTCTGGCGGCACTTCTTGCATGCCTGGACCCGCCACCGGGGCTACGTCCCGAACGACAACAAGGCAGCGGTCGACCTCGAGGAAGACCTCTGCGCCATCCTTTTCAACGCAATGGGCTACCTGCACGAGCTGCGGAAAGCAGCCTTAACCGAAGGAGATATTGTAAAGTGAACAAACTTAGCGAAGCCCTGCATCATCTGGGGGTTGCTATTGAGGCCCTTTCGATCGCGGTCAACGATGAGGCCCCCGCAGGGGGTTCTGTCGAGGCGCCCAAGCCGCGCGGCCGCGGACGGCCCCCGAAGTCGCCGGAGGCAGCTCCCGCGGCGCCTGCGCCCGCTCCTGAAGCCGTAGAGGCTGACCCGTTCGCCGCCCCCGTCGCCGCTGCTGCGCCGCCTACTGCGACGCTCGACGAGGTCCGGGCGGCCCTGACGGCTCTTAAGGCGGCCACCAGCCAAGAGATCGCCCTCGGCGTGCTCAAGAGCGCCGGCGGCGCCGACAACCTGACCTCCCTGGCGGCGGCCAAGTACGGCGCGGTCGTGGCGGCGGCCAAGAAGGCCCTACCCCCGGCGGCTTCCGCCGTAGAAAGCGATCCGTTTGCGGTATCGGAAACGCAGGCACCGGCCAAGGCCCTGACGCTCGAGGACGTGAAGGCGGCCGTCGTCGCGGCCCAGAAGCGCACCGGGACGGACATCGTCCAGAAGGTCGTGATGGAGCACGGCGGCCGGGCGGCCAACCCTGAGACCGGCGCCCCGGCTCCGTCGCTCAAGGCGCTGCCGCCCGAGAAGTTCGCAACGGTGATCGCAGCCATTCAGGCGCTGCCGACCACGAAGTGAGGGAGCCATGAAACAGGAACCGTATTGGCCCGGCTACGCGAACATCGCCGCGGTCGTCCAGCAGCTGCAACGCGGCTGGTGGCGGCCGCTCGGCTACGCGCTGAGCGTGTCGTTCGACTGGACCGACAGCCGGCAGGGCTTCACTTTCTGGAACACGGTGTACGAAGGGCTCGTGCTTCCCTGATGCGCGATCCGGAGAAGTACACCTGGCTGCCGCCCGATCGTTCTGACTGGCGCGAGAGGTTGTGGGCGTGGGTGCGCGCCCTCTTCCGATGAGCGAAGTCATTGTCATACCGCCAGGCGCTCACTCCGTCTTAGGCCCCTCCTCTGCCGAGCGCTGGCTGAACTGCCCGGGTAGCGTCTTGCTGCCGGGGCCAGCGCCTCAGACCGAATATGCGGCCGAAGGGACGGCGGCGCACACGCTGTCCGAGTGGGTGCGCAACGGGCGGCCGCTCAGCGAGTTCAAGGGGAAGATCCTGCAGGTCGGCGAGTACCAGTTCAAGGTCGGCAAGAACATGACGGACAGCGTCCAGACGTTCGTCGACTCCGTATCGAAGCTGCCGGGCGCACCGTTAATCGAAGGTCGCGTGGCCTACGAGGAACTGGTGCCTGGCGGCTTTGGGACTCTTGACGATGCGAGGCTCCAAGGAGACACATGCGTAATCACAGACTTCAAGCACGGAAAAGGCGTAGCAGTCGACGCGAAGGACAACGCGCAGTTGAAACTCTACGCTCTTGGGCTGCACTTTACGTATGGGTGGATTGGTCCCTTCACCAAATTCCTACTGCGTATCTCGCAGCCCCGTCTGGCGAGCGCGAGCGAAGAAGAGACTTCGTTAGGGAAACTCCTGCAATGGGGCTGGGATGTAGTGCGGCCTGCTGCCGCCCGCGCGCTCCTGCCGGGCGCAGAAATAAAAGCAGGTAGCTGGTGTAAATTTTGTAAGGCGAAGGAGACCTGTTCCGTGCGCGCGGCCTACAAGGTCTCGTTTGAGCGCTCGCCGGATAGCCCGGACGACGCTTTCATCAATTTAGAGGATTGAACGCTTGAACGTACTGAAGGAGAACGTCGATGTGCCAGAAACACCCGGACTCGCCGCTGCTCAGCAGCGGGAACTGCAAGGCGTGTCACGTGGAAAGAATGTTTGTGTGGTTGCAGGGTGCGAACGCGAAGCCGGTCGCCCCGGAAGCGCCCGCGGAATGTGCAACTTGCACTACTCCCGGTGGCAACGCGGCGCAGCGCTAACGGCTCCCGCGCAAGTTTTGTGCGCGACTAGCGGGCCGTGCCTATTTCCTTCTTGCGAGCATATCGTAAAAGCAAAGGGTTATTGCGGCGGCCACTATTCGCAGTTGCGCCGCGGCCAAGCTTTGCGTGCTCTATACACGGACACACCAAAAGCAATAAGGAAGGTTGAACAGAAGGCCCGGATAAAAGCCCAACGAGCGATTCCCGAAGTTAAAGCACGAGCGAACGAGCGGCGTCGGGCTAAAACTCGTGCTCGATGGGGTCTCCCTCCCGAGGCTTCGTGGGAAGAAGTACTTCGCGCAATCAGGGGACCGGGAGGCACCCCGTACAAAAACCCCAAGGGCTACATGATGATCAACATCAGGTTGCCTAGCGGTCGTCGCACCCAGCGCGGAGAGCATCAAGTAGTGATGGAAAAGCATTTAAACCGCCCATTGTTGAAGGGCGAAGTTGTACATCACAAGAACCGCGTGCGCACGGACAATCGAATTGAGAATTTGGAACTCTGTTATAGGGCGCAACCTCCCGGTGGGCGCGTTACGGACCTTCTGAAATACGCGCGGGAGATTCTTGCGCGTTACAAAGATGAGGAGTGGTTATTGACATGAGTACCAATCGAGATGACTACGAAGCTGCCGTACGTCGTCTAAAAGCGCAGATCGCTGATGATCTTCGGCGTCGAGACAAGGAGGCCCACAACAGCCAGCAGTGGATGAACTTCGACAATATTGCGGTAGCCCACCGGCAAGAGTTAGTGGATACCGCAATGGCTTTTCGCCGAACGTTAGCGGAGGAGATCATCCGAGCATTCATTTAGCCGCACTTGGCGGCACCGGCACCGCAGCGGTCCTGCGAGTTGAGGAGCAATCATGACCGATGACAACCGTTTGAATGCCCGTACGCGAATCCTGAAGAAGGAAGCAACGGAGTCCCTCTGCGGATATTTCCCAAAGCCGCAAGCTGAGTGGATTGTGGATGTGCTGGCTTACTACGTGAGCGAGCAGTTCAAAGTTCGCGCCGAGATTGAACGATCTGACACTTGAGAGGTAACTAGTTTGAACGATACGACACAGACAAAGGCTCCTGCGGAAATTATCGTTATCCCGCGGGCGCGTCTCGCGTTCGCACGCATACACAAGGCCGAAAAGAGCCGGGACGACAAGGGCAACGAAGTGGGGACGGCGAAGTTCAGCTGCACCCTTCTCATTGATCCGAGCAGCGTAGATGGCAAGGAGACCATCGCGAAGATCAAGCAGGCGGCGTTGAAGGCCGTCGTGGCGAAGTGGGGGCCGAAGGAAGGCGGCGGCTGGCCGAAGGCGAATCCCGCGACAGGGATGGGCGGACTCATCATGCCGTTCGGCAACGGGAACGACCTCCCGAAGGTCTACTCGGGCTTCAAGGACATGTTCTACCTGAAGGTCGCCGATACCTCGCGCCCGCTTCTGGGCAACCGCAAGGGCGAGCCGGTGGTCGAGGGTGACTTCCAGTGCCCGTACGCGGGTTGTTACGTGCGGTCGCGCGTCAGCCCCTGGACCTACTTCCCGACGCCCAAGCGCCCGAGAAGCGCCAACGGCGTGAACTTCAACGTCCGCTCGCTGCAGTTCGTCGAGGACGGCGAGGGCTTTGGCGGCGGCGGTTCACGGACGGCCGAGGAGGAGTTCGAGCAGATGGCCGGAGACGCCCCTGAGCAGACGGCCGAGATCGAATTCTGAGGAGAAGCAGTTTGGGGCGGGACTGACACCGCCCTATTTTCCCTATGACTGAAATCTGTCAATCCCACGTAGGCAACGTGGTTCATGGGCGGCGGTACGCACATGTCTAGTGTGGCTCACCTAGACGTGGAAAGTTTTTCTACGTGCGACCTCGGCAGCGCAGGAGCGTATCGTTACGCAGAAGATGCGAGCACCGAGATCCTTTGCATAGGCTATGCTTTCGATGACGGTGATGTACGACAGTGGCTCCCCGGTGAGCCCTTGCCGGAAGACCTCGTAGAGCACATCAAGTCTGGCGGCGAGATACGTGCGCATAACGCCCAGTTTGAGCGCGTCGTCCTCAATGGCGTTGCCGGCCGGAAGATAGGCTTCCCGCAGATCGCGATTGAACAGACGGTATGCACCGCCGTTAAGGCAGCTGCGAACGGTATTCCGCGTGCCCTCGGTGATGCGGCGAAGGCTCTTGGTACATATCCTAAGAGTGACGCGGGCCGCATCGAACTTCTGCAGGTTTGTAAGCCGCGCCGGGCGACTAAGGCTGATCCGAGCACACGCTGGACCCCCGAGAATGCTCCCGAGAAGTTCACGGCGATGTACGCGTACAACCGAGATGATGTTCGCGCAGAGCGGGATCTCGACAACGCACTTCCCGACATTGATCCGAATGAGCAAAGACTCTATGAGTTGGATCAGCGTATAAATTCCCGTGGTTGGAAGGTCGACCTCGAGGCGGTCAGGAACATCCTCTTCGTCGTCGAGCAGTACAAAGCCGCGTTGGAGAAACAATGCTTAGCGCTTACAGCGGATTGGCTTGGAATTGGCTTGAAGCCTACACAGCGCGAGAAGCTCGCGGACTGGGTGCGCGCGCAGGGGTTCGACCGCCTGCCAGATATGACAGCGGAGACGATCAAATGGGTAGTGAAGCGGGACGATGTGCCGGAGAACGTCAAAACCGTTTTACGGATCTATTCTACATACAATGCGAAGAGTGTTTCGAAGCTTCAGGCGATGCTCGATGCTGTGTGTGCGGATGGCCGACTCCGCGGCATGTTTATGTTTTACGGCGCAGCGACGGGACGTTGGTCTTCGTTAATCGTACAGCTGCAAAATATGATGCGGTCGGCGATCAAGGACCCGCAGACGGCGATAGATGCCTTTGCGCAGCGCTCGCTGGATCTCCTTCGCTTCCTTTGGCCGGATGTGGATCCTATGAAGGTTGCGGGGAGTTGCGTTCGCGGCTGCCTCGTTGCTGACGAAGGCAACGATCTTGTCTTCCCTGATTACAGTGGGATCGAGGACCGGGTCAACCTTTGGTTCTTTGATGATGAACAGATGCTTGAGGTGTATCGCGCGTATGACGCGAAGAAAGGGCACCACCCGTACGTTCTGACGGCCTGTCGAACCTTTGGCGTGGCGCCGGAGTCTCAGACGGCGAAGCAGTGGGAAGAAGACCCGCGCCGTCAGATCGGCAAGGTAGTACGTCTTTCGATGGGCTACGAGGGGGGTGTTAGTGCCTTTGGCACTATGGCTGAGACCTATGGCCTGAATCTCGGGGAGATGACGAAGACTGTGCTGCCGCTCCTGCCGCCGGAGGCGCTCGATCACGCCGCCTGGATGGCGAAGAACCACCCGAACAATCAAGTCGAGGGCGACATTGAGACGGCATGCAATGGCCTTAAGTATCTCTATCGCCAGCAGCATCCGCGCATCGTGCAGGGGTGGAAGAACCTGAAGGAAGCGGCCGAGAAAGCGGTTGAGTTCGAGGGCGAGGCGTTCTGGCTGCCGAACAAGAAGATCGCTTTCAAGGTCGAGACGTACAAAGGCCGCAAGTGGCTGTGCATGCGCTTGCCCTCCGGCCGGAAGATCAAGTACTTCAATCCGACGTGGACACCGCCGCGCGAGTCCGAGCGCTGGATCAACAACGAGCTGGTGCCGTACACGATCCCCGGCTTCATGGAGTACTGGGGGATCGACACCTACACCCGCCAGTGGATGAAGCTGCAAACGTATGGCGGCAAGCTCGACGAGAACGCCGATCAGGGTTTCAGCCGGGACCTCCTTTGCAACGCCATGCTCGCGCTCGATGAGGCTGGGTACTCGATCGTGGGATCGGAGCACGACAAAGCAATTCTTGAAGTGCCACAGGCACTATCGAAATCTGTTGACGAGATAAAGCAATTGATGATAAAACAGCCGGCATACGCCGACGGACTGCCTTTGGCGGTCGACGGTAAAGCGGTAAAGAGGTACGGGAAATGAGCAAGCCGACGGGAAAACCGAGGTATCGCTGGGACGGCGCGGAGTGGGTCCTTACGAATTGGCGTTGGCTGTGTTCGAAGGTTCCGCAGAGGTTGAAGCAGCCATGATCGAAGTCAACAAGTCTGAAGATCCGCGTACGTTGAGCGAGAGCTTGGCAGATCCGCGCAAGCGGCCTGATTGGAAGCAGCTCACCCACGAATTCCAGACCGTCCTACTGCTGGGGGCCGTCCTCGACAAGATCGAGGAAGTGCGTTGCTGCACGATTGATGTGGAGAGCGAGCTTCAAGGGCTGCGAGAGGTTGTGAAATATGCGTGACCCGCTGACATCGGATCAGTGCCTCATGTGCACGAACAAACGACATGAGGGACGTTTCGTTGGGGCTTACTGCTTTCCGTGCTGGCAGAGATGGGTGCACTTAGAAACCTGGGTGTGGATGAGGCAGCACTATGGTGTATGACCCGCTGTCCACTGAACAGCGGCTCTACCCGGTAGTGATGCCGTGGCAGTTTCAATACTTCCAGTGCTCGCTATGCCGCGCGCCTCTCCCGAAACCGTGGCCTAACGCCAACGACTTCTGCGACGCTTGCAAGGTGCTTATCTATGGGTGAGCAGCGGACTATCGAACAGCGGGCCGCTGACGAGCTACGCGAAGGCGCAGAAGCCGCCGAAGCTATGGATCGGCTGCGTCAAATGCCGGGGGGTACGCTAGCTATGCGCCAGTATGAAGTCACAGCGACGGTTGGAGACGGCATCCACTCCGGATTCTTCGTCGTGAACGCAGAATCAATCGCAGAGGCAGCTAACCTAGCCATAGCCAAGGCGGAGGCGCAGGCCGGAATGTGGTCTTGCTGGCGTTGTACCGAGATCAAGGAGCGGGCATGAGCGAGCAGCGTTCCTCAAATCAGCGCGACTCATTGTTACAAAGATTGCGCGGGGACAATTGTCACTGTCGTATGGCGACGGAAGCCGCCGACGAGATCGAGCGGCTTACCGTTGAGCTGGACGTGGTGCTGTCAAAGTATACCGGCCTTGAGAACGTTGAAGCGCGGCTGAGGGCGGAGCTAGAGCGTGCGGGCCAAAGACTCACGTCTCTCGCCAAGCAGACGCGATGCCGCTGCCAGTCTACGGCTGGCTGCACCCACCACTGCGAAGCCTGCCGAGCCCTGAAGCACGCTGAAGACATCGCGGTAATGTTGCGGGGCGATATTCCCGCAAGAGCTACTGTCGAGACGACTGCGGAGCAGCTATGAACGTAATCACCATCAGGTCGCAGATTCGAGAGGTCTACAAGCGATGGAAGGATCAGTACGCTGGCGACTATTGGGCGACGGACAAAGAGAAGATGGAGATCCTAGCGAAGCTACGCCAGCTCCCGAAGGACACTGCCACGGCAGATCAGGTCAAAGCGATTATTGGGAATGAAAGCTGGGCCTGTGAGCAGGAGTGCGACGAGTGCGAAAAGCGGTATCCAATGGTTATTGAGTTTGGGGAACGGCGTGAGTGTACCGTGCGGATCTGTCTATCGTGCCTTAAGTCCGCAGTAAGAGCCGCAGTGAACGGGGAAGCGGAGCATGGCTAGACAACCGCAGCTAGTGGGCACCGACGGCAGGCGTCCTCGCACTGATTTGCCCGCATACAGCGGTCGATTGGATGCCAAGGGAAGGTGCTGCGGTCGCAAGCCCCTCAGCTACAAACGAGAGCCGGCGCATCTCTATTGTCCACGTTGTGACCGGGCGTTCGACCCCACGACTGGGAAGCAAGTCGAGAATTGGGCCTTTAGCAAATGCAAGGGTTGCGGGAGTTGGATTAAGGGCGGAGAACTTGCCTGCGGCGAGTGTGTCTGCGAGGAAGAGTCACTGTGAGCGAGGAAGCGGAGCATGGCTAAAGCACCTGAATTTATATTCAGATTCACGGCGGCAGAGGTCGGTCAAATCGAATCCTATATCGAAGCTAGGATGAATGGCCGAGACAGTGGCTGGTACTTCGGTGACAAGAAAGTCTTCGAGGCGCGTGAGCAGCGCATCCTCGACGAACTCGCTTTGAGACTTCCTGTGGGCAAGGACGGTGGTCGGTGAAGGCAACGCGCCTCTACAACAAGGCTCTGGACGCATTCAAACGAGCCCACGCCTACTATTGCGATAACCGGCTAGTCACACATCAGAAGTGGATGGACGGTTGGCAAAGAGGATACGTTGCGGGACGCCGTGACCAAAAGCGAGCCGCTGAGACTCAGGAAGTGAAGCATGAGTGACTGCGTGTGCCGTGCTTGGGTCGAGAATCTGCCGAAGATCAACGGCCCCATTGTTCTGCAACAGATCCGTAGCGGCGGCGCATTCAAGTTTGATGCTGAGCCGTTCCGTTTCTGCCCATGGTGTGGTGCTAATCTGGCTGAACTGGAATCCAGTCTTCGCAAGCAGCGTGGACAATCGCCCGAGCTGGGGCGTTAGCTAAATACCGGCCGAGCCGTGGTGGGATGTCACTAGTGCCTTCTACAACACCCGCGCTAAGCCCTGGTCCCGAGGCGAGCCGTAAGAAGCGAGTATCGGGGCAACAGTTTAGAGACACGGGTTGACTATGAAGTACTTGACCATTTTAGCCGACCCTCCTTGGCCTCAGACTAGCGGGGGCAGGAGGTTGAGAAAACGGGAACCGCCTCTGCGCACGTCTTTACCATACCAAGCTATGTCTATAGAACAAATAAAGTCCCTTCCGATAGGTGAGCTAGCTGAAGAATCCGCGCATCTATGGCTGTGGACGACGAACCAGCATCTTGAGACTGGATTTAGCATCATGGCTGCTTGGGGGTTCAAATATCTATCCCCCATCCACTGGATTAAGCCGAGCGGTCAAGGAAGTTGGTTCATCAATCGCACTCAGACCCTTCTGTTTGGGTACAAGAAAAAGTGCGTTTTCCCTTTGGCTAGGTATCGCCCAAATATCATCTCTACCGGAGATCCTTTGAGACATAGCCAGAAGCCAGAGGCTTCATTCATTTTGATAGAAGCAATTTCTCCGGGTCCGAGATTGGAGCTTTTCGCAAGACAACGGCGTAGAGGCTGGTCGGCATGGGGTAATGAGGTGGAAAGTGACATCAAACTCAGCGCGTGACGCGCACAGCGTGATTGATAACAAGACGCAAGGTCAATGCCTGGGTCCGGTTTGTGACCTCGGGAATATCAACGGGTGCCCAAGGTGGCCAGCTTGTGGTTGCTTTGAAAGGTTCCGGAGAAAGAATACGGCAGAGAGTCAGCCGCACCTACAGGCAAAGCGAAGCGACCCGCTGACAATGGAACAGATTAACACACCACGAATCCCCGGACGCCTCTGGTGCTACTGCGGTCGATACGAAGCCTTCACTAAGGCTGGCCATGAGCCGGCGACTTGCGTTCCGGATGCGCCAAAGTCGAATTTCTGCGTCTGCAAGTTCAGCGAGAATGGCAGACTAATTGAGCCCTGCTACTACCACGGGAAAATTATCGCGGAGCGGGACCGACTACGAGCAGAGATCCTCGATGCGCGGCGGCATGGTCGCTTGCCAAGCGCATTCTGGCTCACAGAGCAACCTGACAGCGCA